>MFNE01000001.1:0-54579 GCA_001783695.1 Candidatus Lambdaproteobacteria bacterium RIFOXYD2_FULL_50_16
AACCGCCTCACAAAGGGGAAATTTCAGTGAAAAAACGAGCCGAAAAGCCGGAAAGTTAGCTACCTTGAACTATGCAGCGGTCTTAAAACGTCAAAAAGCCTCGTTTTAAAGCGCCACTTTGACACACCAGCTTCAGGAGCGGGGCGGTAAACGGCCGATAAAAGCACGGGTCGGGCAAAAAAAAACCGAGAAAAGTAAATAACTTTTCTCGGTTTTTTAAAGCACTTCCCCCCCAAAGAAACAACTAGATAGAGGACCTTTTTTTATTTGTCTAGATTTTCGTTGACCTGCTCGCGTAGTTCGCGACCGGGCCTAAATACGGGCAGCTTTTTAGGCTCGACTTGAACCTTTTCCCCGGTTTTGGGGTTGCGACCTACATATTTGCCATACTCTTTAGTCGAAAAGCTGCCAAATCCACGAATCTCTACCCGGTCTCCCGCGCCCACCGCATCTTTAATACTGTTGAAAAAGAGATTCACCGTTTCGCGGGCGATCTCAGTTTTCTGTTTAGAATTGGTTTCAATGGCCATTTTTTCCATCTCCACGACCAACTGATCAATTAGTTGGGATTTCTTCATCTTCATTGGTTCCTCCGAATAAAACCAATTTTAAGTTAATTCATCCCCAATTTTGCCTTTAAACGGCTCAACTCGTCATCATCCTGATTCGAAGTAGGACTGTTTAAAAGTTTGGGGGGTTGATCTGCCGAACCCAAAGCTCGCTGAATTTCCTCATCGAGTGATTTTGGGCGGTCAGCAAGGTCGGCGTAAGCCGCCGAAAGCGCTTCCTGGTCCTCCACCTTTTGGCGCATACGTTCGAGCATCTCCACGGTGCCTTTAGGATCAGCCCCGGCAAGCTGTTTGTCTAGCCTAGTAGCCGCCTTGGCGGCACTGCTTCTAGCTTGGAGAGTTTTAAGCTCATTTTTATATTGGTCAATCTGGCCTTTGATCCGGTCCACTTGACCTTGCATTCGGTTGACTACCTCGGTCTGTTGGCTCAAACCCGAGCCATACAATTGAATCCGTTTTTGGGCCTCTGCCTTATGAGCCAGAGCCCGCCGGGCTAAGTCTTCGGCTTGGGCGGGGTCCATTTGACCTGATTTAGCCCGACTCAGAAGCAACATCGCCTTTTCTTCATAATCAGCCGACTCTGTCTCGGCCTTTTGCAACTCGGCCCGCTGCTTGTTAACCTGGGCTTTAACTTCCGCTAAGTCTTTGATCGCTTGTACATAATGCTTCTCAAGGTCGCGAATCCCTTGCTCGGTCATTTTGACCGGGTTTTCCAGTTGGTCTAATACCGAATGTCCTTCAGCTTCGCCGATCTTAAAAAGCCTTTGAAAAAGTCCTGCCATGGTTATCCCCGATTCAGCGCAAGTAGTTCTGACGAAAACTCGGCCAACCCCAAACTTAAAGCGTTGATGCTGCCTTCGAATTCGTTAAAATCCAAGTTTTCTAATTCCAGCGTATCGCGAAACAAGATCCAATTACCGCTACCATCCATCACAAAGGCTCCATGGACCAACTCGCGGTTTATTTGCAGCAACCTTTTGAAATGGGGGCCACCTGCATTTTTAATCTGGTATATCGGCTGCTCAAAGATCAACAAAGCCCCTTCGCAATCAATCACCATCTGATGAATCGCTCGATCTGGCGCGGAAACAATCACTACTTGAGCAGAACCGTCCAGACGGGTTACTTCCAAGCCCATCTTTTGGCAGTACCCCACAATATCTTCGAAACCTTTAGCCATTTTAATAAAGCTGTTTGCGTTTGTTTGAGGGAAGTAGGTTCATGGCCTCGCGGTACTTGGCCACGGTCCGTCTTGCTACCTTGATCTGTTCTGCTTCTTTAAGCATGTTTTTGATCTGTAAATCGGTCAAAGGTCTTTTTTTGTCTTCCGTATCAATCAGCTTCTTAATGTAATCTTTGATCTTTTTAGAACTGATTACATCGCCGTCCCCCTGATCAATCCCAGAGGTAAAAAAGTATTTTAATTCAAAGATCCCTTGGGGTGTATAGACATATTTATTGGTCGTGATCCGACTAACTGTCGATTCATGCACCTCTATGTCCTCTGCTACGTCCTTTAACACCAAAGGCTTGAGGTAGTCGATACCTTTTTCAAAAAACTCATATTGATACTTGAGAATTGATTTGGCTACTCGATAAATAGTTTTTTGTCGCTGTTCAATCGACTTCATCAGCCAATCGCCCGCCTTGATCTTCTCTTGCAGGTACAAATAGGTCATGTCTTCAGACTCGCTAGCGGGCTTCTTTTGAACCGCTTCTTTGACCTTTTGCTCAGAAATCAATTGTTGATAATAGGGGTTGATCCGCAGCTTAGGCAGCGATTCGTGGTTCATACTCACCACATACTCGGCACCTCGTTTATAAATAAAAACGTCTGGGACCACATACTGGGTGACCTCTCTCCCGTAAGGGCGACCTGGCTTGGGTTCAAGCTCGGTAATCAATTGATAAGCGGCCACCACTTCGTCAATCTCTGCTTTTTGTAGTCGGGCGATACGCTTTAGGTCTTTTTGCTCTAAAAGGTGCATTTGCTGGTCGATAATCCGCCACTCAAGACTTCCCTCTAGCTTCAAAGCCCGCAGTTGCAAAAGCAAACATTCTTTTAGGTTGCGAGCCCCAACGCCAGGCGGATCGAAGTTTTGCACCCGTTTTAAAACCCGCTCCACCACCGCGCAATGGGCATTAGAGACAAGGTCCATCACGTCCATCGGTTCGCCCAATTCTTCTTCTTCGTCTTCCTCAAATTCAGGGCGTTTTCGTTTGCCTTTGACCGGTTCCTTTTTAGCCCGCAGGTCATGGCGTTCGTCAAAAAGGTTATTTTCCTTACTCCAGCCTGGAGCATCAATCAAGCCATCACTTAGAGCTTGGGTCAATAGTTTTTGCAAACCCGGAGTCGAGGCTAAAAGCTCACGGATACTAACCGAAAGGTAGCCGTCTTCGTCGATGTTGCCAATTAGGTATTCGGCAATTTCGTGTTCGACTTCTTCTAAACGAGAGATATCGAGTTGCCACAAGAGGTGGTCCGCTAGGGACTCGGTGCGGCTGATGGTGGCTTCTAAGGGGTTAGAATCTTCGTCGGGCTCATGGGAGCGACTTTCTTGGATAACCCCTGCCCCTGATTCAACGTAATGTTGCCATTCTTCATCGTAGCTAAGCTGTTCTTGCTCATCAATCAGGTTTTCGGACTCGCCTTCATCCTCTTTTTTTTCCTCTTCTTTTTCTTCCTCTCTGACCTCGGCGTCGGACAGTTCTTCTAAGGTCGGGTTTTCAATCAACGCTTGGTCGATCAATTCCTGGAGCTCGACCCGAGAGAGCTGTAAGAGTTTAATTGCCTGTTGGAGCTGAGGAGTCATGATGAGCTGTTGGCTCATCTTCATCTCCAGCCCCATTTTCATACTGGCCATGTCGGTCGAAATAAGGGTTTAAGAGTGTCTATTGGCCTGAATCCTAGGCGTTACAGGGCTTAATGTCAAAAGATTCGAGCAGTTTTTAACCATTTTTAGGCAATCCGGGCGATTAGTTCCCCGCATAGTAGCTGTAAACTAAGGGAATCGTAGCCAAAACAGCTCCATTTTTGGAGTGCTGGCACCACCTGATCCTCGCCATCGGATAGGTCCAAATGAATCACGGCACCACCTCGGCCTAAGACGATTTGCGCCTCTTCCCAAGCCTCGTGAAACCTAGCGTTTCTGGTGATAAGTAACACCAATTCCCCCCGGCCTTTGGATTCGACCACAATATCCTCCAATGCCTTTAAATTAGACAAACTAATTTGAGAATATCGTTCGACTGGGGCCAATTGTTCAGCCATTTTTCGAATCAGGCTGGTTTGCACTTGGTCTGCGTTAATCCCTTCAAACCTGCGGGCGCTAACCTCAATAAGATGCCAAGGACCGCCGTGGCGAATCGGTTGTCCTTCGACCTTTAGGGTTTTCTGCCTTAGGTCTAAGGCTTCAGATATCCCACCCAGGGGGAGTGGCTGGGTCGGCTTAGGTCTATTAAATAGGGCTTCAATCCTGGCGTTTGGCCCCATGATTTCCTCAGAACGCAACACCTCAGCCAATTGGCGTTGAAAAAACCGATCCTTTTTGAGGCTATAACTACTCACCCAAAGGTCTAGCCCAGCATTGGCACCTAGTTCGATCATTTCTTTGGGCGCGAATCGTACGCTTAGCCCTTGCATCTCCAAACAATCTGAAACCACCAACCCCTTAAATCCTAACTCCCGTTTCAAAATACCCGAAAGCACTCGTTCAGATAGGCTGGCTGGGTACTCGGGGTCTAGGTCCAAATAGGTCAGGTGAGCGGGCATTACCAAAGGCACCCCACCTTCGATTAATTTTTTAAAGGGGACTAAATCGAGTTCGTCTAAACTTTGCCGGGTAAACGCCACCTCACCCGCTTTAAAATGACTGTCCTCAAAGGCCCGCCCGTGGCCAGGAAAGTGTTTTGCTACCGATAGCATCCCCGCCTCTTTGTGGGCCTCAAGCACGGCTAATCCCCAATTGGCTACGGCGTTTGGGTCCGCGCTAAAACCCCGGATTCCGATTACCGGGGAAACCGAATCAAATAGGTCAATACAGGGCGCAAAGTTTAAATCGAACCCAAAATGGGCGGGCAAAGCCGCTAACATTTTTGCCGCTTTTTTTAAAGAAATCGGGTCCTCTAGGTGACTTAGGGCGTAAGCACTGGGCGGGAAGGCAAAGTTCGCAGGAAATCGGTTGACCACACCCCCTTCATGGTCCAGGCTTATCAAGACCGGGCTTAACAGAGCGCGTAATTCGGCGATTAACCAGCGGATTTGCTCCTCGTTATCCAGATTTCGTTTAAACAGAATAATACCCCAAGGGTTGATCTCGGCGAGGTGCCTTTTGGTGTCCTCATCAAGGCTAAGGCCGTCGAAGCCCAAGATCAGGGGAACCTTTGGTTTCATGGAGTCCTTTTGCGTCGATTACTGGCGTTAGCCGAAAAAGAAAAGCGTCTGGTTTTAGGGATGATGACCGGGACCAGCCTAGACGGGCTCGACCTCGGCTTGTTCTGGATCAGTGGTCAAAAGACCCAAGTCAAGATAGAGCAAGCGGCCTTCACCACTGAACCCTACCCTGAATCGTTAAGGGCTGCAATCATCCGTTGCTTTCACGGCTCTGCCCAAGAGATTTGCCGTCTTAATATGGACCTAGGTCAATTTTATGCTTCTAGGGCGCTGGATTTTGCAAGCGACCAAGCGCATTTGGGGCCCATTGACCTAGTAGGCTCCCATGGCCAAACCATTTGGCACGTACATGGTCACTCTAGTCTGCAAACCGGCGAAGCTACCCTTTTAGCACAAACCTTAGGTTGCCCGGTGGTTTCAGACTTTCGGGTATCAGACATCAGCCAAGGGGGTTCTGGTGCGCCGCTGGTTCCCTACCTTGATCGTATTTTTTATGGCCAATCGGGCCTTAACACGGCCCTTTTAAACCTAGGTGGGATTGGCAACGTCACCTATTTACCTGCTGATCCTAACGAACCGTTGATCGCTTTCGACACTGGCCCGGCCAACGGGATTTTAAACGAAGCCGCCTTTATTATCAGCCATGGTGGTTCTACTTGCGACCTAGACGCGCAGTTCTCCTCCTTAGGCAAGGTTGATCCCCAACTATTAGCCCTGTTACTCGATCATCCTTATTTTAAGCTACGCCCGCCCAAATCTACAGGCCGCGAATTGTTTGGGCAGCCTTATGTGCAAAGTATCTTTAACAAATGGCCAGGTGGTCATTTCGACCTATTGCGCAACCTAGTGGCCTTTGTGGCGCACTCGGTGGCTCTTAGCTTTGAACAGCATTTACCCAAGCTAGACCGACTTTTTGTTTCTGGCGGTGGCGCCCATCACCCCCTTTTAATGGCTGACCTCAAAGAGCGACTGGCCCCCCTTTCTGTTGAACCCCTGCCAACGACCAGCGCTTTTACCGCAGATTCGAAGGAAGCAGCAGCCTTCGCTTTGTTTGCTCATGAACGAATCAACAGCAATCCCACAAGTCTGCCAGAGGTAACCGGTGCCAGAAGGGCGGTAAGTATGGGAAAAATCAGCTTGCCCGACTAGGCAAGGGCCTCCCAGGCCGCTAAGGCCGCTCGGTACACCTGCTCTAGCGGAACCGAGGCGGAATTTGCCAGGGCGAGGCAATCTTCGAATTCGGGGCTAGCCTGCATCAACTCCCCGTCCATATAGCCCAATTTAACCCCAACTCCCCCCCAAGGCGTTTGGACAAGGAACCATCGTTTTTCTAACCGGTGGCAGGTGACTGGGTGGTATCTTAAACCTAAGGTTTTGGTTTCGTTAAATATAAGCCGCTCAATCTTCTCTAAATCTGCCCCCATTGCTAAAACCTGTAAGCAAACCGCAAGCCGTCCCTTTTTCATCACAATCGGGGTTAGCCAAGCATCTTTGGCCCCGGCTTTAAGCAGCCGGTCAAGCAGAGGAGCTAAGGTTTCAGGGCTTTGATTATCCAGGTTGCAGGCGATTTCTAGCAGATCTTTATCGATCTGTTCCTCTTCCAGTTTACGAGGCGCGCTCATACCGCTCCCGCCATTCTATGTAAGAGATTCCCAAGCTTTCTGCCTTCTTTTTTCGATATAAGGTCAGGTATTTCATGGTAGCCCAATAAGACAAAATCGCTAAGGGTGTGGCCCAAAAAAGGCTGCCAATAATCATTGGGTAACCCAAATCAACTAAAAGAAACTGCCCTCCCTCAAGGGCTTTGCCCCAACTAGAAAGCGCTGGGTTTTCAGTGATGGCTTCTAATTTTTTCTCAAAGTCCGCATACCCCATACCCACTACTTCCTTACCCAAGAGATGAAAGAACCCCACCCCAGTGGCTAAAAAACCATAATATAAGGGCACTAACGTAATAGGGTTACTCAGCCAAACCAAAGCTGTACCCACAACTAAATCAAAACGGAAACGAAATATATATTTAAATATCAACCAAATCATAAAGACCTCCCACATCTGTATCCCTACGGTGGGGGTCATCCCGGCAAACATCCCTACCGCCGCGCCCACCGCCACTGAACGGACCGGCAAATGGGACTCCAGAACGGGTCTAATTATATGAAGATTGATCTTTTCTTTGATCTTTGCGAAGAGGTTGGCCATGTATTATCTCAACTCCCTCCCATCGAGGAAAACGGTCCCTAAAATAGCCAAAATACGCAAGAAGGTGAACTTAGCGCGGTAGGCTGCAAATGGGTTGTTTTTTTTAGCCGCCTTATGGCTCCTTTTATAAAAGCCTAAAAGCCCTATGGATAAAGGCATGGTGCTCCTAATTTTGGAAAGTTGGGCTAGGGTACTTTTTTTTTAGGATTCTGCAAATTGCCCTTTTCATAGCGCCCACCGGACCTTATAATATGAGACTAAACGCTTTTTCAACCATTAACCTCGGCGAGCCCGATACGGAGCCCCATGGACCCCCAGCGTATTTATATTTTTGATACCACTTTACGCGACGGTGAGCAATCACCAGGTTGCAGCATGAATCAGGAAGAAAAACTGATGATGGCCAAGCAACTCGCTCGCCTCGGGGTGGATTCGATCGAGGCTGGGTTTGCCGCCAGTAGCCCTGGGGATTTTCAGTCGGTTCAGATGATTGGCCATGAGCTTAAAGGCCCAAGGGTGGTCTCTTTGTGCCGAGTGATGGATAATGACATTGACGCCGGGGTGAATGCCCTAAAGGGCAGCCACAATTGGGGAATTCATTGTTTTATTTCCACTAGTGACCTGCATTTAAAAGAAAAATTGCGGATCGACCGGGCGCAGGCTTTGGCCAAGGCTGTGCGCGCCGTAGAGCGGGCAAAGGCGCATACGGAGAACGTCGAATTTTCTTGCGAAGACGCCACGCGCTCGGACATTGAGTATTTGATAGAGATTTGCTCGGCTGTGGTTAAGGCCGGGGCAACCATCCTCAACATCCCCGACACCGTAGGCTACACGACCCCTTTAGAGATGTACGCTTTATTTAATCGTTTAAAAAACGAGGTTTACCGAGGCGACGAGGTGGTGTTTTCGGCTCACTGCCACAACGATTTGGGGCTAGCAGTAGCCAACAGCTTGGCGGCCCTTCAAGGCGGCGCCAAACAAATCGAATGCACTATCAACGGGATCGGCGAACGGGCAGGCAATACTAGCCTAGAAGAGTTGGTAATGGCGTTGCAGGTACGGGGTCAATACTACGGGCTTAAACACCAAGTGGACACCACCCAATTGATCCATTCCTCTAAATTGCTGACCAAGCTTACCGGCCAGTTGGTGCAGGCAAACAAAGCCATCGTGGGTGACAACGCCTTTGCCCACGAGTCAGGCATTCACCAAGATGGGATGCTAAAAAACCGTCTTACCTATGAGATTATGACCCCCGAATCGGTAGGCCTCTCCAAGTCCAACTTGGTGATGGGCAAACACTCCGGTCGGGCGGCCTTGGTCGAACGGGTTAAGGAATTGGGCTATCAAGTCAACGACGAAGAATTAGCCCGCATTTTTGAGGAATTTAAAAAACTCGCCGACAAAAAGAAGGTGGTTTATGACGAGGACCTGGAACTATTGATTGCCGGGGACCGGGTGCAACGTAAGGACCGATACCGATTACTGCGAATCAACGTATTTTCCGGTACAGACGCACCCCCTACCGCAACGGTTACCCTAATGCGAGATGAGGAGGAACTGCCTCCCCATTCGGCCTTAGGTGCGGGCCCTATCGATGCAGGGCTTAATTGCATAAAGGAAATTTTGGGTTCAACTTGTCGGCTTACCAAGTTTTCGGTGCAGTCGATCACGGGCGGAACGGACGCCCAAGGGATTGTTTCGATTGGCGTTGAGGAAGGGGGTTTGGCCACCTCAGGTCGTGGCTCAAACACCGACATTTTTATCGCCGCCGCCCATGCGTTTGTGGACGCCTTGAACCGATTGGAGCTTAAAAAAACCAATCAAGCCAAGGCCTCGGTTGAAACGATTTAATACCAGTCCCCTTAAAAGGGGATGAGTATTAGTTGATCTTTGTTGGTTAAGGCCTTATACTTAAAAGCGAATAGTCGCAGCCAACCCTTTGAGCCTCTACATGACTGAAAAATCAGAGAATAACATTATCACTCTGCCGATGTTGCCCATGCGTAACATCGTGGTTTTTCCCCATATGACCACCCCCTTTTTTATTGGCCGTCAACAGTCTATTGAGGCGCTCGAAGAGGCTTTGGCCGGGGATCGAGAAATATTTGTGGTTGCGCAGAAAGACCCGATGATCGAAAAACCGGGCAACGAAGACCTGTACCAGATCGGCACCGTCGGTACGGTTTTGCAGATCATGCGTCTGCCCAACGGCACCATCAAAGCGCTTTTTGAAGCCAAGGCCCGTGGAAAAAGGCTGAAAGTCGATTTAGAAAGTACCGCTTATTCTGCTGAAGTCGAAAAGCTGGTTTGTCTGCCTGCCCGCGACTTAGAAACAGTTGCCTTGGTGCGCTCGGTCAAAGACGAACTTAAAAACTTCCTCAAGCGGGTTACCAAAGGGGTTGATTCGGCAGAAAAGATTCTATCAGGCGACTATTCTCCCGGTGAAATGGCCGATCTGATCGCCCCGCTCTTGACCCTAGAGATCCAGCGCCAGCAAGACCTTCTAAACGAACTTAACGACAAAAAACGCTTAGAGATGGTTTACGCCCGGATGCTTGAAGAAGAAGAGCATAAAAAACTAGAACAAAAGCTTAAGGAACGGGTCCAAGGCCAAATTGGGCGAACCCAAAAAGAATATTACCTCAACGAACAAATGAAGGCGATTCAAAAGGAGCTTGGCTCTGAAGACGCCAAAGAGGAATTTGAGGAATACGAAGAAAAAGTCCGCACCTCTGGGATGAACGAAGGGGCTCGCGAAGTGGCGTTAAAGGAGCTTAAAAAGCTCAAACAAATGCCCCCCATGTCTTCGGAAGCCAACATTGTACGCACCTTTATCGACTGGTTGGTCACCGTCCCCTGGAAGGTCCAAACCCAAGACAACCTCTCGGTTGAACATTCCCAAGCGATCTTAGATGAGGATCACTATGGTTTAGATAAAGTAAAAGAGCGGATTATCGAATACATCGCTGTGGCCAATCTAGTGGGCAATCTAAGGGGCCCCATTATTTGTTTAGTCGGCCCTCCAGGGGTGGGTAAAACCACCTTGGCCAGGAGTATTGCCCGCGCGTTAGAGCGGAAATTTGTGCGCCTTAGTTTAGGCGGGGTGCGCGACGAGGCCGAGATTCGCGGGCACCGGAGGACCTATATTGGTGCCATGCCTGGAAAGATAATTCAGTCGATGAAGAAGGCTAAGACCAACAATCCGGTGATGCTCTTAGACGAGATCGACAAGATGGGTCAAAGCCATATGGGAGACCCGGCCTCGGCGCTTTTAGAGGTCTTAGACCCAGAACAAAACAAAGAGTTTATGGATCATTACCTTGAGGTCGAATACGACCTGTCCAAGGTTATGTTTATCTGCACCGCCAACAACAAGGCCGACATTCCCGCCCCCATGGTGGACCGCCTAGAGATCATCGACCTCTCCGGTTATTCGGAGGTAGAGAAGGAAAAAATCGCCGAGCGCTATTTGGTCCCTCGCCAAAAGGAAGAAAACGGGCTCGCCGATAAACCGGTACTGATTCCTAAAGAAGGGGTTTTAGAAATAATCCGCTATTACACCCGCGAGGCTGGGGTGAGAAGCTTAGAGCGGTTAATCGCCAAGGTCTGCCGCAAAGCGGTCACCGAAATTGTCAAAGTACAATCAGGGGAACTAATCGAAGTCACCCCGACTAAGGTAAACGAGTACCTAGGGATTCGCAAATACGACGACGACCATATCGACAAAAACAACGAGGTCGGGATTGTTAATGGCCTTGCCTGGACCTCGGTGGGGGGGGAGATGTTAACCATTGAGGTTAACGTGATGAAAGGCACAGGTAAAATTCAATTAACCGGCAAGTTGGGCGAGGTAATGAAAGAGTCCGCCCAAGCGGCCCTTAGCTTTATCCGCTCTAACGCCAATTCTTTGGGTATTTACGCCAAGGTTTTCGCTGACTTGGACATTCACGTCCACGTTCCCGAAGGGGCTACCCCTAAAGACGGACCTTCGGCAGGGGTCGCTATTACGACTGCTTTGGTATCTGCTTTGACAGGCATACCCATTAAGAAAACGGTGGCCATGACGGGCGAGATTACCTTACGAGGCAAGATCTTGCCGATTGGGGGCCTTAAAGAAAAACTCTTGGCGGCCAAGCGTAATCGATTGGAGATGGTGCTGATTCCCCTTGAAAACGAAAAGGACCTGTCTGAGATCGACAAAGAGATCACCGAAGGCATTGAGGTTAAGCCGCTGCGCCATGTGCGCGAGGTGCTTCGGCTCGCCTTAGAGCGTGAGCCCCAGACAGTCGATGAACAAGACTTGGTTAGCAGTGTGGTGCCACCTTTGGCAGCCAGTGACGGCTTTGGTGTTGAAATCCCGGCAAGCCATCATTAAACTGCCCGTTTTACTGGCGATATTAGGCCCCACTGCGAGCGGCAAAACCACCTTGGGGTTAGAGGTGGCCCAGGCCTTAGGGGCAGAGATTATTTCTGCCGACTCCATGCAAATTTACCGGGGCATGGACATTGGCACAGCCAAGCCTAGTCGGGCAGAGCGGGCCTTGGTGCCCCATCATTTGATCGATATTTTAAACCCCGATCAGCCTTACAACGTGGGCCAGTTTGTCACCCTGGCCCGGTCCGCTTTCGCAGAGCTTGAGTTAAAGAAAAAGCCCGCTTTGGTTCTTGGGGGTACGCACCTCTATATTAAAACCTTGACCGCTGGCCTGCCCCCTGCCCCTGCCGCCCCACCAGAACTCAAGGCCGACCTTTACCAACGTTTAACCCAAACCGGGGTGGCCCCTTTGTATGAAGAATTAAAACGCCTAGACCCCCAAGTCGCCGAGCGCCTGCACCCCAATGACCAAGCGAGGGTGACAAGGGCGCTTGAGGTGTTTTTAGCCTTTGGCCGCTCGATCGACAGTTATCCCCGCTGCGCACCTGCCTACCGAACTTTTTTTATTGGGATTGAGTGGCCTCGCGAGGAGCTTTATCAAAGAATAAATCAACGAGCCATAGAAATGGTTGAGTCAGGATTAGTCGCCGAGACCGAATCCTTACTTAACGCCGGGTATAAGCCCGAATTGCCCGCCATGGGAGCGATTGGATATAAACAAGCGGTCGAATATTTAAAGGGCCAAATTTCCAAAGAACAGATGATTGTTGAGCTTCAAACCCAAACCCGCCGCTATGCTAAAAAGCAACTCACTTGGTGTAAAAGTTTAGAAAATATCCATTGGGTGCCCCCAGGCCCACTCCAACCTGAACTACTAACCCAAATCCAGAAATTTTATGAGTAAGCGCGCCCTTTACAACCCAGACAACTGGTTGGTTTATCTTCGTATGCCCGATACAGCCCTATTAAAATTAGCCGAGGAAAGCCGTTACAAATCTACCGGCAAGGGGGGGCAGAAAAAAAATAAAACCGAAAATGCGGTTCGCCTAACCTTAGGAGACCTCTTGGTTACCGAGAGCGGGACCCGTTCCCAGGCGACTAACCGCTTGGGCGCTCTGAAAAAATTGAGACTGGCGATTGCGTTAGACTTAACAAAAGGCAGCGAGTTTAGGACCTTGATGAGTAGCCCACCTGAAGAGATTGTTCCTTATCTAGGAACTGCCGAATTAAGGATCAACCCAAAAAATCCAGTTTACTCGATCTATATCGGTTATTTAATGGACCGATATGGGGCTCATTTCGGTGAGTTGGCTCCCTTAGCTAAGGAGCTTGGTTATTCTAGGACCCAGTTGACCCGTTTTATTGAGCGCACCCCTAGTTTAATCGGAAAGCTAGGTGAACTGGCGGGATACATAGAAACTCTGCGTTTTTTAAAAGGTTCCGTTCCCGTCGAGCCTGAGCAATAAGAATAAAAAATTCTTGCCTAAAAAGCCCAGTCGTGGCAGTTCCTGAAACATTCGTTCCCTGTCTGTTTTTCAAAGAGAAGGTCTTGAAAACTCAAAAAATAACCAACCGAATCCTTATCGCCGACGACGAGCGGAGCGTTCGAGTCCTGCTAACCCAGTTTCTGGCAAAGCGTGGATACGAACTTTTCGAAGCCGCCGACGGCTATGAAACCATAGAAAAGGTAGATGAACATCTCCCCAACATTCTGCTTTTAGACCGCAACATGCCGGGGCAAGATGGGCTTGAAGTCTGCCGGGAATTGCGCCAAGGTTCGCACCATCCTTTGCTTTACATAGTGCTATTTTCTGCCCACCAAGGGGCCGAAGAGATTGAAAAAGGACGCCAGGTCGGTGCCGATGCCTATCTGACCAAGCCCTGCGACCTAACCCTACTCCTAGAAACCATTGAAGAGGGGTTTAAATCACTAGAAGAAAAAAGTAGGGCCTCGCTTGATCCCCTGACAAATCTCTTTAATCAGAACCACTTCGGGGTAACTTTGGAGCGTTTGGCGGCCCGAATCAACGCCGGAACCGACGATCCCTGTACGGTCTTGATGCTAGACCTAGATCACTTCAAAGACGTAATCGAAACCTTTGGCGAAGAGCTGGCCGAGGTCGCTTTAAAGACCTACTCCCAACTATTGGGCGAGGTCACCCGGAAATACGACCTACCCTGCCGCTGGGAAGCAGATCGTTTTATGATGTTGCTGCCCGAAACCGATTTGGACGCAGCCGAAATGATTGCCCTACGGATCCAAAAACAAACCGACGAGTTGGAGGTCGAAGGGGGGCTAAAGTTATCTGTAACCATCGGAATCGCCCGATTCAAACAAGACTCTTCCGAATTGGTGGAGCGAGTGAAGCGAGCCTTGGACGCCGCAAAATCCGAAGGTAGAGGCGGGTTAAAAATCCTCTGATCCATCTGTCTCGAACCCTTGCTCTAGCGCAAAAAAGGGAATAACCTGTCTAATTATATCCCAGAGACCGGTTTATGAAAAAGATTGCCCTTTTTTTAGGTGTTTTGTTTGCCAGTGCTGGCGGGCTATGGGCCTTTAAGCAGCCTGATCTGGACAAGCTTTTGGCGTCAAAGGTCTGCAACAATTGTGATCTGACCAACGCCGCCATGCAAAACGCCGAGCTGGCTGGCGCAAATATGCGCGGAAGTAATCTAAGTCGGGCCAACCTGATGGGCGCCGACCTTACCAACGCCGACCTAACCGAGGTAAATTACACCCAAACCTACTTCGAAAACGCCACCTGGCCCAACGGGGAAAAGTGTAAAAAGGGCAGTTTCGGCAAATGTATTACCCTCAATCTGGAGCGAATTTCCAACCAAAAGAACTGTAAAGATTGCGCTATGCCATACGCATGGCTAGAAGAGGCCTATTTGCAAGGGGCTTTTTTAAAGGGCAGTGACTTTAAAGGTTCCAATCTGCACAAAGCGGTTTTAGTTAACGCCAACCTTGAGGAGGTTAACTTCACCGAGGCGAACCTGACCAAAGCCAACCTTACTGGTGCCGAGATCAACAAAATCAACATGAATCACGTCAAGCTTGAAGACGCGATCTGGATCAATGGGGAGAAATGTTTGGCCGGTTCAACAGGTATGTGCCTTACCCAGGCTTGGTTCGACCTGCTTTCTAAAAAAACCTGCGACGGCTGCGTTTTGATCCGCATCCAAAAACCAGCACTCGATTTGCAGAGCGCCAAGATCAAAGACAGTAACTTCAAGGGGGGGGCCTTTCCAGGGACCAATTTTGCCAAAGCCGAATTGATCAACTCCGACTTTTCTGGCTCAGACTTAACTGACAGCAATTTTGAAGGCAGTAAACTTAAAAAAACCCGCTTCGCTAAGGTCAAGTTTGGCAAAACCAATTTCCAGCACGCCAACCTGGAAGAGGTGCGCATCGAAGGGGCTAGTTTAGCTGAATCCAATTTCACAGAAGCTAATTTTCAACAAGCAGAAATTACGGATTCAGACCTTTCCAAGGGGATTTTTACCAAGGTTGCCTTTAAAGACACCGACTTTTCTAATTCAAATCTAAACCTTTCGGTGTTCGAAGAGGTCGATTTTGCCAATGTCCGCTTAACCGGAGCAACCTGGATTAACGGGCTAAAGTGTCTGGCTGGGAGCCAGGGGTTTTGTATCACTAAAAATGTTCAACAAACCTCTGGGCAAAAAACCTGCGCCAAATGCAGTCTGCCCTATGCAAACCTGTCGGCGATTAACCTAGAAAAGGTTGAACTTGCGGAGTCTTATTTATATCGGGCAAATTTAAGCCGAAGCAACCTGACCGGGGCACGTTTGGACAACGCGGATCTTACCCAAGCCAACCTAGTCAACGCCGACCTCTCCTTTACCAGCCTAGAGGGTGCCGATTTTTCTGGAGCGTTGTGGCCTGATGGGGTGGTATGCGCGCCTGGCTCCAAGAGTCGCTGTTTAACTGAAACCATCACTAAACTGTTTGCAGAAAAAAAGTGCAAAGCTTGTAGTCTGCCTTATGCCAATTTTTCGGGTACCTCTTTAGCTTGGTTCAACTTAAACGGATCTAGTTTAATCGGGGCGAACCTGACCAAGGCCAACCTGACCGGGGTCTTTTTGGAAAACGTCAACCTAACCAAAGCCAACCTAGAAGGGGCCACCCTGGTATCAGCCGACCTCACTGGGGCTAGTTTAGAAGGGGCTAATTTAAAAAACGCCGATCTTTCTGGCGCTACCTGGACAAACGGGCGCGTATGTCGCCCTGGCTCTTTGGGCGAATGCAAACTGCTCGGAGCCCCCAACTGATGAACCCAGGCCCCCAACTCTTGATTTTAGCTGCGGGGATTGGTAGCCGCTACGGCGGCACCAAACAATTGGGCAATTTTGGCCCCTCGGGGGAATCGTTAATCGAGTATGCATTGTACGACGCGGCCCAAGCCGGATTTTCCAAGGTTTGTTTGGTGATCCGCCCAGAACTAGAAGAAGCTTTTTTAAGCCGACTTAGCCCCTACCAAGACCTTATCGAAATCACCTATGCCCACCAAACCTTAGCGCAACAATTAGGTGGTTTTACCCCTCCAAAAGACCGGATTAAGCCTTGGGGCACTGGCCAAGCGGTACTTTGCGCCAAAGACGAAATTACCCAGCCCTTTGCGGTTATTAATGCCGACGATTTTTATGGGGCCAAAGCCTATCAAATCATGGGGGATTGGTTGCGCAAGCGAACCCCGACTGAAGCTCGTTACGCATTGCTTGGCTACCCACTAAAAAACACCCTCTCCCCACACGGCACCGTCAGCCGAGGGATTTGTGCTCAAGAGGATGACCAGTTGGTCTCCCTTGAAGAACATACCCAGATTAGATATGAACAGGAGCAGATCTACGACTTTAGCCAAGATCACCCCCGTCCTCTGTCCCATAACACCCCGGTTTCGATGAACTTTTGGGGGTTTACCCCGCTGATTTTTCAAACCCTTGAATTGGGTTTTAACCATTTTTTACAAACCCGTGGGGCAGAGCTTAAGTCCGAGTATTATATAACCAGCCCCATAGATAATCTAGTAAAAACCAATCAAGCCCAAATTACCTTGCTACCTTGCGAGGAGCATTGGATGGGGGTGACCTACCCAGAAGACAAGCTGGCTTTAGAGACGGGGCTCTTAGAGCTTCACCAAAGACGCCAATATCCTAAGACTTTAAAGCCCCTTATTATCCCTGGTTAACCTATGCATTTTGCAGATTCCTTAGCGCTTGTTGCCATCGACCTGAACTTAAAGGCCGATTCCCCAATTGAGGTTTTAGAAGCTTTGGTCCGCTTGGCATCTAAGTCTCATCCCTTTGCTGCGCCAAACCAAATTGTTTCGGTGTTAATTGAGCGCGAAAACCTCTCAACTACGGGTATAGGTGGAGGCATCGCGGTTCCGCACTGCAAAACCGAGCAGGCAGACCGGTTAATTATGGCCTTTGGCCGCGCCCCAGGCGGGGTTGAATTTAAGGCGCTTGATCAAAAACCGGTGCAACTTTTTTTTCTATTATTGGCCCCAATCGAAGCCGCCAATACCCATCTAAAGGCACTGGCTAAAATCGCCCGATTTGCCAAAGACTCGGCGGTTATTGACTCACTGTTAAATCTGGAAAGTCCACAAGCAGTTCACCAATTTTTGGCAGAACAATCAAAGGGTTAAATGGAAGTTAGCCTCTTAGTGATCACCCACGGGTCCTTAGCCCAAGAATTGGTCTCTGTGGCCCAAATGATGTTAGAGCGCCCCCTTAACGTGCAGGCGGTCTGTCTCGCTTTAAAGGGGAGCAACGCTAAATACGCAGGTCAGGTCAACCAAGCGATCAAAGCGATCCCCGAAGGCAACCGAGTGATCGCCTTAACCGATATTTTTGGCGGGACCCCTTCGAATCTCCTTTTGCCATTTCTGCAAAAAGACCGACTAGAAGTGATCACCGGGGTCAATCTGGGATTACTTATACACCTATTATCGAGCAAATTAGAAGGCAGTCTTAGCGATATTTGCAATTCGGCCAAACAGGCCGGGCAAGAAGCTATTTTAGTAGCCGGAGATTTTTTGTGATAGGGCTGCGAATTTTAGCCCGTTTACTAGATTGGGCCTTGGCTTTAGTGCTGCACTTGGCGGTTATACATTGGGTTGGCCCCCTGGCTTGGCCGCCCTTGCTTAGTTACTTATTACTCGAACTGGTCTTTGCCGTGAGCAATCAGGACTCGCCGGGGAAAAGGCTTTGTGGAATCAAGCTCTTGGGTTTAGGCCGTTTTAAAAGAATAGGGCGCGAGTTAGGGTTGTTTTGCTTGTGGCCCATTTTGATCTGGAATTGGTTCCCTAGGCCAGCGCCTTGGGGAGGTGAGGTTGTTCGTGGATAAACGGCATATTGTACGCTGTCCGATCCATGGCAGCATGGAATTTTCTGCGCGTGAAATGGCGCTGATTGACTCCCCCTTTTTCCAGAGGCTCCGCCAGATAACCCAGTTGGGTTTTGCTGGCCTCGTTTTCCCAGGAGCGACCCACACCCGTTTTGCCCATTCTTTAGGCACAGCCCACTTGGCTGGACGAGTTTTCGACCAGCTTTGCAAGGGCAACAATTATGATCTAAGGGCTGATTATAACCTAGAACAGCTAAATTACGCTCGGAGTTTACTGCGTTTTGCCGCCCTGCTTCACGATGTAGGACACCCTCCCTTTTCCCACGCCGCCGAGGCCGTTCTGCCAAGGTTAGGTCAGTTGCCAATGCCCGATTTTTTACTTGATGACCCAAATCGGCAAGCAACCCATGAAGACTACTCCCATGCTATTATACATCATCTCGCAGAATCCCGAGGCTTGATCAGCAGAGAGGAAGCCAGCGATTTGGTGTCGATTTTATCGAAAAAACACGAGCCCTCTGACCAACTCAAAGCCAAAGACGGACGACATTTAATTTATCCCCTTTTATGCCAGCTAATTAACGGGGAGATTGATGTGGACCGTATGGATTATCTGTTGCGCGATGCCTACAACGCAGGGGTGCCTTACGGTAAATTCGACTTGGACCGTTTGATCGGCGCTATGGCGGTTTACAAAGAGGACCAAGCAGGTTGGTTTCTTTTGAGCCTTAAGGAAGAAGATGTGCCCACCTACGAAAATTTTCTGCTTTCTCGGATCCATATGTTCCAGCAGATCTATTTTCACAAAACCTTGGGGGCCTTTAGTCACTATCTAACCCGCGCCTTTGTGGACAAAGAATTAGAGATAGAGGTCGATGGCAGTTTAGAGCAATTTTTGGGTTTTACTGAATCCCGATTGCGCCAAGCCCTTGCCCAGGTCAGCCATAAAAAGTGGTCTAGCCGGATTTTGGGGCGGGTAAAAGCCAAGAATATTTTGCGTGTGGTCGGAGAAGACACCGCAGATCTCGCCCGCTTGGTAATGGTTGAAGAAATCATAAACCGCGCTGGAATCGAATCCTTTGTGGTCCGGTCTTCGAATCAATATTCTAGCCAGATCGAGGGACAGGTGAACCAAGGCACGGTTATGGTAATCCAGTCCGAGTTTGGTAAAACCAGAGCCCTGCCCTTGGCAAGCCGTTCAGATTTGTTGGATACTAGAGAAAAACGTATTTTAATCACCCAACTCTACGTGCACCGGGAAGACGCTGCCCGCGCAATCGAGGAGATTAACCTTAAACTTGCCGATGGTTAGCCTAAGCCTCCGCCGCCCAGACGATTTTCACTTACACCTGCGCGACCTCACCGCGCTGGCAACCACCGTGCCCCACGCTGCCCGCCAATGCGCCCGTGCTTTGGTTATGCCAAACCTGCCCGAACCCATACGCAGCGTCGCCGAGGCCCGTGAATATCGGGAACGTATTCTGGCCGCCTTGCCACCGGTGCTTACCTTTGAACCTTTGATGACCCTTTATTTAACCGGAGAAACCCCCAAAGATTCGGTCGCCGCCGCCCAAGCCAGCGGGTTTGTTAAGGCCTTCAAGCTTTATCCGCAAGGGGCTACCACCAATTCCGCTTATGGTCTTCCTAAGATTGAAGCAGGCTATAAGGTTTTTGAAGAAATGGAAAAAAGGGGAATGATCCTTTGTATCCATGGTGAAGTTACCAATCCCGAGGTGGATATTTTTGACCGAGAAAAGGTGTTTATCGAAACCCGTTTAGCCCCGCTAAGGGACCGGTTTCCTGGCCTTAAAATAGTGTTAGAACACCTAACCACCAAGGAGGGGGTCGAGTTTATCAAGGCCTCTGGACCTAATCTGGCGGCTAGCCTAACCGCCCACCATCTCTGGCTTAACCGCAATGATCTATTAGTGGGCGGGATTCGCCCGCATCACTACTGTCTTCCCGTAGCAAAAAGGGAGGAACACCGAAGGGCCTTGGTCGAAGCGGCCATTTCGGGCAACCCCAAGTTTTTTATGGGTTCTGATTCAGCGCCTCATCCCAAGTTGGCGAAAGAGGCTGCTTGTGGATGCGCCGGGGTCTATACAGGTCGGGACTTGATGGCCTTTTATGCTACTGCGTTCGAAAAGGTAAACGCATTGGACCGGCTTGAGGATTTTTGCTCTAGCTTTGGGGCCCAATTTTATGGACTTGCACCCAATGATGGCCAAATCACCTTGGTGAAGAAATCCCACCAAGTACCCACCCAACTACCCTATGCCCAAGGCCAACTGATCCCCTTCTGCGCGGGAGATAGTTTAAACTGGCAGCTTCAATAAAATTTATTTTTGCTTGCGACTTAAACAAGGTTTGGTTTAAACTTGGATTGTACCTGACCGCCAACCAAGAGGGGCGATGAACAACGACGCTTTTTGGGTTGAAGAATTTTATCGGGCCTCTGCGGGCTTATTAATGGGTCTAGCCGGTCCCGAACCAAGCTTAGAGGAGCAGTTGGACCTTCTCCTTGAGCAGTGCGAGGTCACCTCCGGCCCCATCTTTAGTCTTGCCAACCCCAAGGCGGTATATACGCTCGAAGGGTTTGGCATGCCGTTTAAGCAGCTAAAATACGACGGCTTTCCTCACTAGCTAGAGGGCGTAGCCGCCGGAGATTACAAAGTTATTACCCGTTTGATAGGTGGAATCTGCTCGAAAAATCAGATCAAATACAGGCCAAAGGTCGGAGTATTCGCCAAAGCGGCCTTGGGGAATGTAATCTTCAGGGCTTTCGGATTCCATAACAATACTGTTGGCCAAGGTCCCTGGACTGATCACGTTAACACTAATTCCGTCCGGCCCCCATTGTTTGGCCATACTTTTAGTCAAACTAATCACACCCATTTTAGCCACATGATAGGCCCAAGCTTTGGCGGAGGTCACCCGGTCACCCATGGCGTAGCCAAAGTTTACAATCCTCGGTGACGCTGACCCCTTTAAAAATGGGTGCGCCGCTTTGCACATTAAAAAAACCGAATCCAAGTTGTTGGTTAGGTTTTTTTTATAGTCTTCATAGCTGGTCTCCAAGATCGGCTGCTCATGGTAATCCCCGACCACATTAACCAAACCGTCGAGCCCCGTTTTTCGAGCTTTGATTTGAGCAAAAAGCTGGGCTACTGATTCTGGGTCGGTCACGTCTCCTTGCAGGGGGATCGCTCGCTCTGTGCCAAATTCCTTCGCCAGCGCCAGGGCTCCTTGATCATTGGTGTAATAGTTAAGATAAACCCTGGCTCCATTGGCCAAAAAATATCGGGCAATGGCTCCCCCGGTGCGGGTTGCCGAAGCAGATTGGAGGATGGTTCTTCCTTCGTAGGGATTCGGTCTCATTTTTGTAATTTTTGGTTTAGGTTTTTTATAGCCTAACCAACTTCTATACACCTTGACCAGCTTGGGTCAAATAGGGAAGGCAATTGGGTTTTGGCTATTTATTTGATAATATTAAATTAAATAATACAATTTTGCAGTTGCTTTGCTCGTAGTTTGTGCCAAAATGGGGTTTTCCTAAAGGAACGCATATGTGTGGTGTATTTGGCTTTACCGGCCACCCAGAAGCAAAACAAATCCTCCCCACTATCCTTGCCAGTTTGCAGCATCGGGGCCACGACGCCACCGGTGTTGCCGGGTTGATTGGGGAAGGACCGGATTGTATTGATACGGTCAAGGAAATAGGGCGGGCAAGCCGGGTGATTGACCCTGATAAACTGAAGAAGTTTATTGGCAACCGCTTTATTGCCCACACCCGTTATTCGACTCGCAATAGCTCCAAGTCCCCCAGAGAGATTCACCCCCACTGGGCCCAGTCGATGCAGGGGCGGATGGTCATTGTCACCAACGGGGACCTGATCAACGTTGATGAACTTGCCCAATATCTGGCCGAACGGAAGGTAAAGGTTTACGCTAAAAACGACGCTGAAATCTTGGCTTCTTTGATTAATGTCCAGATTCGGCTGGCGGGCAAAAACATGATTGAAGCCATTGCAGAGGTTATGACCTTGGTCAAGGGTGGCTATGCAGCCATGGTGATGACTGAAGATGACCCGAATATTTACGCCTTTAGGGACCCCCAAGGGATTCGCCCCTTGCATTTCGCCGAATTTAAATTAAACGGCCATGTCTGCCGGGCGATATCTTCGGAAACCTGCTCGTTCGATCTGATCCAGCGATTTGATTTAGTTCGCTATCCCGAATCGACTGGCGACTATTTCCACCGCGAGGTGGGCCCTGGCGAAATCCTATGTTTTAACGACGTGGGGCCAGTTACCAATACCTTTTTTGCAGACCGTGAAGCCGACAAGATTGGCTGCGTTTTTGAGTCGATCTATTTTTCCCGTCCAGATAGTTTACAGCGGGGTGAATCTTTCCAGAAGATTCGCGAGCGAATGGGTGCTGAATTATACAAAGAGTTTAAGGTCGAGGCCGATATAGTAACCGCCGTGCCCAAAGGGGGTATCCCTTCGGCGATTGGTTATTCAAAAGCCTCCGGCATGCCTTATTCCATCGCTATTTTAGAAGAGCCCTCGACTGGCGGACTGCGAAGTTTTACAACCAACGCCGTGGACCGGATCGCCTTGGCTAAGATGAAGTACTCGATCTTAAGAGACGTGGTGAAGGACAAACGGGTGGTGGTGGTTGACGATTCGATTGTGCGGGGGACTACCGCTAAGTTATTGGTTCGCTCCCTTTATGAGTCGGGAGCCAAAGAAGTGCATTTGCGGATCCCCTGCCCCCCTTACAACCATTCCTGCCATTATGGCATCGAAACCAAAGACCCTTCGACCTTAATCAGTTTTGGTAAAACTAACGAGCAGATATGCCAAGTCCTTGGGGCTGATTCGCTTGCCTATCTGTCCATCGAGGGGCTTTACCGCGCGCTAGGGGCTGATCGTTCCTTGTTTTGCGAGGAATGCCTCTCAGGTCGTTCCCCGTTTAAAGAAAACATCCACCGCTGATTATTTTTGGAAGTTAGAATATTCTAATAATCAGAAATATCAGCACTGCTAAAAAAGTTAACAAAAAGACTGCACAAGAGTTTGCCAAACTCTTTTTTTTTGGGTAGCGTTGGCTCGAATTACGCCTTGTGGGTTACCCGGAAATCCAGACCGGACGGCCTTAGGCCCATACCAGACCTGATTATGCTGTTTAACTTCGGGGTGGCTTTAACCTTCTTGATCGTGATGGCGGGCTTCGTCGCTGGCAACCTGCTTGTGCAGTTGCTCCTTAGCCCACATAACAACTACGATGCCAAGAAGATGCCTTATGACTGCGGCGAAGAGCCGGTGGGCTCTGGCTACCGACAGTATAACTTACGGTTTTACTTGGTCGCATTGGTTTTTGTGATCTTCGATGTGGAAATCGCGTTTATGTATCCAGTCACTGCTGTCTTTAAAGACCTAACCCAAGATGGTTGGGGACTGATGGCTTTTGTAGAAATCGCGATTTTTGTATTGATTCTGACGGTTGCCTTTGTTTACACCTGGAGCGAAGGGGGTCTGGATTGGATTCGTGAGCAGGTAAAACGGCCCACGTCGCCTAGGGAATAAGAAGATGAACAACCTCTTACACAGTTTCGAGTCAGACGGCATTGTCTTGACTACTCTTGATCAAGCGCTCAATTGGACCAGGGCCAATTCTCTGTTTTACATGTTGTTTGGCTTGGCTTGCTGCGGGATTGAAATGATGCAAACCGGTGGCCCTCGTGGCGACCTGGACCGCTTCGGTTCGGTCCCCCGTGCTTCACCCAGACAGTCAGACTTAATGATTGTTGCCGGAACGGTAACCCTTAAGATGGCCAGCCGGGTTAAACGCCTTTACGACCAAATGGCCGAGCCTCGATATGTGATTTCGATGGGCAGTTGCTCGAACACGGGTGGACTGTTTCAGTCGGGTTATTCAGTCTTGCATGGTGTGGACCGGGTAATTCCGGTAGATGTTTATCTGCCCGGTTGCCCTCCAAGGCCCGAGGCGCTCACCTCTGCGTTGATCGAGATCCAAAAAAAGATCAAAGCCGAGCGTTACCTGCGCAAACAGAAGTGAACCTATGAGCTTAGATACAAACGCAATCTTAGAGCGACTTAAAGCCCAAGCCCCGGCACTGCGGCTTGAGCTGCAAAGCGGGGCGGGCGACCTAGCCATTAAGGCAGAGCCCCATGACTTGGCCGAGCTAATGAAGCTTTGCAAAAGCGACCCAGAGCTTAAATTTGAATGTTTGGCCAGCCAAACCGCTAGCCATTATCCAAAGACCGAAACTACTGGGGAACATTTTAAACTTTATTATCACCTCTTAAGCCACAGTCTAAAACACCAATTAGTGGTGGTTATAGAGGCTTTGGGCTCTGCACCAGAGGTGGATTCGGTGGTTAGTGTTTGGAACGCAGCTAACTGGCTAGAACGAGAGACCTGGGACCTTTTAGGGGTTAGCTTTAAAGGGCATCCCGACCTAAGGCGGATTATGAATCCCGAAGATTGGGAAGGGCACCCACTACGCAAAGATTACGTGATTCCGACCCAGTATCAAGACATCGACAACAAACCTTCGGAGATCGCCGAAAGTTTCAAGTTGAGTTAAGGATTAAAGGCATGGGCAAGCTCAGAACAGAATTGATGACCATCAACATGGGTCCCCAACACCCTTCGACCCATGGGGTAATCCGGTTTATCATCGATACCGATGGCGAGGTTATTCACCGCTGCGAGCCAGATGTGGGTTATCTGCACCGCTCTATCGAAAAAATTACTGAACATTTGAGCTGGCAGGGGATTGTTCCCTTTACTGATCGGGTAGATTACCTTTGCGCAATGAACTCCAACTGGGCCTATGTGATGGCCGTGGAAAAGATGATCGCAGTGGAGGTGCCGCGGCGCGCTGAATTTATTCGGGTAATGGTAGGTGAGCTCAACCGGATATCGAGCCACATGATCGCTATCGGCACCACGGATATGGACATGGGAGCCTTCACCCCCTTTATCCAACTCTTGCGCGAACGCGAATATATTAACGACCTCCTTGAGATGGTAAGCGGGGCGCGGTTAACCTATAATTACCTCTCCATCGGCGGGGTTAATTACGACATTCCTCGCAACTGGCTTTTTAAAGTAGAAGAGTTTTTGAATCATTTTGATCCCGCAATGGAACAAATGAACCGGCTATGTACCTATAACCGGATCTTTATCAATCGCATGGCTAATCTGGCGCCGATTTCTAAAGAGTTGGCTTTTGACTATAACCTCGTAGGTCCGAACCTTCGTGGTTCGGGGGTTAAATCGGATGTCCGCCGAGACCAGCCTTATTCGGTATATTCTGAACTCGACTTTGAAATACCAGTCGGTGAGGGTTTTGGCGGGGAAGTGGGCGATTGTTACGACCGTTTTATGGTGCGGATCTTAGAGGTTCGTGAGTCGATCAAAATCCTTCGCCAATGCATCAAGATGATGCCCGAGGGCCCGATTCAAGCGAAGGTTAAAAACACCATTAAACCTCCAGAAGGCCACTTCTACTCACGCAGTGAAACCCCCAGAGGAGACACAGGCTATTTTATTGAGTCAAGCGGGGGAACCTCGCCTTACCGCTTAAAGATTAGGTCAGGAAGTTTTACTGGAATTTCGATCACTCCCGCAATCTCCAAGGGTATCTTGATCGCCGACCTAGTGGCGGTGATTGGCTCCTTGGATATTGTTGCACCCGAATTGGACCGATAAGCCATGATCATCGAACTCCTGACTTCGGTAGGAATCCCCGAGCTGGCCGCCAAATTTATTTTTGCCGGAGCAGTTGGGTTTTTGGCCATAAACTTCATCGCCGTTTATGCGGGTGTGGTTTCGGTAATCGAGCGCAAAGTGGCCGCCAAGATGCAGTCCCGAGTCGGACCCAACCGGGTTGGCCCTGGAGGTTGGCTTCAGTGGCTCGCTGATGGAATCAAGTTGATGTTAAAAGAGGATATCCACCCTCACGGAGCGGATCACTTCTTATTTAACATGGCTCCCTTTTTAATCGTTTGCGGTGTGGCCGGGGCCTTTGCGGTACTTCCTTGGGGACCAGCCCACGCCATTGCGGCTGACCTTAACGTCGGGATTCTTTATTTTATATCGATCACCTCCTTAGTGGTTGTCGGCATTTTAATGGCCGGTTGGTCTTCAAACAACAAATGGGCCTTGATCGGCGGGATGCGAGCCGCAGCCCAGATCGTTTCCTACGAGATTCCGGTAGCCATGGGATTGCTACCGGCAATTATGATTGTAGGCAGCCTGCAAGTATCGGCATTGACTGAGTCCCAAGGCTTTATGCCCTGGGACTGGACCGCTTTTGACAACCCCTTTGCGCTGCTCGGGTTTTTAGTCTTTTTGACTGGCTCTGTAGCCGAATCCAACCGCGCTCCCTTTGATTTACCAGAAGCCGAATCTGAGTTGGTCGCTGGCTTTTTTACCGAATACTCGGGTTTCCGCTTTGCCTGCTTCACCCTAGGCGAGTTTGCGGCCACTTGGGCGATTGGGGCGATTACCACCGCCGTCTATTTAGGGGGTGGTCAATTGCCTCCTTCCATGGCCGGGATGATCCCCCTTTCGATTGGGCTTTTTGTCCTAAAAACCATGTCAGTGGTTTTCTTGCTAATGTGGTTCCGCTGGACCTTGCCCCGCTTCCGTATTGATCAGATGATGGATTTCAGTTGGAAATACCTACTACCGCTTTCGCTGGTGGCCTTTTTCGGGCAAGCGATTTACATCTTGATCTCGTGGGACAGCCCGGCGATGCAAACCATTGTTTCACACCTGTTGGCGCTGGCGGTGTTAGGGGTCATTTTCTTGTTTGCTGGAAGAGTAGCCTACAACATCAAGATTCAACTGATCCCGATCAACACGCTATCTACCGAGATTGGCCCCCTCGAACGCGCTGGCAAAATTGCCCCGCCGCCAGCAGTGGTCGAGGAAGTCGAAACGGCTGAGGAGGGCGCATGAACAGGAAACCCAGATTGAGCTTTAAAGCCTATTTCGGGCAAATCGTCAGCGGGGTGCAGACCATGTTCGAGGGGATGAGTATCTCCCTAGCCAGTACCTTTTTGAAGGTGCAAACCGTTGAATATCCAGACGTTGACATTAGCAGCCGCGAGTCCTTGCGCCAGTCCACCTACAAGGGGAACATGGCGGGTATGCCTGAGAACTATCGTGGGATTCTAAAAGTCGATTTGGATATTTGTACGGCTTGTTTGATTTGCATGAAGGCCTGTCCGATCGACTGCATTGCTATTACTAACGTCAAATGCGACAAACGCAAGTTTAACGGTAAGTCGGGTAAAGCCGCAGTCCAGACCCGAGCGGCAACCCGCTTTGATATTGATATTGGCAAGTGTATGTTTTGTGGACTTTGTGTAATCCCCTGCCCGACTGGAGCTATTGCCCATTCGAAGATCTTCGAGATGAACCGGGGCAGTTTGGCCGAGCTTGTCGAGCGGTTTGTTACCCCTGAACAGGCAGCCAAACACGAAGCACGCGCTTTAGAGATTGAAACGGAAGAAGCCGAAAAAAAGGCCGCTAAAGCCAAAACTGACGCCGAAGCCAAGGCTAAAGTTGAACCTAAAGGGGAAGCATGACACAGTCAGTCTTTTTTGCGATTTTTTCGGGCCTGACCTTAGTCACTGCCGGGATTGTGGCGTTGAATCAAAACCTGATTCGTGCCGCCTTTGCCCTGTTTTTCTGCCTCTTCGCGGTTGCTGGGGTCTATGTCACCCTAGGCGGCGACTTTGTGGCCATGGTCCAATTGATGGTTTACGCTGGCGGGGTCGCAATTTTATTAACCTTCGGAGCGATGCTAACCGCTGATGTTAGCCAACCTTCTGGGTCTAACCTAAACTTCCAAGGGGTTTGGGCGATGATTGGGGGAGTGTCGTTTTTTAGTGTTTTATACTACGTACTCGAAGAGACCCAGTGGCCCCTAAAGGGCACCAATTATTTGGACCCTACTACCAAAGAACTGGGCAAACTTTTACTCAAAGACTATTTGCTACCCTTTGAGGTGATCTCCTTTTTGCTCTTGATCGCTATGGTGGGCGCGGTTTACTTGGTTTTAAAGGGGGAACAGGAATGAGCCTTTCTTTGGTGCTAGCCATTTCCGCTGGCCTGTTTGCTTTGGGCACGATGATGTTTGTGGTCAAAAAAAATCTAATTGCGATTTTGATGGGGGTCGAACTCCTAATGAACGCAGCGGCCTTAAACTTTATGGGTTTTTCCTATTACAGTCCGGCCAAGGGGCACCCCCTAGACGGACAGGTTTTCGCGTTGTTTGTGATCTTGATCGCCGCCGCCGAAGCAGTTGTGGCCTTAGGGATAGCCATTGCGGTTTATAAAGAGTTCGGCCATGTTTCGGCAGACAAACTCAGCCAGTTGGAGGGCTAGATGATCTCGATGATTCCCCTAGTCCCCATTTTGCCGCTGGTTGGAGCCCTAATCATTGGGTTATTTGGCAAACGAATTCAGGCTACTATCGGTGAGTTTGCCACGGGAGTTTTAGGTTGTGCTATGCCCGGTTTGGCTGCATTAATAAGTTTTGGTAGTTTTTTCGAGTTAATAGCTCGCCCAGCAACAGACCGGATTATTGTATCCCACTTGGCCCCCTGGGTCAGTGTAGCTGATTTCCAGGTCGAGTGGGCCTTCCGTTATGACCCCTTATCGGCGATGATGTTAATGATCATCACCGGCATTGGTACCCTGATCCATGTCTATTCCATGGGGTACATGCACGAGGACCCTAGTTACTGGCGCTTCTTTAGCTATATCAACCTGTTTTTGGGGGCGATGTTGCTCTTGGTTTTGGGCGACAACCTTTTGATTATGTTCCTCGGTTGGGAAGGGGTAGGGCTTTGTAGTTACTTGTTGATTGGTTTCTGGTTTAACAACCCCGACTACGCCTATGCTGGACGAAAAGCCTTTATTGTCAACCGCATTGGTGACTTAGGTTTTTTAACCGGAATGTTTACCTTGATCCTCTTCTCGGCGGCCAACTTTGAGGTGGTGACCTTAAGCTTCGGGGAATTACAAGGTCGCATGGATACCCTGGCCCAATATACGCTCTGGGGATTCCCGGTTTTAGAGGTCGCCGCCTTTTGTTTCTTTGTGGGCGCGATTGGCAAGTCGGCGCAGATCCCTTTGTACGTCTGGTTGCCCGACGCCATGGCCGGACCGACTCCGGTTTCGGCCTTGATTCACGCGGCCACCATGGTAACCGCCGGGGTTTATATGATCGCCCGGATGTACTTTATGTACAGTCTCGCTCATTTTACCCTTGAGTTTATCGCGATTATCGCCGCCCTGACCTGCTTTTTCTCGGCCACCATTGGCATGGCCCAGTTCGACATTAAAAAGGTCTTGGCCTACTCGACCGTAAGCCAGTTGGGTTATATGTTTTTAGCCATGGGGGTTGGTGCCTACTCGGCAGGAACCTTCCACCTCTTGACCCATGCCGCCTTTAAAGCTGCACTGTTTATGGGCTCTGGCTCGGTGATTATCGCTATGCACCACGAGCAAGACATGCGCAAGATGGGTGGGCTCTTAAAAAAGATGCCTATTACCGGCTGGGCCTTCATTTTCGCCACTTTGGCCATTATGGGGTTCCCTGGCACCTCGGGTTTTTTCTCTAAAGACGAAATCCTAGAAAAGGCTTTTGAAGAAAGTGTTTGGCTTTGGTTAGTTGGTTTTATTGTCGCGGGGATGACCAGCTTCTATATGTGGCGGGCCGTCTTTATGACCTTTTTTGGTGAATTCAAAGGGGATCACCATACTTGGGAACATTGCCACGAGCAGCCCAAGCGGACCGTTGTGCCCATTGCGATTTTAGCAGCCTTGGCCCTAAGTTTGGGATTCTTAAACGTCCCCGACTTTATGGGCGGCGATTACAGCTTTTCCAGATACTTAAGCCCAGTGGTTAAAAACCTGGAAGAGGCGCAGGTCCACGGAATGCCCGACTCGATCGACGGCGAACAGCACGCCCCGGTCCACGCCGAGGAACATGGGGATTTGTTGATAGAGGTGGGTTTGATGGTGGGTTCGGTCACTTGGACCCTCTTGACCGCCTTCTTGGCGTATTACCTTTACTTGGTTAATCCCAAGGCTCGCGAAGCCCTTATGAGCCGGGCAGGACCACAAGCGGTCTTTAAAGTGCTTAATAATAAGTACTATGTGGACGAATTTTACGACCTAGTAGTAGTCGGCCCCCTGAAGAAGTGTTACGCCTTTATGGGTGACTTCGATAAATACGTGGTCGATGGTGCAGTGAACTTGGCTGGGTATGTAGGACGTGGCTTAGGAATTTTAGCCGGGTTTTTAGACCAGCATATTGTGGACGGCGCGGTCAACGAGGTCGCATGGGCCTCGCAAACAACAGGAAAAGGCTTTAGTCTGCTCCAATCTGGGCGAATTCAAGCCTTAGTAGGAGCTACCCTGGTGTTTTTCGCGGCGGTGTTAACCGTTTGGATTGTTTATCTCTAGTCAACGGACCAAAGGTCTCGCAAACAAACTGAGGTTGTGATGAGTCATCTTCTATCCTGGGTCGTCTTTTTGCCCCTGATCCCCATCCCGCTTCTGTTCTTGCTACCCAAGGACAAAGGCAAGTGGCTAGCGCTAGCGGTTACTCTGGCCGATTTTGTCATAGGGTTGCCGTTGATCCTCGGCTTTGACCGGGCTATGCCGGGGGTAAGCAACCCAGGTGAGATGCAGTTCGTTGAGCGGGCTACTTGGATACCAAGCCTTGGGGTCGAATATTATATCGGCATCGACGGCCTATCGGTAACCATGATCCTTCTAACCCTGTTAATTGGGGTCTTGGCGGTTTTAGCTAGCTGGAACATAGCCAAACACGAAGCGGGATACTGGTCGATGTTTTTACTGCTGCAAACCGCCATGTTAGGGGTGTTTGTCTCGTTAGACCTGATCCTCTTCTTCGTATTTTGGGAGGTTATGCTCTTCCCCATGTACTTCCTAATCGGAATCTGGGGTGGGCCAAGGCGGGTTTACGCTGCCATCAAATTCTTTTTATACACCCTTTTTGGGGGTGTGGGTATGCTCCTAGCCTTTATCGCCATTTGGTACTACGCGCCTGGGCAGCGCACTTGGGACATGATCGAAATCTTGCAACGAGTTTCTGCGGGTGGACATTTCAACGGCCCTGATATTTTTGGCGTCGAATTTGCCAAGATGATCTTTGTGGTCTTGTTTGTGGGCTTCGCCATCAAGGTGCCGATCTTCCCGTTCCACACTTGGTTGCCTGACGCCCACGTTGAAGCGCCCACCGCCATATCGGTTATCCTGGCCGGGGTGCTTCTTAAAATGGGAACCTACGGGATGCTTCGAATCAACTTTACCCTGTTCCCCGAAGCTTTTCACTGGTTCAGAACCTTCTTGGTGGTCCTGGCGGTAATCAACATCGTTTACGGGGCCCTCTGCGCCTTGGCGCAGTCGGACCTTAAAAAAATGGTGGCTTACTCCTCGGTGAGCCACATGGGCTTTATCCTCTTAGGCATGGCGGCAGCCACCCCACAGGGGATGAACGGTGCTATGTTGCAGATGTTTAACCACGGAACCATCACGGCCATGCTCTTCCTTTTGGTAGGCGTCATCTACGACCGCGCCCACCACCGCCAAATCGACGGGTTCGGCGGCATGGCCTCGGTTATGCCTAAATTCGCCGCCCTGACCAGCTTCGCCTTTATGGCGGCTATTGGCCTACCTGGACTTTCAGGCTTTGTTTCAGAACTTCTGATTTTGTCAGGTAGTTTTAAGGTTTATCAGGTAGCCACTATCATCGCTGGGTTAGGGATCATCTTTGGAGCCGGGTACATGCTCTGGAGTTACCAGCGGGTCTTTTTTGGCAAGGTTAACGAGAAGTATGCCGATTTTAAAGATGTAAACGTGATTGAGGTTGCCAGCTTGGTACCCTTGTTGGTGATAGTGGTTTATCTCGGTATTTTCCCAAACAACCTGATCGTCTTTTTCGAGCAGTCGATGAACCACATCAGTGAGCTTCTTCTGGCGAGGTAGGAATTATGTTTAACACGCTACCCCATCTAGCCCACCTGCCAGCACACCTTGTGCTGTCTTTGGGATTGCTCTTTTTCTTCCTTGGAAAGACCATCCCTGGGATCAAGAAGCTTCCGGCTACCGCTATTTTTATTGCCATGCTGGCTTTAGCAGCAGCTTTAGAAGCGAGCGAAACTGGAAGTCACGACCTCTTTTTTGGGATGGTCCAAACCGATAGTTTCTCTAGGTTATACAACCAACTCTATTTTATTGTTAGTGCTCTAGTGGTGGTGATGCTCCATTTCTCGGACGAAATGGACCGTGAAAACGACTGGGAGAACTACGGGTTACTTAGCTGTTTGATTCTGGGCATGATGTTTATGACCAGTGCCTCACACCTTTTAATGGCCGTAATCGCCATTGAGATGGTTTCGATTCCTAGTTACTTGTTGGTCGCTCTTAACCGAAAAAACCCGGCCTCGAAAGAAGCAAGTATGAAATATATCCTCTTTGGCAGTTTTGCTACTGGGGTTATGCTTTACGGGATGTCATTCCTCTTCGGGATGACCGGCAGTCTGACCTTTGCCGATATCTGGAACGGGTTAGGGAGTGAATCGGTAGGGACTCCTATTTACTATCTCGCCATTGGTTTTACCTTGGCTGGTATGTCCTTTAAAGTGGCTGCGGTTCCGTTTCATTTTTGGTGCCCCGATGCATACCAAGCCGCCCCCACGCCGATTACTGCCTTTTTGTCGGTCGCGCCCAAGGTAGCAGGCTTGACCTTGATGATGCGGTTTTTTGCAGACCATCTGCCGGTACAAGGCGATTCCTTGACCCAGATGTTGTCGATTGTGGCTATTGTCACCATGGTGGTTGGCTCCTTCGCCGCCCTTAAACAAACCGATATCAAACGTCTTCTGGCTTATAGTTCAATAGCCCACGCCGGATTTTTGATGATGGGTGTGGCGGTGTTAAACACCGATGGGCGCCAAGCGGTTTTCTTTTACATCCCCATTTACATCTTGATGAACCTAGGGGCCTTTATGGCCATTATTTACTTGGCTCAAGATCACGACTATAAAATCTCTGCCTTTAACGGGGCGGTTAAATCCAACCCCCTATTAGTAACCGCCTTTGCCGTCTGCACCTTGTCCTTGGCAGGGATACCGCCTTTTGCTGGGTTTGTGGGGAAATTTTATCTCTTTAAAGTGGCCATGGAAAAAGGTCTTTATCCGATGATCCTTGCCGCGGGTATCTCTACGGTAGTTTCCCTTTATTTCTACGTAAGTCTATTAAAGGTGATGATTATCGATCAAGAGGCTCGAACCTTCTCCCCCTTGGGTTCCAAGGTGCCCGTGGTTTTTGTGTCTCTTTGCGCGTTGCCTCTAGTATTTTTAGGGTTATATTGGGTGCCACTGGTGAACTGGGCCGACAAGGTCAGGCTTTTCCAGTAGTTTAAGCAACCCCTACCCTAAATAACTGTCCTGTAGTTGCCCCTTTTGGTTTGACTTTACCTTGAGGGGGACTATAGACTGGTCTAGCCGATTTGCCCTCCGCCACTCTGGCGGAACGCCCAGGAACAGACACATCCCAGGTAGTCCATGAGCAGCCCAAAATACCCCGGTACCCGTACCACAACCAACGGTAATACCCTTGTTGCGCTTTATACTGAAGCGCGGATTGCGGAAGCCGGAATCTTTTATCCGATCACCCCTTCGACTGAAATGGGTGAGTTGTTCCAACATTCTTACTCGCAAGGTGAACTCAACGTTTTTGGCGATGCTAAAATCGCCCTTGAGGCCGAAGGGGAGCATGCCGCTCAATCGGGGTCGATTGCGGCTTCGGTGACCGGCAAACGGGTGGTTAACTTTACCTCTGGACAGGGAGTGGTTTACGGTAGTGAACCCTACTATCATGCGCCCTCGAAGTTGAGTACCATGGTGCTAAACATCGCCGCACGGGCCTTGACTAAGTCAGCCCTAAACGTACATTGCGGACACGACGACGTTTACACGGTGCTAGATACGGGCTGGACGATGCTGTTTGCTAAAGACGCCCAGCAGGCTTCAGACCAAGCGATGATTTTGCGAAAGGTCAACGAATTATCCCTAAATCCTGGGATCAACATTCAAGACGGTTTTTTAACCAGCCACTTAGAGCGCACCTTCCGCATCCCCGAAGCCGGGCTGATCCGCGAATTTTTGGGCCGTTCAGACGACTTGATTGATTGCCCCACCGAGGCCCAACGCGAACTTTTTGGGCCTAAACGCCGCCGAATCCCAATTGGAATGGACCTAAAAAACCCTTTATTGTTGGGCTCGGTCCAAAACCAAGAGCATTACATGAACGGCGTTATTGCTCGCCGAAATAACTTTACCGAACAAATTTTAGGTTTTTTAGAAGACGCCTATAAAGAGTTTGGCGAGTTAACGGGCCGCCACTACGGCCTGATAAGCCAGCACAACTGCGAAAAAGCGGAGACCGTTTTTATCTCCTTGGGCAGTTCTGCTGAAAACATGGAAGCCGCAGTGGATTATCTCAAGGCCACTCGCGGAGAAGAAGTGGGTGTGATTCACTTAAACGTGATCCGCCCCTTCCCAGAAAAAGCGGTAATCGAAGCGTTGCGTGGCAAAAAGAACGTGATTGTCCTAGAGCGGATGGACGACCAAACCGCTTCGGACAACCCGATGGCCCGCGACATCCGCACCGCCTTGTCTAAAGCCGCCACCAACCACCGAACCAACGCTTTTGCAGACCTACCAAGCCTTTCGCCAGATGAAGTTCCGCGAATCTTTAGTGGGGTCTATGGTTTAGGTAGTCGTGACTTCCGCCCAGAGGGCGTGCTGGGTGCCTACGAATTTGTCACCGGCAAAATCAAGCGCACCGACGGCAAATCGGCCGCCGATGGGGTCAGCTTCATTTATATCGGGGTGGACCATCCCTACTCGGTTATCTCTGAAGATACCCCAAGTTTACTCCCTGACGGCGCCATTGCCATTCGCTTCCACTCGATTGGCGGCTGGGGCGCGATTACCACGGGCAAAAACCTGGGTGAAGTAATTGGATCGATTTCTAGTGTTATCGCTAAAAATCAAAACCGTATCGGCGACGACGGACAGCCCGAAGAGATCTTCCATGTCAGCGCCAACCCTAAATACGGTTCCGAGAAAAAAGGGGCCCCGACCAACTATTTCTTGGTCGCCGCGCCTGAACGGATTCGGGTCAATTGTGACCTTCGCCATGTTAACGTGGTGCTTTGTTGCGACCCTAAAGCCTTCACTCACACCAACCCCTTAGAGGGTATGGCCGATGGTGGGGCGTTGATTATTGAAACCGATGAATCGTCCTCAGCGGGCCTCTGGAGCCGCATCCCCAAGCGTTACCGCGCCGACATAATCAAGCGCAAGATTCGCCTTTACGGCCTAGCTGGCTTCCAAATCGCCCACAAAGCGACTGACCGTGAAGACCTCCAGTACCGAATGCAAGGCAACAGCTTTCTGGGAGCCTTTTTCAAGGTTTCTCCACTGTTAGAAAAATACGGGATCAGCGAAGACGAATTCAAAAAAATCGTAGAAGCCCAATACAACAAGAAGTTTGGCCGCTTTGGTGAGGCCGTAGTGAAGTCGAACATGACCGTTATGATCGACGGCTTCTCTGGGGTTTGGCAGGCCGAATACGGGGCCTTAGATGCCCCGGACCGTAGCTTGATGCGCGGAGACACCTTGATGCCTGTTAGCGGGGCGACCCGCTTCGGGGCCGATACCCTGGTCGCTCAGCCTCAAAAACACCCCTACAAAACCTTAGCGAAATACGACAGTGAATTCCGCATTGGTTTGGGTTATAATCAACCAGCTTCGGCGTTGGCCTCGACCGGGGTTATGGCCTCAGCGACGGCGGCAACCAACTCCAAATACGTCTCTCGACGCCGAGTGCCGATTTATTACCCAGAAAACTGTACCCAGTGTATGGCCTGTATCGCCTCTTGCCCAGATACAGCTATGCCCAACACCTCCCAAGACGTGGCCGTGGTACTCCAGACGGCTATTGGCAACTATGTTTCTGACGAAAGCGCCCGCGAGACGCTGATGGGTGCGGTAGAAGCGATGGACCAAAGCTTGCGGAAAAAGATGTTGACTGCAGTGGAAGACAAAAAGGCAGCGCCCCCGTCCTTAACCCAATTGGTTGAAGGCGAATTAGCCGGCATTGATATTTCGGCCAACTCGAAAGCCGAGTTGTTAAGCATTTTAGGCAAAGTGCCCTTTGCTTACGCCAAGTCGCGGACGATTTTCGAGATCCCCGAGAAAAAAGAGGCTGGTGCCGGTGGTTTGTTCACCATCTTAATCTCAGATCTTTGTAAGGGTTGTGGCGAATGTGTCCAAGAATGTGGGGAACACCAAGCTTTGAAGATGGAGCCCGAAACCGAACAAATCAACGCCGATTTAGCTACGGGGATCCGCTTTTTAGACCTGTTACCTGAGACGCCACAAAAGTTTTTAGGGAAATATGACTACGAAAACCCCCTAGAAACCCGCGCAGCAGTCTTGCACAACCATTTGATGGTCAGGAGCAACTACGAAGCCATTGTGAGTGGTGACGGCTCTTGTGCCGGTTGTGGCGAAAAAACCATCTTACGTGCGGTGGCCAGCATTACTGAAGCGGTCATGCGGCCTTTGTACCACCAAAAAGCGGGCCGTCTCACTGAAAAAGCCAAGGTTTTAGCCACCGAAGGGGCGGCTAAACTCAAGGCACTCAAAGAAAAAGACACCGATGCTTACCAGTGGTGGGCCAAGTCGGTGAAGCATTGCCTGCTTAATTTAGGCGGGGAAAACGAAAAAGACACGGATGCCCGAATCGAAGAAGGCTTTATGGGGGGGGACCCAGATTTGATCAAAGTGATTGATATGGTGCTTCGCCAGGATGCCTTTAACCACCGCGATTTGCGTGCTGTGGACGGACGGTATTCCAACGGGATGTCTGTATTGATGATGTCTAGCTCGACTGGTTGTAACTCGGTTTATGGCTCGACCCACCCCAACAACCCACACCCTTACCCCTGGATGAACAGCCTCTTCCAGGACAGCCCAACCTTAGCCTGGATCTTTGGCGAGACCATGATCATGGACCATGCTAAACGCAGTGTGATCCCTGAACGCTTGGCCGACGCCTTGCTTTCTGGCAAAGGTTGCAGCAAAACCGATTATTTCCATTTGACCCACTTCTCGGATCATTACATGACCGATCAAGAGGTCTTGGAACTGCCCAAGGCTTGGGCGATTGGTGGCGACGGGGCAATGGGAGATATTGGGTTCCAAAACCTGTCCAAGGTGATGTTGCAAGGGCGGCCAAACGTCAAGTGTTTGATGTTAGATACCCAGGTTTACTCAAACACGGGCGGGCAAAACTCAGATTCGTCGATTATGCCCGGCGGCTACGACATGAACCAACATGGCGCTGCTACCGAAGGTAAATTGATTGAACGAAAAGAAGTCGCCTCAATCTTTATGGCAGGCCACGGTAGCCCCTATGTCGCCCAGGTCAGTATGGCCGACTCGGCGGCGATGTACCGCAGTGTGATGGACGCCATTGCCTATAGAGGTACCGCGTTCCTCCAAGCCTTTACCACCTGCCAGCCAGAACACGGCGTGGCCGACAATATGTCCACCGCCCAAGCCCAGAAGGTTCGAGATTCCAGGGCTATGCCCCAAGTGGTCTTCGATCCTAACCTTGGCGAACGCTACGAGTTAGCCCTGTCGGTCAAAGGCAACCCCAACCCTAAAAAGGATTGGATGCAAAAGAAAGGACCCAACGGAAATACTTACAACTACACGGTTGCGCACTGGGCTACCAGTGAACAGCGTTTCCGCAAGCACTTCTTCTCGGTTAAGCCGGGTGAAGAAAGCAAGCTGGTGCATTTAGATGAAGTATTACCTAAGGTTAGCCAGCAGGACATCCATCACCGCCGTTATCTGGACCCCAACGCCACCTGTCATGTTCCTGAAAAGGGCGTGTATATTATGATGGAAAAGGATGACAAAATGGTTCCCATGGGTATTAGTCGCCAGTTGGTGCTCTTCTGCGTTGAGCGCCGCAAAAACTGGCGTATGATCCAGTCGATGGCTGGTATTCAGTCGGAGGACTACGGCACCCCTGCCTAGTTGGAAGGTCATGCCCTAGCAGCCCGTCCAGGCCCGGCTAAGGGCCTTTTCCCAGCCCCCCCAACCTAGCTTCCGCCGGGTTGGGGGTTGACTGCGGGGGCGGTCTTTAAAACCAGCGGGCTTAAGTCCAAGTTTTTATTCGCCTACTTGCTAGCTTCCCCTTCCCCCTAATCCCCTAAGGGATTTCCGAACCTTCTAGCCTCCCCCCGCTGCCCTCAAAAAACCTAACTGGGTGCTTTTGTATATTCCTGATAGATTAATCATATTAAAAGGTTACCCGCTAGATAAGCCTAAAAATGCTCCGCTGCAAACTTTTCTATCATTTTTTGCAAATTTTTTGTAGTCTGGAGCCCATTCCATCCATTTGGATGAATTAACCCCATCATAAAGGAGCCCCGATGAACAAACTCATCCTCATCTTGTTGACCCTTTTTTCTTTTAGTTTAATTGGTTGCGTGAAAATTGTTAATCAAAGCGAACCGACCCCGAAGAATTCCTCGGAGGAAAGCTCCACGACTCAAGAAGAAAAGGCCGCTCCCGACTGTGGCGCTGCTGGCGCGGCGGAAAACGCGGATTGTAAAACACCGGCGAAGTAGCGATTTTTTCGTCCCTTTGGCTTAAATTACAGCGCGGACGCTGTAATTTAAGCCTGCTGAAAAAGTCATTGAACTTGCCTCCTCCCTAAAAGGGATACCCCACCCAAGCGATGACCTGCTGGCCCTCTTCACCAAAAGCCACATCCACCCGTAGGACCAAGTCGGATAAAAGCGCCCGCAACCCCACTCCCCGGCTTGCTTTTAGGTTTTCTAACAGCGATTGGTCCCGGTGAGGGCTCACTTGACCTAATTCATAAAAAAAAGCCAACTGCCAAGCGTTAAAGATACCTTTAGCCCAAATCCAATCAAACGGGACCCAGTCTTCGGCTAGATACCAGCGGTGTTCTAAACCCAGAAATAGGCTGTGCGAATCATAAAACCGTTGTTGTGGAAACGCGCGTAACCGTTGGGTGCCCCCTAAGGCGGTGGCGTTCCCTCGATGCACATCCTCCTGGCGCTGCCGGTAGAGTTGATCATTTAACACTTGACAGCCGGGGTAAAGGGCTTCTTCACATTGGTACTTCGCCGGGTCCACCACCCCTGGGCGGGTGATTCCCGCTTCCGAATAAAATCCATAAAGCACCAAAATCTGTTCCTTGGGCACCAAGGGCACAAACCCCGACAGATGATAATCCCACTGGTACCCATCGCCTAAAGCAGGTTCGTTTTGTTTAACCGTCCAATGCTCCACCTGAGCCCGATACCCTATTCTTGGGTCTCGTCTATTGTCAGTATCGTCTAAATAGATACCGGTTATGGCCGCGTGGGAACCTAATTTATTCGAAAGTCTTGAGGTGTATTCGTTGCCTTGGGGATCAATAATAGCAGTGGGTTCGGCATAGATTTGCGTATCAATGCGGTACAATTCTAGTTGGTCCTCAAAGAGGTGCAAACTGAGTTCGCCCCCATAAACCAAAATTCGGTTGGAGCGCAGCACAAACTTTTCGTCGGGCTTAGAATCCGGCCCTCTGGCCCAGCGCTCAATCCCCGCGCCTTGGGTCCTAAGGTAGATCGGCGAAAAGGTGAGTTTCGGGCTAAACAGGGGCAAATCCGTGATTAACAATAAATCCCCCGTAAAATCGCCCTCTGTATGTCCTACAATGGCGTCAACTTCGCTATCTTTGATCCTTGTCGCCGCCGCTCCTACCCCAACTCCAGTGCCGATTCCGGGGATAGAAATGTAAACAGGGAAAATAAAATACGACATGGTCGATGGTCTAACGGGTCGCCTATCGAAAAAGAAGGCGGATGCCGACTGACTCCAAACTAGCAGCAATAAACCTAAAATCAATTGGCGCATTTGGCCTCCTTTTGGGCAACAAGCAAGGACTCACGATAGAGGCTAGGGGTTTGGCCCCATACCTTTTTAAAGGTGCGATTAAAGGGAGCGAGCGATGAAAAGCCGACAGCAAAAGCGATATCTAAGACCTTTTGTTCCCCAGCTAAAAGCCGCGCCGCCTCTTTAACCCGGTATTGATTTAAAAAATCGTTAAAGTTTTCGAAGCCCAATTGGCGATTAATTAAACAGCGCAAATCCTTTTGAGAGACTCCCAGCCTTCGAGCTAGACGGCCAACGGTCAATCCTTCTTCTGTAAAGATTTTTTTAATCTCCATTAGATCCATTAAGGGTCCCAAGTTGGGGGCTAACGGCAAATGTTGGCGCTTTGGCCGCGGGGCTTGCCATATCGAGTCTGGATGCCCGCGCCAGTGAGAGAGGTTAAACAAAAACGCCATTAAACCAATAGCAAGCGCCTCAATTGGATAGTAGAAATCACCCTGATAGTAGAGTAACCCACTAAAATCAAAGTTAAGTTTGGACCAATCCCCCAATTGTTGATTAAATCCCCAAGTCTTAATTATGGTTCCCGCCAAAAATAGTCCCACCAAAACCGAAAAGAAATTCAGCCGCAAACGCCTTCTTGGCTCCACCAAGTCGTCCTTCCAGTCCTTAAGCACCGCCCAGAGGCTTATACCTCCGAACAGTACAACCATCGTGTATAAAAAATTAAAACTCCAATGGATGATTTCAATAGGTGGCAAAGTCAACCCGTGAGCCACAAGGCTAGCTAAAGCAAAAACCGCTAACAATCCCCTCTCCCAAATTGGCGGCAGAACAGGAAAAAAAAGACGGGTCGAAAGTCCGTAAATAGAAGGCGTAATCAACATCGAGGCCGTCAAGGAAACCACCCACAAGGTCCAACCTCTTTCGCCCAATACATATAAAGGATGTATCAACAGATACACCATATACCCTAAACAAAACCCAATCAAAATTCGAAAAGGGGCCTCATCTCGGTGCCCCAGCATGGCTAAGGAGACCGTCAGTAGTAGCTGCGAAACCGCAAACACCCGTAACATTAAATCTAAATTCATCTGTATCCTTGGGGTGAGGGGGAATGTTGTTAAACAGTACCCTGCCTCGATGGTCACCAAAGGTCTGGTCGAATCGCGATTCGATCAGTTTTTTTTTAACAAAAACACATTTATCTTCAAACTGCCCAGTAGTAAAATAGGTTATTTTTGGGCTATTTACAAAAATAACTCAAAAAAAAAGGCCCGGTCCTTAGATTAAGAACCGGGCCTTTTAATTGGCCTGAAAAAAAGTGAACAACTATTCGTCTTCTTTGAGCTTCTCGGCACGAGCCTTGATCACTTCTTCTTGGATGTTGCGTGGCACGGCAGAGTAGGAGTCAAACTCCATAGAGAAGGTCGCCTTGCCTTGGGTTGAAGAGCGCAAAGTGGTGGAGTAACCAAACATCTCCGACAAGGGGACCGTGGCATTGATCACGGTCATTTCGTCGCGCACTTCAGAACCCCCAATAATACCCCGGCGGCTAGAAAGGTCGCCAATTACCCCACCTTGGAATTCGGAAGGGGTTTCTACCTCGACCTTCATCATCGGCTCCAGGATCACTGGATTAGCCTTGCGAACGGCTTGCTTCATCGCCTGGCGAGAACAGATCCGAAAAGCCATGTCCGACGAGTCCACATCGTGGTATTTTCCGTCGTTCAGATGCACCCTTACCCCGACCATGGGGAATGCAGCCAAGGGGCCTTCAACCATTACGTCCCGGAATCCCGCCTCGCAAGCGTTGATGTATTCCGAAGGAATGTTCCCGCCTTTGACGTTGTTAACAAACTCAAATTCTTCGGCACCGTCCTGGGTAAAGTCGATCGGTTCAATCGCGCCCACCGTACAGGCGTATTGACCGGAACCACCGGTTTGCTTTTTGTGGGTGTAGTCAAAAGGAGCCTTGGTGGTAATCGCTTCGCGGTAGTTAACCTGAGGCGCTCCTACCACTACGGGCACCGAGTATTCGCGCTGCATCCGCTCGATATAAATTTCCAAGTGTAACTCACCCATACCCGAAATAATGGTCTCGCCCGACTCTTGATCGGTTTTAACCTTAAAGGTGGGGTCTTCTTTCATAAAGCGCGAAAGCGCCTTAGACATCCGGTCCACGACCGAAGAATCTTTACACTTAATTGCTAAACTGATTACTGGGTCCGCAATAAACATCGATTCCAGAACCAGTTTTTGACCTTCAGCGCAGAAGGTATCCCCTGAGGCGCAATCCACCCCAATCAGAGCGATAATATCCCCGGCCATGGCGGTATCAATGTTTTCGCGGTCGTTAGCATGCATCCGCACGATCCGGCCCACACGAATTTTTTTGCCGGTTCGGGTGTTGTGAACCGTGTCGCCTTTGTTCAGGGTGCCTTGGTAGATCCGGCAATAGGTCAACTGACCAAACTGCTCTTCAGTGATCTTAAAGGCCATCATTACCAAAGGAAGCTTGGGGTCTGATTCAACAAATACCTCTAGCTTGGTTTCAACGTTGGTCGCTTTGGTGGGCTTGGCTTCTGCCGGATTGGGTAGGTAGCGACAAACAGCGTCCAAAAGTGGCTGGACAACTTTGTTTTTAAAGGCCGATCCCATATAAACCGGGGTGAACTTGAGGCTATTAACCCCTTTGTACACGGCGTTGTGAATCGCCTCTTCTGCGATTTCTTTGCCTTCTAAAAGGTCTTCCATCAATTGGTCATCAAACATGGAGACCGCTTCGAGCATTTCTTCACGCATTACTTGCGCTTCTTCAAAAAGCTCTGGAGGGCAGTCGGTAATCCGAATGTCGTCACCCTTCTCGCCTTCGGTGTAAATTGCCTTCATGGTGATCAAGTCCACGATCCCTTTAAAGGTATCTTCAGAGCCAATCGGCATTTGCATGGGTACGGCGTTGTGGCCCAGTTTATCGCGAAGGTCAGCAATCCCTTTAAAAGGATCTGCGCCGGTCCGGTCCATTTTATTAATAAAGCAAAGGCGAGGGACACTGTAGCGTTTCATCTGCCGATCTACCGTAATCGACTGAGACTGCACCCCAGCTACGGCACAAAGCACCATAATCGCGCCATCGAGAACGCGCAAAGAACGTTCTACTTCGACCGTAAAATCAACGTGGCCGGGGGTGTCGATGATGTTAATCTTTTTCTCGTGCCAATAAACAGTGGTTGCGGCCGAGGTAATGGTAATCCCTTTTTCCTTTTCCAGTTCCATGTGGTCCATGGTCGCACCAGAGCCACCGCCGCGAACCTCTTCAATCTTGTGGATCTTTCCTGCGTAATACAGGATGCGTTCGGTAAGGGTAGTTTTGCCCGAGTCGATGTGGGCCGAAATACCGATGTTGCGCGTCGATTGGATCTCTTTGTTCATCTGGCCTGATCCCTAAATGGATATGGAAAACGTTAGAGTTTTTCGAATTGATATGATATCGGTTAAACTCGGTATATTAGGAAGCTCAGATGATCTTGTCTATCCCTAATTTGCAAAAGCGCCTATGTTTCGGGTAGAAAAGCGATGGGGGCGGCCTGGGGAAGCTTGTTGATCTCGACCATTTTTTCCATAAATAAGTTAAAGCCCTCTTGATAGCTGGCGCTGAATTCGTAGTGGAGATTAGCTAGATAGCCCTCTAACTCTTTGGCACTAGGAAAGATTCCTCGGAAGCGAGACTGGGACATTTCAAAGAGCAAGCCCGCCGCCAACGCCTTGGATTTGAGTAAAGCCCCATGCAGAGCTAAAACCGCCTTTGGCGATTGGTCAAAAACTTCGCGCCGGACCACCCAAAGGGCAAAAACCATCGGCAGTCCAGTTTTTTGGTACCACAACTCGCCCAGGTCATACACAAAAGGATCTCGTTTTTCAAAGTAGCGTTTGATCGCATCATCAGCGATTAATAGCTCTGCTGCATGGGGCTGATAAGGGTCTTGACTGTAACTTACTTTGAGGTCCTTTAAAAGCCATTGAATCAAGTGAATCGAGGTCAGCGAAAATTCGGTAAGCAAGATTTGCTGGTTGGCTAATTGCTCAAGTGGTTTGCTACTAAAGAGGTATATCGACCGTACCGGCCCCCTAGACGAGACCGAAAGCTCTGGGAGGATATAATAACGTTCAGGGTTTGCGGCGTATTCAAAACTAGAAATTACCGAAAGGTCTAATTCCCCTCGGTTGAGTTTCCCATTAAGCTCTGTTACCCTGCCAAATACAGGAGAAAACAGGCCCGAAGGGGGCGACTCAAGCAATTGATAAAAAACGGGCAAGACATTTAAAACGTCGATTACCCCCAATTTGAGCATTATTTCTCCTGTTGTTTACCACCTCGTAGGATAGAAATGAATCCAGCCGTTGACAAGCTTAAACTGGCCTTCCTGCTGACAGGGGAAGAGGTTTTATCAGGTGAGGTGACCGACACCAACGGCCCCCTTTTAGCCCGGAGCTTTGTTGAGCTTGGCATAGGTCCCATAGCTAAACGGTTAGTAGGAGACGTTTTAGCTGACCTAAAAAGAGAGTTAAAAGACCTTTCAGAACTGGCTGACTGGATCGTGATCAACGGGGGCTTAGGCTCGACCGACGATGACCGAACCAACCAAGCAGTTTGCGAAACCTTCGGGGTCGAATTAGTCGAGCACCCAGGGGCCCTGGCCCACTTGTCTCAACGCCTCCAGGGACCAGTTTTGCCTGGATCGCTCCACTACAAACAATGCCTCTTGCCAAAAGGAGCAGAAATTTTACATAACCCCACCGGCACCGCCGTGGGCTGGGACTGGAAAAAAGGTAAGACCCGAATCTTCGCTACCCCAGGGCCTCCGAGCGAATTGTTGGGCATGTTAGAAACCGCTCTAATCCCCAAACTTTCCCAAGAAAAAATCCAAGGTGGCGTCCCTCCAATCATTCGTTTTTTGCTTATGGGCAAAGGGGAATCAGCCGCTGAAGTTGGGCTTAAGGAATTTCTTAAAACAAAAAGAAAACAAGATCTGCTCACTGGACTAGAGTTAGGCTTTCGGGCCAGTTCACCTTATTCTGAGGTCAAGCTTTGGGATACCAATGGGGATCACGCGAGAGTTAATGAGCTTGCCGGTTATATGGAGACCTATTTTGCTCCCCATTTAATCAGCCAAGGCCCTGAATTGCCCCAAGTAGTCAGTGAGTTACTCAAAGAGCGAGGATTAAACTTAGGTATAGCCGAATCCTGCACCGGCGGGCTTTTGGCCTCTATGATAACTAACCTAGCCGGGGCTTCGGAAATATTCAAAGCCGGCGTGGTATCCTATTCGAACGAAGCTAAGGTCGAGTTTTTGGGGGTTTCACCGGACACCTTATTAAAACAGGGGGCCGTTTCCGAGGCGACCGCGAAAGAGATGCTCGAAGGGATACTCAAAAGAACGGGGGCCGATTGCGGCATATCCTTAACCGGAATTGCCGGGCCCAGTGGGGCGGTTGAGGGCAAACCGGTAGGCACCCTGTTTATTGGTTTTGGTCTGGCCGGAAAAATCCAGGTCCGCCGTTTGGTAATTCGTGGGGATCGGGCTCAATTCCAACATACCGCCGCGTTAACCGGCCTCGACTTATTGCGCCGATCCCTTTTAGGACTTGATCTTCAAGTCCCCTATTACTTTGACCGTTTAAAGCCGTCGATATGAAAGCTAACCTGCTATTTATATTTGCCATTTTAGGGCTAAGCAGTCCGCTCTGGGCAGACCCGTTACTACCTTTAGAACAACTAACCAAAGAGCCGGTCATCCGCTTTGCAGGTCTAGCAGCCTGCTCGAAACCGGCCAACAAAACCCCCTTTTCTAAACAGTTAGAAAATCTCTATTTAGCGCAAAAGGAGATTGAACTTAAAGCTCAAGGCCAGAGCCTGGTGGATCAAGAGCGCGCGATCAATCGGGTTAAATATCAATTACACAAAAGTATCAAACCCACTCCCCCTTTTTGGGTTCTTTTAGAGGGGATGATTAGCCTAAAAAAAGTGGCCAGTGGCCAGGAGGTTACTTTTTATTTGCTACCTGACCCTAAAACCGCCCCCCTTGAAGAACCTCAAAGTGCTTTTTACCGAAGAAACGGGATGAAACTATCTCCGCTAGAAGTGGGCGGGATCGAGATTCAGGTTGATTTAACCTTGATGATGTTTGCCGCTGGCGGTTGTGAGCTAAAAGAAGGTTGCGGCGAGGTGCCTTACCGGCAAAAATTCCAATTATCGCCAAATCTATTAACCCAACTGCAAAAAAAAGAGGTTAGTATAACACTAGGCAAAGAAACCCACCAGGGCACTCCCGTTAAGCTGATTCTTGAAATCGATAACTGCGCACAAGGTTGGCAAGATCTACGACTTCGCTTGAAACCTTTGGCCTTCATATTCGCTGGGCAAGAAGTTCGTCCTTGACAAAAATTTGCGAGGCTTGTTACCTAGAAAGATAAACCCAAACGGCAACGCTGCACAGGATAAAAGAGCCACATGGAAATTAAAGTCGTCAATAATCAGGTAGAACGTGCGATGCGCGAACTCAAGCGCTTGCTGATCCGAGAAGGTCTGTTCAAAGAAATCAAAAAAAGGCGCTATTACGCCAAACCCTCGGTTCGCAATAAGCTTAAGCGCGAAGAGGCCGAAAAAACTCGGCACAAAGACCGCAAGCGTGCTGCCGCTCGGGCTCGCAATTTCCTGTAGTTGGTATTGCCCCTTCTTTTGGAAGGGTGCGCTAGGCCAAAAAACCGTCCCTTTTTGGACGGTTTTTTTTTGCCTATAAGTCCCCCCTGTTTTTCGCCAAACTAAGGTTTGGTTTTCAATAAAATCAAAGCCTATAACTCGCGGCTTGCGACTCTAAATGTCGCCATTGGGCTCGGGTTATCACCCACTCTTCCGCCTTGAGTCCAGCAGCGTCCTCATATTCGGCCTGCACTGCTTGGGCCAGTTCGCGCCATAAGGGGACTTGACCTAAAGCGGCCTCTAAAGAGGTGCAACGATCGGTACTTTGATCCCCCCAAAGTTGCCGCCACCAGGGCTGCTCAATTTTTAGCAAGATAGCCCCGTGTTGCAAAAACCGCCCCCTCCCCCGCCTTTGGGCTGAACCAATCAGCTTTTTGCCGCCTAGATGGACCTCAAAGGGGGAGAGTTGAGCAAAGCAGTTGTCCCCAGAGGGATGGAATTTACGAAGCGGGCCCAAGTCCGCCTCAACCCCTAATGTTTGCAAAGCTTTAACCAAGGGCAGGACCACTTGAGCGGTGCATTCGGCTACGGACTTAGAAAAAGGGGGCACGTCTGCGGATAACGCATAGGTCAACTCATGGTGATGCAGCACCGCTTGCCCACCTGTTGGCCGCCGGATTAGATCGATCCCTTGACTGCTTAAAAATTCCCGGTCAACCCCCTCTAAGCTTTGGTTTTTTCCCAAACTTAAACAGGGCCTTTTCCAGTGATAAAACCGCAAAAAGGCCCCTTTTTGATCTAGCATCCAACGGTCCAGGGCCATATGTAGGCCGCCATCACTATCTAAAGGGGCTATTAGATGGAGTTGATCTAAGTTCGGAAACTCCATTAAGCCCCCAGCATACGGGCCACAACCCATGGGCCTAGATTGGTCGGGGCGTCCAACCAAACCACCTGCCCAGGTTGGGCCACCAATTGGGGCTCGCCTCCAAGACCTACCATCTTTTCTAAAGCCACCTTCCAAGTCCGCCCGTCAAAACCCAATAATTCCAATTCTTCTCCCAATTTAAGCCGATTTTTGGCTAAAAACACCAACCTTCCATCCACCTGTTCTAAAACCTGCCCAGCCATTTGCCAAGGGGAGGCTAGATGATCGTCAGCGTCCCAGGTTTGCTCTATATCAGCTGGGCGATCCAGGCTTCCAGTGCCATAGTCACGGTGCGGGATTTTTTCGAGTTCCTCAGCCCAAAAAGGCCAAGTTTGCGGTTGGTCGAGAACCGACCGGTAAGCCCTTACGGTGGTCGCCAAATAAAGGCCCGACTTCATTCGGCCCTCAATTTTGAGGGCGTCGATCCCTAATGCTTGGGCCCGGCCAACCAGTTCAATCCCTCGCAAATCCTTAGCACTCATAAAATGGCTAGACCTGAGCGTTTCCCCCTGTTCCAACTGATAATTAAATCGGCAAGAATGGACACACCCCCCCTGATTTGAATCCCGCCCGGCCATGTAGTTGCTGATGGTACAATGCCCAGAAAAAGACATACACATCGCCCCCTGGATAAAAACTTCCACCTCTAGGCCCGTCTTTTCTTTGATCTGGGCTGCCTGCTCCAGGCTGGTTTCCCGCCCCAACACCACCCGGCTTACCCCCATATCGCGGTAAAACGCCGCTGTAGCGCTATTTAAAACCGAAGCTTGGGTGCTTAAGTGAATGGGCAATTGAGGCGACCAATCTCTAACCGTTTCAACCACCGCCAGATCTGAACAAATCACGCCATCTGGGCGCTCTGAGAGTTCGGATAAAAACCCTGGCAATTCGGCTAATTCGAGATCGGGCAAGACCGCATTGAGAGCAAGGTAGGTTTTTTTGCCCAACTGTCGGGCGTAACTGAAGGCCTCCCTCAATTGGCTTTTAGAAAAATTATCCGCCCCTGAACGCAGGCCAAAGCGCCGCCCAGCTAAATAAACCGCGTCCGCTCCATAGGCAAATGCGATTTTTAACTTTTCCGAATTCCCGGCAGGTGCTACCAATTGACTCATCTTAAACCAAACCTTTGATGTCTTTCGATCTCAGTTCCCTCAATCCCCAACAGCGCCAAGCGGTCACCCTGATCGACCGCCCCCTATTGCTTTTAGCCGGGGCGGGCTCTGGTAAGACGCGAGTGATTACCTTTCGCATTGCCCACCTAATCGAACGGGGCATTCCGGCAAAAAAAATCCTGGCTTTGACCTTCACGAACAAAGCCGCAGGCGAAATGGCCGAGCGGGTCAAGGAACTCTTAGGACCCCAAGGTCGGGGAGTAACCGTCACTACCTTTCACAGCCTTTGTGTCCGTTTTTTAAGGGAGTACATCCACCTTTTAGGCTACCAAAAGGATTTTGTCATCTTCGACACCGCCGGGCAGATGGCCTGTGTTAAAAATTGTTTAGAAGAAATAGACCTCGACTCTAGCCCGGCAAACGTTAAGTCGATCTATTTCGAAATCATGAAACACAAGGGCGATGGTCTTAAACCCAAAGACCTAACCGACCAGACCAAAAACCCACACGCCGTCCAATTGGGCAAATTATACCTAGAGTACAACAAACACCTCAAAGACTACAATGCGTTGGACTTTGAAGATATTTTGTACAAAGGCTTAGAACTTTTCGAAGCCTTTCCTAGCGAGGTGGAGCCTTTGTTTGAAAGATACCACCAGGTGATGGTGGACGAATACCAAGATACCAACCGGGTGCAGTATCGGTTAATTAAATTTCTTAGCGAACGCCGCCGCCGCCTTTGTGTGGTCGGGGATGATGATCAGTCGATTTATGGTTGGCGCGGGGCTGACCTACGTAACATCTTGGATTTCCAAAAGGACTATCCTGACGCTGAGGTGATCCGTCTGGAGCAAAACTACCGCTCTACCGATGTGATCCTCAAGGCCGCTAACTCAGTTATCGAGAACAACGGTTCGCGCATGGCAAAAACTCTCTGGACTTCAGATCAAAACGGGGCGCCCTTGCGCTGGGTCAAGATGCCGACCGTTGCCGAAGAACTCGATGAAGTGATCCATCGCTGTCAAGTTTTCCGCATCCGCCATTCCGCCAAGTGGTCAGACTTTGCCTTTTTGTACCGCAGCAACTTCCAGTCCCGCGCTATCGAAGAAGCCTTGCGGGAAGCGTCAATCCCCTACCAAATGATTGGTGGCACCAAGTTTTTTGACCGTAAAGAGATCCAAGATTGCTTGGCCTACCTCCGTTTTTTACACAATCCCAAAGACGAGGTGAGTCTTTTTCGGATTCTAAACTACCCTCGCCGCGGGATTGGCAAGTCTTCGGTCGAGGCGATAGGCAAGGCTAGGCAAGATGGGCGGGGCTTTTATGAGGTGATGACCCGTGCCGGGTACCTGACTGACTTGGGGCCAAGGGAGTTAGAATCAATTGCTTCCTTCGTATCTTTAGTCGAAGAGCACAAAATCCGCCTTAACGAGGGTGAGCCCTACGCTTTGGTGTTTAAAGAGCTTTTTGAGCGAATGGATATTGAAGGGGAAATTGTCCGCAGTGAAAAAGACGAAGGAAAAAGCGAAAAAAAGGTAACTAACTATTTAGAGTTTATTAACACCCTTTATCTTTATGGGGAACGGCGCGAGGGCTCCGCACTTAATGACTTTTTAGACTACGTTTCCCTTTTTACGGACCAAGACGGGCTCGATGAAAAGGCGGATAAGGTTAACCTTTTAACCGTCCATTCGGCCAAAGGTTTAGAGTTTACCCTAGTGGCACTAGTGGGAATGACCGAGGATCAATTTCCTTCCAAGCGCTCGGTCCAAGACGGTCAAATTGAAGAGGAGCGAAGGTTGTTTTATGTCGCCATGACCCGAGCCAAAAAGGAGTTGGTGCTCTCGATGTCCGATTCGCGGATGTATTATGGGGAGTATATAAAAAATCAACCGAGCCGGTTTATTAAGGAAATCAAACCTGAACTCTTCGAGAAACCACCTTTCGCCGAAGAAGCCCCTGAAAAATCAGAGGCCCGCAAAGCAGATGCCCGTGCTGATTTTTTCGCCCGCTTGAAAAAAAGCTAATCCCCTTTGACCTGGGCCCAAGGCCCGATTAAGCTTGAGCCAAACAGGACCCGGATATGACCCTTTTTATAGAATTTTTCCACGATCCCCTTTGCGCCTTTTGTTACATCTTTTCTGCAAGGCTTCGCAGTCTCGTAGAAGAGATAGAAGGCTTAGAGATTGAGCACCGTGCGTTTGCTTTAAGCGCAGATCAAAACGATTTGATTAGGCGTTATGGCTCAAACCAAGCGGGCAAAGAGGCGATTTTGAACCAGTGGAAACGCGCTTTAAGCTTAGAGCCTCAAGCACAGATCAACCTGGAATCCATGGCCAAGGCCAGCTTTGATTTTCCCTACTCTCTGCCTCCTTTGTTAGCCCTAAAGGCCATCGAAAACCAGTTGGGGGCATCGGGGCATTGGGACTATTTTGAGCTTCTACAACAAGCCCATTTAAGCGAAGCACGTAATCTAAACGACCCTGAGGTGTTAATCGAGTTGGCGATGGGTCTAGGTGCTAAGCGCAAGCTTTTTATTGAAGACATGGCTACCCCAGATACCTTAGAACTAGTCGAGGCCGACTTAGAACTAGCTCGAATGTATCAGGTACACGCAGTGCCTAGTTTAGTGGTCGAACGCGGAGAATGGGTGATCAGCGGGGCGCTTGATCTAAGCGACCTCAAAGCCCGTATTTTAGCCATTCAAAAAGACATTCAAGGAGATTGATGGAAACCTCCCTTTTACAAGTCACCACCACCTTACCTAGCGAAGTGCAGGCGCAAGAGTTAGGTCAAATCCTTGTCGAAGAACGTCTAGCTGCCTGCGCCCAAACCTCGGGCCCCATAGTTAGCCATTTTTTTTGGAAAGATGAATATTGCGAAGAAACCGAATGGCGGCTTACCTTAAAAACCCAAGCCTCCCGTTATGGTGACTTAGAGGAACGAATCAAAGAACTCCATCCCTACGAACTACCTCAAATCATTGCTGTAAAAATCGCTCAGGCCTACCTGCCCTACGAAGATTGGGTCAAACACAATACCGAAGACTAAGATGAAAAAACTACTTCTTTTGGCCCTAATCGTTTTTTGTACCCACCCCCTTTGGGCGGCAGACGGAATTTTTGCCGAAATCAAGACCAACAAGGGGATAATCAAGGCTGAACTTTTTTACGAAGCGGTCCCGGTGGTGGTGGAAAACTTTGTCCGCCTAGCTGAAGGCACCCGCCAATGGCGTATCCCCAATACGGAAAACGCCGTTTATCAGCCCTTTTATGAAAACCTGATCTTTCACCGGGTGATCAAAGATTTTATGATCCAAACTGGTGACCCAACTGGCACCGGGTTAGGCGGACCGGGCTATTATTTCCCCGATCAATTTAGCCCCAAACATCTGCATGCAGGCCCCGGAGTCTTGTCTATGGCCAACCATGGACCCGCGACCAATGGCAGCCAGTTTTTTATTACCCACATAGCCACCCCCTGGCTAGACGGGAAACACTCGGTTTTTGGGCAGGTGACCGAAGGTATAAACGTAGTTAATCAGATTGAACAAGGAGACCGTTTGCTATCGGTCAAGATTCTTCGGGTTGGTCCCAAGGCCGAGGCTTTTGCTTCGGGAAAAGTAGCTAGCGAGTTGCCTAAGCATCCGCCTAAACCCTGACCCAACTTGTCGATTGATCTGGATTAAGCTACAATCTTAGGGTAGGGCGGTTTTTCCATAGGCTGCATATCCAGGAGTTTGTATGGAGGCTATCCTAATAACCTTACTATTAATTGGACTCAGTCTAGGCCTTGGCTACCACCTGGGCCGAGAAATTTTACGGTTTATCGACAAAAAGGCCCGTAAAAATCAAAGGCGGCGCTAATTCGCTCGGTCCAGGGTTTTAGTCTGTGGTTGGGATTGATAGCCCAAGACGTTTAGCCGTCCAAAGAGTTGATCCCTTATCCGCCTGAAAGCGTCTGCCCTTTGTTCGTGAGTTTCACCGATCTTAGCCGGGTCCTCGAAGGGTAGATGAATCCAAACCTTGGTTTTAACTAAATCCGTATTTTCTAGTTCTGGTGATAGGGTTACTAATAGATCGTATCCTCGTCTGGGCAACTCATCTAAGGCTTTAGAGACCAACCCTTTAATTTCGATCTCCCGCTCGGCCAGCGCGTTTAAAGCCAAAACATGCAGCCCACCAGAAATGATCCCAGCACTGTAAACCTCCCAATGAGTACCAAACAAATGCCGAAAAATGGCTTCAGCCATCAACCCATTGGTGGCGTTATTTTGGTCTAAAAAGAGGATTTTTCCTTTCATATTATTCTCCGTTGGCCTTCATATTCCCCTAATAAGGGAAGCAAAAGGCAGAAACTGGTAAATTTAGCGTAAATTTACGATTTTTCAAAAGAGTCCTTGAACTAGAAATAACACCCCATAGACAATAGTTTGTTTTATAAAGTTTTTTATTCTCTGTAGCTTGCCTTTTTATAGGTAATTAAAGCTTTTCAAAAGCCAGATTAGATGTTAGAAAGTTGTAAATTTTATTGCCCGTTACGGGAAAACCCCTACCCCTTTGAAAAAACCATGTTTAAACGATTTTTTGTTGTGGCCATGTTTGGCCTAATCGCTCCTTTGGCCTTCGCCCAGGAAGAGGCGGCTCAGGAAGCAGCTGCTCAAGCCCATGAAACCGCCGCTGACGCACAAGCTTCTCACGAAGGTGGGGATGAGCATGGTGCGGCGGCTGGTGGGATATATGTGGTGGGTAAATACTTCACCAGCCCCGGCGCAAGCTATCAGCATAGTGGCCATACCATAAAAGGCGAAACCGCCAGCGGGTTTGGCGTGGATGTGGGTTATACCTTGGGTGGCCCTTTGGCTGTTGAATTTGCCTACTCGACCGGTTCTGGAACTGTTGGCGAAGGTCAAATTGCCCCTATAAGCCATTTAAGCGCGAGCACCACCACCGAAAAAGTTACGGCTACGGCCAACTATTCTAGTATGGCGCTGGTCGGGGTTTACACCCTACACTTGAGCGAAAAGGGTGGGTTGATTGGTAAACTGGGTTTGATCTCTGAAACCGAAGACCTAGGTGAACTGGCGGACGCCGCTTCTAGCTCGGGTGTAGTTTATGCCATCGGGTACGAACACAAACTCTTTGGCCACAACGAAGTTGTAGTTGAATACGAAGACACCAACATCGAAGGCCCCCGCGCCTACACCCTGTTCTTGGGCTGGAAACACGGTTTCTAAGGCGAAGTTCCAACTTAAGCTTTAAGAGGCCGGTTCCTTCTAAAGGAATCGGCCTTTTTTTTTGCCCTATCCTTAGGCCGACTTGGACCTATTGTTGAGGATGGTAAAAGGCCAAGGAAGCGGGGAGGCGGACGCCTTGGAGTTCGAGCATCCGCAAGCGAGCCAGATAGGCCGTGCCCTTTAGTACTTGCTCGGCGACCTTGACCGCTAGGCGGTTTTGGGGCGCTTCTAAATAACTTCCCCTAACCCAATCGTTAAAGGCACCCATCGCAGGTCCGGTCCAAATCTGGTAGTCCATCTCCCGCCCAGGGGTATGGGCCTTGGCCCAATGGCTCGATTGTCCGAGGTACCAGCGAAAGACCAAGGCCATCCGCTTTTTAGGGTTGGATTCGGCCTTTTTTAGTTCTGCCGGGTCACGCTGATTAAAGAAATTGACACAATCAGCCCATACCTCATCCAGCCCTTTTTTAAACAGTTGGGCTTCCAACTTTTGGCGTTCGGCCAAAGGAATCTCTTCCATACTGTTATAGGACTGATATAAATCATATAATTTCTGGGCCCGCATGGCAAAAAGGCTGCCCCGACGTAGCACCTGCAACTTAACCCCCT
>MFNE01000001.1:54664-65014 GCA_001783695.1 Candidatus Lambdaproteobacteria bacterium RIFOXYD2_FULL_50_16
TTGCGCAGCGCAATCAAGGAAGGCAGGAGGTTGACTAGTGGGCGGTTGTCTGTGTGTCCGCCCGAATCTGCTTCCACACTAAGCGCGTCGGCCATAGGGATAACCAGAGCCCTTTGGTACTGCGCCTCACTAATATCCCCCGAATCTAAAAGCGGCTTGAGCAGTCGCTCTGGGGCTGGACGTAAGAATCGTTCGGCTACCTCGCGGCGGCTGACCTTGGCGATAATCCGGTTTTGGGGAATTCCTTGGGCGTCGATCCCCTTGGCCCGGTAGCGGACCACCGCTTCGGTCAAGTCCAGATAGGCTGAGGCTTCGATAATCGTAACCCCATATTGTAAATACAGTTCAACTGCGCCGGTTTCTAACGCTTTTTCATTAGGACTGTGGATCAGGTTGGCCGCATAGGGCCCGTTGGGCAGGGCCGCTTGGATTTGTTTAATGCCTGCCTCTACCTGAACCGGGGGCAATCCACCGGCACCGAAGCTAGCTAAGTAACCTGCCTTCCCTAAAGCAATCACCAATTCAGCACTAGAGATGCCGTTGGCCATAGAACCTGCAAAATAGGCATAGCGGCAGCCAAATCGTTGGGCAAACCTAGGGTCCCCTAGGGATTCCGTTGTCATCGCTGGGGCCTGGGCTAAAACCGAATGCCCAGCCGGATCGAAGGCTAAGCCTAACGCCCCCCCCTGATTTATGGCGTATAGGGGCTGCTCAAGCTGAGCCAGTTGGGCTCGCCATGCGTCTAAACCAAATTGGGCATTACTCATGGGTATTCCTCGATTAATAGGGCGGCATCGGTCACTTGATAGATACGAATGCCGTCCTTCCAAAGGCTGGCATCCGCTTGAATAAGCAGCCCTTTGGGGCCTGCTTGAATGGTTTTAATATGAACCTCGATCTCCATCAACAGGTCTTTAGGGCTGATCTGTCCTGAATACTTCCACTGAGTTTTTTCAGGTGCCAGGGTAAACCGGGGATGGTTAAAACCCGCCCCTAATCCTTGGTGAATGGCAAATATCTTAATTCCTTGCAGGATCGACTCCACCCCTAAACTTCCGGGCATGACCGGGTCTTCGAAAAAATGGCACGGGAAGAACCAATCATTCGTATCAACCTGTTTAAACGCGTAAACATAACCCATTCCAAAATCGCCACCTTTTGGGAAGACTTGCGCTTCGGTGAGGAAGTTGGTTTGGTTTAGGCCTAGGTGTAACCTAGTCCCATTTTCAAAATATTGGTTACGCAGTTGTTTTAATATCAAACGCTCCCCGGTTTTGCCCTGCGCCTTAGCCCAAGTGGGGCGTTTCGTCCCCTTGTCTAGGCCTAACTGGGTTTCAAAGGCTTGCGGGGTAAAATAACCAAAGGTAGTATTACCCCGGTAAAATAGCTGCCCACCACTCCATAACTCAAAGGCATATTTTTGCACCACCATCTTGCCCGCATGGGCGGTGGACTTAAGGTCAACCCGGCATTCAATGGTTTGGCCACGAAGGTCTAAATCTTCGAGCAACTCCGCTTGAGCGTCGAGGTTGCGGAAACAAAGGGTATCGTTGGGGAACAAAAGTGGGGTTTCTACGGCAGCACCCAAAAAGCCGCAAGGTTGGAGGGCGATTTCCATGATCACCGAGTAGGGCACCACCCCTTCGTTTTCTAGCGCATACCAAGCATCAAGGGGAACATCGTATTCGGTTAATGCCGAACTTGGCTTTTGTAGGTTGCCCGGTTCACCACTAAAGCTAATCACCCGGCTAATCAGTTGCAAATCGCCATTCGGATTCCGCTGGCTAGGTCGTCCTTCGAAGACCGAAAAGCGGGGGCCAAAACACTTGGCTAGCGAACCTAAGGCAAACTCCCAAATCGCCTGTTCGTCATATTGAGCGGCCCGTTTAGGTTGCACTGGTAAGGGGGCAGGCCGCACCGCCTCTGCCTCTTCTAAAAGCTCAATGCCTACATCCCGGAAATCAACGACCACCCGGCCATCCATAATAATTTCTACGTTGGCTTTAGCGTAGGGCCTTGGTTTTAGTCCTATTTCAGTGACCTCTAGCCGGTACTGTAGCTTCCCATTTTGCCGCTCTACGTTCCCCCGGCAGCGGACCTTGTTGTCTAGGTCCTTAATGGGTACAAAGCGGGCGTTTTGGGTTTGGGTCTGCATTCCCAAATAAAGTAAATAAAACTCTAAAAGCTGCACACAGCCTTCGGCCATAAGGCTTCCGGCCAAACAGGCATCGTCTTTGAAGTGACAGAGGAAATACCAATGATCCTCACGCAATTCCTTGGTCGCCCAAACCTCTCCCAGCCCCCAGGGTCCGCCCTGGACGGCGACCGAATCGATTCGATCGAGCATTAAAAATTCAGCCGTAGAAAACCGCAAACTTGGGTTTTCCCCGGCTTGGTCATAGGCCGAACCGAGGCACTGGGCTAGTTCACCCTGACAGAGGGCTAGCAGTTGGGCACGGCTGAAGGTTTGCTGATTCGAAGCAATCAGAGGGGTAAAGTGGGACCGCTTCACTTGGTCGCGCTCGGCCTGTTCCTTGGTAGTGCGAATCACCCCTTTGCCGTTGGCCAGTTCTTGATTTGAATAAAACCCGGCGCAACCGCCGGTCATGGTGTGTACTAGGTTTTGCCCGACGAAGCAATCGTAATGGAAGAAAAACAGGATGTTGTCTCCATGTTTAGCAAAACTATCAATATAGATCTCGTAACGCATCACCTCCCCTTCCCGAGGCATCTTGCCTTTAAAGGTCAAGGTACAGTCAAGCAAGCGGTAAAGCCGTTTGCCTAAACAAGAAAAATCGATCCCCAAATAGCTGATCAAAAGCAGGTCACATTGTCCCGCTTCGACCGCTACCGCCCAAGGGATTTGCCCGTCCACACAGTGCCAGGATCCGACGGGGACATCGTATTCCGTCACAATCTTAGCCGGTTTTTGCACCCTTGGCTTGGCTTCAAGCGCGGTCACCCGGTTGACCAATAAATAGGGCGGCAAGGGCAACCGGACCCGAGGGCCATAGCTGTCAATGGCTTTGTAGGCACCACCAAATACCGGTTCAAGGGTGGATTCGGCAAACTGGTAAAGATCGGTCTCGTCCCAGATAATCCCTGGTTCGGATTCTTTGCGCCGCCCAGAATCATAAAACGCGGTTTTATGTTCTGCTAATAAATCAGCCAAGGTTGGCGAACCTAAAAGCAACTTTTGTTGGTAGTCCGAAATCAGAGTTTTAGAGGGCTGGGCCGGTTGCCCCTGAACCACGGGCTCCCATTGGGGGGCGGGTTCCCACTGGGGGGCCGGTCCCACCGCGATCTGGGCCACTAATAATTGCAACCCTTGTCGCCGGGTTTCTAAAAAGGCCCGATGAGAACGGCTCACCTCGCGGGTCCATCGCCAAAGGGCTGGGCTGAAAAACGGCAAAGGCTTCTCCATAAGGGCCGCCGAGGGGGCGGACTCAGGTTTTAGGGCCGCTTTTGGACGGACCACCGGGGGGTTTTGTAGGGGGCTCGGAACCATTTTTTGGACCGGTTCCTTCGAGGTAGCTACGGTAGAGGCGGGTAGGGGAGTTGTGGGCCGCGCTAAAACAGGCATGGAAGCTGGTCGGGCTGGGGCTATTGGTCGAGCCGGAGCGGGCGTGACCGCAACCCCTCCCACCAAGGCTTTCCCTGCCACCATAAGTTGCGCGCCCGTAAGGGGCGAATTTAATTCAACCTGGACTTCACTTGGGCTTGGTCCATCTAGGGTTGAGATCAAGGGCTTCCAATCAATCTTGACCCCCTCGACTGCCAAGGCTGCCAAAACCTCCAGTACCGACTGGCCACCATCGCGGCCTTTTTTATCTAATGCGAGGGTCAGATGTTCTTGATCCCCTAAAGCATCATTGATCCACTTGGAGCAACTTGAGCGGGGTCCCAACTCCACATAAATTCGCGCCCCTGCCTTATAGGTCGCCTCGACCAACCTGGGGAAATCCACAGTTTTGCCATAAATCCCGGCAATATTTCGGGCCAATTGTTCCTCGGTCTGCCCACTGACTTGGTAGTTCATGGCTGAATAGAAATCAATCAGAGGGCGGGGGGTCACTGGGCAGGAATGCAGGCGGGTCAACTCGGTTTGGTCAGCCTCGATAAAATCCCCGTGAATGGCATCGGTCACTGGTAGGAGTCTCGACTCCCAGCCTTGGGCCTTGATCATGTTTTCTAACACCGACCGCTGCCCACCAAGAACCGACTCAACCGGGCTGTTGATAATCATTAAATAAACCCGTTTGAGCCCTTTAATCGCCTTTTCTACCTCTTGAGGTGAGGCTTTGACCGAGACCACTTGCCAATCTACTGCTTCTTTTGTTTTTAATCCCCAAGCTTCGCGTAGGGTTTCCAAAGGCCCAGCCAGCCGAGTTTGGAATACCGGACTCTGGCGGAGGTAGGAACTCAAGTGATTGGTATCGGCCCATAAGCCCAAAGCAAAGGCCATGGTCACCTCGCCCATGGAGTAACCCATTGCCATTTGGGGCTCTACCCCAAAAAAACCTTTTAAACATTGGGTTAACAACATCGAATGATTGATACCGGTTTCGAACATCGCAATCGGGTCATTTACTAATCTTGCTTGCGCCGTTTTCCACCCGGCTTCGTCGAGCCAGTGGCGAGGATAAACTTGGGGTTCTCGAAAGAGTTGGCTAGGGTCGTTCGCATAGGTTTGAGGCAGGTCTAAAAGTTCAGGATAGTCCCTAAACAACCCGGCACCTTGGCCCACGTAACTATTAAAACCGCCTGGGTACAAAAAGGCAATTTTGCCCCCATTGCCCACCAAGTTCCGCCCAGAGTAGCGGCTACCAGCTAGGGACACCCAAGGTTTCCCTGTTTTGATTGCTGTTTCAGCCAGGGCTAACTCTTGAGCCAGTTCGGCTCCACTAGACACCAAAAGCACCAAGCGTTCGGCTCCCACACCTGGGTTTTTAAGAGACTGGCCCGATATCCTTTTAATCGTCTGTTTTTTAATGGCCTTTAATTTCGAAATGGCGTCTAAAAGCCCGGCTTTATCGGGGGCGCAAATCAGTATGGGTAAAGGTCCAGCCTGACGGGCCAGGGGTTTGATGGGACTGGGCTCTTTGGGGCCTTCTAATAAGACACAAAAATCTTGCCCGCGCGAGTTTTCCAGGCTTACCAGCCCCTGCCGGTTGGGGTTTAACCAGGGCCTAGACTCTTCAGGTAGGTAAAAACCAGTTGGCTCGCTCACCTCCCCTTTCCAGGCTGGCAGCAGCTTATTTTTTATGGCCAAGGCCATCTTGATCAAACTAGCCAACCCTTGCCCCACCGCCAGCCGTCCCGTCACCTGAACCGAACTGCCCAAGGCCACGGGCTCGCCATTTATAGAGGCAAGTGGCAGATTTGTGGCAGTTTCAAAAAGTTCAACCTGCCCAAGCGACAGGGCCGCTTGGGGTCCCATCGACTCAATATGGGCATAAACTTGGTCGCGGTCGGTCAGTGCCTGTTTTTTCAACTTAAGCACCACCGCCCCGGCTCCTTCACCCTGGGGCTGGGCGGACAAATCTAAAAAGGCCTCTTCTAAGCCCACCAGATCAACTCCCCCTAAGACCACCGCCTCGGCTTGCCCGGTTTGCAGTAACACCTGGGCCAAAGACAGGGCTTCGGCGACCGAATCAACCCCGGCTGATAAGGTAAACGCCGGGCCAGTAAAGTCCCAGTGGCTGGCAATTCGGCAAGCCATTAGGTTGCCAATAAAGCTGGTAAAGCGGTTTATGGCCACCGGGCCAATCAGACTGTCTTTAAGTAAATTAGTTAAATCGCTTTTCTGCGCTTCACTTAAAGGGTGATTAGTTTGAGCAAAAGCTTCAATTAGTTGGGCTTCAAGTTCTATCCGTCCGCGCAATCGGTGGAGCCCAAGGTCGGTTTGCATCGCGATGATCACGCCCACTTGGCCACCCCGACCAAGCTTCGCGTCCGCAATCGCTTGGTCTGCCACCTTGATCATCAATAGCTGCTGCGTATTTAACAAATCCGCCGGATTTGGTGGAATCTTATGAGCCAAATAGTCAAAACCAAAAGGCGCAAGATGGACCCCTTTGGGTACAAAGCCCCATTGGTTTAATAGATTTTGGCTGGCGTCTAAGCCTAACTGGCGCTCAAGGGGCAACGGCTCACCTACACTGCCGCCTTTATAAACGGCTCGCAGATAAGCGGCCAACCCCGCTGCTTGGGCGTAATAGGCCTCCATTCCCACAATCGAGAGGGCCTCCGGCTTGGCCACTTTTTTAGGCTTAATCCCTTTAGGAGCAGCTCCAAAAATCAAATGGGCGTTGGTTCCGCCGAAGCCAAAGGCGCTAACCCCCACCAAATCCCCTTCGGGCATCGGCCTAGTCTGGGCGACTACGTCCTTCGGGCTTAGCCAGCCACTTTGAGAACCGACTGGGTTGGTCAGATTGATCGTAGAAGGGATGCTTTGGTGCTTAATCGCCAGGACCGCTTTGGTCATGCTGGCCATACCAGCAGCAGTCAAAAGGTGCCCCAGGTTTGATTTAACCGAACCTACCGGGAACTTCGCGCCTTTAGCCCCAAAAAAGGTTTCCATGCTAGCTAGCTCGGTCACATCCCCTAAGGGAGTGCCGGTTGCGTGGCACTCAAGATAGGCCACCCGCTTGGGGTCCAGGTCTTTATAAGCTCGCTCAAAACATAGAGTCTGCCCCTTTTCGGCTGGGCTTAAAACAAACTTGCCCGCTCCGTCATTACTAAGTCCGTAGCCCACCATCACCCCTTCAATGGGGTCCTGATCACGCTGGGCATCGCTTAGACGTTTAAGCAGAAAGACTCCCGCTCCTTCGCCGGCTACTAGTCCCTTTGATCCTTGATCTAGGGGCCTAGAATCCATCCCTAAAGGATAGGCTTGGAAGATCGAAAACCCTAGATTTACAAATAAAGGGTCTGCTGCCGATACCGCCCCGGCTAACATATAGTCGGCCTTTCCCAAATTTAAATATTCAGCGGCTAAAGCGACGGCGTACAAAGAAGAAGCGCAGGCGGCATCCAAACAAAAGGCCGGTCCGCCCAACCCCAAGGCTTGGGCAACCACTTGCGCCGGGGTGCTGCGTGGATTTTTGGAGGGTCCGGGGAGCACTTGGGTCAACTTTAGGTCTGGGGTGTCCAAGAGTTTTTGCAAAATCTCTTGCCGACTTGCCAGATAAAGCGGCAATGCCAAGCGGTTGCTACTGCGCGTGGGGAAAGACAGATTGCCTAAAATCACCCCACAACGCTCAAGCGCCTTTTTATTTTGCAGAAGACCTGCGTCCTTTAGTGCTTCGCGGGCGCAGTAAAGCGGCCACTGGTCGGCCCGGTCCAGGTCTTGGATGGTGTTCGCAGGAACCTGATAACCTTCAGGATCAAAAGTAAAATCCCGAATATATCCCCCGCGACGGTTGTAATATCGATCAACCACCCCTTTTTTGTCTGCTTGAAAGGCCAAGGGATCAAGACCAAGCTCCTCAAAACCTGCTTGGCTGGTTTGGTCCAGACCTAAGTTTAAATTCTGCCAAAACTCTTCTGGGGTCTTGGCTCCTGGAAAGAGGCAGGATAAGGAAATCAGCGCAATTGGTTCCATTAGTTTTGGCCAAATTTAACGTTTAATTTAGCACTGATGGTTACCTCTACATCTAACATCTCTGTGTAAACCTTTCCTTTTGAATCGTGGAGCCAAAGATCGGCGGTCAAACGGCCAGGGTTGGCGCTTTGCACCGACAGGGTTACATAAAAGGGCTCATCGAAAGAGACAGCGCGGTGGAACCTAACCTCACCAATACTCAAAGGCAGGCTGGCGTTGCCAAACAAATGGCGCGCCTGCACCAACATCGCTTGCAGGCCCACATCGTCGGCCAAGGGATTAAGTATCCCCATCCCGGCCAAACTACCCATTTCACTGGCAGTCGGGGCCTTGGTGGTGGCTTTTAAAGATAAACCGTTGCTGTTTATTGACAGGACCGACTGAACCGAACGCAATAGGGGACCATGAAACAGGGTGCCATCTTGATATAGTTTGGCCCCATCCCCAACCGATTGGCCTGAACCAGTAAATTCGATCGTTGCTGCCTCTGGGGCATAGGTACTCAAAACCAACCGGGCAGAGTAATGCAACATAGGCAATTTACCCCCCAAGCTGGTTAACTTAGCCGTAAGCCCAATGGCCCCGTTTTCTTTACCCATCTCCTCAAGTTCTAAAACAAACTCTTTGGCGCTGGCGTCCTTAAATACGATCCCCTTTAAAACCTGGGCGTCCATTAGTTCGTTGACGAAGTAGCCTGGATAAAGGGCCACTGCCGACTCGGCCAGCCAGCTTAACGCACAAACCATAGGCAAAACGGGCTCACCCGCAATGGCGTGGTCTTTAACAAAGGGCAGGTCCTCAAGGCTCAGGGTTTTATGAATTTTGTAGTGTTGCATCGGGCCTGAGGGCGGTTGGGGGCTGGTCATACTGCTGCCAATCACTAACTGGTTAGGGCCCTCAAGGTGAGTGAGCTCATCGACTAACGCCTTAGCCCCACCTTCGATACCAATCACCTCCACTCCCCTGGCGTCAAACATCTTTTTCAGTTCAGGTGTAACCATGCCCCCTTCCCAAGGGCCCCAGTTAAAGGCCAAAGCCTTAGCCTTAGGATGACGTTTGGCAAAGCGCAAAGCGGCTTTAGATAAAATCTCGTTAGCTACTGAATAGTCCGCTTGGCCTGGATTGCCGTAAAATCCAGCGGAAGAAGAAAAAACTATTAAATGATTTAATTGATCTGGGTCCACTGCTTCAAGCAGCGCCTCTAGTCCCCACACTTTGGTATTAAAGACCTTCTCGAAATCAGCAAAACTCTTCTTTTCGATCAGCCGGTCAGCCAAAACCCCGGCCCCATGGATCAATCCGGTCACCTTGCCTTGCCCAGAAAGCGCCGCGCGGATACTATGCGGATTAGTCACATCTGCCTTTAAATAAACCGCCTGTCCCCCGCCCGCTTCAATAGCAGCCAAGGTTTGGGCAATTTCGCGACTGGCCAAAACCGGCCCAATCAGAGCGTTTACCTTAGGAGGGGTGGGTTTTTCGCCAGCGGCTTTTATGGCTTCTAAAGCGGCCAATTTAAGGGCGGATTCGTCAGTAATGCCTAAAGACCAAGCAGGTTCATGGGCCTCAAACTGGCTTCGACCCAGCAAAATAAAACGGGCCTTTGAGGCCTTGGCCAAGGCGATTACACAGTTGGCAGTCACCCCCTTCGCCCCGCCACTAACCAAAAATACTTGATCAGAACCGATCGGTCGATTGGACTTGGTCGCCAGCCGCTCTGGTAGTGCCTCTAAGGTCATCCGTCCGGCTTTACTCCAGCCGGTTTCGGTCAGACGGCGGTTGGGATCAGTCATTTCTTTAAGAAACGGGGTCAGCGGATCAACCCCTGGGCCAAGATCCACTAAACGACAAAAGACACTAGGCCATTCCAGGGCTAAGGTCTTAATTAAGCCGCTAAGCCCCCCGCCAATAAGTCCGCCTTCGGTAAGGGGTCCATGGCCTAATTGCCCATCCTGATTCAGGCGCACCATAAAAAAGGCGCGGCCTTGCAAGGCGGCCTGTTCGAGGTCTGCTTTGAGGAATTTAGCTAAGAAAAATACACCCTGGACCGTTTTGGCCTCAGCGAGGTCGAAGTCTTTTTGGTAATACGAGTGTAGGTGAATAAACCCGGCGATAGGAGCAATACTGCGCAGTTCTTGAACCGCTTGGGCAATGGCCGCTTCGCTTAATTCAGCAACCGCCACTTCACCTGTTTGGGTTCCAGGTAGGCTCAAAATAGATACCCGTTCCCAGCCCTGTTTTTTTAAAGCCTTGGCTAGCGCCTCAGCATCGGGGTTCGAGGTTAAAACTAATTGGTGGCCCGCTAGGGGCGGAGCCTCCAAAAAATCCGGTGCAGGCAGGGCTTTTACGGTAACCGGCAAACGCCCTGGGCCTACAATTTCGGCTAATTCAGGGCTTTTTTTTTTATCCCCTTGCGAGATAAAATGAGCGATTTCTTTTAGGGTTCGCAGGGAACTCAAAGCGTCTGGGTTGACTTCACCAACCGAGGGCATCCGCTCTTGTAAAGCGTATAAAATCTCCACCCGCTTAATTGAGTCCACCCCAAGGTCCGACTCTAAGTCCATCGAAAGTTCTAACATCTCGGCTGCGTAACCGGTCTTGTCGGCAACCACCGCCATCAGGGCCTCTTCGATAGCCGCAGGATTTCCGCTTGCTGCCGGAGTTGGTACTTGTACAGCCCCTTTACCCAAGTGGTTTACAATCTCTTGCAAGGTCCTTAGTTCGGCCAAGGCGTCAGGGTTGAGTTC
>MFNE01000002.1:0-9570 GCA_001783695.1 Candidatus Lambdaproteobacteria bacterium RIFOXYD2_FULL_50_16
AGCATCCATGCAGTCTTTGCAGGTGTTATGCTTTTTAGCGTGTTTTTTACATTCTTCAGCGCAGTCCAGACATATCTTTTGGCAAACGCCGGCAAACTCCTTAACGTACTTGGAGCCGCTTATAGCCAATTGATTCAAGGCATCAACCGCCGCCATCATCTGCACCACTTGCTCCAGGCATTTGGCCAATTCCGTGTCTTTAGCTTTAAACGACTCCAGGCAATGAGCCTGGCAAATCCTGCCTTTTTCTAAGCAGTCAATAGAACTCTTAATCAACTCAGCGTAGGGGTTATGGCCATGATTATGCTCCATAACTTCAGCCGCTTTTAAATGGCCTGAGGTGGCAGCAAGGGCGGCTAAAGCAGCAGTTCCCGCGATCAGTTGACGTCGATCCAGTTGGGGCATGAGTATTCTCGAAAAAGGTTTGAAACAAGTGTTGAAAATGAACAAAAGAGAGGCCCCCCAAGGGGCCTGGAAGCGGCCTTTAACCTTCCGCTTTTAGGGTCGCGATTATTTCGTCCCTAACTGCTTCCCAATTATCCACTGGGACTTGGCAGGTACCCACATAAGGGTGACCGCCACCACCGTATTTAAGCATCAGCTTGCCCACGTTGGTTTTAGAAGAACGATTAAATACGGAGTGACCCACCGTCATCACCATGTTTTGCTTCTGGAATCCCCAGATGATACGAATCGAGATGTTTTGATCTGGATACAAAACATATTCTTTAAACCGGTTTCCAGTGACAATCTCTGGGCAGTCGTGCAGATCAATGATCAACACGTTGCGATCCGTGCGAGTGTACTTCTGGACCATTCCTTCATATTCGGCTTCTTGCTCGAAATATCGCTTGATCCTTTCTTGTACATCTGTATCGGACAAGATGTTTGCCACACTTTCGTGGCGGCATTTGTGTGAAAGCTTCTCCATCAACTGATAGTTGGAGATCCGGTAATCCTTGTAGCGTCCAAGGCCGGTGCGAGGGTCCATGACAAAGCTTAATAATACCCAACCTTCTGGGTTGAGAATATCGTTTTTATCAAATTGCCCCGAATCACACTTGTCCACCGCCGCCATCAAGCCATTGGTTTCCATGTCTTTAAACTTGGCCGTGCCCCCATAGTAATCGAAGATTACCCTGGCTGCCGAAGGTGCTTCTCGTGAATCGCCTTCGTATTTCATTCCGTCTTTGAGGTTCAGCCGATCAGTTTCGGAGGCATGGTGGTCGAACCAAAGGCCGCAGCCAGCAGCGTAGGGCACGTTGGCCAGGACGTCATCGGTAGTGACCTCGATTTTACCGTCTTGCACGTCCTTTGGGTGGACGAACTTGATATCCGTAATAATCTCAGCCTCATACAGCAGTGCTGCACATACCAAACCGTCGAAGTCGGATCTAGTTAAAAGCCTCATCAGTTACTCCTATGGGTTGAATTGGGCGGGGTAGCTCCATAGAGCTCAGGTATTCGCCTTAAACTTTGGCTTCAGATAAGCAAACCTCAAGCCATCTTCTTGACCGAAGTTCAAGGTGAACCCAGGTCTAAGCCTTTTTTTACTGACCTGATTCTCTCGAATTTTGGTTTCGCACCCCGAAACCTCACGTGGCCAATTTTTCTTGAAGCATTCCATATAGCCAACTAGATTGTAAAGAATTGACTGGTTTCTGAAAAGTTTTTTTGCAAGGTTGCTAAAAGGAATTTGGGGCCTTTAAAAAAGCTAGCATTTTGGTTAGGGTAACGCTATTCTCGGCATTCATGTTATCAATAGAGGGAAGATGAAAATTGAGTTTTTAGGTGGGGCTCAGACTGTAACCGGTTCAATGCATCATATTAGTTATAATGGCGGGAGTGTGCTGCTGGATTGCGGGCTTTTTCAAGGACGCCGTCATGAGATGTACGAAAAAAACCAAAATTTTTCGTTTGATCCCTCGACCCTAGACTATTTGCTGCTTTCTCACGCCCATATTGATCACTCTGGGAACATCCCCAACTTGGTTAAAAAAGGGTTTCGGGGGAAAATTTTGGCTACCGGTCCAACGGTGGATTTGTGCCGATTGTTACTGAAAGATTCAGCGTTTGTGCAAGAGATGGACGTGGCTTGGGTCAATAAAATCCGCGCAAAAAGTCATCAACCCCCCGTGCATCCTATTTATACTCAAGCAGATGCGGAAGCATGTATGCCCTTTTTCCATGCGGTTGATTACAACCAAGTAGTAGATTTAGGCCATGGGGTGACCGCCACCTTTCGTGATGCCGGGCATATTTTGGGCTCAGCCGGGATACTGCTTGAGATTTTAGAAAAGGGAAAGAAGACTAGGCTTGGGTTTACCGGTGATTTGGGACGATACGATCAAGCCCTGACAAAAGACCCAGATCCGTTGCGCGATTTGGATATCCTGATTACTGAAACCACCTACGGCAATCGGGTCCACCCGGCCGGACACGACCCTGAAGAAGAGTTGGCTCAAATTGTAAACGATACGGCCAACGCTGGCGGGAAGTTGATTATTCCGGCCTTTGCTGTGGGGCGGACCCAGCAAATTGTGTATCACTTACATAAACTGTTTGATCAAGACCGAATTCATGATCTACCGATTTATGTAGATAGCCCACTGGCGGTTAAAGCGACCGAGATCTTTCGAAAATACCCTCAATACCTAGATCGAGCTACCGACCGGATTTTTCTTAAAGACCACCAAGACCCCTTTGGTTTTTCAAGGCTGACCTATATTGAGTCTGTTGATGAGTCCAAGGCGTTAAACAATCTTTTGGTGCCGGCGATTATTATCTCTGCATCGGGCATGGCCGAAGGCGGGCGGATTATGCATCACCTTAAAAACAATATTGAAAACCCTAAAAACACACTGTTATTTGTCGGGTTTTCGGCCAAGGATACCTTGGCTAGAAAGATTATGGATGGGATGCCGGTGGTCAAAATATACGGTGAAGAATACCAGGTGCGAGCGAAGGTTAAGATACTGGAATACTTTAGTGCTCATGGCGACCGTAAAAATATTTTGGACTATGTTCACTATTCGAATCCCAATAAACTGCAACAGATTTTTCTGGTCCACGGAGAATTGGAGCAGTCCCAATCCTTGGTGGATGCGTTCCGTAGCAAAGGCTTTTTAAACGTGACGATTCCCGCCCCTGGAGACAGCTTCGAAAATTGAGAAAGGGAGATGGGTTGGTTTTTTAGCGGGAATTGTGATCTTTTGCTCAACTTCATGGGAAGCAAGGCCGTCACTTGGGTATTTGCCTTAAACCCGCTAGGGCTTTGCACCAGGGGGGGTCCATTGGGGTTCGTTAGAGGGAACTAAAAAGGGTTCAATCTTCGGCGAAAGAAGGGCCTTGTTTTTAGATAACAATTGGTCAGCCAATCGCTCAACTAGAGTAGGCAGCCCAATAAGGTTGGCCTCTGCCGTAATCGATTCAGACGCAACAATTTGTCGGTTTCGAATCTCTAGTAATTTGGCGCTTAGAACAAAATGCCCGGGGCTTAGTGTATATATGGCGGCTGAAATAACTTGATCCACCCCCAACTGTTCCCCAATCAAGGTAGCACATTCATCACGGCTGCAATGGTATTGTCTTTGAATCTCGTCAGGTCTCATTTTGTCCACCTCGGCGCTGCTTGAAAGCGCTAATTTTCCGGTGCCACTCAATCTTGCCCGAAAGACTTCAGAAAGCGCTTTTAACTGTTCGCTGCTAAACCCTTTCCCTTCAAAATCCAGGACCGCGATCAATCGATTGCCTCCCGATTCGGACCTAAGAAAGGTTTCTTTACCAGAAAGCAGCACCGTTCCTGATTGCAGGCCTTCGGTAACCTGAAAATGTAGATGAATTTTTGGGCCGGAGCTTTCATACTCGACCATCAGTTGCAGAGTCCCTTTAGAAGGAACCCCTGCAAGCGCTTGTTGGGGTAAAACTAATTTAAGGCTTTTATAATCTTTGGTGAAGACCTGACGTAGCTCCAGTTCAATCGCTTGAGCCGTTTGGTCGGCAAGCTTAGAATGGCGGTTTTTAACCTGGAGGATAAGTCGAGCGAAGGGGGATTGGGCGGTGCTGGTGGTACTGTAAGTTGGGTCTAACGACTTAATCTGGGAAACCAGTTGTTTCGCCGCCAAAGTCAGGCTTGCAGCCCAGGCGGGGGAGGCCCAAGTTAAAAAAAACAATAAAAAAAGCCCCAAAAACGACTTTGTCGAGACAAGACTTTCCTGGTTTAACTTCATTTAAGGGTTACCCTTTTCTCGGCTAAAAAACAAAAGGTCTCAATCAATGGAGTTAGCTAATTTAAGGCCAGCTTTTACTCCTCTGGTTGTCCTTGACGCTCAACCATTTGCCGTCGAATCTTTTTGTCATCAATACACCTGACCCCACTGCGTGTAACTGAGCCACCATGTTCGTCTCTACCTTGCAACTTCACCCGAATCCAACGCCCGTAACAAACATAATTACCCTTATAAGGTAACACCTTGTCATAAGGAGCCGGATCCCGTTGAAGGGCATATATCGGGGATAAACCGAAAAATATACAGGCGAGCAATATTAACGATATCCTCATTGCCCGCCCTTTTCAGCAGCGTCACGCCGGGATTTCGTATTGTCCACGCAGCGATACCCGATTCGATTAATCGAGTGTCCCTCGTCATCCAGTTGCTGTCGTTTTTGTGCCACCCATTTGCCTAAACAAATATAATTGTCCCGGTAAGGGACTACTTTATCGGTGGGTGCAGGTTGTTTTTGTGCGAAAACGTTGCTTGCGCAAGTCATAGCCAACAGCGCAAGTAAAACGAGAAATTTTTTCATTCGATGCTCCCTCAGCGTTTGCCTTATCATAGCTAACCAAAGCCCTAAGGGAAAGTAAAAAAGCGTTTTCCCTCACTAATTGGTTTTAAGCAGAACGACTGGTGACCACATGCTTGTTCATCCCAAGCTGTTGAGGGCTGTAGCCTAAGGCTAATCCGATTAACTGGGATAAATGAATGACTGGCACCGAAGCTGAAGAGCCCATGACCTTCATCGCGTCCGCTTGATTTGAGTCCAGCGCTGTGTGACAAAGGGGGCAGGGGGTGACGATGTAATCAGCGTCGTTGTCCACTGCATCTACCAAAGCTTTGCCCGCCACTTTTAACGATTCTTCAGGGGCGACCAACATCGTATGGAACCCGCAACACTTGGTTTTAGATTCGTATTCGATCCGCTCGCCACCTAAAGCTTCGATAACTAAGTCAAGGCTACGAGGGGCGTAGGGGTTGTCCCTTTGGCCAAATAAATGGGAGGGTCGCAAAATATGGCACCCATAAAAGGGGGCTATTTTTAGGCCGGTCAGGGGTTTTTTAACCTTGGATTTAAGCTTATCTAAGCCATAATCCTCGTTTAATACCCAAAGAAGATGGGTAACCTTGCTGGTCCCTTTATATTCCAGTTTATGCGATTTCAAATAGCGATTTACCTTTGCCTTAAGGGCTTCGTCGTGGTCCAACTTGTGTTTGGCCTCTAGCAACCCTAAAAGGCAGGTGTTGCAGGTGGTAACCATGTCCAGGCCCATTTTTTCGGCCAGAGCGATATTGCGAGCGTTATTCACAACGGCCACATCGGGGTGGACAAATTCAAGGTTACTGCCCCCACAACAAGTGGCCTCTTCCATCCGGGCGAGTTCAATCCCCAGATCCTTTTTGAGCAGGTTTAAGGCAATGTCCAATTCTTTGGTCATGCCTTCGTTTATGCAACTGATGTAATAAGCAAACTTCATATCCGGCTCAGAATGGGGTCAGTCCTTTTTTTTCGATTCCTTCTCGACCTGTTCAACCAGGGTTTTAACTTCCCGGTGGGTCGAAACCTTGTGAGGGAAGATCGGTGGGACTCGCCCCTTAGCGCCCATTTTAAGGGCGAAGGGGATCATCCCAATCATACCTATGGGGCCTAAGGTCCTAAGTGGCAAGGTTGCCTCTTTAAGCCGTCCACCCCCTTTGACGTCGTCTAAGAAAATTTTAGCATGACGAGCACCAGCGGTGTTGGTCATACCTCGCTCAAAGGTCTCATGTCGAACCCCTTGAATCGCTTCCATAATCGGAATATTTTTCACACAAGCCTCCACACACCGATAACAGTGGGTGCAGTCCCAAATCCCGTGATCCTCTTGCAAGAGCCTTGTCCGCTCCTCCCCGGCAGTATCGCGGGTGTCCATATTCATCCGGTAGGCCCGAAGAATCACCAAGGGCGAGATATAATGTCTGTCCGCTTCGGTAATGGTGCATTCCGAATAACAAGAGGCACAAAGGATACAGTCGGTTGCGGCGTTAATTGGTTCAAATTCCTCAGGTTTAACGTCGCATTCCTTTTTGCCAAGGTCTTCGTCCTTAACCATGGGTACTACCCAAGATTTATACTTTTTAAGCTTGGCAATCATGGGATCAATATCCACCACCAAATCACGGATCACCTTGAAATTATTTAAAGGCTCTACGATAATTTGGTCCTTGGTTTTGCAGGTTTCCAACTCGTCCCAGACCTGAGTGGTACAAGCGAGCTTAGAAACCCCGTTGATCCGAATCGCGCAACTACCACAGATCCCAGCTTGGCAGAAAAAACGGTGGGTCAAGGTTTGATCGACATGGTCTTTAATGTAATTAAGGGCCCGAAGGACCGTAATCCCTTTTTCTAACACCACGTCGTAAGACTTAAAATAAGCCTTTTCATCAACCTCTGGGTTGAAGCAGAGGACGTTGAAGGTTATCTGTTTTCTATCCTCCATCAGTAGGTCCTCTCTTGCAGTTCGTGTTTACCCATGGTCACCGGCTTATCGGAAACCGCAATGTCGCCTTCGGCGGTCATCTTAAAGATCGAGTGTTTGTGCCAGTTTTTGTCATCCCTGGTGGGGAAGTCGATCCTCGAATGGCTGCCCCGCGATTCCTCGCGGGCCAGGGCACCTTTGGCAACACATAAAGCCAAGTCCAGCATGCTGCCTAGTTCCATCACCTGCATTAGGTTGGTGTTAAACAGCCGAGAATGGTCCGCAACCTTAACCTTTTTAAAACGTTCGCGAAGCTCATATACATCGGCCACACCTTTGGTGAGCGCGTCTTTGGTCCGGTAAATCCCGGCGTTTTCGCCCAAGGTAGTGCCCAGTTCCTCGCGGATTACATCGTAGCGTTCGTGATGGGTCTTACCAAAAAGACCGTCGATATATTTTTGCTGATCTTCAACTTGGCTATCCGAAATCTTCGGCTGACCCGATTTTGACGCCCGTTCGACCACTTCCATCCCGGCGCGCTTTCCGAAGACTAAGATATCAAGAAGCGAGTTTCCACCAAGGCGATTGGCGCCATGTACAGAAACACAGGCCCCTTCGCCGACCGCATAAATCCCTTCAATATTGGTTTCACAAGAGGTGTTAACGTCGATCCCACCCATAGAGTAGTGGGCCGTGGGCCGCACGGGGATAGGTTCAAGAATCGGATCAACCCCCTCAAAGTAAATACAAAGCTCACGAATTTGAGGCAACCGCTGCATAATCAGCTCAGCCCCCAAATGGGTCAGGTCCAGCTTGATAAATTGACCAGCGGTGCTTTCAAAGCCAAGGCCTTCTCTGATTTCAATCTCAATCGAACGCGAAACCAAATCCCTCGGTCCAAGCTCCATCTTTTCAGGAGCGTACTTGGACATAAACCGTTCGCCTTTGTTATTAATCAGGTATCCGCCCTCGCCTCGCGCTCCTTCGGTCACCAAAAGTCCCGATTTGCGTAAGCCGGTTGGGTGGAACTGGACAAATTCCATGTCTTTAAGAGGGATCCCTGCCCGAAGCGCAGCTGCACCCCCATCGCCCGTTAAACCAGCGGCGTTAGAAGACTTGTGCCAATACATTTTGGCATAACCGCCCGTGGCCAAGATAACGCTATTGGCTTCGAACTTATGAATCTTGGAGTCGCGCAGGTTCAAGGCAATCACGCCTTGGCACTTCCCATCGTTTTCTTCAATCGAAAGCAGGTAGTATTCGTTAAAAAACTGTATGCCATACCTCATACACTGTTCAAACAAGGTCTGTAACACGGTGTGCCCGGTTTTGTCTGCACAGTAACAGCAACGATGTCGGCTAGCTCCCCCAAAGGGGCGCTGAGCGATGCTGCCGTCCTCTAATCGGCTAAAAGGTGCGCCTAGGTTTTCTAATTCACGAATGAGGATCGGGGCCTGCTCACAGAGATAGGTGATCGAATCTTGGTCGCCTAAGTAGTCACTACCTTTGATTGTGTCAAAGATATGCAGGTCGATGGTATCGTCTTTATGCTTGTTAGCCAGGGCGGCATTAACTCCGCCTTGGGCTGCCGAGGTATGGCTGCGGGTCGGATACACCTTCGAAATCACCGCGATTTTCAGCGCCGGATTTCTCCGAATGGCTTCCAGGGCGGCATACATACCGCCCCCGCCAGCTCCAACGATGACAATATCGTATGTCATTATAAGCTTCGATTGGGGGTAAACAGAGATTGCCTAAAGGGCAACACCCTGCGTGGTCGGCAATTCATGAACGGCTTTGAGCACGTCGGTTTCCGAGATCATTCCGGCTAACCGATCGCCATCAACCACCAAAAGTCGGCGAATCTTAAACTTCTGCATCAGGCGCAGCGCGTATTTAACCCGCATTTCCGGGTTAACGCTGATAACCGGCTTAGTCATGATCTGAAAAACCGGGGTATTCCAGGGATCAATCGAGACGTCTTCGCCTGGATCAATCACTTTACCCAACACATCCCGCTCGGTAACGATACCAAAAGTATCGTCCTCGTTTCGGGGGAGCACCACTACGCTGGTGATTTTGTGTTCTTTCATCAGCGCAATTGCGTCAGAAACCAATTTATTACCGGTTACGGTGATCACGTTTTTCGTCATCAACGCCGAAACGGGCGTGTTGCGAATCTTTTTTAACAGTTCCATAGCAAAACCTAGAGGGTCTTGAGGTTGCGGGCCAAGAAAGAAAGCCTTGACCGGGCTCGCCGTTTTCCGGCGTCAAAAATTCAGGAGAATGGTAGGCCCATGATTCAAAAAAACTCAAGGAGAAATTTTGTTTTTTTATTTAAAGTTATAGAGACTGTCATTTAGCATAGCTTTATTGGGGGGTTGGCTAAAGCGTGGTCATCTAAAATCAACCGGTAAATTTCCACTGCTTGGTGTAACCTAGAGATCATACAATACTCATCTGTTTTGTGGGCTTGCGCTAGTTCGCCAGGGCCTAATACTACACAAGGAGGGCATCCAAACGCGGGCCAAAGAACGGAAGCGTCAGTGACGTAAACCCCGCCTTTATAAGGCTTTTGCTCCTCCTTAGTCACCTCAAAAACCCGCTTTAACACCGATGCGGTCCAGGGCTCTAAGGGGTCTGCGTCCACCTGCGCAGATTGGTCAATAATTTTAAGTTCTGTTTCAGGACCCAAAACTCGCGCAATCTCTTCGAATACCTGTTCAGGGACCATTGGGGGCACCAGACGTATATCAATAGTGAAGCTGGCGCGGTCTGGGACTGAATTGACATTAAGCCCAGCTTTGAGCGTGCCAATGTTAAGGGTTGGCCCTCCT
>MFNE01000002.1:9593-13690 GCA_001783695.1 Candidatus Lambdaproteobacteria bacterium RIFOXYD2_FULL_50_16
AATGAGGCATGCTGCCGTGAGCGGTGACTCCTAAGCAGGTTGCTTCGAGCCATAAAGAGCCCTTGTGACCCAAGTCAACCCGGTTAGAGGTGGGCTCACAAACTAAAATCCGAGTAACCGAGTCCTTTAAAAGCCCTTTTTCCAGAAGGTCTTGTGCGCCCAAACAGCCTGTCTCCTCAAAAGCGGTGAGGATTAAAAGTAGATTTGCCTGATCTTTGTGGGTCTGGGCGGCTTCTATGGCGGAGGTGACCAAAGCGGCTATCCCTCCCTTCATATCCGAAGCCCCTCTGCCAAAAAGTTGGTCCCCTTCCACTTGGCCGGCAAAAGGCTCTTTGGTCCAGGGGGCCTTGCCTAAGGGCACCACATCTAAATGCCCGGTCATGCAGAGGTAGGGGCCCGGTCCTAGCTTGGCGATTAGGCTTTCGCTGTGGTCCCAATGATGCACCCGCATGCATTCAAACCCAGCCCCTTCTAAAAGTGGTAAAAGAAGGTCAACCGCTTGTGCTTCGTTGCCAGGTGGGTTGATCGTTGGCAGTCGGATCAAGGCTTTAGCTAGCTCAAGTAAATTGGGGATAGGCAAGATATTCCATTGGTTTAGGTCGGTTTTGTTTGGGCATTGACAAAGCATAACCGCGGCTATTACTTTGGGGCAACTCTAATTCGCCCTTCGGGGCCAGCAACCTGTGGAGTTCCCATGAGCGAATTCGATTGGCACGTCGATTCCTGCGGCCCTGGACGGCAATACATGCTCGGCCAGGATACCTTTATCCGCTTTGAAGACACTGAAGCCATTATCGACGGCATTGAAGCGGGCATACGCCCCTATCTCTTTGCAGAACCGGCGATTCGGCTGGTTTTAGACACCCCTTTGGCCAATTCGGAAAAGGTGGTTTTATCGATCCCCTGTATCTCGGATCAAGACCGGATCATCAAAAATTTCGCTGCCGCTATTTATACCAGCATCATGGGGTATTACTACTCGGCAGATCCGCATTCGAGCCATTTTGGGATCTCGAATTTGATCTTAGAGGGCAAGCTAAATAGCATGTTGCGCAGAGAGATGGAGAAACATTTCTCTCAAACCGGAAAGCGGCCAGACTTAGCGGCCAGGGTTTTAAAGGGTGTAGGGTTAAACACCGAATCCCCGGTTCCGCCGGCAGGCAAAAGCTTTTTGGTCGATACCCTCAAAAAGGGGCTAAACATCTACGTCGGTTACCGGATCCATGCCCAAGGCGAGATGATTAATCACGCCCAAATGTTTTTGCCCATGACCGGCGGTGAAGAAATCATCCAGTTGGTTTATTACAACCTAGAGCAGATCATCAACCAGAACTTCTTGGCCTATGATGAATCAGGTGAAGGTTATTTAAATATCTCGGAAACTTTGATATTTAAAGAGCTTGAAAGCATCTTGCAACGCAGCCGACTCAAAGAAAACACCCGCAAGAAGATATTAAACAACATCCAGTTTAACACCGTCTTTACCCCCGATCCTCGCCAAACCATTGGTCCAAAGGCAGGGGACAGCCTTTATGATGTGCTGAACAAGGTTCAAGACGAAAAGCTGAAGTCAGCCACGGCCTATTCCTCGAATTTGTATGCAGCAGTAATGGTCAAGACCGCGGAAATGACCCACATGAACAACCCCGATTTGGGTAAGTTTAATTCAGACATCTTGATTCAAAAAGCGGATACCAAAGGGACTTCTTCTAAAAAATCGGAAGAAAAAGTTGCTAAAACCGCCGAGGTGGAAGAGGTATTAGTTCCCGAACCTCCTGGTACGGTGCGGGTGCCCTCTCCAGACGAAGGCGAAGCTAAAAAAGCTAAAGCAGAGAAGTCAAAAAAGAAAGTGGAGATTAAAGAAGAGGAAATGGCCGAGCTTAAAAAGAAGTAGGTCGTTGTCCTGGTTAGAAAAACCCGGCTGGTCCGGGTTTTTTTTTGGGTGGAGGAACGGGGGATTATTTTTTCAGTTTAGTTGCTTATCCTCCTTAAAATCAATTCAATATCGGTGGTATAAATGTCTAATAACCGGAAACAGATGAAAGTTAACCTGTTTTTATTGGTTGGAGTTTTTTTTCTGTTGGTCGTTCCACTGACCGCCCAAGCTGTCTCTATGCCAGAAGCGGTGGAGCAGGCCACCTTGGCCCTGGCCAAAGGCAAGATTGCCGAAAACCCCGATAAAAAAATCATCGTTCAGGTGGTTAACCGCGCGAGCCAACAAACCGACGACCTTTCTAGGCGGGTAGAAACCGAGCTTTACAAGTCCCTATCAAAAACGTTTCCCCGATTCGAACTTATCTCCCTTTCCGAAGCCCAAACCGGGGTCAACCTCGCCAAAGTGTTGGTAGTCAAGGGGGAAACCGAGCCCAAAAGTGCCTTGGTTTCCCTTAAGCTCACCGCCACGGTAGGGATGAAGGGAACCCTCCTGGCCCAAGCCCAAACCGAATTTGAGAACCTTAATAAGCTAAACAAGCAATTGGTCGCCGTATTGCCTTTAGAAGGCAAAGACCTCTCTTCGGGCCAGCGAAATGCTTTTTCCGATGCGTTCCAGTCTGCCATAGCCCAAAGTGGGGAATACGAATTGGCTAGTAGCGCCGAGGTGGCTAAGATGTCTCCCGACCAAATCCAAAAGGTCCAAGAATGCACCCGAGACGAATGTGCCACTATCATTGGCGCCCAACTAGGGGTGGACCGGGTGATCAGTTCGACCGTCAGTAAAATTGGGGAAGGACGATATCAAGTTTCCGCCAAGGTATTGGGGGTTAAAGACGGAGTTATCCTCAAAACCGCCACCGCAGACCACCAGGGCCCTTTGGCCGATCTAAAACCCACCTTGCTTAAGTTAGTGGCCCAGCTAACCAACCGTCAAACGGCTGGATTAGGGGTGGAGGCCATGCTGGCGGCGCAGGCCCAAGCGAGGAGCGAGGAAATAGCCCAGATCGCTGCCGAGCAAGACCGAGTAAAAAAGGCCCAATTGGAAAACGAAGCCAGTTGGCGGGAGATTGCCCGGCAAGCGGAACTCAACCGGGCCAAATGGGTGGTGATTGATGAAAGTCTTTCCTTGGAAAAGGCCATCGCCGAGGCGGACGCGCTCCGGGCTGAATTTGCGGCTACCGAAAAGAAGTTTGAGGCCCAGTGGAAAAAATCCCAAGCCAACTTGGCTTCGGCAGATAAGATAGAAAAGGATCCCTTCGAAACCCAAGTGGAATTTAAGGAGCGGGTTCAAAAGGAAAAAGTGGCACAGGCTTTACGCAAGCAAAACCAAAAAATTACTTATTTATCTCAAAAAATAGAAGTTTTAGAACCTTTTGAACAACGGTTGGCAGAGCTTTCATCAAAACGCTTCACCTTGCCCGAGGTTAAATTAGGGGCCAGTCTAGGCGCTCCCAATGCGGAGAAAGAGTTTTTTCCTTTAACAATTTCTCTCGGGAAGAAAAGCTGGGCCGGAGCATGGCCTTATGAGGACAAAGAAAAAGCCAGAACCCTTTGGGCCACCAAAGAGTTAATCACGGTTCAGGCAAAAGCCGCTTTGAGTGAGAAGGGCAAGGGCAAGACCGGATACAAGCTGGCTGAAGCGGAAGTTCTTCACCCTGGATTGGCGCTCAAAACCAATATTCCCCTAGAAACCCCCGCCCCTTTCCCAGAAATAGCCATCCTGAACCGACTAAGGACAGAGTTAGCAGCAAAGGCACAAGCAGAAGCAGAAGCAGCAGTAACATTAAAACAGGCGCTTTCTAGGGGGTTGGTTTTTCACCAACCCAAAACCAACCTGATTTGGCCCATTGGAATCGAGGACCCATTGAAGAAATGGCAAGCTGCCATCGACTATTGCCAAGCCCTAACCTATGCGGGTTTCGCGGATTGGCGACTCCCTAACAAAAAGGAATTGGAGTCTATTTACCAATACCAAGCCTCGAACCCTGAAGGGAAAGAGGTCCTTAACTTTGTTTCCGATGTCTATTGGTCGTCCACTACCTATGCGCTGAGCAGCACCGACGCTTGGTACGTGGACTTCAGCAATGGCTATGTGAACTACAGCTACAAGACCAGCAAATACTATGTCCGTTGCGTCCGTTAAAGAGTGTGGGTTCTTTGGT
>MFNE01000002.1:13742-14209 GCA_001783695.1 Candidatus Lambdaproteobacteria bacterium RIFOXYD2_FULL_50_16
GTTAGGCGGGCCAATTTTGGCGGGTCCCTGAGGGGCTCGCTAGGGTTACCCTCCCCAGGGGGAAAAGAGCCCAAAGGGGAAGGAACCTCGCCCAAGCAAACCGGAGCGCGCGCGCTTCACGCTCGCTTGCCAGGGCGAGCGTTCCAAGGGATTTTAATCGGGATTAAAGGAGACCGAGCATGAAAAGAACGCTGTGGTTCGCTTTGCTGTGAGGCTTGGGTGGCCTCGGCTGGGGCCTGGGCAGTGGGCACCAACAAGGGCGATGTCAAGGTCACCAACCATGCGACGGGAACGGGGAGCCCCTACACCAACAACGGGGCGGCACGGTCACCGACTAGGCCACTGGGCTGATGTGGGACCAACGGGAGACCGAGCCCATGACCTGGAAGGCCGCCTTGAGCTACTGCGAGGGCTTGACCCACGCGGGTTCTTCCGATTGGCGGCTGCCCGATGTCAACGAGTTGGAA
>MFNE01000002.1:14233-14984 GCA_001783695.1 Candidatus Lambdaproteobacteria bacterium RIFOXYD2_FULL_50_16
TCATCGACGTTGAAGGGGAAAAAATAAAAGTTTTCCCCTATTGGTCGTCCACTACCTATGCGCTGAGCAGCACCGGCGCTTGGTACGTGTACTTCGGCGGTGGCGGTGTGTCCTCAGCAACAGCAAGGCCGGCAGCTACTATGTCCGTTGCGTCCGTTAAAGAGAGTTGGTTCTTGGGTTCTTTGGTTCTTTGGTACTTTGGTACTTTGGTACTTGGCGGGGCGAATGCCCCGTTTCTCCAGGGGCTTACGCCCCTGAATTTTTTTTACCCCCCCAGCCCATGGCTTTCCAGGGGTAACCAAGTGATTCTGGGTACAAAATAGCGCCAACTCTAAAAAAATCCCTGAATTTTTTTTACCCCCCAGCCCATGGCTTTCCAGGGGTAACCCAGTGCCCTAGTTACAAAATAGCGCCAACTCTAAAAAAATCCCTGAAATTTTTTAACCCCCCAGCCCAGGGCTTTCCAGGGGTAACCCAGTGATTCTGGGTACAAAATAGCGCCAACTCTAAAAAAATCCCTGAAATTTTTTTACCCCCCAGCCCAGGGCTTTCCAGGGGTAACCCAGTGCTCTAGTTACAAAATAGCGCCAACTCTAAAAAAATCCCTGGCCCCAAAGGCCCAGGGCCGTTGACCCAGGGACTTACCTCCCCCCCCCCCCCACCCACTCCCCTCCTCCCCTCTTCCCTTCTTCCCCTTCGCTCCTCCCCTCCTCCCCTCCTCCCCTCTTCCCCTCTTCCCTTCTTCCCCTTC
>MFNE01000003.1:0-998 GCA_001783695.1 Candidatus Lambdaproteobacteria bacterium RIFOXYD2_FULL_50_16
TGTAGTGGGTATGGCCGGGCTTTTAGATCTAGGCTACGTCGCCTTTTACGCGACCGGCGCCTATGTTTATGGAATGCTAAACCTCTATTGGGACTGGGGATTTTGGGCCGCTCTGCCGGTCGCGGGGCTCTTGGCGGCGTTGCTGGGAACTCTCTTGGGAATCCCGGTGCTTAGGCTTAGGGGAGACTATCTAGCGATTGTAACCCTGGGTTTTGGCGAGATTATCCGCTTGGTTTTGGAAAATTCAGAAAACATCACCCACGGCCCGGCAGGAATCGCCAACCTCCCCAAGCCTGAACTGCTCTGGACAAAACTAGATTTCGACCAACAAAACTTATATCTATACTACCTCATTTTTGCCCTTATGGCCCTAGCTATGCTTACGAATCGGCGGCTGCAAAATAGCCGAATGGGCCGGGCTTGGTTGGCACTTCGAGAAAATGAACTAGCCGCCCAAGCGATGGGGATCGATCTGACCAAAACCAAACTGGCCGCCTTTGCGACGGGAGCCTTTTGGGCGGGGATTGTGGGGGTCTTTTTTGCGGCCAAATCGAGTTATATCAACCCGGCTAGTTTCAGCTTTCATGAATCGGCGATTATCCTTTCGATTGTGGTTTTAGGGGGAATGGGCTCGGTTTTAGGGGTGGTGTTGGCGGCGGTGCTCTTGATTCTGCTGCCCGAATATTTACGGTTTTTGCAAGAATACCGGATGGTGATTTTTGGGGTGTTGATGGTTTTGACGATGATATTTAAACCCGACGGCTTAGTCCCCAACGCCCGGCCCTATTACCTCAAGGAGCCTGATGAGTCTGCTTGAGGTAAAAGACCTACACAAATCTTTCGGAGGGATTGTGGCCTTGAAAGGGGCTCACCTTAGCCTTGGGGAGCGAGAAATTTTGGGGTTGATTGGGCCTAATGGCGCAGGTAAAACCAGCCTTTTTAACTGCCTAACTGGCCAGTACCGCCCTGAAAAGGGCTCGGTTAGGTTGGCCGGCGGC
>MFNE01000003.1:1013-29942 GCA_001783695.1 Candidatus Lambdaproteobacteria bacterium RIFOXYD2_FULL_50_16
CTGCGCCCAGACCAGATTACCCGCCAAGGTCTGGCGCGCACCTTTCAAAATATAAGACTGTTTCCTAAAATGCGGGTCATCGAAAACGTCTTGGTTGGTTTCGACTGTCGGCCAGCTTATGGTTTTTGGTCTGCGTTAGTCCGCACCCAAACCTTTATAAACCACGAAAAACAGCTTTTAGCCGAAGCTTTTGAACTGCTGGAATTGGTTGGGCTTAGGCCGTCTGCCAACCTAATCGCCGAGGCCCTGCCTTACGCCGACCAACGCCGCCTTGAAATTGCCCGCGCCCTGGCCACCAAGCCACGGGTCCTGCTATTAGACGAACCCGCAGCAGGCATGAACCCCTCTGAAACCGCCTCGCTTGACCAATTGATTATCAAGATCCGCGACCGCTTGGGGCTTGGGGTGCTTTTAATCGAACACGACATGAAACTGGTGATGAACCTCTGTGACCAAGTGGTGGTGATGGACCAGGGGGCCGTGATCGCCCAAGGAGTGCCCGAAGAAGTGCAAAAAGACCCAAAAGTGATCTCCGCTTACCTCGGGGTAGTTGCAGATGCTTGAGTTAAAGGGCCTTAGATCAGGCTATCAAAAGATTGAGGTCTTGCATGGGATCGACCTTAAGGTGGAGCCTGGAGAAATAGTCACCTTAATCGGCGCTAACGGAGCCGGCAAAAGTACCTGTTTATTAACTATCAGCGGTTTGGTGCGCGCCACTTCCGGGGAGATTTGGTTTGATGGCAAACGAATGGATCAGCTCAAACCGGACCAGATTGTGGGGCTAGGGCTGGTACAGGTTCCTGAAGGGCGGCGAATCTTAAAAGATTTTACGGTGTTAGAAAACTTGGAAATGGGAGCCTACTTGCGCCGGGATAAGGAGGTTAGGCGGGATCTGGCCCAAATGACGGCCCTATTCCCCATTTTAGGTACCCGCGCCGGGCAGCGTGCGGGGACTCTTTCAGGCGGGGAACAGCAGATGCTAGCCCTGGCTCGCGCCTTGATGGCTAGGCCTCGGCTTTTATTACTAGACGAACCTAGTTTGGGACTAGCACCCTTGATCATCGCTCAGATTTTCGAGATCATCCGCCAGATCAACAAAGAGGAGGGCACCCCAATTTTTTTGGTGGAGCAAAACGCCAATCTGGCACTAAAGATGGCCAACCGGGCCTATGTGATCGAAAACGGGAGTATTGCTTTGTCTGGTTTGGCGAATGACCTATTAGGCGACGCCAAGGTTAAACAGGCCTATTTAGGAATTGCCGAATAAGGGCAGGTAATGGAACAAAAAAAGTGGGTCGATAGCCAAGTAGCCGCCGGGGTTGACGCTCTTAGCCGCAAGTTTTTTGTGGGCCCTGGAGACGATGAGCGTTTCAAAAAGTGGGGCGAACAGGCGATGGAACTAGCTTTAGACTGGCTTAAAAATCCAGAAGGCAAAAAGATTCACGCCGATATTTCGCTACAGGATCTTGCCAAACTATTTGCTGAAACCCGTCTGCCCGAAGAGGGGCTGTCCATCGAGGAGGTATTTGCCGAATGTAAAACCATGATCTTGGACAATTCGGTGCGGATCAACAATCCCCGCTACATCGGGCATATGACAACCGTGGTGCCCTGGTTTTCGGTGGTAGTAGATATCTTGATCACTTCGATCAATCAAAATCAGGTTAAAATCGAGACGGCACTGGCGTCGAGCTTTGTTGAAAGACAGACTATCGCTTGGATACATAGTTTGGTTTTTAAAAAGCCGAAGCACTATTATGACAAGGTGATCCAGGAACGAGGGGTGACCCTGGGCAATATGACCTCTGGCGGCACCGTTGGCAATCTAACCGCCTTGGCTGCGGCCCGCGAGACTAGGCTGCCTGGAATCCGTCAACAGGGATTTTTTAAAGTTTTTGCCGATTCGGGCTATAAAGACGTTAAAATTTTGGTCAGTCGCCGGATGCATTATTCGATAACCAAGTCTGCGGCGCTGTTAGGTTTTGGTGAGGAATCGGTAGAACAGATACCGGTGGATCACAACAACCGCATCAGGCTAGACCTGCTGCAAGCAAAAATTAACGAATTAAAGGCAGCCAATGTGCTGATTTTGGCAGTGATTGGTATTGCTGGCACCACGGAAACGGGCAATATCGACCCTCTGGATAAAATCGCCGAGATCTGCGAGCGCGAAGCAATTTGGTACCATGTAGATGCCGCTTGGGGCGGGGCGCTGCTCCTTAGTGAAGAATTGGGAGCCAGACTAAAGGGGATTGAGCGGGCTGATTCGGTAGTGCTAGATGGGCACAAGTTGTTTTACCTGCCCATGAACCATTCGATGGTACTATTTAAAAATGAAGACAGCCTCAATCGCTGGAGGCACAACGCCAAATATATTATCCGTAAAGGTTCGGTGGACATCGGCCAGACCAGCCTGGAAGGCAGCCGCCGGTTTAATGCGCTTAAGCTGTGGTTTTCGTTAAAAATGTTAGGGCGATCAGGGTATCATTTATTACTCAAAAAGTCGCTACACCTTACCGACCTGCTGACCGCGCTACTCGATAAAGACCCAGACTTTGAGCGTTGCTCTAACCCAGAACTCTGCATCCTTACCTACCGTTTTATACCCAACCGGGTTAAACTCGAACTGTCCGAGGTGATGAAGCGGGGGGATACAGAGCGGGAAAACCAAATCAACGAGCGCATCAACGAGGTCAACGTAGAGCTTCAAAAACGCCAACGCGAGCGGGGCGAAAGCTTTATCAGCCGGACCATGCTTGAATCCACCCCCTACCAAGCCGAGATTGTGGTTTTGCGGGCGGTCTTGACCAATCTTTTAACCAAATCCGTCTTTTTAGAAGAGATTTTAGAGGAACAGCGCCGTTTGGGTTTTGAGATCATCGCCGAACTAGGCTGAGCCCTTGCCAGAGCGGCCCATTTGATATAGTTTGCCACTTTCATATTGGGCTTTGAAATCAGCAAAAGGCAAGCCTTGACCAACCACACAATTGACCCATTACCCCAGCATGTGGGTATTATTATGGACGGCAACGGACGTTGGGCGAACCAAAAAGCGTTCCCTCGTATCCAAGGCCATACAAATGCCACCAAAGCGGTGCGCGAGGCGGTCGAGGGTGCGGCTGAGTTCGGGATTAAGGCATTGACCTTATTTGCATTTTCAACAGAAAACTGGAAGCGCCCCAAGGCTGAAGTGAGCGGTTTGATGCAACTCTTTGAAAAATATTTAAAAGACGAGTTGCCGGGCTTAATGAAAAACGGAATCAAACTGATCACCATCGGCAACCGAGACCGTCTGCCCAAAAAGGTATTGGTTCCCCTGGACCGCTGTATTGAGGAAACCAAAAATAACTCTGGCATGACCCTTTGTCTGGCGGTTGACTATGGGGCCAGAGACGAGCTAGTGCAGGCGACCAGAAGTCTGGTCAAACAGGCCCTGGCCGGGCAACTAAAGCCCGATCAGATCGACGAGGCCCGCGTCGAAAAGGAGCTTTTTACTGCCGGGCTGCCTGAACTAGACCTGATCATCCGCACCTCTGGGGAACTGCGACTTTCCAATTTTTTACTCTGGCAGGCGGCTTACGCCGAGTTTTATTTTACCCCGGTACTTTGGCCTGATTTTAACCGGGCCGAACTAGAAAAGGCATTAATCGATTTTTCCAAACGCAGCAGGCGAGTAGGGGCGGTTTATGGGTGAAACCCAAAAGCGCTGTATAACCGCCGTGGTTCTTTTATGCTTGGGCTGGGCCTGGGTTGTATGGGCCCCAGAACCCGTGTTTTTAGGGATTAGTCTAGCCATTTTATTAGTCGCGATCTTTGAATACGCTCAAGCCCTCAAACATCACGGTGTCGAAGCCAAAATGGTGTTGCTATTTGGCGGGGGAATTCTTGGATTTGTGGGACTTTTCCTCTGTTGGCAGGGAGGGCAAGAAAACGGGTTACTAGCCCTGGCCATGGCCTTTATTTCGCCTTTGCCCTTTGTGCTTTTTTCGGCAAAGAAAAAAAAATCGGCCTTGTTTTGGCACTGGCTTAATCTGATTTGGCTGGTGCCACCTTTTTTTCTTTTGGCGCTGCTTCGATATTGGCCTCCAGAGGGATCGAGGTTAATTTTTTGGTTGCTATTGGTCGTGGCAGCCAACGACTCGGCGGCCTACTTTGGCGGGCGCCGCTTTGGCAAGACCAAATTGGCCCCTAAAATCAGCCCTAAAAAAACGGTTGAAGGCAGTGCCTTTGGAGTGTTGGGGGGGACGGTAATGGGTTTTTTACTTTGGCCCTATATGATGCCTTACGCCCAACCGATGCAGGTCGCTGGATTGGCTATGACCGCTATCTTGGCCGGTCAAGCGGGGGACCTTTTTGAGTCTGGGTTTAAGCGGATTTGTGGGATCAAGGATTCAGGTAAAATTTTGCCTGGACATGGTGGGTTTTTAGACCGTTTTGACGCCCTTTTTTTAGCGCTGCCCATGTTTGTCTTCACCCTTAAGGCCTTTGGGCTGGAGGATCAATGGTAGGTATTACTATCTTAGGTTCGACGGGCTCTATCGGTAAATCTACTTTACAGGTCTTACGCGATAATCCAGAGCGTTTCCAGGTGATTGGGTTAGGCTGTAATAAAAACATGGAATTGTTGGCCGCCCAGATCCGGGAATTTTCTCCCAAACAAGTCTCTGTGGGTGAGGGTTTGGGTGGGGACTTAGCTTTGCGATTAGGTGATTTTGATCCGATGCCGCGGATTTTTGAAGGGGGCATGGGGCAGATCACTTTAGCCAAAAACCCTTTGGCCCAGGTTGTGGTGGGCGCCATGGTGGGGGCGGCTGGACTAGAGCCGGTGATGGCGGCGATTGAACTGGGTAAACGAGTGGCGCTGGCCAACAAGGAATGTATTGTCCTGGCTGGGGCTTTGATGATGGAGGCCGCCAAAACCCACAAAGCCCAGATTCTCCCGGTTGACTCAGAACATAACGCGCTATACCAATCCCTTGCCGGAAGCCGCCGACAAGACCTTTCCAGCATTACCCTAACCGCTTCGGGTGGGCCTTTTAGGCAGTTGCCTTTAGAGCAATTTGCCAAAGTCACCAAAGCAGACGCGTTGAATCATCCTAATTGGTCGATGGGCCCCAAGATCACGGTGGATTCGGCGAGTATGATGAATAAGGGTTTAGAAGTGATTGAAGCGAAGTGGTTGTTTTCGCTGCAACCTTCACAAATTAACGTCGTGATCCACCCAGAATCGATTATCCATTCGATGGTCACCTTTAAGGACGGCAGCAGCATTGCCCAACTAGGTGAACCGGACATGCGTATCCCGATCGCTTACTGTTTAGGGGGGTCCGAAAGGTTGCTTTCGGGGGTTGGCCCTTTGGATTTAGCCACTAAAGGAAGTTTAACCTTTTCTAAACCCGATCCCGTCCGTTTCCCCGCCCTGGGCTTGGCCTACCGCGCTTTAGAATTGGGCGGGGGCGCAGCCGGGGCGTTGAGTGGAGCCAACGAGGTTTTGGTAGAGGCTTTTTTAAACGACCAGCTTCGTTTTGTGGAAATCGCCCAAAAACTGGACCGATTGCTAACTAAAGTGGAAGATCAGAAAAAAAGCAAACCTAGCTTTATTGCTGGGCAAAAAGACCTAAAAGACGCCTTGCAAGCAGACGCTTGGGGCCGTGAAGAAATCCTTAACCTTTGAACTATGTTTACTATTCTTAGCTTTTTATTAGCCATCAGTCTTTTGGTTTTTGTCCACGAGCTAGGCCATTATCTTGCGGCCCGCTGGGTGGGGGTTAAGGTCTTGGAATTCTCTATCGGATTCCCGCCAAAAGCTTGGGGTAAAAAGATTGGGGATACCGAGTACATTGTAAGTTGGATCCCCATGGGTGGGTATGTGCGGCTTTTAGGGCAAGATACAGAAGACGAAAACCCAGACGAACCGGGCAATTACGCGAGCACTCCAAAGTGGGGCCGATTTTTAATTCTGGTTGCTGGGCCCTTAATGAATTTATTGTTCGCCTGGATCTTTTTTGTGCTCCTGTTTATGACCGGCTTCTCCGAGCCCGCCTATCTCGACGATCCACCTTACCTTTCGGGGACCATTGCCGGGAGTGCGGCTGAGCGGCTGGGGCTACTTTCGGGAGACTTGATTTTAGAGGTCAATGAGCAACCCGCTTCCAGTTGGAAGCAGGCCTATGAATTTTTAAGTCAGGCCAAGACCGAGCCTACAAAAATTCTGATCCGCCGCCAACAAACTAATCTCTGGGCGCAGTTTGAGCCTGAAGAAATCTCTAAGGGGCGACTTGGTCTAGAGCCCTGGATTCGCCCGATAGCGGGGGACGTAAATCCGGGCAGCCCGGCTGAAAAGGGAGGGATAAAACCAGGGGATTTGATTCTCTTAGTTGACCAAGACCCGGTCCACCATTGGCGCGAGATCACCCCACTGATTAATCAAAGAAACGGAAAACCCTTTTCCTTAACCTTTGAGCGTGAGGGCAAGGTTGAACAAACCCAGATAGTGCCTAAGTATAACGAAGCCCAAGCCTATTGGTACATGGGGCTTAGCCAAGCCAGTTTCCACCAGTCCCACGGGTTGGTGGTCTCTTTAGGGTTAGGATGGGAACGCAGTATCCTTTTGACCTCAAAAACCTTTTCCTTCTTGGGACAACTCTTTGCCGGGCGGGCTAGTAAAGAAAGCCTGGGCGGTCCTATTATGATTGCGCAGATGATTGGGGCGGCTGCAAAAAATTCTTTGAGCGACCTTCTTGCCTTGATGGGTTTTATCAGCCTACAATTGGGCATTTTTAATCTTTTCCCCTTTCCTGCACTAGACGGGGGGCATGTATTATTTCTAGGCGCAGAGACCCTCAAAGGGGGGCCTTTGCCCAAAACATTTCGTGAGATCGTTCAACGGGTGGGCTTTTCCGCCTTGTTGCTGCTGATCCTTTATATTTCCGTTCAAGACGGAATCAAGCTCTTTTCAGGCGGCTAATGGAAAACGCCCGAATCTTAATTTACGGCACCGGCACGGTGGGCATCTTTTTCGGGTCACGGCTCGAAAAAGCGGGCTTTAAGGTGACCTTTGCCGACCGACCCGAGCGGGCTTCGTTCCTTAACGAGACTGGCCTTAGTGTGCGCGGCCTGGACGGCGACTACCACTTTAAGCCAGAGGTGGTTGGCGACTTGGAGGGGATGGATTCTCAAGACTTGATCTTGATTTGTGTTAAGGCCATCCATACCTACGATATTGCTTTAAACCTCTTGCCCGTGATCAAACCAGCAACAGCGGTGCTTTCCTTTCAAAACGGCTTAGAAAACGAAAAAATTCTATCAGACCTATTAGGGCCTAATCTATTGATGGGCACGGTTTTGCAGTTTCATGGCCGGTTAGAAGAGGGTTGCCGCAGTGTCCAGGACGCGCCCGCGCAAGTGCTTTTTGGCGAACTCGACCACCAGCCTTCCTCTCGCGAAGAGTGGCTTTCTAAAATTTTTTCTCGGGCCGATATTAATCATGTGATCACTCACCAAATCAATCAGAAGATTTGGGAGCATTTCTTGTGGAACAGCATCTACAATTCGATTGGGGCACTGACCAAAAGCACTTTGCAAGAGATATTAGAGTTTGAGTCGATGCGGCCTACCATTGAACAGATGATGAGCGAGACAATTCGAGTCGCCAGCGCCGAAGGGGTGGTCATTCCCTTGGGTGCTTTAGAAGAACTCAACCGGGAGCAAGCGGGCTACACCCATATTAAACCTGCGATGTTGCAAGACATTGAGGCGGGCCGGCATCCAGAACTAGAGCCGATGTTGGGGGTTATCCTTAATAAAGCAAAAGCCAAGGGAATCTCGACTCCGGCCAATGCCGCAGTGTACCACCTCTTGCAGCTTAGCTGCACCCATATTGAAATCGAAGAACCTTGAACACAGACCCTTTCCACTTCGATTCCTACTTTGCCCAAATGCCCACCGGACCCATTTTGGGGCCCTTGTTTGCGTCTGCGCAAAAGCCTTGGGAGCCTTTGGCAGGCCTTAGTAAAGCCATTGAAGCCGCCTTTGAGGGTGCCAAACCCCAAGGGGCGCTTTTGGCCTACCGGAGGACCGATAGCCCTGAACGAGGCTATCAACAGCGGCAAACCGAGGTCTTAAAAGAGGATCTCATTGACCCAGAACTCATGGTTTTTATTGGCAAGGGGACCTTGGTCGAGGCCGGAGCCACGATCAAAGAGCGGGTCTGGATCGAAGGGGGCTGCCAGGTTCGCCAGGGAGCCTACATTCGAGGTAATTTTTTTGGAGGTCAAGGCTCGGTGGTGGGCCATGTGACCGAAGTGAAAAATGCCATCTTTATTCGCCACGTTGAAGCTGGTCATTTTGCCTACATAGGCGATTCGATTTTGGGGAGCGCGGTCAACCTAGGCGCGGGGACTAAAATCAGCAATTTAGAATTCCGTTCAGCTAAAGATAAATTTGAGGAAAATTTCCCCCCGATGAATCTGATTTATCAGGGCAAACCTTTGGCCACAGGGCTTTCCAAGTTTGGGGCGTTGATTGGCGATGGGGTAGAAACCGGCTGCAACTCGGTTTTGTCACCGTTGGTTTTTTTAGGACGCGAATCTTGGGTCTTACCCAATTTATCAGTGCTTAAAGGGCTCTATCCGCCGGGCTCGAAACTTTATAAATTGGCCGACTGCAAGGCTTGTCGTTTATAGCCGTTTAGGGGCCTTTTTCATGAGCCGGTCAAAGTAGGCTCGATTGCCGTTAAAGGCCTTGAGTGCTTCTTCTAGGGCCTCTTCAGGATCCTCAAAATCACTGATCATCAGTCCCCCAGCCAAGAGAACCAGCACCCCGGTAGGATCACTGAGGAGTAACTTGAGTTGCTCCTTTATTTGGGGCTTAGATACCTCTAGTATCGAGCTCATTTGGCCTTAGAGTTAGTAACCGTGTGTTTTTTAGGGCTTTGCAAGATTTACTAAATCAGCTAGGCTGACCCCAATTGCTTTTAAGGTATCGGATTTCCCGAACCGTTTTAAGCAAAGCAAAAACCTCTCCAAAGATCCTTAATGGCCCTACTTTTGGATTTAGTGCTGGTGATTGTATCGATCCTTTTCCTTTGGAAAGGGTCTGATCTGTTGGTCGATTCGGCTTCAAAAATCGCCTTTTCCTTGGGAATTTCCGATCTCGTAATCGGACTCACCGTTGTCGCCATCGGCACCAGTGCCCCAGAATTCGCGGTAACGGTTAATGCCGTTTTATCCGGTCAAAACGACATCTCCGTGTCCAACGTGGTGGGTAGCAATATTTTTAACCTTGGTTTTATTTTAGGGGGTACCGCTTGGTTTAGGGCAGTCGAGACGACCCCAAAGGTGGTTTATCGGGACGGCTTTTTTTTAATCGCTATTACGATTCTCCTTTGCTACCAACTGTTTGAACCCTTTTCCAATTTCAGCCTACCCCTGGCTGAGCGCACCTTCAGCTTAACCCGCTATGAAGGTCTCTTACTGTTTTCGCTTTTAACGATCTACATGACCTACCTCTTTGTTAAAAAAGAGCCCATGGAAGAGGATGAGATCGACCATTCGCCAGTTAAATGGCTCGATTGGGTGTTGCTTTTGGCGGGGATCGGGGCCGTGGTTTATGGGGGAGAAATTTTAGTCAATTCGGCTTCTTCCGTGGCTAGAACCTTTGGGGTGAGTGAGTGGGTGATTGGGGTTACTATTGTCGCCGGGGGCACTAGCGCCCCAGAACTTGCCACTAGCCTAAACGCAGCGATTAAGGGCAAACACGGGTTGGCTATAGGTAACCTAGTTGGCTCGGATATTTTTAACCTGCTTGGGGTCTTGGGTGTTGCGGGGATGCTTAAAGAATCGATGGTGGTGTCGGCTGCGGCCCAGTCGAGTATGATTATGTTGGTCACTATGGTTATTGTGGTGGTGATATTTATGCGGACCGGTTGGAAGGTCTCCCGGTTTGAAGGATTTGTTTTAGTTACGGTAAACCTAGTTCGCTGGTTTTACGACTTTACCGGACATTCGGGCTAATATGGCCTTGCCTTTCGATTCCTCCAGTTTTTGGCAAAGGCACCCTTGGGTGCGCCCTTTGCTGGTTTTAGCTCTGCTATTGTGGTTGGCTGCTCGTTTTTCAAATCAAGCTCTGGGCCCTCAAATTGGGGTGCTAGCCATTGAAGGGGTCATCCTAGATTCAGAGTCCCTCTTAAACAAAATCAAAACCCTTGAAGAGGAAGAAAGGGTCTCGGCGGTGTTGGTGCGAATCAACAGCCCCGGGGGTGGAGCCGCCTCTAGCCAAGAGATTTTCGGGGCACTTAAGCGCCTTGGAGCCAAAAAGCCGGTTTATGCTTCGGTCAGTTCTGTAGCCGCCTCCGGCGGATATTATGTTGCCTTGAGTGCTAAAAAGATCTACGCCAATCCGGCCAGTTTAATGGGTAGCATTGGGGTGATCTTACAAAGCCTCAATGTAAGTGAGGCGTTTGGAAAGTTGGGTCTTAAAATGGAAACTATTAAGGCGGGCAAAAACAAAGATATTGGCAATATGTTTCGCCCCATGTCTGAAGAAGAGCGCCAATTGCTCTCGGGGGTTTTAAGTGACGTTCACGATCAATTTATTGGCGCTATTGTAGAAAACAGACCCCTAAGCGAGGCCGAAGTCCGAGCCTTGGCAGATGGGCGAATCTTCACAGGCCGCCAAGCACTGGAGGCTAAACTGATCGACGGGCTCTTAGGGTTTGAAGAGGTAGTTTCCTTGATCACAGCCGAAGTGGGGCTAGAGCGGGCTGAACTTTATTATCCGAAGGACACCAAGCGAGACCTAATGGAAAGATTAGGCCTAGAAGAAGCAAGCCATTTCTTAGAAGGGTTTAAAACCCAAGGCTTGATCCTCCTTGACCCAAAGCTCCGCTAATCATGGCCAAAAAAGCCCCCTCCCAGATCAAGGTCGAACTCCTTGGGGCCACCGAAGACCCATTAGCGGTCATCTATTCGGCCTTTCGGATTTGTTATTCTAAAGACGATGCCCATGAGACCTGGGAAAAAATCCGCTCAGGCGCGATCAGCCGCAAGCAGATGGAGGGTTTTTTAGCCGATAAACTGGGCACAGGGCACACCAGCCCCCTGAGGCAGGTGCAATTCGTATTTGTGGTCGATGGGCTTTCTCGGGCCTGCACGGCGCAGTTTAATCGCCACCACATTGGCATTGAGCGCGAAGAAATGTCGCAGCGCTACGTCAACTTCCATAAAGGGATCAAAGCTTTTGTTACCCCGCCGAGTTTTAAAGAGCGCCCCGAAGTGCTGGCGCGGTGGGAAACGCTCCAAAAAGACATCCTCAGTTTTTACGACTTCTGCACCGAATCGGGTATCCGCCAAGAAGACGCCCGCTTTGCCCTACCTATGGGCACCGTAAGCCGAGAACAGTTTTCCATGGGGTTCCAAGCGATGCAGCAATTTTTGGATGTGCGGATGTGCGAGCGGGCCCAGTGGGAGATCCGCGAGATGGCTTGGCAGATCTATGGCCTCATGAAAAAGGCCTATCCCCAATTTGCCAAAAGATTGGGGATTAAGTGTTGGGAAAACCGGGGGCTCGCCTGCGACGAAGACATTGCCGCCTTTGAGGCCTGCAAATGGAGTCGCTCCCGCCCCCATAAAGACCAACTCACCGCCCTTTGGAAAGCCAGTAGAAAATCTACCGATCTTGAGGATCAACCGATTTAAGAATATCACCTCCCTTATCCATTCAGGTGTTGGCCCCTTTGGCCCCTTCCTTTGTTGCCGTGCCAAAACCTTTCTATGCAGTTTCAGTCAACTTGAGTTTCAGTTGTAGGTTTGGATAGGCTTGGGTAAAGTGGTGCAAACCTTTTAGCTGGTCTTTTTTCCTATGTTCAAACCCTTTGCCCTTTTTTGGATAAGCCTTGTTTGCTTTGCCAACTTGGCCGGGGCAGGGCTTGTACTGAACGACGAGGTGCAGGAATACGAACAGGCCAACAATATGGCGCTTTATCATGACCCTACCGGTCTTTTGACTATTGATCAGGTTGCCAGCCCAGAGTTGTCCGGGCAATTTAAACCCCTTAGGGAAAATCGAGCGCGTTTTACCCAAGCGAACCAACATTTTTGGATTCGGTTTACCTTAAAAAATCAGTCGAATCGAAGGCATTGGCTTTTGGTCAGCCACTATATCTGGCTTCGCAGTTTTAATCTTTATTACACCCTACCTCAGGGGGGCTGGGGTAAAAAAGAGCATGGGGCTAGGGTTTCGCGAGATTTGTGGCCCTATCAACACCGCCTTTTGGTACAGCCTTTATCCCTAGAAACTGGTCAAGAGACCACCTTTTATCTAGAGATCGAGGCCAATGAATTGGAACTTTGGCTAAAGGTTCAAACTGCCGACTCTTTAGGTCGAGATGAGCAGGTCCACAATGTGGCTAGTATGCTGTATCTTGGGCTTTGTTTGATAATGGCTTTTTACAATCTATTTTTAGCCATCGCCTTTAAAAGTAGAAGCTATTATTATTATGTACTATTTGTAGTCTGTTTTGCCCTGGCGAACACTCAATATGGCGGCTATACCGGCTTTTTGTGGCCCCAATGGTATGAATTAAACCTGAGGATCGACCTCTTTTTTTGGTGGACCTGCCTTTTGACCGGAACCTTGTTTTCCTTGCGTTTTTTGCAGGTAGATCGCCGCTTTCCCAGATTTAATCGTAAGCTACTTTTAGCCTGTTGGGTGGTGGGGATTTTACCACTAGTTAATTTATTTTGGCCCCATCCCTCGCTATACGAAACATTTTATTATTTCAATCTATGCCAGTTTATTATATTGATATATTTAGGTTTTTTAAGCTACCGCCAAGGACATTTAGAAGCCCGGTTTTATTTGGTAGGTTGGGGCGGATTATTTTTTGGAAGTACGTTGAGTATATTAAATGTTTTGGGAGTATTGCCTCAATTGGGAATTTTTGATTGGGTGCGCCAGATAGGCAACGCTTTTGAAATTCTCTTTTTCTCGCTAGCACTAGCCGACCGAATGCGGCTGATTCAAAAGCAAAACCTAAGGCTCCAACACCAATTGGCGGAACGTTTGCAAACAGAGGTAGAGTCCCGCACTGCCCAGTTACAAGACGCCTTAAAAGCCAAAGACCGATTTTTTTCGATTATCTCTCACGACCTCAAAGGGCCCATCGGCAGCATGGCCTCGATCTTTGAATTAATGAAAGAGCAACAGGTTCCCTTAGACGACGATCTGATCGATAATCTTACGGAGACCACCCACAATCTGCGTTCGTTGTTGGACGATCTTTTAACCTGGTCTCGCAGTCAAGAAGGGCTTTTGGAGGCCAAGGGTATTGATTTTGCGCTTATTGAGCCCGCCCTAGCCTGCCTCCATCTCTTGCAAGCCCAGTTTAGCCATAAGTCGCTAGAGGTAAGCAACCAAGTGGACCCCAACGCGAGGGTTCACGCGGACCGGGCGATGGTGACCACGGTCATTAGAAACCTTGTGGGCAATGCCATTAAGTTCACCCCCGCCGGGGGACAAATCCGCCTTACCTCCGAACCTTGGGCAGCGGGCGGCTGGCGTTTTTTAGTGGAAGACAATGGGGTGGGGATGGAGCCAGCGGATTTAGCACATATCTTTGATCCCGGTTTTAAACGACTGCACCGTCTTGGAACCCAAAAGGAGTTGGGGTCTGGAATGGGTTTGATTTTGGTGAAGGAGTTTATCGAAAAAAATGGCGGACAGGTTGGAGTCCGCAGCCAGCTTGGCCAAGGCAGCCAGTTTTGGTTTAGTTTACCCCCTGCTAAAAATTTGCGCGAAACGGTGCTAGAGCCTTATCTACCCAAAGAATTTCAACAGATTTTGCTGGTCGAGGACAGCGCGCTGCACCGCCGCCCGGCGGTTTATTTCTTAAGTAGCCTAGGGGCGGAATATGAGTTGGCCTTAGACGGGGTTGAGGCGGTCCAAATGGCCAGCCGTTTTCAGTTCGATCTGATCTTGATGGATATCGACCTGCCCTTACGAAACGGGGTCGAAGCCACCCGTTTAATCAAAAATCTACCGGGCAGAAGCCCTTTAATCTTAGCCTTGACTAGTTTTTCCGAGGCGGCGATCCGGGATAAATATGGGGAGAACCCCTTTGATGGACATCTCCCCAAGCCCTTAGAAGCCTCGGCCCTCCTCACCCTTTTGGCCTCCTTCTCCTCTCCGCGATAAACACCCGATTCACCAGGTTTTAAAGCAAAGGCTGGGCCGCGACGAAAAAGCTTAGGACAAAATTTCCTTTTTATTTAAAAAAGACCCAAAATTGCCAATTTGGGCATGAACTTTTTTCCCTTTTGCTCTTCCTTATATAAGGGGTAATATTCCTATCGGTATGGTTTATAAGGGATGGTGAAGTTTGGCACGGGTTTTGAAATATATAGATTTAGATTTTGACACAAAATCGCCAAACCAGGGACAAGCCCTTAATAAAAAATTGGAACCACCGGAGTTAGCCATGATTGAGAAGACCCTAAAAAGGATTACCAAGCAGCTAGAACTTTTCGCTAAAAGCGGAATCAGCCTAATGCGGGCCTTGGACCTGATGGAAGCGAGTACTAACGACCTCGAAGAGATCATCTGTCTGAACACGCTGCGTGAAACCTTAGGCGAAGCTGGCAAAACCGAAATGCGTCAAGGACCACAAGGTCATCTGGCGATTACCACTGGGCATCACATGCCTTGGATGGGAATGGCGTAATTGGTTAAAGTGTTTGTGTAACCTCAACTTAAGGTCCTTTTGACAGCTAGCTTTTTGAAAAAAAAGGCTTGAAGATACGGAATCTTCAAGCCTTTTTTTTTGCTTTTTTTTTACTCCTGCGGTTTTCAGATAAGCGCCTCATTTAATCGGGCTCCCGCCCGTTGATCGCTGGTGCGCCTGCTTTGGCGTCTTGCCCCCCCCAAAAAGCTCCTTTAAGAAAATTATTTCTATTTGCAACCGACTTACTCTCGATTTTTTTTTTGCAAAGAAGATGCGATGGGTATGTAGATCGTTCGAACCTAATCCAATCGATTTTTGAGGTAAACGGTGGGCTTTATGAGGACGCCCTACTTTCAGATTTTCCCAAGTTCTACAGCCTTTCAGGTTACAAACAGGACTTCGATTAACCTCGCCCCTCCCCGCTTTTTTGGGGGGACCGCAAAGAAACCCCATTTATCTAGTGCCCTGGCAGGCTAATTGCTTCTTAAACGTTGGAGCGGGACTGCGTCCAAGTCGGACCCCGCTTTAAAGCGGACTTAATACGCATAATATCAAACTATTGGGCTAAAGAAGCTATTGAAACGGCTTTTCCTTCTTTTTGGGTTGCTCGTCCTTTTTGCCGAATCTTTATGGGCAAAAGGTGACCCTATGGACCGCCCATTGATGGTGGGGCCCCAATACCCCTTTGTTTACATGTCCACCACCTTTGAGCCTGACCGGGCCTTTAACCTTTCGGCAGGCCAGAGTTTTTGGCAATTTGGTCAAATCCGCCTTAACACCCAAACCTTTTCCCCTTCAGCCTACCGCAACGACGACTTCAACGAAACCGCCGCAGGGTTTCACGACCTTTCTGACCAAGGCTATTCGGTATATTTCGACGGTGAGATCGACCGGCAGATTGCACGTTATTACAAAGGTCTAACCGATGGGGTGGAGTTCCAGTTAACCTACCGTAAACTACGGGTAATCAAGGGCACGCTAGACAGGCAGATCGAGTCGTTCCACAAGTCCTTAGGGCTGGACAACCAAAACCGCGATAAATTGGAGCGGGACCAGATGGGGATTTACATCATGGACAACGAAACGGATACCATCGTTTACCAAGTCAGCCAACCTTCGGACAAATTTCACCAAGAATCGATGACTTTAGGTTTTAAGTTTCGTATCAGAGAAACCCAAAACGAGGCTATTGCCCTTGTGGTGTCTTCGAACTTTGGCGATAATTATATTGAAAAACAGATGAACGAGTCCACCGCCGATGGCAAGGAATTCCGCAATTTTAACGACCGCAATTTCGCCCTAATTTATTCCTCCCTCTGGCCGGATTGGTCACTCCATTCTGGGTTTTCCTTCGCCGACACCAAATCGAGTTTATTTAAAAATTCCCCTAAAGAAATTTATTACTTCTTTTTAGGCTTCAATTTCCACCTAGGCCAGCACAGCGACTGGCTCCTCCAGGGATTGGACTATTCGAGCCCTTATCCTGAAAACGCCATTTCTAATATTAACGACGACATCCGTGAAGTCTCTACGGGTCTTCGTTGGCACTGGTCCTGGGGGGGATATGAGATGGGTTTAATTGAAAACACCAGCCAGGGCCAACAAAACATAGATATTGCTTTATTCTCCAACTTCATGTTTTCCTTTTGAGGTCAACCCAACCTCAAGCCAAAAAATTATCATGGAATTGTTGGTACAAAAGTACGGCGGAACCTCCGTGGGTAGCGCCCCAAGACTCTTAGAGGTCGCTGAGATTGTCAAAAACACTCGCGAGCAAGGTTTTAGAGTAGCCGTGGTACTTTCGGCAATGTCGAGCCATATCAAGGCCGAGGGGACCACTTCTATGTTGATGGAGGCGGCGATTGCGGCCAAAGCGGGTGGGGCTTACTATAAAATAATTGACGAGATTGAAGAGCGCCACCTGATATCGGTGGAAAACGCCATTAAAGACCCGGTTATCAAGGCTGGGGTTACCGAGGATGTTAACAAAAAGCTAAAAAAGCTCAAGTCCTTCCTAGACGCCATCCAGGTGATCGAAGAGATCAGTCCAAGGAGCATGGACGTGATTGTGGGCATGGGGGAAAAACTTTCGGCCCGGATTTTTACCGGCGTCCTCCAAGACCAGGGGGTAGAGGCGGTTTTTGGCAATTTAGAAAACCTGATTGAGCCCGACTACAAAGAGGTCAACCTCGAATTTTGCCAGGAATTACAACGACGCCTAGCAAAGATCATCGCCGACGCAGGCTCTAAGGTAGTGGTGTTTACTGGCTTTTTTGGCCATGCACCGGGGGGTATCTTAAAGTCGATTGGCCGAGGATATACCGACTTCACCGCCTCCTTGTGCGCCGCCGGGGCCAAAGCAAAGGAATTGCAGATTTGGAAAGAGGTGGACGGCATCTTTTCGGCAGATCCAAGAAAGGTGGCCAATGCCAGAGTGTTGCCAGCGATTACGCCAGAGGAAGCGTTAGAACTCACCTATTACGGCTCAGAAGTGATTCACCCCTTCACGATGGAACAAGTGACTCGGGCGGGCGTTCCAGTGCGTATAAAAAATACCTTCCATCCTGATTTGCCGGGCACCTTGGTTTACCCAGACGCCTTGGGACAACTTTTGGGAAAGAAGGCGACCGCGGTGACCGTCAAACGCGGGGTGACCGTGATCAACCTAATGAGCAACCGGATGTTGATGGCTTACGGTTTTATGCGCAAGGTTTTTGAAATCCTGGGCCGTCACGAGATTGTTATCGATCTGATTTCAACCAGCGAGGTCAACATCTCCATGACGGTCGAGGACCCTAGCCGCTTGGACTTGGCCATTAAGGACTTGGAGCTTTTAGGCCAGGTTTCCCTAAAACCCAATATGGCCATTTTAAGTCTAGTGGGCCAAGGGATGCGCCAACGACTGGGTATCGCCGCCGAGATGTTTACTAGGCTCGCCGAAGCACAAGTCAACATCGAATTGATCAGCCAAGGGGCATCCGAAATCAATATCTCTTGCGCTATCAGCGGTGAACAAGCAGACAAGGCGCTTAAAGCGGTCCACCAAATGTTGGAAGACTAGGTGAAGTTATCGGATCGGGAATTGGTGTTTTTGGCGTTCAAGGCGCAAAACCCCAATCCCAAAAGCGAGCTAAACTTTGAGAGCCCCTACCAGCTTTTGGTGGCAGTGATTTTAAGTGCGCAAGCGACCGACGTTTCGGTCAACAAGGTGACCCCGGCGCTCTTTGCCCTAGCTCCCAACCCGCAAAAAATGGTGGAATTGGGCTTAGAGGGGGTCAAAGAGCGGATTAAAACGATTGGCCTGTTTAACAATAAAGCCAAAGCGTTGATTGAGTCTGCAAAGCAATTATTAGAGCAGCACCAAGGGCAAGTACCTCAAGACCGGGCTTTGTTGGAAAAACTGGCTGGCGTAGGGGGGAAAACGGCCGGGGTGGTGCTTAATGTAGCCTTTGGCGAGCCTTGTATTCCGGTGGATACCCATGTGTTTCGAGTGGCTAACCGGTTAGGCCTAGTTAAAACTAAAACCCCCCAAACAACCGAGGCCGCCCTTTTAAAGGTGGTCCCCCGCTGGGCGCGTAAAGAGGCGCACCACCTTTTAATTCTCCATGGTCGCTACATTTGCAAAGCCCGCACCCCTTTATGCGCCCAATGTCCTGTCCAAGGGCAATGCCCTAGCAACCTTAATACTTAAACCCGATGGCGAAGATCGGCACCTCTAAGGTAGGGTTTTCTTCGGTGAAGTGGGCGTTGTTCATGATCGTATAACTCAAGACAATATCCCACCAAGCGTGAATGGCAATCGCCGTAGTCAAATCGAATTCGTCAGGACCGGGCATGTAGGAATAGCCTAGATACAACCCCATTAAAAAAGCGGAAGCCGTATCAGCCGAAAAGCCCATGCCCGTATGGGCCGCCCCAAAAACCGCCGAAGCCGCCACTACGGACATATGTCTTGAGGGCTCCTTGCCCCAGCCCCAAGAATCGTTCATGGTTTCATAAAAGTAATGTTGGAAAGTACCCCTAAACAACATCTCTTCACCCAAACCCACCATGTAAAAATGGCCAAACTCATCGCGCCGCATACGAGACTGGGTCAAGCCCCGGCTCAAGTGATACTCAACTAACTGGGTATCATTAAAGGTGGCTGCGTTCGAAGCCAAGACCGCCATGGGCACCCAAAACATCCAGTTGTCGTAAAATTGGTTGAAAAGGAACGGGGCGGCAACCCACTTGTAGGTTTCGGTGTTGGCATCGCAGCTGTGCTGGTATAAGTCGCCCCAAGAAATCAACGTTAGATTGCTTTCCAGATAGGCATAGTATCTGGCCTCATAAGTGGCCTGGGTCAGGTAAACCCGAGTTTCAACTTTGCCAGAGTCCGAGTCTTTGGCGCTGGTGGTTTTGTAGATTTCGTTAGGGTTTTGTTGATAGTCAGGGGAAGCGGAGGTGTTAGCATATTGATTTGCTGCCAACCAGCGCCCGCCCCCAAACAGGAGCATTTTGTCAAATTGTCCAGAGACGCCGTATCCCAAACCTGGCACAAAAATCTCTCCTGCGGTGATCCAGAAACAACCACTGCGAGCCCAAGCCTTACTTGGGGGATAGACAAACAGGCTCAAAGCAATAAAAATGACCACCAACCCAGAACGGCCCCTTAGTTTTTTCATCTTTTCCGCGTTTATCGTAGTGGGCCTTTTTTAGCACTAACCTTCCTAATTCGCAAACGTGCCCTCTTCCCAATCTCCCAAACGCCGCCATCTGGTTGTAAAGAATCCAGATCAAAATCCATATGTCACCGAGCTTGAGCAGTTTAATAAATATATTTGGACCGATGACCCCCAAGAGATTGGGGAGTACACAGCCTTTTTGGAGGGTTCTTTGGTGTTGGATTTAGGTTGTGGATCGGGAAATTTCCTGCGCGACGCCGCCCGTGCTTTTCCAGAGCGACACTTTTTGGGTTTTGAACTTCGCTATAAACGACTGGTTTTAGGTGCGCGCAAGCTAAAAAAGTGGGGCATCGAAAATGTGAGGCTGGTGCAAGCACGAGCAGAGGAGATTGATGAGTGGTTTAGCCCCAATCAGTTGTATCAGGTTCACATCAATTTCCCTGACCCCTGGCCCAAGAAGCGCCAGCGTAAACACCGGCTGATTCAAGAACCCTTTTTAGAAAAGCTCAATCAGCTTTTGACAAAAGATGGAAATTTTCAGTTTAAAACCGACCATAAAGAATATTTTGAAGAGGTCTTGGGACTGATTAAAGATTCAAAGTGGTTTAGCTTGGCTGAACTTTCATGGGACTTGCATAACTCTGAGTTCAAGCCCAACAACATTGACACCGAGTTTGAAAAACTCTTTTTGTCTAAAGGGCTGCCGGTTTATTATCTTAAAGCCTTCCCCAAGGGATAACGATGGGCCGAATCTGGGCCTTGTTGCTATGTTTCCTGCTGGTTCCCCCGGCCCTTTGGGCAGAAGGAGACCTCTTTTTGTTTGGACCAGGGGGTAATTATTTGGTCAAGGTCTCCCCAGTGGGCAACTCTGCCTTGGTAACCCTGGCCGATCCGAAGGATTTAAAGGCTTTGGGCCGCTGGGAGATTCCTGGGTTTGCTGCCCAAACCCTAGAATTTTCCGCCAATCGCTCTGGACGGCTGTTGCTGGCCTCAGACGACCGTATCTTGGTTTATGATCTAACCGTCCGCCCTCCTAAAGAAATCTCAAATTTCCAAGTGCCACCGGGAGAAAAAATCACCAAGGTGAGTTTTGCCCCAGATCGAGACGAGGTTTATTGGACCAGCGAAAAACGGCTCCATAAAAACAACGCAGACGGCACCAAAACCGAAACCCTGGCGGAAGTCAACGAAGGGATTGTGGGTATGGCCCCTTTAAAAGACCGGCGGGTCGCGTTAGCCAAAAAAAATAGTGCTGAATTAATCTTGGTTGGTGAAGGCCAGGATAAGGCGCCAGAGGTGTGGGCCACGCAAGGTGGAGACTTGGTGGGGTTAGCCTCACCAGAGGGTCAAAAGCTATTTTCTCTGGATCAAAACAATCGGCTGATCAATTGGGATTTGTTTACCAAAAAACCCGCTGCTGGTTACGATTTAGAGCCGGAAAGCTCCCCTCAAAAGGCGACCGGTCTAGGGCTGGATGATCGGAAAAAACAATTGTATGTGGCCGGGGAAAAAGATGGAACCGAGAGTATCAAGAGCTACCGGATTACCGATCTTTTAAACAAGACCATTGCCCCTAAACCTGAAAGATTGGTGCGCACTGGGCAGGGCGGTATTTATCAAGCCCGACGGGCTTTAGAGCCCAGCCGGATTGATGAATTAATGGAGCGGATCGAAGCCTTGCCCAGCCAACCACCCTCGGGGACTTCAACCAATCAAAATGGTCCCTTTCAGCTAGCCCAGATCGAGGCTAAAAATGGCGATTTAGACAAGGCTTTGTCCTTTATCAATCAGGTCCCGGTTAACAGCCAAGACTACGCCGCTAGCCGTGAACTGCAACGAGAAATCTACCAAAAAATTGAACAAAATAACGAACTAGAGAGTGGTAAAGAACAGTTTGGCTTAGGCAATTATCAATCGGCTAAAATTATTTTAGAAGGGGTTTTGGCTAAACAGCCGGAACAACGTGAGGCTCGAAAATACCTAGCTATGACCGATAAAAGACTCTTTGATGAGCAGGCAGGCAATTGGTTTTTAGGGATTTTAGGAACCTTGATTTTGGGCACTCTAAGTTGGTTTTTATGGGGGCTGTACCAAAAAAAAGGGGCCCAGTTTATTAATCAGCTCATAGCTGACCCAGAGGATAAACGGCGGTTGCTCCTTAAGATTGTGGCCGCGCGAGAGCTCCTGAATAAACGGCGTGAACAGGATAAAATGAGTTGGTATCATGGCCGCCTAGGTGAGATTGAGCGTCAACTAGACTGGGCAGAGGCCCAAGTTAACCAAGCGGGCGTTGCCTTGAGCGAGTTGATTACCCTGGTGGGGCAGTTGCACACCGAGATGGTGGGGATGGTTAAAAAGGCCAGCCCTAAAACCTCTAGTTCAAAACCCGCCCCAGAGACCGCTCAACGAGTGGGCCTAGACAAGGACAGCGGGCCTAGCCCCAGCGGACCTGGCGGGGCGCAGACCTTTAAAAAAGAGGTTCCCAAAAGTGAACCTCGCAAAAAAGCCAGCAAATCTGCCCAACCAGAAACCCCTTCGCCAGGAGGGGTGTTTGACGAAAGTGACTATTATATGATTTTAGGGGTGGGCCCTGATTCGACGGACGCCGAGGTCAAAAAAGCTTATCGCGACAAGCTCAAAGAATACCACCCTGACCGGCACGACGCCAGTGGCTATTCTTGGGTCAAGGATGAGGCGATCAAGATGACCCTACTGGTTCAAGATGCCTACAAAGCCCTCAAAACCGAAGCTGGTCGTAAAAAATACGCTCGCAGTCGCAAGGCTTAGTTTTCTTTTAGGCCTTAAAAAATCCGCTTGAAGGTAAAGACACCGAAGGCTTGTTCCTTGGTTAGATTGATTCCCCCCAAGTTTACCTTAATGATTCTAATCCAGCGGAGACCCAGCCTTGGGTGGCAATCGGTTGGGGTTTTTGTTTTATACCTAATCGAATTCGGATAATAAAAATAATAAATTAAACAACTTAACCTGGGCCTGCCAAGACTTTGGGAGACTCGCTACAGACGAGCCCCATACCTTACCAACAAGCTTCCCGCTTTGATAAAAATCGTTTGCGGGCAAGGGTTAGAGTAACCTAATCCCCGGTTATAACTCCTCCCGAAATCGAGCGCGAGTCGGGGCCTTTCTAGCCTCCTGCAAGAGCATTTTCTGTTTAACCTCTGCCGAATAGTGCTGCCCCTTGAAAAGCCTTTTTGCCAAAGCGTCTAATGGGAACTTAGCCAAAATGAAGGCACTTTCGTTGCATTATGTAGAAAGAATTGACCCTGATTAACCCAGAAGCTGGAACCTCGCTAATGAACATGCAAGCCCCCCATGGCCTAGAAAATAAGCCTTTAAGCCCCAAAAAAATGGCGCAACAGATTATTTTTATCTGTGAGCGGGAGCTAGAAATTGATCAGGCCCATCAAAAGGTTTCTGAGTTATTATTTAGCCAGCTAAATGGAGGGCGTCAGGATTATTTTCAGGCGCTCTTGTACACGCTTTTAGAGGAGGAAGAAAGTCAGCCTTATGCCGCCCATGCCTTTGCCTCTTTATTTTCCCAGGAATCGCTCCGCCCAGAATTAGGGGATTTTTGGCAAGACCTTTTGCAAATGATGATTCGGGGCCACCGCTCTGGCGATTTGCCTAGTTACCGTCACCAAGATTCGGGCAAGGTGTTTTCGGCTTACGCCTTTAGCCTAGGTGAGACCTTGATTCAAATGGGCCGCTTAGGGGCTCATTATTACGACTTTGTCAGCGATTGTTATACCCATCTAATCCGCGCCGAAGCCGAAATCGAAAAGAAACGGCGCGAGGCGGCGGCAAAGCCCCATGGACGCGATGGCACCAAAAAAGAAGCCCCTGCGAACCCTAAATCGCTTTACGACGATGTAGCCGACTATATATCCGAGCGGGCCATTTTCCGCGCAAGGACCTTGAATCCGAACAATCCCAACGAATTTATTCAACTGCTTTCAGACCGGTTGCGCTCGACCCGGCGTTATGTGATCCAAGACTTGATCAACAAAGACTCGGTTAATAAAAAGAAACAGATGGAAAAGGCGCTTAAAGAACGTCAAGCAAGCGCCGAAGAGCTAGTTTTTGGAGGACAACCCTTTTTAGAGGGGCTTCGGCTTTTTAAAGAGGCCAAACTTTATAATGGCCGGTTTATGGAAGCCGAAAAAAGACGGGTCACCCTACAGCTTTTGCCTTTAGTAATCGCCGTCCCGCTGATTGGATTTGGTTTGATGGAGGTCTGGGAACTGAATTATTGGTTGATGGGACTGGCGGGTGTGGTTGGGATTGGAGGAAGGTTTGTATTCACTCCGAAGTTTTTTTCCCGTTTTTATCCCAAAGATATTACATCGCCCCTAGAGGAGCAGGTCAGCTTGATTGCTGCGGTTTTTAAAAAATGCGCCGCCGACCAGTTGGCCAGCTTTTTAAGGCGCCAAGTTAAAGAGATTGGAGACGCCCAAGAGCTTAACCTGATCCCAGACTATGTCACCTATATTCTCTCGGTTATTCCCCGCAAAAAAGATTTACTCTTGACCAAAGCAGAGCTGCGCCAGACCCTGGACCAACTAGCTCCCCACATCGCCCGCCGCCGCAGAGACCTTTACGGCCAACCGCGATAATAAACTAGCTAGCTAAAACTACCATTTTCTCTAGCTAAACCCTTGCTCCAAAAATCGCATGCGGTTATGATCTGATTGGGTCAGGCCCTTTTTTGCCTGGCGACTCCTAGCCAAAGAGCCCAGTGAGCGTACCCAACAAACCAGAAGGTCAAGCCTTTTTGCACCAGCTAGAGCCCTCCCGCGACTGGGAAAAGACCCTAGATGCGCTGCATTTTTTACTGGTTCAAAAATGGTATTACGTGGCCATAGCCAGTAATACTTGGGGAGGTTTTTTGAACAATCCTCAAAAAAAGGTAAACCTCAAACGCAAAAAAATGGACGTCCCTGAGGAACTTTCGGCTTTGCTCAAAATCAAGTTGGCTAGTTTTAAAGAGCTTGCAAAAAAAATCGACCATCAGACGAGTTATGACGGTGCCAAAGACATTTGGCATTTTAAATCCGGCTGGAAAGAATTCCCCCAAGGTACAGGGTTGATTGAAATTCACCAGCAAACCTCTTGGAGCCGACTTTCTAACGAGCCGATTTTTCGCCGGGCATTTATTGTTATCGATTCCAAATCGAGCCCAGAAGACCAGTTTAAAATTATGCTACTGGTCAACAAAATGTTTAAAAACAAAGCCTACGCAGACCAAACCTATCGGCGTATTGGCAAAGAAAAAATCAATGAAGCCCGTATCGCCCGCCCTTCAGGTATATACCAAGGTCGCCCTACCTCTGAACTAGTCATCAAGCTTAAAGATAATTTTGGGATTAACGTACGTGGCATCACCAAAGAAGAGCGGGTGGCTTTGGGCTTTTATTTTGAGCGTTTAAGAAAGCTTAGTGAGTTTGACGAGACCTTAAAAGAAGTAGAGACCCGGTTGTTACGACATTTTAAAACAGACGATCTCAAACAGGAGTGAGATGGACAGCACCCAACTGATTGCTTACGCAATTATTTTGGCCGGAACGGTGGCGACCCTCGTTGCTGGGTATCAGATGATTAAACGTGGTTTTTTGCTTTGGCTGATGGTGATTATTATTGGAGTGACTGCGGTAAACTATGGCTTAGGAGCAGCTCAAAGCTCTACCTTGGACGGATTTTTAGATGATATTAACGCCAACAAACTCTCCCAGTTCAGTCAGAATCAACTACAAAAGCTTTGTGACCAAAAGATGATGGGTGGAGACAATTAGTTTCTTTTGGTTTATCGGGTAACCAGCGCATAAACCCGGCTGGCGAGACTTTTTGAGGAGCAATAGCAATGAGGCCTTATTATTGCTTGGTTTAGCTTATGAAAGCTCCTCTTCTCAAAAAACTGGTTTTGCCCTTGGTCGCAGTGGCTTTCTTTGGGTCTCCACTTCTGGCCGGGGACCTCTACCTTTCTTATATCCGCGAGGTTTCTAATCCACTCTTTTTGAGTGATTTTCAGCTAGGTAGCCAAGAGCAAATTAAAGACACCAACGGCCACGGGGGTGCGCTTGGAGTATTATTTAGTACCGGCCCCACGAGTTTTTGGACCTTCGAGATGGGCAATAGCCAGACCCTGTACCAAGGCCAGATCGAAGATGGGGTCGAGGTCAACTTTGCCCCACAGGCGGGCTCTGGTTTTGAGGCGTTGAGCCTGTCTAATAATATCGTTTACGATGTAAACCTAGCCTTTTCCAATCCTTATGTGGGGCTTACTTACACCAATTGGGACATTACCGCCCAGTCGCTGCGGAGTAATTATCTGTTGCCCTCCAGTTATGGCTTTGGGATCATCCGTCAAAAGGTCGAAGGGGAAGTTGTTATCAAAGGAGTAGGCGGCGAACCTATCGCCACTGCTCAATACGAATCGGGCAACCAGCGTTATTTTCAGATGGGTTGGATTGTAGGTTTTGATATTGTTTTCTTTGAGCTGTCTTTACGCAACGTGACCAGTCCAATCTTAAAAGTAACTAGCTGCAACCGGGCCGCTGTCGGCGAAACCGCCTGCCAAAGGATCGAAGCCGCCACCGGGAATCGCAACAACAGCACCCAGCTATTTACCGGCGGGGTCTTTAAAGCGGGGATATTATTTTGAAGATAAAAACTAGCTTAGCCCTGGCGCTCTCCCTGTTCTGGGGATTCGCTTTACTCGCAGAAGAAACCAGGGAACGCTCTCGGATTTATTACCTCTATGAGGTAGGCAACCAGATCGCTCTTGCAGACTTTAACCTAGGCAGCACCGAAACCATCCGCGACCGAGACGGCAACGGAGGGGGGATGTCGTTGGTGTTTAAGCGGGGCAAGTTTATGGCGTTGTCCCTCGATTTTGGATATAGCCAAACCCAGTATAAAGGCGCGATTGAGGATGGGGTTTCGGTGCAGTTTGAACCCCAAGTCGGTCTGGGATTCGAGGCTCTGTCTTCCTCGACCAACGTCACCTATGACTTCGACGTGGCCTTTAAAAACCCTTATGCCGGGGTCAACCTCTTATTTAACAATTTCCTTTTGGGTGGGGGCCGTATCTTCCAGAGCGCCACAGGGGGTGTCAGCCTTAGCTCCCAATCGGTTGAACTGGTCAAAGCCAGCTACCATACCCAAACCCAGCTTTATTGGCAGGGGGGCTTTTTGTTGGATATAGACGACCTGTTTGTAAGTGTACTCGCCCGAGCCTTCGAAGCGCCTAGTTTGCAGATTGATAGCTGCAATGAATCAGCCTTAGGGACCACCTTGTGTAACCGGATCAGAGGAGCAACCGGTAACCGCAATCAACGCTCAGTCGCTTTTGGTGAAGGAATCCTACAAATTGGAATCCTGTTTTAAGGCCCTTGGTGGATCTCTCGACACCGGTCAATAGAACCCTCGTCACATTTAAACCCATTAATCCAGCGGGCCCCCGAGAGGTCGGCCCCTTCGAATTGGGCTTTGTAAACCTGGGCTCCGGTCAAAAGAGCGCCTCTAAGGTTGGCCCCTCTAAGATCGGCCTTGGTTAAGTCCGCCTCGACCAAAATCGCACCAGACAAATCAGCCTCTTTAAGATCGGTTTCCTTAAAACTAGCCTTGTACAACAACGCTTTGGTCAGCTTGGCCCCAGCCATAAGGGATTGATCAAACCAAACCTCTTCGCCATTAAAATCGGAAAGGTCTGCCTCGGTCAGATCGACCCGTTTAAAGAAGCAGCGGTAGGCCTCAACCCGGCGGAAATTACCCTTGGTGAAGACCGAGTCGTTCATAAAACATTCGGGCAGGTAGGCCCCTTCCAGATTTACCCCTGGAAACTGTACCGCCACAAAATGCGCTCGGTAGAGTTGTGCCCTCTGTAAATCCGCATTTTCGATCTGCTTTTTCTCGATAATCACAGCAGTCAGGTCGCACCCTGGGCAGCGGTGCATGGTTAGCAAGCCAATCATCGCGTCCGGCTGTAGAGCCCAAGCGGGAAAGGCCCAAAGTAAAATCAAAGGTAGCCAACCCAGCTTTGCCATAGTTAGCGGATCGTAAATTTCAGGGTTTTGCTGGAACGGTTGCCCACTCGATCCAACGCAACCAGTTTAACCTGATAGGCTCCAGGCTGATCAAACCTCACAGGGCCATCGTATAAGGTTTCCTTCTCCGTTCCCAAAGCGATATAAATTCGCTCTAATCCGCTAGCCTCGTCGGTTGCCGAAACAAACAACATAGACCCTCGTGGATAGAGGTCTTCACCCATGGCTCCGACTGAAAATTGCGCCGCAATTTGCGGCTCCTTTCCATCTACAAAAAATCGGACTTTGTTGTTTTGCTCTTGGTTGTCCACTTGATCGATAGCGTAGTAGTTTAGATGATGCTCCCCATGTTGGGGCATTTCAGTGCGATCTTTATAAGCCGCAGGTGGAGCATCGTCGTAACCATACAACACCTCTTTAACCCCGGAATCGTTATCCACAGCGGTCAACTTCAGCTTACTTTTGGGCGAGACAAACCTTCCCTTGGGACCTTGGTAAAAGGGGCCATCAAAACCAAATTTTGTTGCCGGTGGGTGGGCATCTAGGGCTAGGTCAAACACCCGAGGGTTGCCTTGATTGCCGCTGTTATCAGCGGCCCAAGCCTTGATTTGAAAGGCACCAGAGCGTTCTGGCACGGGCACTGGAGCTTGATAAACCTGGGTTTTGCCACCCATTTGGTAGCGGGTCCAAGCCACCCCGGCTTCTTGATCTTCGGCGACCAAAACCAATTTAGAGCGCCTAGAGACGTACTTCAGTTTGCCTGCCTGAAAACTTCCACCCTCTGCTTCTAGCTTCAACCGCGGCGGGGTTCGATCTAAATCAAATTCATAGGTTTTTTCAGGTTCTTTATTACCTACCCGGTCTTTGGCTGCCCAGGCTAGTTTATATTTGCCTGATTTAAAATCTTCCATCGTCAGGGGGCGCGCCCCTAATTGCCCTGATTTGGTGCTAGGCCCAGACAGCTTGTAGCCGATCCCCCCAATTCCCGAGGTCTGGTCGTCCGCTTTAATACTGACACTACTTTTGGGGCCTAAATAGCTGCCTGAACGGGGCCCATGTTGGGTCATGGTTGATTCTGGTTTGGTCAGGTCGAGGCGGAAAACAAAATGGTTCATTTTTTCCACATTACCCACCCGGTCCACTGCGTAGAAGCGCAAATCGTAGGTTTTTTCTTCCCCAAAGGAGAGTGGCCCTTGGTATTTATCAAAGGCCGCCCCATCGATCGAAACCCAAGTATCTTCCACACCAGACTGGTTGGTTTTTGGACTAGGCCCGTGATCATTTGAAACCACCGCCAGCTTAATCGGCCCACCAAAATAGGTCATCCGTTTCCCGCTCGCTTGCCGAGCCCCAGTAATTTTGGTTTGACTCTTAGGGGCCTCGCCATCGAGATGAAAAAGAAAGATATTTTCGTCACCTAGTTTTTTTAGGGAACTTTTTTTCCAAAAGTGCCCTTCCTCGACTGGGTGCACCAGGGTGTGCTGGC
>MFNE01000003.1:29967-45747 GCA_001783695.1 Candidatus Lambdaproteobacteria bacterium RIFOXYD2_FULL_50_16
CCCCGACTTGCCCAACGCCGCCTCTGCTTTGGTGCGCATCGGGAAAGCGGGTCCTTCTGGAGTAGCAGCGATTTGAAAATAAAGGGGTTGTTTCGGGTGCAAATACAAATCCCCCTCAGGTGAACGGTAGATTTTTTTAAAGTGCGCTGGTGGCTCGGCAGGGCCAGAGGTTTGAGGCTTTTGCGCCCAGCTATTCGTGACCAAACAGAGTCCCAGCAGGCCCAACAGACCCTGAGCGGCAATCGTTTTATTCATCTCCCCTCGGAAAAAATCAGACACCTTATACAAAACCGATAAGCGGCCTGACTAAGTTAGCCAAGCGATCAGAAGATTGTCAATTTTTGATCGTTGAAGGCAGTTAATATTAAACTTGGGTAAATCACCCGGTTTTGGTACTTTTAAATACCAACCTACGGTGCATAAATATATATTATATTATAATTACTTAACCTCCAATTGGGCATTGCATTTTTGGCGGTTTAGCCTAAAATTTCTTATACCCAATAACCAACCCAAAGGACACCCATGGCTCAAATCGCGCTCAAAGGAAACCCGATCCACACCTGTGGCAATCTGCCGGCTAAAGGTTCGACCGCTCCTGCTTTTAGCTTAACCAAAAGTGACCTTTCTGAAGTATCTTTAGCTGATTTTGCTGGTAAAACTATAATTTTGAACATATTTCCCAGTATTGACACTGGTGTTTGTGCTACCAGTGTGCGCCATTTTAACCAAGACGCAGCAAAGCTAAGCAATACCGCAGTTTTATGTATCTCTCGCGACCTTCCTTTTGCGCATTCTCGCTTTTGTGGGGCTGAAGGCATCGCGGGGGTGATTTCCCTCTCAGAACTCCGCCAACTAGCCTTTGGCGAGGCTTATGGGGTGCGGATGACCGATGGTCCTCTAAAGGGTCTTTTAAGCCGCGCTGTGGTGGTGATTGGTGCCGACGGCAAGGTGAAGTACACCGAACAGGTTCCCGAGATCACTCAAGAGCCTAACTACCAAGCCGCTTTAGCTGCTGCTGCTAAATAAACTGGAAGCCGGGCGTCGCGCCCGGTTTTCCCCCTTTTTGAGCCCCTTTATGGCCCCTAGGCCTCGGCTGTTTGGCGCGTTGTTGTTTTACCTGAATTTCTGGGTAATTCTCGACCATTTGGTGATGATTCCCCTTGCCATGGCCATCTCTACCGACATTGGACTCAAACCGGAGCATACGGGTTATTTAATTTCATCCTACCCGGTGACTGCCGCCTTATCTGCCTTTTTATCTGCCCCTTTTTCGGACCGATTGGGCCGCAAACGTCTATTGTTATTCGCCTTGACCGGCTTCGCCTTCGCTAGCCTGGGTTGCGCTTTATCCTCAAACCCGACCCAAATCTTTTTCTTCCGTTTGCTTTCTGGGGTGTTTGGCGGACCGATTTTGCCCAATAGTTTTGCTTATGTAGGGGACGCTTTTTCAGGCAAAGAAAGAGGGCATTTGATTGCCAACCTAGCCTTATCCTTTTCAGCCGCCAGTATCTTAGGGGTGCCCCTAGGGGCTTGGATGAGCCAAGCACTAGGCTGGCAGTCGGTATTTTATGCAGCGGCCTTGATGACCCTGTTAGGGGTCTTTGGATTATTTAAAGGGCCAAGCTTTGCGCCAGAAGCAAGGGGCAAGCTAACCCGCCAGTATAAAGAGTTGGCCGGTCTTTGGTTACGCCCAGAGGCGCGAGCGGCCTTTTTTGTGATGTTTATGATGATGATTGGACTCTTTGGTTTTGTGCCCAACATCTCGGTTTGGTTAAGTCATAATTACGGTTATGGGGTCACCGATATTGCGCATTGTTATATGATCGGCGGCATTGGGGCCATTTTGGGAAACCGCTTGGCTGGACGTTTTTTAACCAAAGGTTGGAGTATTGGCTTAATATCGGGGGGCTCTTTGATGATGGCGCTCTTTTTGGGATTGGCCTGTTTCGAACTCTTTGAAAAGCCCCCAATCGAGATCTTCTTTGGCGGGATTATGTTAGGCGGGAGTATGCGTATCCCCGCCCACCAAACGATTCTGGCTGACCTGGTCCCCGTAGCCTTACGGGGCCGGTTGATGTCGATGAATATGATTGTCGGCCAAATGGCCATGGGCTTAGGTGGATTTTGGTCTAGCCCCTTGGTCAGGATTGAAGCGGATCATATGTACGGCATGCCCAAGATTGGGGCGGTGGCGATTATAACCCTGCTATGTGTCCCCTTCCTGGCCGCAAGGCTTAAACATTTTGTTCTGGCTTCCACTTCAGGTGGACCTTTACCAGCGACTCCGAATCATAAGGTGTAAGCAAAACATCCGCCTGCGCACTAAACTTAAAAGCAAAGTGCAGATTTATTTCTTGCGGTTGGTCTTCGAGCGCCTTTAAGGGGGCGGTAATTTTTTCTACCAAGGGGCCAATCACTTCCACCGCCTCCCCCAACTCTCGGCTTCTGCGATAGTACTCGGGTTTTCCGCTTGAGACCGAGTCTTCATTAAAATTGGCCTCCTCTTCCACCTCGACCCAAACCTGTTGGTTTTGGCCTAAGTCTAACGCAATTTTTCTTTTCATTAACACTCCTTTTGGCAAGCTTTTTATATAGGAGCCGACACTTACCTGTCAAAAGACGCCAGAAAAATTTAAAAAATTCTTGGCAAAAGCAGTCCAAAGTTCTAGAGTCCGCACTAGCCTCTGGGACTTGTATAAAGCTGTAAACAAACCTCAGAGTCAGGAGAGCTTGAGGGAGACCTCCTGATGGCCAAAAAAGGTTCGCTAAGTCAAACGATCTTGCACAAAAGGACCTAGTTTTTAAATATTTATTGCACCGACGCTTGCTATCCCCCAGTTTTTATTAACAAAACTGGAGCATCGTCACTTTTTGTTTAATCGAAGGCCAGTTTTTTTAAATTGGTCTGAACTACACTGATAAAATGTCTAAAGACGCACTCATTACAGGACAAAGGCTGGCAATCGCGAGAAAGCTAAAAGGCTTTACCCAAGAAAATATTTTAGATGAAGAAATCTTTCCCAAAGTAAACGTTAAAACCCTCCGCCGCTGGGAAAAAGAAGGGGTCAACCTGACCCGGCTTGAAGAGGTCGCCCGATTTTTTGGGACCGAGGTATGGGCCTTCACAGAGAGCCGAATCACGGTCGATGAGTTCAAAAACCTTATCTCTTACCCCAATTTAATCGATAGTCTAAAAGCACGTTTTGCCATTCAAAACGGGCTATCGAACCGCAACCCTTCACCTGTAACCTCCACTTCAGAAAACCTCGAAAAAACCTATCAAAACGCCTGCTTTTTAATAGCTAGCGGACAGTTTGGCCCTTTTAAGCAAATTATTGAAGACGGGTTCCCGGTTAACTACCAAAACGAAATGGGCTGGACCCTGTTAATGTGGGCTGGCCATAAAGGGCGCCTGCATTTTGCTAAGTATTTGGTTGAACAAGGGGCGGACTTGGAGATTTCCGATTTAGAAGGTTTGACCGCCACCATCTGCGCCGCCGCTCGCGAACACGTAGAAACATTAAGTTTCTTATTAGATGAGGGCGCAATAGTTAATCGCACCGATCACACCGGTTGGTCTGCCTTATGTTGGGCGGCTGCGGATAATCGGTTGACTAGTTTGGAACTTTTGCTTCGATATGGCGCCGATCCCAACCTGATGGATGAGGGAGGGGAACTGCCACTGCACCGTGCGATTAAGTCCGTCGCCAAAGGGGTTTTAGCCAAGCTTTTAGACGAAACCAACTGGAACCCGGTCGATCTCAATCTAGCTAATGGCTTTCACGAAACCCCCTTAGAATTGGCCAAGGGGAATAAAGTTTTAGAAAAAAAGCTTTTGTCTTTAGGGGCGCTGCACCGTCAAGAAGTGCGGCCTTGGTAGAATTGCCTTCCTCCCGCTAGAATAGGGTGACTTAACCCCGAAATGTCCGGTTTTTGTCCGGTTTCTCGGTTGGATCCTGTCGTTTTGTCCTTTTAATGTCCTCGAAAAAAATCGGCAACCTCATAAACTGAAGGAAACTTTCAGTGATGGTCCGATGTCAAGTATCTTGGGTATTTTACGTTATAATCTCGCCAAAATTTCCTCGCATAAAAAATGTAGCTCTTTGTCCAAAATCTTTGACAAGAGTTTATACCTTTTGGTTACTGAAATAACTGACACCAATATTGTGGGACTTTTAACCCGGGTCTCGGCGGCAGAGCGGCCTTATGCCATGGCTGCCGATGTGATGGCCCCTTTGCCTGAGATTTTGGCCGATCTCCCTATAAGGTCGGCGCTTAGCGAAATGAAGGCCAAAGGTTGGAACTTTGCCCAGGTGCTGGATCGCGGGCGTTTTTTAGGTGTATTGGACCGTATCGACTTGGAAAATCAGATTGAGCTGGACCTAAGGCGCGCTGGCAAAACTAGGGTACGAGAGGCGCGAGAGATGGTCCATGAAGAGATTAACAAAATGGCCATTGGTTACGCCGAGATTGATTTGACCGGAAATTTTACCTGGATCAACCAAACCGGTCAGCAGATTTTGAATTGTCCCTGGTCCCAATTGCGAAACAAAGCCTTTGAGACCATTCTGCCGCCTTTGGGTAAACCCGAAGTCTTTGAATCTGCTTTAATCCAACCTGGCCGCCCAGTTTATCCGCTACGACTAGCCCCAATCAAATTGGGAGGAAAAGTAAAAGAGGTGCTGCTCACCATCAAGTCCGTCTTGGGACTAGACGGAACACCCCAAAGCTACCAGTTGTTGTTTTGGCCATTTCCCCTAGAGCAAGCCACGCCTTATAAAAAACTTTTATTAACCAACGAAATTAATTTAGGGGGCACCTTAAAAAACGTGATTCGTCGTACTGAAAATGTGTTGGGACCAGCCAAGTTGTTGATTACCTATCCGGCTAAAGATATTTTTATAAAGGGCTATGAGCCTGACCAACTTGAAGACCTTTTGTATCTGTTTTTTTGGGTTTGTTTTGGAGCCTTAAAAAGGCACTGCCTTGCGCAGGAGGACTCGGCTCATTGCGAGTTATCCAAAACCCAAAATTATTTAAGTATTAAAGTAAGCTGGCTTCGGGTGCCAGGCACCCAGGTGCGGCTTCAAGAACCGTTCGAACGTCAACAAACCTTGCGATTAAAAAAGCTGGCTCAAGGTCTGGGGGCGAATTTTCGAGGCGATTCTTCAAAAAATATATTATCTAGAAAATTAGTTTTTCATTACAACAAAATAGACAATTAAAATGCCCTTTCAACCCACTTTCGCCTCAATCCTACTTTTAAATTTCGGCACTAGGTGCCCTAGTTTAATCCTTAGGGATGCCTGGGCCGATCTGGTTTTACTTTTGCCGGCTAATAATAGTATAAGTACCAGTTACTTGGACAGCGCCGCCGCGATCCTCTTGTCGGCCGAGCCGAGTCTCTTGGATCAAGCGTTAAATAAAGCTAAAGGATTAGTTAACAGTGGATACGAAGGCGAGATTTTTTTTCTACTGCATGCCGGTGCGGCCCAGTCGATTCCCTTTGCCGCCTTTGATCCTGATAAAGACGAAGCTCTTTTAGATCACCACCTTAACAAAGCAATCGCCAGACATAAAATCCGGGAACAAGCTCATTGGATGAAGTTTCAACTAGATGCCGCTTACCGCTTAGAATTAGAGCCCTTTCCTGTAGAGATAGCCGTAAAATTAGCCGGACGCGCCCCTTTGATTTGCTTACTAACCGAGTCTGGCTGCCCTTTAGAGCCTTGGGTTTTGGCCTTTGACCAACTTTTAAACCAGACGGGTCCCCCCGGTTTTTTGGATCTAAGCAAAAATCCAGAACCCTTATTGCAAGCCTTAGAACCGGGACGGCCCCTTCCCGCGCCTTTTAATGGCCGAGTAAGTGTAATATTAAAAGGGATCGAAAAATTGACAACGGCAACCCGTTCAGAATTGATCAAAAGATTAGAAAACAATTCTATTCCTCCTGGTCTGCCTAAATTGTTTGTGAAATTGCCTTCGGACCTTAAAAAGATACCTAAAAAGCTTCTGTCTTTATTAGGTGAGCACCAATTTCGAATTCCCCCATTGCGCATGCAATTGGGCAATCTGCCCAGTTTGATTGAGCAATTTGGGCGAAAAATCAGCCAGGAAACCCAGTTGCCTCGAATCCTCGTAAGGCGCGAGGTGTATGATCTGTTTAAGCGGTATGATTGGCCAAGAAATCAATTTGAACTTTATGAGGTGTTGTTAGAATCGGCCAAAAGAGCCAATGGCGAGGTGTTGGAAGTTTGGCACTTTAATTGGCACCCAGGGCTAGCCAAGGCCATCCGCCCGATAAGCAAGGCGAACGGAGTTTGGCACAGTAACTATAACTTAAAGGAGGCCCGCAGCAAAATTATTCAAGAGGCCTTATTGCAGGCAAAAGGTCAGCGCCCCAAAGCGGCAGGACTTTTAGGAATTACCAGACAGGCGCTTAATCAGTGGGAGAAAAAGCAGATCAAATTGAAACCTTAAAATCCTAGTCTTTTTTTAATTAAATAGGCTAAGCTGGCAAGGTTTTGCCAAGCCAAAAACCGCTGCTCAAAGGCCGACTCCAGCCGATCAACAGCCATTTGGTGACGCCCTTGACGAGCGAAGCCGTGGGCCATGTGGCGGTAAAAAAGCCAGCGGCCAAACCGAATCTGCTCGGCGGTTCCTCGCTTGAGTAAATGCCTTTGGTAAACCTTTTCCAGCTCCCTTTCGTAGTTTAAATAATCTTTTGAAAGACCTGCGGGATTTTGCCGATACAAAGCTAAAGGCTCCTCCACAAACAACAAGGTTTTTTTTTCAGAAATCTTAATCCAAAGGTCCCAATCCTCAGGTCCTTTTAGGTTAGTGTCAAACCCACCCACCTCTAGGACCGATTGTTTATCCGCCAGGACGCTCAAAGTGCCAATAAAATTATGCTGGATCAATTGATCAAAAATCATCCCTTCACGCCTGAAGTGTGGGAAGTTTTTCAACGGTTTGGCTGGCCAACTGCCTTTTTCGTTAAACTCCAGGTAGTCCGAATAGATTAGGCCGGGCCGAACTTTTTCGCCAGAGAGGCGGGCCATCTGGTGTTCTAGCTTAAAGGGGGCCCAGATATCGTCGGCGTCTAAAAAAGCGACCCAATCGCCTTTAGCCAACTCAAGCCCCCGGTTGCGGGCGACTGACACCCCCAGGTTAGGACGGGATTCGAGGATGATTCGAGGGTCATCAAAGGCTTCGACTACAGAGGCCGTATGATCGGTCGAACCGTCATTGATTACGATCAACTCCCACGAAACATAGGTTTGCACCAAGACCGAGTTGATCGCTTCTTGAATGTGTTCCGCCGAGTTAAAGGCGGGCATGATAATACTGACCAGTTCCATATTCTCCCACAAAGCTTGGGATCCTAACTGGTTTGAAATCCAAGGGCAAGGGGGCCGATTGACAGAGCCCAACCACAACGCCAAAATCAAGCCTTACCCAAGGACTTAATGAAACGATTGGTTCAAATTGTCGCCCAATTGCGCTCCCCCCAAGGTTGTCCTTGGGATCAGGTGCAAACCCACCAAAGCTTGCTGCCTCATCTCCTTGAGGAAGCTTATGAAGTGATCGAGGAGATCAGTAGCGATAAACTGGGTGAGCCACTTTTAGAAGAACTGGGGGATTTGCTTTTGCAAGTGGTGCTCCATGCGCAAATTGCCAAAGAAGCAGGGAGGTTTGATTTACAAGCGGTGATCGACCGGGTAAGCCAAAAGATGTTAGAACGGCACCCTCATGTTTTTGGCGACGCTGACAAAAACCAAACCCAAGATCAGCTAAACGCCCAGTGGGACCGGATCAAAGCTAAAGAAAAGGTGGGCAAAAGTGTTTTTGATATCCCCAAATCGAAGCCAGCGCTACTTAGGGCAAAAAAAATAGGCGAACGGGCCGCTAGGCTGGGCTTCGATTGGCCCGATTCAGCCGGGGTTTTGGCTAAGATCGAAGAGGAACTAGCCGAGGTCAAGGCCGAGATTGCGGCGGGGGATCTAGAAAAGTTAAAGGGGGAGATTGGCGATTTGTTGGCCAGCGTGGTGAGTCTCGCCCGAAAACACCACATCGACCCCGAACTGGCACTGAATCATAGTAACAACAAGTTTATAAAACGGTTTGTGGCGGTTGAAGCGGCCATTGCCCAGGCCAAAGAGCGCGGCGAGCAATTGGGGCTCGAACAAATGGAAGCAGCTTGGCAACTGGCCAAGGCGGGGGAGTTGTGAAAGAGGTTCAAGACCATTATTTTAAAAAAGCTAAAACCGAAGGGTATGTCGCCCGTTCAGCTTATAAATTAGAAGAGATTGACCAAAAGCACGGGCTCTTGCGCAATGGCCTTTCGGTCCTTGATTTAGGCTGTTTCCCGGGCTCTTGGATGCAATATGCCCAGAAGCGGGTTGGTCAAAAAGGTTTTGTTTTTGGGGTGGATTTGCAGGATTTGCAGCTACCGCTTAGTCCTAATATGGGATTTATTCAGGAAGATGTTTTTAACTTAAACGAGACCCATTTTGCCCCCTTTATCCCCCCCTTTGATCTGGTCCTCTCGGACATGGCCCCCAAAACCACCGGGCACCAGCAGATCGACGGGGCGCGGGTTTTAGGGTTGGGGCAGATGGTGTTATTTTTAGCCCAACGCTGGCTTAAACCTTCGGGTAACTGTTTAATCAAGGCTTTTCATGGCCCCGCCTTCGAACCCTTGCTGAACCAGATGAAAGGGGAGTACAAAAAGGTCAAGCCGTTCAAACCCAAGTCTAGCCGCAAAGAATCAAAAGAGGTTTTTTTACTAGGGATGGGGCGTATTTGGGTACCTAAGGAGACAAACGAATGACCACTATTTTGGCGGTACGAAAAGGCGGGAAGCTAGTGATGGCGGGCGATGGACAGGTGACCCTGGGTAATCAAGTAATGAAAGGCAAGGCCAAAAAGGTACGTACCACTAAAAACCATCAAGTAGTCGCCGGGTTTGCGGGCGCCACGGCTGACGCCTTTACCCTCTTTGAAAAGTTCGATGCTAAATTGGAACAATTCAACGGTAATCTGGTCCGAGCGGCGGTAGAACTAGCCAAGGATTGGCGAACCAATAAGATGCTGCGCAACCTAGAAGCTTTGCTAGCCGTCGCTGACGGGGAATCGAGTCTCTTGATTTCTGGTAACGGCGACGTGATCGAACCAGACGATGGGATCTTGGCCATTGGCTCTGGCGGGGCCTACGCCCTATCAGCGGCCCGCGCGCTTGTCGCCCACTCTAATTTAAGCGCCCGCGAGATCGTAGAGGCTTCGATGAAGATTGCGGCTGAGATTTGCATTTATACCAACGATAACCTCCAAATCGAAGAGATCGATTCGCACACATGAACCTGCCTAAAAAAATCGAACGCACCCCCCGCGAGACGGTGGCCTTTTTAGACAAATACATCGTGGGCCAAGCGGAGGCTAAAAAGTCGGTGGCTATCGCGCTTAGAAACCGCTGGCGGCGGATGCAGGTACCTGAGGATCTGCGTGAAGAGATTAGCCCCAAAAATATTATTATGATCGGACCCACCGGTGTGGGCAAAACCGAGATTGCACGGCGTATTGCTAAGCTCGAAGGGGCTCCCTTTATCAAGGTCGAGGCCAGTAAGTTTACCGAAGTTGGTTATGTTGGGCGCGATGTGGAATCGATCATCCGCGACCTGGTGACCATTGCCATTAATCTGGTCAAAGAGGAGCGCCTAGAAGCGGTCAAAGTCAAGGCCGAGGCCGCCGTCGAGGCCCGCATCCTAGACGCCCTGGTGCCTCCCCAAACCATAGGGGGCCCAGGCTTTAAACTCGAAGGCACAGGGGAAAGCCCTGGTCGGGAATTTGTTTTAAAGCGCCTACGTGAGGGCAAAGCTGAAAACGACGAAATCGAAATTTCTGTGCAAAAACGCCCAATGGGTGGGCATATGGAGTTTTTCCCGATTGGCGGTTCTGGCGGGGATTCGATGGATGTGAATATCAAAGACCTAATGAACCAATTTATGCCCAAGCCCCCCAAACCCCGCAAAGTGGCGGTTAAAGAGGCGAGGAAACTTTTTTTAGCCGAAGAGTCAGAGAAACTGATTGATCCTGAAGAATTGGGGTTCGAAGCGGTAAGACGGGTGGAAAACGGCGGGATTGTGTTTTTAGATGAAATTGATAAAATCACTTCCAAAGCGGGGCAACACAACGCGGGCGAGGTTAGTCGCGAAGGGGTGCAACGGGATTTACTGCCCATTGTCGAAGGTTCCACGGTCAATACCAAATACGGCCCTGTCAAAACCGATCATGTTTTATTTATCGCCGCCGGGGCCTTCCACCTAGCCAAGCCTTCGGACCTAATCCCTGAGTTACAAGGCCGTTTCCCGATTAGGGTGGAGCTCCATTCCTTAAAAAAGGAAGACTTTGTGCGAATCCTAACGGAACCGGAAAACAGTTTAGTTAGACAATACATCGAACTCCTTAAAACCGAAGGGGTCGAACTGGAGTTTACCGAGGCCGCCATCGACGAACTGGCTCGGATCTCTACCGAGGTCAACGAAAGCACCGAAAACATTGGGGCGCGAAGGTTACATGCGGTTTTAGAAAAACTCTTAGAAGAGGCCAGCTTTGCTGCGCCCGAGATGGACGGGCAGAAAATTTTAATCACCCCCGAATATGTTAACCAACGCTTAGGCGAAATCGCCCAGGATCAAGATCTGAGCCGCTACATCCTCTAGGAGGGCCTTTGTGGGGAGTTTTTAAATTTCTTGAGTTAATCAAGTTTTCCCATACGATCTTTGCCCTGCCTTTTGCGTTAATTGGGGCGATTTTGGCATTTTCAAAGATCGAAGCTAAAGGGGCCTGGACCGATTACGGGATCGTTTTGTTTTGGGTGGTCTTGGCCATGGGTGGGGCGCGGACCGGGGCTATGGGCTTTAACCGGCTGGTTGATCGTCATTTTGACCTAAAAAATCCTCGTACTCAAAACCGCCCGTCGGTGACCGGCGAGGTTTCGGTACCTGTGATGCAATTGATGATTTTCCTCTCGTTTGGACTGTTGGTTTTTTCGGCCTACATGCTTAATCCCATGGCTTTTTACCTAAGCCCGGTGGCTATTTTCTTGGTCAGTTTTTACTCTTATACCAAACGCTTTACCGCTTGGTGTCACCTCTTTTTAGGGCTCGCCATTGGAGCGGCCCCAATTGCCGCCTGGGTGGCGGTTACAGGCGAGCTTTCCTTAGCCCCTTTGCTTTTAGGGCTTTCGGTGTTGGCCTGGATTGCCGGGTTCGACGTGCTTTATGCCCTGCAAGACCAAGACTTTGACCAAGAATTTGGGCTCCATTCGATCCCAGTAAAACTGGGCGTGGCAGCTAGCCTAATGGTCGCCCGCGGACTCCATTTGGGCGCGGCACTTTTATGGTTTAGCCTAGCTTATTTAGAAAACCTAGGCTGGCCCTTTTGGGCGGGGGCCTTGTTGTGTTCTGGTTTGCTAACTTATGAGCATGGTTTAGTGAGTAAAGACGATCTCTCGAAAATCAACCTAGCCTTTTTTAATATGAACGCGGTGATCAGTGTCACCCTACTGGCGGCCCTGGTTTCAGAGCGCTTGCTCTGGATGTTCCAATGATGTTTAAAAAAAGTCCCGCCGCGCGCGAGGTGATCTTGAAAAAGGCAATGAAAGAGATTGAAAAACTCTTGATTGCCATGGAAAAAGACGGGAAAGATTTGACCCGGATGAAACTTAAAAAATACCAAAAAACCCATCATATTGATTGCGCCTGTGATAAGTGCAAACTAGCCAATAAAAAGAATGACCCCCGACTGCGGGGGCTTAGGGAATATGGCTTTAAGGCCTTTGTTGCGGAAACCGATATCGAAGACACCTATTTCGAAGATGAAATATGAAACGCCTCCTTTTGCTAGTCTTGTTGCTTGTGGCCTCTCCGGTCTGGGCCCACGACTCATTTGCGCCGATTGTTAAATCCGAACGGATTAAGGTGGTACATATTTCCACCAAAGCAACCTTGCCCGCAAGCACCCAAAGAGGCCCGTTTATAGACCCCTTCGGCAGACCCGGCCCACGCAAACAAAGCGCCTTGGGTTCTGGCTTTATCTATAGTGCCGATGGTTACATCATCACTAATAATCATGTGGTAGAAAAGGCAGACAAGATAGAGGTGACCCTGTTTGACGGCAAACAGACTACCGCAAAGGTTATCGGCACGGACCCTATGACAGATTTGGCCTTAATCAAGGTCGAGCTAAAAGGCTTAAACCCGGTGAAGCTGGGGGACTCAGACAAGGTAGAGGTGGGCGACTGGGCGGTGGCCATTGGCAACCCTCTGGGGCTCGATTACACGGTGACTGCTGGGATTATCTCGGCCAAACAACGAGATATCTTTGGTGGCACCGCCTACGGGCAGTTTTTACAAACTGACGCCGCCATCAATCCAGGAAACTCGGGCGGGCCCCTGTTTGACGATCAAGGTCAAGTGATTGGGATTAACACCGCCATTGCCCAAGGCCAAGGGCTGGGGTTTGCGATCCCGATTAATCTAGCTAAAACCATTATTGAAGAACTTAAAGCCCATGGCAAAATCGAGCGCGGTTGGCTGGGAGTAGGGATTCAAGAACTAACCCGAGAACTGGCCGAAAGCTTTGGGCTAGACGCCTCGACCAAAGGGGTGGTGATCAATAGTGTGGGCGAAGGTAGCCCAGCCCAATTGGCTGGGCTCGCCCAGGGGGATGTGGTGGTTAAGGTCAATGGCAAGCCTGTAGAAAAACCTACCGAACTCCAGCAAGCTATCGCCGAAGCCAAACCAGATGCGCAGGTCGATATGGAAGTGTTGCGCGAAGGGCAACCCAAGCGAATCAAGGTTAAGCTGGGCCGCCGCCCAGAAGGGGACGTCTCTAACCTAGCTGAGGAGCCAAACCCCTATGGGTTAAAGCTCGAAGAGGTCACTCCCGAGCTAATCAAAAAGCTAAACCTGCCCTTTAAATCGGGACTTTTGATAACCGATATTGACCCAGACGGTGTGGCGTTCGAACAGGGTTTGAGAGCAGGGGATTTGATGGTCGAAGCTGGCGGTATTAAAACGTATAAATTGGCTGATTTTGATCGGGCTATTGCCCAAGCGAAATCCAAGATTCGGCTTTTGGTTAAACGTGGCGACAAACCTTTATATTTGGCCCTGCCTAAAAACCCATAAACCAATGCCAACCTACCCTTGCCTAAGGAGGTTTAAATCTTGGATAATAAGGGGCCTTGGTAAAAAGTCTAAACATCACCTGGCGGGTTGCCCATGAATATTAAATCCAGAAACTACCTTTACCTTATCTACGGGGGGCTGTTTTTGGTTTTGATTGTTTCTATCTTGGCGGCCAACATATTCCTATTGTCCCAGCAAACCCAAAAAGATTTTATCAAAATGTTCTGGCGACAAAACGGCGAGACCGCTGAGTTTGTTGCCTTGTCCGCGACTCAAGCGATTGAGGCCGAACACTTAGAACCCCGCCAGATTAACCAGTTCACCAAGGGGTTGGCTCAAAAACTGGACCAAGGCCCCCTGCCTACCAGCGCACAAGCCTTTGGGCGCTTGGAAGAATTCCGTCAAAAAGAGGCCCTCGCTTTTTTGCTTCTTTACAATAACCAAGGCCAGCTTCTAGCCGAAAGCCCTCTTGGCGCTGAAAAGCTAAAAGGCAAACACCCCTCCGTAGCCGTGCCTCGCCAATCAGGGAATGGGGCCTTGGTTTTGGGTTTGAGCGAAAAAAACCTTTTACACTTAAAAGCCAAATCGGCGTTGCAAAAACTGGCGCTAGGGCTTTCTGACCGCAAGGTGGCCGATTATATCAGCTTTATTGGGCCTGATGGATTGATCTTGGCTGACAGCGAACCGGGCCGGGTTGGCAGTGTGGAAACCAATGAAGGGATCGAGGCCAGTTTAAAAGACGGCACCACTTACTACTATCGCAAGGAGGACCATTATGAGGCGGTCCATCCGTTTGCTTTTGGCAACAATGAGACTGGAGCCCTGATCGTCGGGCTCGACAGTCAGGCATTTGAAGAGATTTACCAAGACATCTGGGAGAACACCACGCTCTTCTCCTTTTGGGTCATGTGTATCGCCGTGGTGGTGGCGGCTGGGGTCTGGCGGTTTAATAAGGGGTATGTGGCCAAGATCGATCAAATGCAAGCGCAAATCGCCGAAAACGAAAAGTTCGCGTCCCTAGCCAACCTTGCAGCCGGGGTTGCCCATGAGGTCAGGAACCCGCTAAATAGCATCTCCATTACCCTGCAACGCCTCCAACTCGAATACGAGCCCGAAATCAGCGATTCCACAGAGTTTCACTTCTTGACCGATTTGATGAAAAACGAGGTCGGTCGAATCAACCAGATAGTGACCGACTTTTTGGGATTTTCCAAACCCTATTCGCCCAACTTTGTCCCCTTTTTAGCCAACGAAATGGTCCGTTCTTGTATAGCCCTGTTTAGCCAGGCGGCCAAAGAAAAGGGGGTGGAGGTGGTTAGCCTGCTGCCCAAACTTGACCACGAGATCGAGGGCGACCAGCCCAAATTAACCCAGGTTTTACTTAATCTCCTCAACAACGCCCTAGACGCCACGCCCCCTGGGGGTAAGATCACGGTGCAATCGCGATTTTCGCCCGGTTGGTGGGACTTGGAGGTGATCGATGAGGGGGAAGGCATCTCTAAAGACAAACTCAAACAAATCTTCGACATTTATTACACCACCAAAGCCACGGGCACCGGGCTGGGACTCTTTATCTGCCGCAAGATTGTCAGCGCCCACGAAGGCAAGATTGGGCTCCGCCCTAATCCCACCCAAGGGATGACCGCCTACCTTTCCTTGTCAAAGCGAAGACTGATAGGTTAGTAGATTAACAACCTATAACCAGCCAAAAGGGCCCATGATCGGCAAAATCCTGATCGTCGATGACGAAAAAAGCCAAACCGAACTTTTAAGTGGGTTTTTGGCGAAAAAGGGGTTTGGGGTCACGACGGTCAATGATCCGGTGGAGGCCTTGGGGTTGGTTAGGAGCCAAGAGTTTGAAATTCTGATCGCCGATTACCGGATGCCCAAGATGAACGGATTGGAGTTGATCAAGGCGGTGCGCGAGATTGACCCTTCCATCTCCTTGGTCATGATTTCGGCTTACGGCTCCATTGAAACGGCGGTCGAGGTGATCAAGGCGGGGGCCAACGACTATTTAACCAAGCCGATTGATCTAAAGGAACTGTTAATCCTAATCGACCGCAACATCGACAAAAAAAGGCTGCTCGACGAAAACCGGCAGTTAAAAGAGATTCTTCAAGAAAAGTTCCGTTTCGAAAACATTGTGGGCGGTTCTTCGGCCTTGGCCGAGGTCATGAGTATGGTGCAACGGGTCGCCAACTCAAACGCGACCGTCTTGATCCGGGGCGAGTCGGGCACCGGGAAGGAACTGGTCGCCAAGGCGCTGCACTTCGCTTCCTCGCGCAAAGACAAACCCTTTATCAAGGTCAACTGCGCCGCGCTACCTGAAACCCTCTTAGAATCCGAACTCTTCGGCCATGTAAAAGGCAGTTTCACCGGGGCCATTGCCGACCGCAAGGGTAAGTTTGAAGAAGCCAACCAAGGCACCCTCTTTTTAGACGAGATCGGCGACATCAGCCTCACCACCCAAACCAAGCTCTTACGGGTCTTACAAGAAAAGGAATTCGAGCGGGTGGGCAGCAACCAGACCGTTAAATCGGACGTGCGTATCTTGGCGGCGACCAACCGCAACCTAGAAGAA
>MFNE01000003.1:45755-48027 GCA_001783695.1 Candidatus Lambdaproteobacteria bacterium RIFOXYD2_FULL_50_16
AAACAAACAGATGCGCGAGGACCTCTTCTACCGGCTTTCGGTGGTCCCGATTTATTTGCCCTCGCTTCGGGCCCGCCGCGAGGACATCATGCCCTTGGTGGAGTATTTTGTTGAAAAATACGCTAAAGAAAACAATCGCTTGATTCAAGGGATCACCAAAGAAGCGCAGTCGTTGTTGGTCAAATACGACTACCCCGGCAACATCCGCGAGCTAGAAAACATCATCGAACGCGCCATTGTGATCAGCCGCGACGAGGTACTTTCCGTCAAAGACCTACCCCTAACCGTCACCAGCCAGCACAAAGAAGAGCCCGCCCAAGGCGACGCCCCCTTCTTAGAACTCATGACCCTCGAAGCCGCCGAATCCCGCCTAATCGACCTCGCCCTCAAAAAACACAACGGCGTCCAAACCAGAGCCGCCAAGGAATTAGGCATTTCCGAGCGGGCGCTTAGGTATAAGATTAAGAGTAGGGGGGAGTAGAAAACACCTAGTTTGCGCTTGTTATAAATAATTTTTTGGGGTAAACGACAAGCAGGTTCAACAAAATAATATTCATCTCAACAGACTGTAATTTATAGCCATTGTCGAACATGGATGATGAAATAATTGAGCTTCACGGTATCCATGGTACAACGCCAGATAAAGGCGCTAGTATTCAACAATACGGATTCGTGAATTTTAGTGATACCGGACAGGCTGGAAAAGGGGTATACTTTTGGCATGACTCAAAGATACCGCCGAGGTGGGGATATGATCTGGCAAAAGATTGGGTTAGAAAAAAAGAGGTTAAGTATTGCGTCTGTATTTTTGCTACCATAACTACCAGTTTTGAAAGCTACTTGGATATGGACGACGCATATATGAACGACCAATTGGCAAAAATGATTTTTGAAAAAAGGCTGACCAACAAGGCAAAAGGTAAGGTTTACGATTTATTTTTCGAGCTATGGGAACAAATATACAAAGTCGAAATTGAGGCTTTCACTTGTCATGTGTCGCCTCCAAACATGAACAGATACCCATATTTGATTTTAGGATTTCCTCGCGCACATGTCGCTAAAAACGTTCAACGCATTCACATTGATGGCTATGAAAACGTCCCTTTATAAAAAGCAATTACGCGAAAAAGCCGCGAAGGTTTTTTCAGCGATTGAACAAATGAGCATTGAAGAGTTTCACGCTGCTTTGGATAAGCCTAGAAATAGTTGGGCCTCTTCTGCACTCGAAGAAATGCAGCCGCACTTCGACGTAGAACATTCTCATTTTTCTGCTGAAGAACAAGACAAAGAATATGTTAAAAATATTAGCGTAATTATCAACATTAGTTCGCAGATATGGTCTGTCCAAAGCGTTGGACAGAGGTTCGATTCGAAAATTGATCAAAATACTTTTGGATACTCTGCCGCTAGGGAGCAAGACTATAGTTTTGATTTAGAAAGGTTTTCATGGGTGGCGTAGAATCTGGGTTTCAACTGGCGTCTTTCAAAATTGATAGTGTTGTTTTGGACGTTTTCCCTTCGAAACAGATTATTGAAAACCAGGGGCATATACCCGCCAGTGATTGGGACGTTAAGTATCGGTTTCGAACTCCAATGCATTTTAAGGAGGACGATTCATATCTTTGTGGAGTTGAGGTTAAAGTTACCTTGCCTTTTCCTGACGGGATGAAGCCCGAAGAAGGTTACTATGCTGAACCAGAAAGCGGGCTGATAAATTTGACCGCCGGAATTACGGGAAGTATTAAAGTAGTTGAAAGGGGTGTTCCACCTGAGACCGTGAAGCAGATTATTTCAATCCAAGTGCCTACCCTGCTACTCCCCTTTTTAAGAGGGATGGTTACCAGCGTTCTCGCCAATGCGGGCTTTGGCTCTTTCATTTTTCCACTTGTGAACATGCATAAATTGGCTGAGCAGCATTCTGGCCAATCACAGATCAAAGAAGTTGAAAAAATCACCAGTTCGAGTTAGCCCCCCCTCCTAAATCCCCTACCCCTTAGTGGGGGATATCTTTGTTGACCAATTAGAGTAGGTTGGAGTAGGTTCTAGGCGTTTGTGAACTAACTTCACCGATGCTCCTAGATACCCGCGTAGAGCCTTGGCGGGCAGGGGCTTGGCACCCTAACCCTTTATCGGTACGGACATGATCGAAGCCTATCTTGCACACCAGAGCGAACGGGCGGAACAAGGAGTTCCCCCGCTGCCGTTGGACCCCAAGCAGACTGCCGAAGTATGCGCACTCTTGGAAAATCCCCCGGCGGGCAAGGAAGCATTT
>MFNE01000003.1:48059-52816 GCA_001783695.1 Candidatus Lambdaproteobacteria bacterium RIFOXYD2_FULL_50_16
CGGGGTGGACCCGGCGGCGCAGGTCAAGGCAGGCTTTTTAGCACAGATCACCAGGGGTGAGAAGGCTTGCAAGCTGATCGACAAAAAGAAGGCGGTAGCGCTTTTAGGCACCATGGTCGGAGGTTACAACGTGGTGCCCCTAGTGGCATTACTCAAGACCGACTTAGCCCAAGACGCGGCCAATGCCCTAAAAAACATCATCTTAGTTGCTGATTCTTTTAACGAAGTCAAGGCTATGGCAAACGATGGGAATGCCGCCGCGCAATCCGTGATCCAAGCCTGGGCCGACGCCGAGTGGTACACCTCAAACCCCGAAGTCCCAGCTCAATACAAAGGGATCGTTTATAAAGTAGAAGGCGAAACCAATACCGACGACTTCTCCCCGGCCTCCGAAGCCTGGAGCCGCCCAGACATCCCGATGCATGCTAAATCAATGGGGGTGACCCGCTTCCCCGAAGGTATCGCCAAGATCGAAGGCTGGCGCGCGGCAGGCAAGACCATCCTCTTTGCGGGCGATGTGGTGGGCACCGGTTCAAGCCGGAAATCGGCGGCGAACAGCGTGCTTTGGCATATTGGCGACGACATTCCCTTTGTGCCCAACAAACGCAAGGGTGGCGTGATCCTAGGGGGCGCGATCGCGCCCATCTTTTACAACACCGCCGAAGACTCGGGCTCGCTGCCGGTGCGCTGTGACGTAACCCAGTTTAATACGGGCGACGAAATTATCGTCGATACCAAGGCCAACGCGGTCTTGGACAAAAACGGCCACAAGCTTTGCGACGCCGATATCACTGCGACGCTCCTCGAAGAGGTCCGGGCCGGGGGCCGGGTTAACCTGATTATCGGCAAAGAATTGACCGAGCGGGCCCGCAAGTCGCTAGGTTTAGGCGCCTCGACGGTTTTTGTCGCCGATCAAGAGGCTTCCACGCACCAAGGCGGCTATACACTCGCCCAAAAGATGGTGGGCCAGGCCTGCGAACTTCCTGGGGTGCTGCCGGGGGCCAAACTCCTGCCGAAGATGACCACCGTGGGTAGCCAAGACACCACCGGCCCCATGACCCGCGACGAGATGATGGAGCTGGCCTGTTTGGGCTTCCAGGCCGACTTTGTGTTGCAGTCGTTCTGCCACACCGCCGCCTACCCCAAACCTGCCGATATCAAGACCCACGCGACCTTGCCGAAGTTTATTGAAGAGCGCAAAGGGGTGGCCTTGCGCCCTGGCGACGGCGTGATTCACTCTTGGCTGAACCGCATGCTGCTGCCCGACACGGTGGGTACCGGCGGCGATTCGCACACCCGCTTCCCCATTGGGATTTCCTTCCCGGCGGGCTCTGGCTTGGTCGCTTTTGCGGCTGCCACGGGCAAGATGCCTTTGGACATGCCTGAATCGGTATTGGTGCGGTTTTCAGGCAAGTTGCAGCCTGGGATCACCTTGCGCGATGTGGTTAACGCCATCCCTTATGTGGCGATCAAACAAGGTCTTATGACCGTCGAGAAGAAAAACAAGAAAAACGTCTTTAACGGACGTATCTTGGAGATTGAGGGCATGCCTGATTTAACTATCGAGCAGGCCTTCGAGCTAACCGACGCCTCTGCCGAGCGCAGCGCCGCGGCCTGTTGTATCGACCTTTCGGAAGCAACCGTTGCCGAGTATTTGCGCTCAAACGCCCAACTACTCAAATCGATGTTGCGCGATGGGTACAAAGACCAAGAAACCATCAAAAACCGGATTGTGGCCATTGAAGAATGGCTCAAAAACCCAAGCCTGCTGCGTGCGGATAAAGACGCCCAGTATGCGGCCACCATTGAGATCAACCTAGACTCGATCACCGAGCCGATTTTGGCCTGCCCCAACGATCCTGACGACGTGAAGACGCTGTCTGAAATTGGGGACCGGCAGATCGATGAGGTCTTTATTGGGTCTTGTATGACCAACATCGGCCACTTCCGCGCCTCTGCTGAAATGCTTAAAGGTCAAGGCCAGTCGAAGGCGACCTTGTGGGTTTGCCCTCCGACTAGGATGGATAAGGACAAGTTGGTTGCAGAAGGATACTACAGTATCTTCGGTTCGGCTGGTGCCCGGATGGAAATCCCTGGTTGCTCGCTTTGTATGGGTAACCAAGCGCGGGTCAAGGATAACGCCACCGTCGTCGCCACCAGCACACGGAACTTCGACAACCGACTGGGAAAGGGGGCGCAGGTGTTCCTTTCGAGCGCCGAATTGGCCGCTATGTGCGCCCTCTTAGGCCGGTTGCCTTCGAAGGCTGAGTATCTGGAGTTGTACAACAAAAATGTGGCAGGTAAAGAATCGAAGTTATATGTTTACCTCGACTTCTCCACCATGCCCGAATACAAAACGGCTTAAACACCTCGCTTAAAGAAAAAGGGAGCCCCCAAGGCTCCCTTTTTTTTTAAAATAAAGTTCTTTTGAATCGCGTCTAGAAAAGGACCTTACTGGGGAATGGGACCTCCTAGGTAATAATAAAGTGTATTTTTTAGTTCTTCTATATCAATGGGTTTGCTTAAAAAGTCGTTCATACCTGCGTCTAAACATTTTTGACGGGCATGATCAATCACTTTGGCGGTCAACGCGACAATTGGCATATCTTTGCAAATATCAAGTTGCCTCATCCGCCTTGTTGCCTCGAAACCATCCATTTCGGGCATTAAACAATCCATCAAAACGAGCTGAAAATCCCCTTTTTGCACCATTTCTAATGCTTGCACCCCATTTTCAGCGATTTCAAATTCGTAACCCAAACGTTTTAGAATATACTTAGCAACCAACTGGTTGGCGACGTCGTCTTCAACAATCAGTATCCTATTTTTTAACGAATTGTGCGAAAGAGTCTTGGACGAATAGAACGTTTTTCCCTTTGCAGTCGCGGGGACTGCGCTAGGTAATTCTAAATCAAACCAAAACCGGCTCCCAGTCCCTAACACACTTTCAACCTGAATTTGTCCGCCCATTTCGGCGACCAATTTAGAAACCAAGGTAAGACCCAGTCCGGTGCCGCCGTGTCTTCTAGTAGTACTACCATCTGCCTGGTAGAAGGGTTCAAATATGGATTGGATTTGGCTTTTTGCTATGCCGATACCGGTGTCCTCAATCACAAACCGGATTTTTTGACTGGTGGATTTTGACTCAACCGCTTGTATCTTTAGTATAACACTACCTTGATCAGTAAATTTAATCCCGTTAGCAACCAAATTGGAAATAACTTGTCTTAACATCGCGCCATCAGCCAAGACTAGGCGCTCAACAGAGGCCTCAATTGAAATCTGAAGCTCGAGTCCTTTGGCAGACGCGCTCCCTTTGAACATCCGCATGATGGACTGGAAGCATTCAGTTAAATTGATAGAAACCGGAGTAAATTGGATCCGCTTGGACTCAATACTGACCAAGTCCATAATATCGTACAAGGTTTCTACCAGAGCATTTCCTGAAGAAAGGATGATATCCACAAACTCCCTTTGTTCTTGATCCAGCGCGGAGTCTTGGAGAATTTGCGCCATTCCTATTATCCCGTTCATCGGAGTTCGAAGTTCATGACTCATAACGGCGAGGAAATTCGATTTGGCTAGGTTGATCCGTTCGGCCGCATCTTTGGCCTCCAAGATCGCTCTCTCTGCCTCTTTGCGTTCAGTAATATCCCGAAAGGCCATAATCACAAATTGATCCCCATCATAGGCCAACTTATATTCCAGATATTTTAACCCAGATTGGGTTTGCCCCTTTATTTCATAAGTTATTTTTTCGCCTCTTAAGGCTGCTTCCAAATGTTTCTTAAAGAGTTCACTATCTTCGGGTGGTAAGACCTCGCTGTAGTGCCGATTTAATGTGTCCTCGGAATAAAATTCCAGATCAAGATTGCCCTGAAAATCTCTATAGTAACCTTCTTTATCTAACACTATTATCAGATCGGGAAGTACCGAAAACAAGCTAGCCAACCGTCGATTTTTTTCTGCTAGACCTAATTCAGCTTCTTTTCGAGCAGTGATGTCGCTTAAGGTCAAAAAAATCATTTCTGGGTTATGGTATTTAAGCGAAATCCCCAGATACTGCATCCCTTTGGCGACCTGAAAATGCATTTCTTCGTAAACGTTCTCGCCAGTGGCTTTTGCGCGGATCAGATTCTTTTCATATAGTTCAGCGATCCATGGGGGCAACATTTCTTTGTAATGCCGATTTAAGGTCTCCTCTTTAGAATCAATCATAAGGTCTAAATTACCTTCAATCCCCCGGTAATAACCTTCTTCATCTAAAATAAGCAGTAGATCAGGCAATAATTCCAAAATAGTCTGTTGTCGGTCTTTTAACTGTACCACTTCGTTTTTTGCTCGGACCCGTTCAGAAATGTCCCGGATCGACATCATAAAGTAGTTTTCACCGTCATATCTTGTTCGAACTTCAACCCAGGTTTTCCCCTGAATCAGTTCTCTTTCGACCTCTCTGCAAACCAATTTTCCTTCTAAGGCGTCCTCAAAGCCAGAGGCTAATTCTTGGGCCAATCCAGGCGATACCAGTTCGCTATAATGTCGGTTAAGCATTTGTTCAACCGGTGCCAAGGACAATTTTTTGTTTCCAATAAATTCTCTAAAATACCCCTCTTTATCAAGAATAACCAAGAGGTCGGGCATCAGATCCATCAAGCCCGTCAAACGAGCTTCAGAATGGGCTAAAGACTTTTGGACCTTTATACGCTTTGTAATGTCTCCAAGAACCACTACTACTAAATCTGGATTTACTATAGTGG
>MFNE01000004.1 GCA_001783695.1 Candidatus Lambdaproteobacteria bacterium RIFOXYD2_FULL_50_16
GAGACCGGACCGGTAGCGCAGCTTTAATACCAATCTTCACTAGTCCAATTTACCCGAACTTGCAAGATTTTTTATGAAAAAAACTTTATCTTTGCCTTTGCTAAATAAGAAGGCCGGACCGGTTCTGCTTCTTCCGGTTTATATACTCCAATCTATCAAAAAAAAACTCGATTTGCTTAAAATTTTATTAATCCGTTTTAAAAGCGCCAAACATCGGTTGCCCCCCTTTTTCGATTGGGCTAGCATACCGAGGAGTTTCCCAAAAATTTGCCGTTCATCAAGGATGAGGTTATGAGCGAACAAGAGGACCTAAAGGATTTTGAAGAGGAACCCTCCAAGGGGGAGGTGATTGAACCGGATCAGGTGATTTTGCAAGGCGTGTCCCCAGATTCAAACTTTGGGGCGCTTTTGCCAAAGGCCGACCTATTGCCCGAACAGCTTGGTATTATAGCGGTTCAGCACCGGCCCTTGTTCCCCCATATGGTCATTCCGCTGGTAGTCGAGGGTGACATCTATCAAAAAACCCTCAATCAGGCTCAAAAGGAGCAGGATTATGTGGGCATCTTTTTAGCTAAGCCCCAGTTTGATGCGGAAGATCCAAAAGTGGAACACCTGCACAAAGTGGGCGTGGTCGCCCGAATTGCCAAGGTTTTTGCCCAAGATGACCACGGAAGCCAAGTGCTTTTGGATGTTTTAGAGCGGGTGACCATTGTCGCGCCTATTGAGGCGGGCGAATTGATGCGGGCTCACGTTAAATATCGACGGGATCAGAGAATTAAGGTTAACGACGAGATTCGAGCCTATAGCCGCGAAATCTTGACTAATATGAAAGAACTGATTCGGCTCAATCCTCTGATTAAAGAGGAACTAAATCAGTTTATTAACCAAATATCTATCGACGACCCCAGCCGGTTGGCCGACTTTGCCGCCACCTTAACCTCTGCTGAAAAAGAAGAGTTACAACAGATTCTGGCCGCCGAAGACATTATTGATCGTTTGGGTAAAACCCTGCTCCTCATTAAAAAGGAGCTTGAGCTTAGCCGTCTGCAAGCAGAGATATCCGAGCGGATCGAAAACCGGATTTCAGAACACCAACGAGAATTTTTCCTACGCGAACAGCTCAAAGAGATTCAAAAAGAACTGGGTATCAGTAAAGACGAAAAAGCCCAGTTAATGGAGAAGTTAGAGGCGCGGGCAAAGTCTCTTAAATTTAGTGAGGAGGCCCGGGAACGCTTCGAAGAGGAGATGAACAAGCTTTCCTTGCTCGACGTACAGTCCCCGGAATTTAACGTCAGCCGAAACTATCTGGACTGGATTGTATCCTTGCCTTGGGGGGTTTACTCTAAAGAAAACCTTAGCTTAGAGCGGGCTGAGCGGGTCTTGGCAGAGGATCACTACGGCTTAGAGGACATAAAGGAGCGGATTGTGGAGTTTATCGCCACTATGATCCTAAAGAAGGAAAACTCAGGGACTATTTTGTGTTTTGTGGGGCCACCAGGGGTGGGCAAAACCAGTATCGGCAAGTCGATAGCGCGCGCTATGGGGCGCAAGTTTTTCAGGTTCTCTGTCGGCGGAATGCGAGATGAGGCCGAGATTAAGGGGCACCGACGCACTTATATAGGGGCTATGCCAGGTAAGTTTATTCAGGCACTTAAAGGGTCTAAGTATGCCAACCCGGTGATCATGCTTGATGAGATCGACAAGATTGGCAACAGTTTCCAAGGAGATCCGGCTTCAGCCCTCTTAGAGGTCCTAGACCCAGAGCAAAACCACGCTTTTTCAGATCACTACCTAGATTTAGCCTTTGACCTTTCTAAGGTCTTTTTTATTGCGACCGCCAACCAGTTAGACACCATTCCGCCGGCGCTGCTGGACCGGATGGAGGTCTTGCGGCTTTCGGGCTACATTGCTCAAGAAAAGATGCATATTGCCAAACGTTACTTGATCCCCAAACAGCGCAAAGAACATGGTTTAAAGGGGTCTCAAGTGGCTTTTGCCGACGGGGCCATTCGCGATATTATCGACGGCTACGCCCGCGAGGCGGGGGTCCGAAAGCTCGAAAACATGATTCAAAAGATCTGCCGCAAGCGGGCGACCGAGCTGGTTCGAGGTACGGAAGTCAAGTCAAACCGGATTGGGGTGGTAGAGGTGAAAAAATACCTAAAAAACCCAATTTACGAAGAAGACGAGATTCACGGCGAAGGCAAAGTGGGCGTGGTCACCGGGCTGGCATGGACCAGTTTGGGAGGCAGTATCTTGCCGGTCGAGGCCAATTGGGTGCCTTCAAAAGCCAAAGGGTTTCAGCAGACTGGCCAGTTGGGCGATGTGATGGTCGAGTCCTCAAAGATTGCTTATAGTTTTGTGAACTCGGCCGCCGATCGGTACGGCGGAAATACCGACTTTTTTGATGACAAGCTGGTCCATTTGCACGTACCTGCCGGGGCGACCCCTAAAGACGGACCTTCTGCAGGGGTGACTATGGCCACGGTGTTGATTTCCTTGATCCGCAATCAGCCGGTTATCCCTAAACTAGGTATGACCGGCGAACTAACCTTGGTGGGTGAGGTCTTGCCCATTGGGGGGCTTAAGGAAAAGGTGATCGCTAGTCGGCGTAGTGGACTCAAAGAGATTATTATCCCCTGGGCCAACAAGAAGGATTTTATCGAATTGCCCGAACATCTTAAGGAAGGCTTAACGATTCATTATGCCAAACATTATGATGACGTCTTTAAGGTGGCCTTTGCGGTGAAACCGAAGTTTCCCCGAATCAATCGGCGCAAGGCTCGCTAGAGTTGGTCTTCAGGCGCTTCGAAAAAGGCTTCTTCCTCTTGGGGGGTCTCCAAACCTTGGGGGGCAACTAGCGCGGGTTCTGGCACCTCTGGCTGGGAGGCGCTGGGCAAGGAGGCTACCTTTTGGGGAGCCGAGTTGACCAGAGTTGATTCTTGTTCGATGGCCAACTTTAAGCGGACCAATTTTAGTAACATCCCCGGCACCCGGCCTGGGGGCACCGAGATTTGGCTGACCCCTTGATCCAGTAAAAACAGCAGGTCTTCTTCGACTAAGGGCTGTTCGCCACAAAAACGAGCCTTTAGGTCGGGCCGCAAGGCCTTACCCCGTTTGATTCCTAAGCCAATCAACTCCTTTACGGGCCCAGTTAGGTGTTGGAAGGGGTCCGATCCGAACAGCCCCAAGGGGGCGTACCCTACCTGAATCTGTCCCCAATCCTCCCGCGACAGCCCCATGGTTGACTGGGTCAAATCGTTACCCCCAAAGCTAAAAAAGCTAACCTCGCGGGCAATCTCATAGGCGTCTAGCGCCGCTGAAGGCAGTTCGATCATAGCACCCAACTCAATACTAAAGGGAACCTCATTAAACCCTTTTAGTTTGGCCCAACTGGCAATGGTTTCTTCAATCCCATCAACCGGGTCCCGCCCACCTCGTCGCAGCAGTTTGATCTCATTAGCAGTAGCCGCATAAGGGATCAAAAGCTGGACCTTGGGGGGCTTTTTGCCATTTCTAATTAGCGCGTCTAAAGCCCCTAAAAGCGCTTGCACCTGGAGTCGGGTTATAAAATAGCTGGTCAAGCCCATCCGAACCCCTCGGTGGCCTAACATTGGGTTGGTTTCCCGGTGGGCCTCGATCCGTTCGATCCATTTGTCTGTACGGCTGCGAATAAAGGCCTTGGCCAAGTCTTGGGCCGCCAGTCCGGTTTCTAGTCCGTGCTTGGGTAATAAATCGTTAATCGAAAGATCAAGTAGCCGTAAGCAAAAGCGTTTGCCCTCTAAGGGAGCCATTAACTCCATCAATTCCGACTTGAGTGACTCTTTAAGTTGGCGCACTCCATCGGCGTCTTCTCCAGCTAGCACCAACCCTCGCAACCAGGTTAGCCTTGGACCTTCCATCATTAGGTTTTCTAAACGAAAAAGCCCAATCCCTTGAGCGCCCCATTTAAGTGCTTTTTTAATCCCGTTTAACTCCTCAGTGTTCGCCAATACCTCGGCGGGCATGGGCAGGCCACGCAAAGCCTCGGTATAGCGGGCGACTGTGGAGGGATCAGGGGAAAGGGTGTTGGACTGGCCCCTATACAGGCCGGGCTCGCCAACCTGGGGGACTTCCAGACTAATCCACTGGCCCTCATTAATTTCGTCGCCGCCAATCCGAGCCGATTTGAGGCTGATTTTGGCTTTGGGCAAAAGCAAGGAAGGCAAACCTAGACTACGCGCCATTACGGGGCCGTGGCTGGCGTAACTCGATTGGGCAGTGATCACACCCGAGGATTGGCGCAGGGCCTCTGTATCTTGCGGGGTGATCTCGGTGACCATCAAAATTTTAGGACCTGTTGGGGCGGCTAATAGCCGGGCAGCAGAGAAATAGACCCTTCCCGAAGCGGCCCCTGGAGCCCCGATAAATTGGGTCTGGGTCTTGATAGGTATCAACTTGTCTAAATCTTCTAGCTTAGTGGCTAAAAGGTCTTCTAGTTGGCTAGGGGTGATCGAGCGGGCTAGGTCAGACGCAGGGATCAGGCCTCGCTCAAATCGGTCTAAAAGCTGGCTCAATCTGGAGGTGAGGTTGCCTGCCTCTAAGCGTCTTAGGCCTAAAGGACGAACTTGATTTCGGTCCCATAAAAACCGCACGGCGCAGCGTTCAGGCACCGACTCTTCGACCAATGCTACAATCTGGGCGAGGGGCGGGTCTAAAGCGTCTCCCTTGGCCCAAGTGGCGCTAAGCTCCTCCATCTTGATCCAAGGCGGCTGCTGGCCTTCGGGCTCCCCGCGGAAGGGCTCATTAAAAGCACGGAATGGCTTGACCCAAATCTGCGGATCCCATCCACCTTTAGACTCATCTCTGGGGGCCACCTCGCCCAAGGCCCAAACCTCTCCAGGTTCAGGTAGGCGGACCGGCTCTAGCACTAGGATGGCCCCTTCTGGGGCTTTTTTGGCCATAAGTTGCAGGCAGTTTTCGATCTGATGTTGCCTAGTGTGGGCAAAGCCACGGGCGCGGCCTAAAAGCAGTAGTTGAACCTGTTCTTGGGCGCTGCCCTCTGGTTGGCTGGGAGGGCGGTCGCTAAGGTCACCAAAGTCTTGCAGCAATAAAGCCCAAGCTCGCAAGATATCGTCTTCAGGATAGCGAGCGCCTAGGCGTTGGAGAATTTTTTCATTAAAACCTAAGTGATCGAGTGAGGCTAAAGGTTCTAGGTCCACCATGCCGTAAATTCTTGCGGCATATAAAAGCCCCCTAGCCGCTCGAATCCCGCCCACTTGTTGCTTAATTTCAACCAGAGTGGGTTTAACGATCCGTTCAAGCTCACTGTTGGTCAGCCCAACCAAGGTGCGTGCCTCAATCCAAAAAACCAACTCCGCCTGCCCCAATTCCCGTTGAAGCCGAAGCCAGAGGGGAAAATCTTCGGGGATTTCGCTAGCCAAGGGCTTAAAGTGGTTCATATAAAAAACCTCCGCCCAGGTAGGATCAAAGCTTGGAAGGCGGGGCTAAGGGCTCGGCCTAAAAGCCCACGTAGGTGAGCTAGGTCGTAAAAGCCCGGTCCTTCGATCTGCACCTCTAGATGATCCCCTTTTTTAAGCCGGGTCCAGCCGAATAAGGAAAACAGGTCTTCGACCAATTCGCCTTCAAAATAGAGTTTCAGTTCAAGCAGGGGGAAGGTTTCCTCAAAATCGGTAATGATTTTGGTCAAGGCTTCTACGTTGCCGTGGTGTAGTAAATTATTTGAAAGTTCAATCGAGTAAATCGGGCTCTTGGGCCCTTGGCGGGTCTTTGGGGTCCAGTTGGGGGCGGCGGGTTCGGAGGTCAACCGGTCTAGGCTAATAGGGCTCCCCTGCCTAATCAGCGAGGTAATCTGGGAGAGCACCGAGGTTTCGTAACCTACCGCTTGTGGGTCAGCTACGCCTATATATATAAGCAATAATTCAAAAGGCTTTAATGGGGTTCGGGTTTCGATGCGACCCGGCTCGATCCAAACTAAGTGCTCTGGTCTAGGCAAGAGCAAGATAAACTTAAAGCCAGTAAACTTTTTGAGTTCGCCCCAAAAAACTTCCCATTTTTGAGGTTCCGCTTTGAGATTAACACTGCGACAAAGATAACCGAGATCGGCCAGGCCCGCGTCGAGGCTGGGCAACAATCCCATTTGCGAAGGGTCCTGGGTTGAAAACCAAGAAAAAAGCCCAGCCGTTCCGGCTTCTAAGTCGGAACGGGCCGCCAAAGGTCCGGTCATGGCCTAACCCTGGGCCAGGAGTTTTATAGACCCGCTGCCAACCCTGGCGGCGGAATGAAACTAGGCTCGTAAATATCGCCTCGTTTGGCGTGGATATGAGACTCTTGGGTCTGATCAACAAACCCAGCAGCCACCGCGTCCAAGAAGTCAGCGATAACGTTGCTAATCGCCTGCATCGTGCTTTCTTTACGCTTAATCGTGGTCAGGTTGATCTCTAAGACTAAGCCTGAGCGCAAGTGATACGGATTCACCTGCCGATTATAGGTGGAAAACTCAGATTCCAAAAAGTCTAACCGCTGGTCTAAAATCACCCGCTCAGGTGGGTTTTCATACTTAAAGGTTTCGTGGATCTTTTCGCGCAGCAGTTGGAACTTGCGGGTCAGATATTGGCGGCGCTCACCAAAGGTGTCGTTGAGTTTTTCAATATCGCTCTTTTTAGGCTGAACAAAAAACACTTCGTCCCATTCTTTGACAACCTTGGGGGCTGCCGCTGGGGCCGTTTGGGGTTCGGGGGCGGCTCCTCGTCTGCCTTGGGCAGCGTCTTGAGCCGGGGCGGTGCCGCCGCCTAAAAATTTCTCGGTAATCGCGTGATAGTCTAAAAATCCCTGTTCCTTTTTGTGGTTTTCATGGACTTTTTCGTACACGTTCCAAAGCTTGTTAGCCTGGGCACCAAACTCATCGAGTTGGGCGCAATAGGCGTTACGCATCTCACGTAATTGGAGGTTGTCGTAATATACCAAGGTCGCAGAATACCGTTCGTCAGGAAGGTCGTGTAGGCTCGATTCGGAATATTCGCGAATCACCACCTTGCCCGCCTGCTTAAAGTTTTCGATGTGTTGGTACCCTAAACGGGTCTTGTCTAATATTTCAGTCAACGCGTTGACTGCTTTATTAAACCCGCGATTACGCAGATTCTCCCGGCCAACAATCCTCTGGATATTTTCGCGCAGGTTTAATGGGTCATTGCTGTCGCCCGGGGCACCCATATCGTGGATGGCGTCCAAAAAGTCTTTAGAGACCCATTGGAATTGAGGGGACTCTGCGTTTGCCTCGAAATCGACATATTTTTCGAGCCGTTTAAACTTCTCAATGATCTGCTCTGCTTCGGTTAAGGCGGCTTGCCCTTCTTCGGCGAACTTGGCATTGAGTCCGTCTAATTCTTTATCCAGCAGGCCTACGATATAGTCAGAAAGCACCTCTCTGATGATGGTCTCGGTGCCGACTTGGAAATGGAACACTGGGTTTAAAAGTTCAGATTCGGCGATGTTAATTGTTAAAGATACATCGGTCACCCATTCGGGCTTGAGCTTGTTGTCCGAATAATGTCCCTTTACTAAACTAAAGGCGTTGTCTGTACCCACCATTAAACCAATATCGGTCTTTTCGCGCAGTAATTTGGCGGTTTTTTGGGACATGTCGTGGACGCCATGTTCCAAGTGGCCTTGTAGGTGTTGGTAAATGTTAACGACCGACATCTCCAGCGCCCGGTTGTTAAACTTTTCGGCTCCACCTATCTCGTCGATCAGCTCACCCATTTCTTGAGGGGTGTAGCGGGAGAGATTTTTTTGTTCTTCATCATCAACCAGCTTGTTAAATTTCTTGGACATCTCGTCTTCGACGGTGACCAAGTAGCGGTTGTACATGTTGTGGAAACCCTGGTTAAAATAATTATGCAGGATTTCTTTGATCGAGCCGGTGACATGTAGCTTTTCTAGGACCTCGGGAGGTAACTTAGAGGCTACATGGTTGAGGATCTTATCTACTTCTTCGTCGATTATCCGTTGGGATTCAACGTATTCATTACGTTCGTCGCGGTTGGCACTGTTCCTTGAACCGACAGCACTAGCCGACTCTGGATCAACCAAACGGGGATTTTTGTCCTTTTTTTCTTCGTTCATAACCAACTCGACTCAAGCGTAAAAAGCAGGATTTGAAGGCCATAACGCCTTTCCCGATACCATAAGAAATAACGTCCTAGGCGTCAAGCCAATTGTTATTTTAATCAAGCCCCTTTTGACATTTTGCTTCTGCTCTTCCACAGTAAGCCCTGTTTTAACCATGATGGGTATTAAGCCGATGAGTGAGCACAATTTTCAAAAAACCTATGAACCGTCGCTTGATAAGGAACTGCTAAGCCGCATCAGTGATCTGCTGCGTGAACTATTCGGGGAGGATTTGACCAAGCTGAGTCAGATCAAACCTAATGTCTGGGTGGTCGAAGAAGCGGGCTTTTTTATGGATATCATCGTCACCAGCCTACTTTTAGTGTTGGATGCGCAACTCTTTGAAAAAATGCCTACTGACTCCAAAGGGGCCTATAAAAAGATGCTGCAATTAAACGCCCATCATGTCAAAGAAACCCGCCTTTGTTTGGTCAAGGAGGCGGTGCATCTGCGTGCCTTGGTTAGCCACCAAAACATTGACCAGCCCAAACTAGAAGACGCCCTGGCCGAATTCCGCGCCTTGTTCCCCATTATTCATGGTGAGCTAAAATCCTTTTTCCCTCAGGATACTTAATGCGGCCCCTCTTGGTCGCGGCGGGGGTAAAAAAGGATTTTGGGTATAAACAAATCCTTAAAGAGGTCTCCTTTGGTTTGTCTAAAGGGGACGCAACCTTACTGCTGGGCAAAAACGGGGCGGGGAAATCGACCTTGCTAAAGATTATGTCGGGCCTGATGCGGCCTACCGGGGGGGCGGTGCATTTTGAGGGTAAACCAGTCATTGAGGACCCAGACGGCTTGCGCCGTGCCTTAGGGGTTATTGGCCATCATCCACAGGTTTACGGAGACCTCAGTGCTAAAGAAAACCTAATCTTTGCTGCAAGGCTGCGCCACGTGGCCGATCTGGAAGAGCAGGTGGAGAAGGCTTTGGTTCAGGTTGGGTTAGAGCGGTTTAAAAACGCGCAAGTCAAAAATTTTAGTTCAGGAATGTTTAAGCGATTGGCCATCGCCAAACTCATGGTTACCGCCCCTCGGGTGCTGCTTTTAGACGAGCCCTATACCGGGTTGGATTACAAATCAGTCGAGTTTTTTAATGAATACCTGACCCAGTTTAAACAAGGCGGTGGAGCGATTTTATTGGTAAGTCACCAATTAGACTGCTGCTTTGAACTGGCCGGGAAGATTGCCATTTTAGAACAGGGCGTAATCGACCAAGAACACCAACGCTCCGACTTTGAATATCAAGAACTAGTTGAACATTACCAAAGGTCAACCCAATGATCGGTGACGCCTACGTTATCTTAAAAAAGGACCTGATCCTTGACCTGCGCCGCATGGAAAACTTTGTGGCCATGTTGTTTTTTGGGGTGATTATCCTCTTGGTCTTCTCCTTTGCTTTGCCCCAAGACGAAGAGATGCATAAAAACCTCGCACCCGGCGTCTTTTGGGTGACCTTTTTACTTTCAGGTATCTTAGGGCTTTCTAAAAGCTTCCAGATGGAAAAGGAGATGGGCTCAATGGAAGCCCTGCTCCTGGCTCCCATCAGTCGGGGGTCCATTTTTTTAGGCAAGATGTTAGGCAACTGGATCTTTGTGTTGGTCATGCAATGCCTACTAATCCCTCTGTTTTCGCTGCTGTTTTTTGCCCCGGCGATGGATCATTTTGGGGAAATGCTAGCCCTTTCGGCGCTAACCGCTTTGGGTTTTTCTAGTCTAGGCACCTTACTTTCGGGCCTGACTACCGACGTGCGCTTTAAAGAGATCTTGCTACCCATTCTCCTTTTTCCCCTGTTAATCCCGTTACTTTTGGCGGCCGTGCGGATTTTGGCAGGAATTTTGGTGGGGGAGGGTTTCCAAGGGGAGCTAGATTGGTTAAAGTTGCTGATCGGCTTTGATCTTATCTTCTTGATCATCGCCTATTTGACCTTCGATTTCGTAATGGAGCTTTAATGCGGTATTCTTCGATCCTGGGTTGGTTGTCCTTGTTAGGTTTGGCGCTGACCGCCTATTTGGTGTTTGCCTGGGCTCCCATAGAGCAGGCCATGGGGTTTGTGCAAAAGATTATGTATATCCATGTTCCGAGTGTGCTGGTTTGCTATGCCGCCTTTTTTATCAGCTTTTTGGCTAGTATTGGTTACCTCTGGAAACGAGAAGAAAAATTCGATGTTACCGCTTATGCTGCTGCCGAAGTGGGCGTGATCTTTTGTGGCTTGACCCTGGTTACTGGCGCCATTTGGGGCCGCCCTACTTGGAATACCTACTGGACCTGGGACGCTCGGTTGACCACAACCTTGATCCTCTTTTTGATTTTTGTGGGCTACCTCCTGCTGCGCCGGTTTGTGGAATATTCAGACCAACAGGCCCGGTTTGCCGCCGTTATTGCGATTATTGGTTTTTTGGACATCCCCTTGATTCACCAAGCGGTTACTTGGTGGCGGACCCTACACCAAACCTCGACCTTGTTTTCTAAAAAGGCTGGGGTAATCGATGACCCCTTAAAATGGATGCTGTATCTAAGCATCTTTGTTTTTTATCTGCTTTTTGCTTACCTCTTAGCCAAACGAGTGGAGCTGGAAAATCGGGAAAGGGCGCTCAAGCGGCTCCTGGCCAATGCCGACTAAATTGGGCTAAATGGGGCTTGGCTATGGGCCCTCGTTGGGGTAGGCTTAAACCGACCTTAGCCCCAAGTTGCCCATGTCTGAACAAGACCAAAGCTTAGAAATTCGAATCCGGCTGGACGGAGCCCACGTGGCCAAGGTCGAGGTCCATTCGCGAAGGCCTTTGGAATACGCCCAGATCTTAATGGGCCGAAGCCCCGAAGAGGCCATTCGGCTAATCGAAAAATTCTTCCCCCTTACTCGCGCAGCCCATCTCCATGCGGCGGTACAGGCTTTAGAAGAAGCCAGCGGTATCCACGCCCCCGCGCACCACGCCAAGGCCCGAACCCTCTTGGTGCATCTGGAAAACATTGCCGAACCAGCCGAACGATTGAGCCAGGATTGGGCCCAAACCTTGGGGCGCTCCCTGCCCGAAGGCGACTGGCAAAGGCTAAAGGAGCAAGCCCGAAAGGCCCTGTACCCCACGGGCGAGCCCTTTTCCTTGACCCTGCGCCATGTACAACCCGAACCAGAGGCCTTTGCTCGGATCGTCCAGGCGGCTGAGTTAGGGCTGACTGATCTGTTAGGGCTGGACCCTTCGACCTGGGCCAGCCAAACCCCGGAGGTTTTGGCGGTTTGGTTGGAGGATTCCAAATCCTTGGCTGCTCAATATTTCCGCTGGCTTGGCCAGTTGCCCGATCTGGTTGAGGTGCCTATCGAGCCCCTTGAGTGGCATAGCACCCAAAATTGGAATCAGTTTTTTACAGACCTCTTGGCCGCCGAATTGATTTATCTTCCCGAATGGGCGGGGCAATGCCGCCAGACTGGAGCCTACGCTCGCCAAGCGAGGAGCTTGATGTTAAAAGATTTTAAATCAACCAACCCCCTAAAGCGCCACTGTCTTGCCCAATTGTTAGACCTATGTTTTCAGTTTCGCGCGTTAAAAAAGGGGCTGGAAATTCCTGTGACTTCGCCAGGCTCTCCTAAACATGCGGGGCTTGGGCTGGCGCAGACCGAAGGGTCACGTGGGCGAATTGTCCACCGTATTGAACTCGAAAGGGGATTGGTCAAACGATACCAAATTCAGGCTCCAACCGAATGGAACTTCCACCCACAAGGCCTTTATGCCAGCACGCTCAGAGGGGCCCCAGCAGAAAAAATAGCGGTGCTTGCGCAACATTGGGCCAAGTTGGTTGACCCCTTTGTATTACCAAAATTTCAAATCCGGTGATGAGGTTTAAATGTTACTTTTAGGTTTAGACGTGGAAACCACCGGGCTTGACGTGACTGAAGAGTGGATTATTGAAATTGGCTTGGTACTTTGGGATACCCAGCTTAACCAACCGGTTCGTATATTTAGCGAATTGGTTTTAGAAAAGCCCGATTTGGCGCTGTCTAAAGAGATTGAGGAGTTGACCGGGATTACCACCTCTATGTTACACCAGTTCGCCGACGCTCCAGATGGTCGGCTCTTTGATAAAATAGACCAGATGGTTGCGCAAGCGGACCTGATGGTTGCCCACAACGCCCCCTTTGATCGAGGGTTTATTGAGGCCTTTTATCAGCGATGGGACCGGCAGTTCCCCCAGAAGGATTGGCTTTGTACCCTGGCCGATGTGGAGTATCCCAAGGCAATTCGTTCTAAAAGTTTGATCTACTTGGCGGGCGCCCATGGCTTTGCCAACCCTTTTGCCCATCGGGCGGTGACCGATGTGTTAACCATGTTTAAGGTACTATCCCACTATCCCCTAGAGCCCGCGATCAAAAATGCCACCAGCCCCAAACTATCTCTGATAGCGAGGGTGACCTATGACGAGCGGGACAAGGCCAAGGAACAAGGCTTTCGCTGGGATGGTAAAAATAAACAGTGGAAAAAAACCGTCAGGCAGGTTGATTTTAAACCCGGTGAGTTGCCCTTTGAGGTCAACGTAATCGAGTTAACCTAAGCCCCAAGTTTCAGGTTGCCCACTGGCTTGGCCTGGGTCGCCACCCGGCTTTGCACCGGCTCTACCCGCTGAATGGGGCTTAAGGGGCTGATCACCTTGATAGCCTTGGGCAGCAGGGTGAACGAGGCGGGCAGGCGCCCAATCAGGTTGCCATCGGCAACGATCCGGTTTTCTTCCCCTAACCCACGCAGTTCTAGCTCCGTATATTTTCCTTTAAATAAGGCGGGGTTTTCCGATTCTGTCGAAAACAGTTTGGGTAATGCTGAGGTGTACTCGCGCAGCCCTTGGCCGTTAAGCTGATAATAGTGGAAATTTTTAACCATAAAACGCCTTTTTTGCAACAGCCTAGGCCCGCCTGTGATCTTGTTGCCGAGGAGTATAATCGAAAAGAGATATTCCCCTTCAAAAAACTTCACTCCGCGCTCAAACAAAGTGATTTTAGAAGGGGCCTTGGCTCCTAGCCCAGTATGGGTCCGCATAAACTGCACCACCGTCCTAAATAGCAGGGGTAGCTTTAGATGGGGCAGGCGGATCAGGGCGTCGTTAAGGACCAAATAGCTTTTAGGGAGACCTTCTGGGCTAATGCAGTGGCAGCGGATCAAATCAAACGGGATTTGCGGACCTAAAGTGATTAAATCGATTTGTTGCTTGAGCCCAAAAGGTAATTCCAAACTGGCGGCAATGGAGGATTCTCGACTAGTGGGCAAGAAAGCAAAAACCTGTTCAGACCCTTGGGTCAGGCGTTCCCCAAAGATTTGGTTAATCGCAAGGCTAAAAAAGGGATCGGTCCCCACCAAAACCAGCTGGTCAAATTCCAAGTAACTGCCCAATCCCTGCATCTTTTTGGCGTCAACCACCAGAAATTCAGACCCTTGGAATGCTTCGCGCAAGGCTTTTTGGTGCCGCCGCCAATACCAAGCGGTGCGTTTGGAACCCTTTGCATTTACAATAAAAAGCCTAGTCATGAGCGCGGGTTTAGTTGGGCGGGGTGAGCCCTAGGTGGTTCTCGGCCCTATCTTACAAGAAAGGGCCCCACCAAGGCAAGCGGTCTAAAAGCGAAACACCAAAGCTATATACAGCCCCGAACTAATCATACTGGCGTTGTCACCCGCTTCGGTCTGGTAGCGGAGCAAACTGTATTGATAGGTCGGGATAAAAATAAAGCTTTGGCCCAGTTGGAACCGCACGCCTAGGTTGGCCATGGGGCCCAACCCGGTGCCCGAGGTTTTGCCGGTTTTACTTCCTGGGCTGGTGAAATCATAGCTGTAAGATTCGGCGATCATCCCGAGACCCACAAAGGGTTCGATGTCTTCAGCCGCTTGCGTGCGCCACTCCCCGCCCCCAGTAAGGGCGGTGCTGCTGGCAGTGGATTCATATTCAATGCCGTTAATTTTTTCAGAGCCAATGGCGTCGCCTTGGGAAACCGCCCCAAACCAAGCCCAGTTGGGATCGAGAAGTTGTTTGACGCCAACCGCCAATCTGGTTCCATAAAGGTTGGCCTCACTATCGGAGACTTGATAACTCCCAAACGAGATTTGGGTGATTGTTCTTTTTTGGAACGCAAAAGCGTTGTTTCCCAATAAAACCAGTGCCAACAACATCCAACCCAACCTTAATTTCATCGCTAACTCCGTTTGCGTTTCGCTTAAGATAAAAGGTTTACCCAAACCTTGCAAACTGATTGAGCAAAGTTGACGAAAGGCCGATCCAGCCGTATCTTGGGGGCGAACCTTGGAGTCGATTATGGCCAGCTCAACCCTCAAAGATCAATTAATCCGCTATATTCTGGACTTTTCCCCACCTAAGATGATGGTGGTCGGGGATTTAATGTTGGACCAATACGCTTGGGGGAAGGTCGAGCGAATCTCGCCTGAGGCTCCTATCCCAGTGGTAAAAATCACCAAAGACGAATTTCGATTGGGTGGGGCCGCTAGTGTGGTCTCTAACTTAAAGGCCTTGGGGGTAAGCCCGGTAACAGTGGGGCTTTTGGGCCAGGACGAGGCGGGCGAGCGGTTTCGCCGGATTTATACAGAAATGGGGCTTGACCCGGCCGATTTAGAATTACGCGCCGATGTGACCACAGTGGTAAAAACCCGGGTCTTAACGGAGCAACAGCAATTAATCCGTATGGACCGCGAGGCCGATGGTGCGGTTAGTAATGAGGCGCGAGCTTGGCTGAAGTCCAAGGTAATAGCCCACCTAGATCAGGTCCAAGGGATTGTTTTATCCGACTATGCCAAGGGCGCTCTGGACGAGGAGTTGATCCGCTTTTGTATAGAAGAAGGAAAAAAGCGGGGGATCCCGGTGGTGGCGGATCCGGGTAAAGGGGTGCCGATCGAGCGATACCAAGGGGTTACTAGTATCAAGCCCAACCGCGCTGAGGCCGAAGCGGCAGTGGGCCACAAATTAACCGACAATCCTAGTATCTTGGCGGCAGCAAAAAAACTTCAAGAAAAAATTAAAGCCGATTTTCTGAGCCTCTCCCTAGATCGAGACGGGTTACTTTATTACAAAAACGACACAGAATACCATTTTTTCCCTACGCAAGTACAAGAGGTTTTTGATGTAACCGGGGCGGGGGATATGGTTATCACCCTTTTATCGGTGATGCTGGCCACCGGGGATGGACCTATGTTGGCCCTACCTATGGCCAATCTGGCCGCCGAATTAGAGATTAACCATATGGGAGTTGTGCCGATTCCTTGGGCTGAGATTCTGGCCTTGATCGAGACCGGCACGCCCCATTCGAAGGTGACCAGCCTCGACTTTTTGTTGCGCGACTTGGCCCACCAAAAGGAACCTATTTCCTTTACTAACGGGTACTTTGACCAACTCTCGGCTGGGCATTTAGGCTTTTTGCTGGAAGCCGGAAAGATCGAAGGGCGCTTGGTGGTGGCCATTAATTCGGACAAGTCAATTCAGCGCTCTAAGGGCAGCCTGCCGGTGCTTAAGGAAATGGACCGAGCCCGGCTCCTGGCCAGCTTGGACGCAGTACACCGGGTTTTGATCTTCGAAGAAGAAGACGCCAGCCGCTTAATCAACCTCCTGCGTCCCAAAAAGGTGATCAAAGGTGCCCAGTTCAAGGGGCAACGATTACCCGAACAACAAGCTATTGAAGCGGTAGGCGCAGAATTGGTATATCTGCCGGTGATCGATTTTTATGGCCGGTCTTAGGATTGTTTCAGGTAGGCTGAAAGGGCGCCGCATCCCTTCGCCAGAGGGATTGGGCGCTAGACCTAGTTTAGAGAAAAACCGGATTGTACTCTTTGAGGTTTTGGCGGCACGCTACCGCTTAAGTGACTTTCAAGGGGTCGATCTTTTTGCGGGCTCCGGGGCTTTGGGGGCCGAAGCCTATAGCCGCGGGGCAGAGCCGGTGACCTTTGTGGAAAACCATAAAGAGCGCGCCTTGGCCCTACAAAAAAACCTGGGTCCGCTCTTTGGACCAGATTCCTTTTTCCTTTTTAAGGGCGATGGGTTAGATTGGCTAAAGGCTCAAAAACTAGGCGGCAAGCCTTGTTTGTTTCTTCTGGATCCCCCTTGGGGTCAAGGGTTAGGCGAACGGGCACTGGCCTTTTTGGGCCAAAACCAAGACCGCTGGCCTGGGTCTTTGGTGGTACTCGAAGAAAGCGCGGACCGGCCCGTTTTTGAAGGGCCAGGGTTAACCTGTTTTATGGTTAAAAAACTAGGTCGAGCGAGGCTCGACTTTTTTACCTTAAACCCATGAAAATAGTCCTTTGCATATTGGTTGCGCTCTTGTCCGCCTTGCCGGTCCAAGCAGAGATGGGGAGTTTTATTATCCTTAAATCCGCATATTTTTACGCTGATAAAGACGCAAATGGGCCAAAGATTTTAACCCGTAGTCGCGAGGCCTACCCGGTCTTAGGGCTGGAGGTGATTAATAAGGAAAAAACGATGTTCCAGATCTTGGTGCCCTCGAAACGGGTGACCACTGGTTCTGGTTTTATTGTTGAAAGTGATCAGGAATTAGAGGAAAAAAAGGGGGGACTGGTTAAGGTGTATGTTGAGATGCCCGATAGCGGCTCTGACCTGACCCATTATCAATTGGTGCCTTCAGTAGGGCTCCTGACCACGGGCCAAACCGAAAAGGCCAAAGGCTTTCCCCACCTTAATTTTAGGGCGGTTAACTTCAAAGCCCAACTGCCTAAACCCTACTGGGTTGATGAATGGGCCGGGGTTTACCGACCCGACAAGGACGCCGATTGGCTCAACCGCACCAACGAAGAGTTAATCCGCCAAAATTTCAGCGCCAAGCTAACGGACAAAATCATCCAAGGGCAGGTGGAAACCGGGTTTAACGAATTACAGGTCAAGCTAGCCTTGGGCGAGCCGGTTAAAACCGAAACCTTAGAGACCGGTGCAATCCAGTGGGCTTATCAAGACAAAAAGGTGATCTTTGAACAGGGAAAGGTCGTCCGTATTCTTTAGCGCCTTTTGCGGGTTTTGACCCTGGCAGGTTTGGGCTCGTGTTTGGATGGGGCGGCCTCTAAGATCATTACAAATTCCCGCCTTGGTGGCTCTGGACCCAGAAAAGTAGTCAGTTCCGCCAAGTTCCCCACAAAAATTTCTTCCTCCGGTTGGGTCAGGGAGAAAAAAACCCGAACCCCTTGGACCGGGCCTAGTTCCTGCAATAAATCTTGGACTAGGGCGGCAATACGGTAGGGGGTATCCATGACCACAACCGCCCTTTTGAGTGGCAGCCATGAGGTGATTACTGCACGGCGCTCTGGCGAACTACGGGGCAAAAAGCCGGCAAACAAAAATTCGGTTAACAAAAGGCCAGAGACACTTAAAGCCGCCGTCAAGCTGGCCGCGCCAGGGACCGGAATGACTTGTACCCCGTTTTGATGGCAAAGCTCAACCAGTTTAGCCCCTGGATCGGCAAACAAAGGGGTGCCGCAGTCCGAAATCAAGGCTAGGTTTTGCCCCTCTAAAAGGGATTGCAACACCTGGGCAGCTTCAGCGGCTTCGTTGTGTTCGTTTAAGGGCATCATCTCCTTTTGGAGGCCCAGGCTTTTGGCAAACCTCCGTCCTACCTTGGGTTCTTCAACCACCCAAAGGTCGGCGGACTCTAGGACTTGCCGGGCTCTAGGGCTGAGATCGTCGGGATTGCCAATGGGGGTGGCGACTACGTAGAGGGGCATATGGGCTCCAACTTGATTAAATCTAAGGAGATTGTTAACTTGATGTTTTCCACGAAATATCCGGTTCTGCCAAGCCGAGCCGAAACAAAAACCCCTAGGTCCTTGGGTATGTGGCGATTTTTCTGCTTTTTTTTATTGGCCTTAGGGTTGAGTTCGCCAGCAGGCGCGGTCACCTTAGACACCGAACAGATTGCCCAGAAACTGGCTGAAAGTTTAAAGTCAGTTGCCACGGGCAAATACGCCACTATTGCCTTTAGCCGCATCCAGGGCAATCTGGACCTAGAGACTAAAAACGAGCTAATCGACTTTACCAACGTCGCCATTGTTCGCTCCCGCACCTTTCGGGTGATTGACCGCTCTAAGTTAAACCTAATTATTGAAGAGCAGAAGTTTAATCTTTCGGGGATGGTCACCCAAGACACTTATAAAGAACTGGGCAAACTCTTAGGGGTTGACCTGTTTGTTTATGGCCGATTTTATAATGATGTTTTGGTGATGAAGGCGATTGATGTTGAACGCTCGATTATTGTTTGGGCTGAAATCATTCAAACCGCTCCCTTGGACCCTCAAACCCTTGCTTTAAGCCAGCTTTCAGAGGTTTTCACCAGTTCAATTTCCAAAGATATAAAACGGCTCAACGCAGAAAAGATCAATCAGATCAGCTTCTGGAATATCAACAGCCGCTTTAACTCAGAACTGACCGTCGATTTTTTGTCCGCGAGCCTCACTAAAGCGGGCTTATTAAGAGTGGTTGACCGGGACAACCTGTCCTTGATTTTAGAGGAACAAAAGCTTTCCATGTCCGATTTTATTGACCAAAACAAGGCCAAAAAGATGGGTGAGCTTTATGGGGTGGACGCCTTTATCTACGGCTCGATCACTCAGAAAAAAGGCCAATGGGTAGCCAGCTTGAAGATGTTAAATATATACACTGGCGAAATGCAGTGGGCCGATTTGCTGCGTTTTGGGGGGGAGCCGGAAGAGGACAAGCGGCGGCAAAGTGCGGTTGGCCCTGCTGAAAACGGGATGGTTCAGATCGGAGCCGGGGAGTTTATTATGGGTAATAATGAGGGGGACCTGATCTATACTCCGATTCTTCGAAATCGGACGGGTAGTTATTTTATCGACAAAACCGAGGTTTCAAACCGAGATTATTTGAGTTATATCAACCGTTTTTCGCATCGGGCCCCGCCCCATTGGTCTGGCGGACGTTATCCAATGGGAAAAGACGATCAGCCCGTGGTAAACGTTAACTGGCAAGACGCCCATCGCTTTTGCCAAACCTCTGGAAAGCGTCTGCCCACCGAATCCGAATGGGAAAAGGCGTATCGAGGATCTAACGGGAATATCTATCCTTGGCCCGGGGATCAGTTTGAACGCAACGCCGCGCGCACAGTCGAATCTGGGGTGCAGGACCCGGTTAGCGTTTATGAGCCAGAATCAGATATCTCGACCTACGGTGTGATGCATCTGGCGGGTAACGTTCGCGAGTGGGTTGATTCGGACTTGGTTGCTTATCCAGGCAGCAACTATAGGGTCAGCGCCAGGGAAAAGGTAATCCGTGGCGGATCCTGGGCTAAATCGAAGGTGGACGCGCGGGGATATATTCGCCACCATTCAGACCCAAAGTATGGCTGGCAGGATGTTGGATTTCGCTGCGCCAAAGACGCCAATTAAGCCCCCAGTTTGTTAGGGCTTGGGGGCAAAGACAAGGTTAAATCGAACCAAAACCGGCTACCGCTATCTAGTTGACTGTAAACCTCGATTTTACTCCCCATTAATTTAGCAAATTCGGCGCATAAAGTAAGGCCAAGACCGGAGCCGCCAAAACGGCGCGTGGTAGAAGCATCTGCCTGGCGGAAGGCTTCAAAAATATGGTCTAAATGCTCAGAATTAATCCCGATCCCTGTATCACTCACCTCAAAGCGAACCGTTTGTGTTGTCTCGTCGTTTTTTATATGTTGGGCGGATAAGCGAATCTTGCCTTTTTGGGTAAATTTAATCGCGTTGCCTACCAGATTGCCCAAGATCTCTTTGATCAAATAGTCATCCCCCACTAGCTCACGAGGGATCTTCGGGTCTATCCCGGTGACCAATTCGGTGTTTTGAATCTGCGCGCTACCTATATAGAGTTTGCTAATCTGATCAAATAGTTCGTTTAAATGTAGGGGGCCTAAATGCACCTCCATCTTAGAGGCCTCCAAACGGCCAAGATCTAGGATGTCATTAAGCACCTTTACTAAGGAAAAGCCCGAATTAATAATGGTTTCGACCATGTCTTCCTGGTCTTTTTCCAAATTACCCATAGATAAAAGTTGGGCCATCCCTAACATCCCATTGAGGGGCGTTCGGATCTCATGGCTCATATTAGAGACAAACGAACTTTTAAATTGACTGATACGTTCGGCTTTATGTTTGGCCTGGATCAATTCAGCCTGGGTGTGGTAAAGGCGATTTTGAGCGCGCCAGTAAAAAAAAACTGTGGACAAATAGACAAGGACTAAAGCCCCTCTAAAGTAGAGTTCAAAGGCAGACACATCGAAAAGCAAAGTCTCCAAAAATTCTTCTTTTTCAAACACAAAAGAGTCAATAATGGCGTCGAGAGAATAAAGTAAAATACAAGAAAACAGACCCGCCCAAAGCATACGCTTTTGGTCGGAGTGCTTTTTTTGTTCCAACAGAGCTAGCTCTTCGGCTAGCGATGTATCCGAAAGGGTTATGTTCGAATCAAACATACATTAGCTTAGATAGGGGTATCGCATTTGCTAAAGGTTGCGGTTAATAGGTTGATATCCGTGGAACTAATTACCACGCCAGTTGAGTTGCTCCAAATTACATCAATAAAAAGGAAATGTCAGCCATTTGAGGAAAACTATCTTAAGGGAAGATATCGCATCGGATTACGGGCGCGATCATGAACCCTAACCTCAAAATGCAGATGAGGCCCAGTCGAGCGGCCCGTGCTGCCGATACGAGCTATTTTTTGGCCCTGGCGAACCCGGTCTCCCTTGCGCACCAAGTGGCGTTTGTTGTGCCCATAAAGGGTTTTGATGCCATTGCCGTGATCAACAATAATCACATTGCCATATCCCCTCTGGCGACCTACAAAATCGACTACACCGCCGCCCGCTGCATAAATAGCGTCGCCCTGATCTTTGGTGATGTCGATTCCTTCATGAACCCTACCGTGGCGAGGTCCAAACCCAGACGAGATCGAGCCTTTAGCCGGCCAAATAAACCGCTTGCCACTTCTGCCAATGGGGTCGGCGTCGGTTAGCTTTGGAAAACGCCGCTCCCCCTTTCGCCGCGCCATCCCGATCGTTTCCGGGGCAGGTTCAGGAGGCTCTGGAGCAATGCCTGGGATAAAAATAACCATCCCTTCGGACAAATCCTCGGCCTCATAAATTTCGTTTCTTTTTTTAATTACGTAAGGATCAACCCCGTATTGAGCTGCGATCTGTTCGAGTTGTTCGCCTGACTGAATCTCATACCAAATCCCAACCTCTTGGGGGCCAAAACGATGGGCACAGCTCGCGCTGGCCAAAGCCAGCAGCAAAAACCACAAATAAAAATATGCCCTTTGAACCCACATCGGTTTCCTCCCTGTTTCCTGGTTCCGGTTTATACTTGATTGCGTTCAATAAAGCAAAATCGATATCCTCAGACCGGATTTGCTAATTTTTGTTTACCTTGACTAGGTTTTTAGGTCTAATACTTGTATCTATTGGGTGTCAAAACCCCTATTCAAGATCCAAACTTTTGCACTCATGACCGATCCATCCAAAATCGCTACCGATAGCCTGCAAGGAACAGACTGGGTGGTCCGGTTTGTCTCCACAGCCGAGCGTCGCCAAGTGATCGGGCATGATTTGATTGTTAGAGCCTTGGAGTCTCAAGGGTTTAAGGTTGATCACGAAGAATATAAAATCACCAAAAAAACCGAACACAAAAGGCCTATCAATCCCAAAAAACCAGATGGGCCTAAAGAAACGGTGGTGATTGAGGAAAAAATTAATGTTAACGGCTCGATTCGGCATTTGCGGCAATTGGCTTGGCGAGCTACCAAAGATGAGGAAAATTTACTCCTCGTACAGTTAGAACGGCTCAAAGGGGAGTCGGTGGCGGTGCCCTTGATTTACCGCGAGGTTTTAGAAAGTGGCAAAGCGATTTTGGTGACCGGACTTTCCAGATCGGTGCATTCCCAACTGCTAGCGAAGCCCGATATTGGCCTAAACCTAATTTCCGAATTCCTCGCCGAGGACAAAGAATCCTTGGAGGATTTGGTCGCGCGCAGTAAACGCAAAAAAGGTTTTCAGTCAGCAGCACGCGAGATAATGGACCTGCAAGGTCTCTCGCCAGAGGTTTCCAAACGGATTTCAGAAGTGGCCTTGGGCAAAGCGGCCAGTGTGACCGATGAAGAAGCGGTTAACATTTTACTGCTCTCAGACCTCTATAGCCGATACCAGCCTATTTTGATCCAGTTCTGGGAAGATGTTAAACGCAAATCCCACCCGCCTGCCGCCTTGGCCAAGCAGTTTGAACTTTTATGCGATGGCATCCCAACGATGACCTTGGTCAAAAAGTTTTCGGTTTATTTGGATTCAGAGCGCAAATACAAAAACAACGCCGAAATCTTTTTAAGCCTGTTTGCCTGTTTGCAAGAGATGGATAAGGGCGGTTTTAAAGGGGACCCAAAGCTTTACACCCCAACTGCTATGTGGTCCTTGGTCAAAGGGGTGATGGTTATTGGCCGAAGCCAAATAGACCCCGATTTGTGGGGGAAGTGTGTTTTCTTTTTTAATCCCGAGGACGAACGCACCGAAACCAAGGCTAGCTTAGAGGCGATTGTCCGCTTAGGGGCTAAATTTAAAAATGAATATATCAAACGGATGGCCACCAGCAGTCAAAGCCTGCAGGACATCTTCGACACAGTAAACGCGGATCGTTATCTAAAACGCCACCCTTTAAGTTTTGGCCAATTAGATAAACAAGAACGGTCCATTGCCGAACAGTGGCTCAAGCGACGCCTGGGGTTCCAATTGGCTACAGATGAACTAGACCAATTATCCCTTTTTACCTCCGAACAACCTCCGATCCCTAAGCTTATTTATTCTATGCCCACTATAGGCGGGGCCTATGGTTATACCATTTCCCAGATGTTAAAAGCGACTGCCAGCGATTTTTTGAAGCCGGACGCGGTTACCCTTGGTAAAAGGATGGGTAAAGAGTTTTTTGAGATCTGTTATTTTAAGTGTGTAGTCGAACCTGCTTTGCCCGTGACCCGTGGCCAGTTTGGCCGTTGGTTGACCTCTTTAGGGATGTTGGAAAATCCAGAGGCCATGGGATTTGTCCCTGACGAAAAAGAGGAAGCGCCAGATGCGTGGATAAACGACGATGTTTTAAAGGGCACAGGGAACTCGATTATCCCCAAAGACGTGGGCCCCGACGAATTTTCGGTCGCTTACCAGGATGCGCGGCAGAAATATCAGTCCTTTTTTGCAAAGTTGCGTAACCATGGCTTTGCGGCTAACGAAGAATACAACCCGGCCAAACTGCTACTTTCCTGCTTTGAACAAGGCATCTTCGACTTCGGCACCCCTGCTTTCCGCCATTGGCTCAAGGGAACCTATCTGCATGATGAACTAGAAGAAGTGATTTCCAATTGCACCGCCGAGTTAAAAGAAACCCTGGCTGAACATGCCAAAGGGAGCAAATTAGCCCTCTTTTTACCCCAGCCTTTGGCGGGTATTTTTTATATGACCCGCCGATTTAACATCCGCGTGGCGAACCGAAAACTCAAGGTTCATCTACTCCTGCACCCGGCCAAAAAACCGAGCGAACTCTTTGGGGCGCATCGCGACTTTGCCAAGGCGGTGAGTGCTTATCTAAAGGGTGGGACCGAGGCCGAGCGGCAGGGATTGGTTCAGGCGATGCAGATGATTGCTGAATACCAAAAAGGGGCGGAAGAGTATTTGCGATTTTTAGGGTTGTTTTTGTTTGACCGTTTTTTGCACGCCTATCACCGATTGCGCGAAAGTTCCTCGATGAACAGCCCGTCCCATATCAAATATTGGATACCAGATAACCGCAAGTTGGTTATAGGCAACCTCAAGGGGCTAAATCTCGCGAAGATGATTAACTTTGTTCAGGACTCGAAACGGGGGGATGGCCCCCCGGTTCACAACCAAAGTTTAGCGCAGTTCGCTCAAGGGATTTTTTATTACCAAAACAGCGGTAAAAAGATGAAGGAGATCGCCAAAAAAACTAAAAAATTGGCTAAACTGTTTGATCGTTTTTCTGATTCCCTTAAAAAGACCAGTGAGTTCAAACGGTACGAAAAAAAGTTAAGTCAATTAACTGAACTGCTTGAGCGACCAGTCGAACTGTTTACTGCTAAAAAATTGGCTGAAATTGAAGAAATCTCCATGCAAATGAAACAAATGGCGGACAATAGCGATTCGGGCGATGCGGTGGTGGCTAGGCTGCAAAAGGAGTGGATCAAACGCTACCCCCAAGATGATACCATCGCTAAACCACATAAGGTATTTAGCCATGAGCGCAACAAAAATGACAATTTCCTGATGGAATTAACCTTGGGCCGTGACTTGGTTTTGCAGTTGCAGGTAAAACGCTGCGTCATCTTTGTTCCAGAGCAAGGGAAAAAAGGGCAAATGGAAGCAATTTTAAATCTTCTGCCCTTTATCAGCCAGCATGCCCACGATGCCGAGTACTACTTAGAGATTTCCAGTCTCGACCAAGAATCACAAAAGGGATTGGCTCGGGAAATCGACCCGACTCACTTCTTTAGTTCAGAAAAGATTCAGCCAATCCCCAAGGCTAACTAAGCCTTAATTTGGGGGGTAGGGTAGCCTCGACCTTCAGGCCAAACCAAAAAATGATGGATTTGGCCGGGTCTTAGTTTAAAATAGAGCCCCTCAGCGGCTATCTTTTTATCTTCATAGTGGTACGCCGGGCTTTCTAGGTTTAAATCTAAAAAGGCGTGTCTAGCTCCTTCGGACAGTTTTAAAACCGAGGCTATCTGCAACATCCCCTCTAACTCTTGGTCTGTTTCGTTGGCTAAGGTTAGCTCAATTAATCCTGATAATAGCGCCTCTGGACCGGGGTACAATTCCCAGCCCGCTTTAAAATGGTGCCTTAGGATTTGCCGACCTTTGGGTTGAGACCAGAGTGCTCGGGTCCCGGCTGGTGAAGCCAGTTCTTCAAAGACCCCAAACCGCACAAAACGTCGCTGGCCCAAACGCTTGAGAATAGCCGCTGTTTCAGGACGTTCTAACAAGGAGATGGGAGGAGAAAAATAGGACCAGTTCCCCTCTTCATTTCCGACCTCGCCACTTGTGCCGGGTTGCACGTTGATATTGTTAAACTTAGAGGCGTTTCGGTATTCTGGGGTAAGCCAACTTAAAAGACTAGGTAGCGTAAAAAGCAGATCCTTCGCTGGCGAACCCCAGGCTAGGCGGGTGAGGACCTCTTCGTAAAAATCGCCAGAAAACGCTCCTAGGGTGAGGGGCATTTGGGATTTATACAAGGGTATGCCTAACACTTGCCGGCAAAATTCAAGAATTAAATGGGGGCTTTCAAAGTCGGGGAACCGGCCTTTTTGGTTAATTAGGTATTGCAGCAAGGTCGAGGTATCGTGGGTTTCGACCGCCAATAAGGCTTGCTCTGGATATTGATCTAAGGTTAAAAACCGGTCGCCTTCGCGCTCCCAACGTGGGATCATCATCAAGCTGATCGGCGCTCCGGCTTTAGCCATTTGCAACGCCACCCGCTTGGTCACCTCCACCCTATTAAAATCGCCCGCAATTTCCCCCCGAACCTTGAGACCTGAATCGGTCACCAGTTGCAAAAACCAGCAGATATTTTCTTCGCGAACCGATTCGTCTTCGGTTAAAAAAGCCCCAAGTTGTTGCCCCGGTGCGGGATTGGCCCTGCGGGGCAGGGCGTATTGGCCACACCAGCCAACTAAGTGATCAATAAAAACCCCATCGCCCAGTTGGGCCAACCAAGCAAGTCGTTCTTTGAGGTAGGTCTCCAACCCAGCAGAATGTTCTTTATACAAAGCCATGCCCCAAGCCTGTTCTGGGTACCCATTTTCTGGTTCAGGGCCGCAACCTACCTGATTTTGGGTGTCAAAAACTTCAGGATGAAAAAACACATCTGCACTATGGAATTCAACACCAAAAGGTAGGTTGACAATCAGCCCCACCTTGAGCCGCCGCAAGTCCTCAACTAGGGCACGGCGCTGCTCAAAACAGAGAAATTGAACATATTCAAAATAGCCAATTTTCTCTTGGTGCTTTCCGGCATAGGCGCGCGCTAATATTGGGTCTTTAAGTGCCTCCAGGCCTGATCCAGAAAGACCTTGACTAGTGGCGGCCTCATATAAGGCATAATGTGGCAGCCAGTAATCCTGGGTTTGTACAAAGTTTTCAAAGGCCTGCCTGCGATTGGTGCGGGTTTGGGCCAAAAAAAACGAATAACAAGCCTCTAAAATCCAAGGCATCAGGCTTAACTTTAAAGGGAAACTTAGGGTCCGGTCTCCCTTGAAATGAGCCGAGTAATGCCGATTAATCTCGGTTAGGTGATCGAAGATAGGCAGTGCCGGGGTTATTTCGGGGATGCGGTTAAGATCGAGTTGCAAAGGGTCTAGGGCAAATCCTGACTTCAAAGAGAAGGGACTAGCCATTCCAGGCGACTTAGCGCCACTGGGCAAATCATAAAGGTCGCAGTTTAGTCCTAAACGACCTACAATCTCGCCTAGGTGACGCAGTCCGTCTAAGCTGGTGGTGCCAAAGGAGCGCGCGCGGGCGCTATTGATTTGGGAAGCGCCAACTAAGAGATTGAACTTCATGGATTTTACCCTTTTTTAATAGATTCAACTCGATCACTTTTGAGTCTTCATCGAAGTGGCCCAGTTCGTCCAGCCCCAAAGCCGAGATTGCCGCTGGTAGATCAGATAAAGTTTGAGTTTGATCAATTAGTGCTTCTAAGGGGCAGAGCCCAACTAATTCGGAGCCGGTGACTTGCATTCCCATGTTTTGAGCCACTTCGGAGACCCGCGCAAAAACCTGGGCTATCGAACACTGGTGGTAATCTAACAGATTAGTGCTTAATTGAGCGCGGCCCAGCTGCGGAGCTACCCAGCCAAAAAATCGAACCGAGGCTAACTGCGGGTCTGTATTGCGGCGGGTGCGGAGCGCCTTGGCTAGGGTTTGGGCTTGTTCCAGATTACAGGAGTTCAAGTTGAGGTTAAAGGCGATTAATATCGGACGAACCCCGACCACGCTGGCCCCCAAACGGGGATTGGGGAGGATCGGTCCAAAATCGGGGGCCCATTCTGGGAGGGACAGCTTATCCCCCAAAGCCTCATAGCCCCCCTTTCTAATGGAGGCCAAATCCTTTCGCTTAGGTGAAGACGCAGACTGGGCGTAGAGATAAACCGGCAATTGATGGGTCTCGGCTAAGGACTTACCTAGTTGTTGGCTAAGTCGAATGGTTTCATCGAGGGTAATTTTAGATAAGGGTATCAGTGGGCAGACATCCAGCGCTCCAATCCGGGGGTGGTTCCCTTGGTGCTGGCGCATGTCGATTCGTTCAAAGGCGATCTTACTGGCTTTGAGGAGGGCGTCTAGCACCAAATCAGGAGGCCCGATCAGGGTGTAAACCGTGCGGTTGGCATCCATCCCGGCATCTAGGTGGAGCAAGGTCACCTTAGGCACGCTGGCCAAGGCTTGGGCGATTAATTGGATCGTTTGATTATCCCGGCCTTCGGAAAAGTTGGGAACCGCTTCGATCAATTGCATCTGGGAGGCAGGGAAACTGGGTACAAAAAAAAAGGCCCGCCGCTGTTACGCGCCGGGCCCTTTCTTTAACCGTTTGAGCTTTTCTTGGCTTAGAAGGCCATGAAGAGCATCATTTGGTTATTGGTGTAAGCTTCGTAAGCATCGCCGGCGGTGTTAGCCTTGGCGGTGGTTTGGATGTTGTATTCGAACTTGATGTTCTGAGCGATCATGTACTGAACACCGATGTCCGAAAGCGACTGTGAGCCAAGGCCCGAGCCATCGTCGAGGCTGCCGGTTTGTACTACTAAGGACAGTTCGGGCATTACCGAAATCTTAGCCGCTACACCACTAGCAGACTTAGCGTTGAAGTTGCCATCCGCATCTGCACCAGCAGCAAAGGTGTTTACTGCGCTGGTGTAACCATCAGCGGTTGCAGAGCCAGCGGGTACGCTAGCGCTGGTGACGTAAATACCCGTCATCATGCCAGCTAGGTCACCCTGCATTTGGAAGTCGAAGTAGCTGCCCGCAGGAGCCACTTTGATTGCTTCATACTTGCCAGCAGCGGTCTGGTGGGTGTGGTCTAAGGTCTGAGCGGTACCAGAGAACATGCCAATACCGAAGGCGGTATCGAAGCCAGCCAGATCCATCATGAAAACGCCACGAATGAAGGTGGCCATGGTGGTCAAGTTGCCTGCTTGCTCATTCTCCTCAGGGAAGTTAACCGGAGCCCATTGGTTAAAAGTAAAGTACCAGTTGGGAGCCGAAGCAACTAAGTCTAGACCTGCCGCAGCGTCCACGAAACCAACTTGGACGGGAGCCGAAGCAACCTTAGATTCCGAGTAGCGCTGAAGACCCAAAGAAGCGGTGTTCAACAATTCGAAACCGTAAGTGGGGCCTTGACCGTCGGTCATGTAAGGAATCACCAACAAGTCAATATCACCAACTTTACCAGCTTGGAAGGACAGTTTCGAACCCAACAAACCAGGTCCAGTGGCGGTCTGTGAAACTTCCCACAAGAAGCCAGCGTTAGCCGAAGCACGACCACCAATTAACAAAGCCGATTCATCGGGGAAGTCAATTCGACCGAAGTCCATCGAGCTACCGGTCTCGGTGTAGTCTCCGCTACCCTTGTTATGGCGCATCTTCAAAACCGCGCCAATGTTCAAGGTGTCGGGCAATTTCATGGCATTTTCGCCTTCGATCGAAGCCTGTGAACCTTCCATCGAGTATGAGCCAGCCTTAAAAGACCGACCCATCTGGTTCAAGGCGGGAAAGTTTTGAAAGTGGCAAGAGTTACAGGCCATGCCGGTTTGGCGAGCAAAAGCCGGTACGGCTTGAGCATCAGAACCGGTGAATACAGAAGTTGCAACGAGGCCAAAAGCGGCCAGGGACAATCCTAACTTTTTCGCAAAGTTATTTCGCATCGGATACCTCTATGATACCATTGAAAGGTTTCTACCAGTGAGCTCCGCCCACAGGTAGGAATGGAACCAATGTGACACAACCCGGGGCGTAATGCACGAATTAGCCCATTCCGCTTTATCGTCACATCGAGAATTCGAAGTCTAACCCGCATCCTCCGAGGCGGGGGTCAACCCCAAACTGCTAAGCCCGACTATCGGACTTGTTGATGGCTTAAGCATATACAAATGGTTCCGAAGAACCAACCCTGCAACGAGCCTATGCTTAAGTTGCTCATCGTTCAGCTTAGACAAGACACTGTTTAAACCCAAGCCGGAAGTCAAGCTTTTTTTAAACGGCCTTACTAATCTAAAGTTGTCCATTGGTAACATTTTTTTTTTTTCTGTTCCAGAGGTTTTTTACACTTCGCCTACATTTTTTTGCTGATTATGCGTATCTATCTGTATTTATAGCACATAAAAATATAATAAAAAATACCAAAAACCATCAATTTGGGTGATTTGGTTAAATCTTTTGGGAATAATTTTTTTTTGTACCTAGTTTGGACTCTTGGCACGAAGTAAGCTTTACCCGAAGGCAAGCAAGGACTACCTATTGATAACGGGATTCCTACACTATATATATTAACCAAAACCCAAACCAGGGAAAAACCCATGAAACTACCCATTCTTTTGGGACTTGGACTCAGCTTACTCGCTTTACCGGCGATGGCATTTGAGAAAGCAGATCTAGAAAAGTTGCGCAGTACCAAAAAATGCAACGCTTCTACCTTTTCTAGTTGCGACCTCTCTGGGGCAAGCTTGATGGATATTGACCTCAATGGGGCCGAACTAGAAGGGGCTAACCTAGAAGGGATCACCATGGAAAATGTGGACCTTTCTAAAGCCAACCTATCCGAAGCCAACCTCAAGGGGGCAAGGATGACCAAGGTAAACCTCAATCAGGCCATACTTAAGGAGGCTAATTTGGATGGGGTCAAGATGATGGCGGTGTCTGTTGAGGATGCGGATTTAACCGATGCTAAACTGACCGGCGGTACTCTCAAAGGGGTCAGTTTTAAAAACAGTGTATTTAAGGACACGGTCCTAACCAATACTGACCTCAAACTCTCAAACCTTTCAGGGGTAACCGGGATTACCGAGGCCCCCTGTGCTAAACCCAGCTTTGGTGCTTGTAAATAAAAAAACCTCCTATAGGCTCACTAAACTTCGTTTAAGAAGTGGTGGGCCACTTGCAGAGAAACCTGTTCCGAGCTGGCTCCAAAGCAAGAGCGGATCAGGGCCTCATAGATCGACTCTCGGTTGTTGAAAATATTCACTCCATCTACATCTATAAAGACGTTGGACTGAATCGCTAAGTGGTAGGATTCGAGTAAGGCGGGGCTTTCTTTAAGCTTATATATGGGCAAAGTGCCAACATAAACCAGTACCAAACTATTTCTACTTTTTTGAGGCCTAGGATTGCTGGTGGCCAGGTCCTCCTTGAATTTACAAAGCTGTAGAGCCTCTTCCATAGATATGGACGAGGGCAAATATAAGCAACGTTCGTCAATGTCCCCCTCCCATATCCGCGAAATCCGAGATTTGATGGATTCAACCCCATGGGTTTCAACCTTGTTGAGGCCGGGGCGATCCATATGGGCCAGCGCTGGAGCGCAACCTTGGGGGTACTTTTCGTTGAGTAACTGGAAAGCGGCGTTGATATTTTTTTCAGTATGATTTTTGGTGGACGACTGAACTTCCAAACAAAATCCGCCCTTGAAAAACTGGGGAAAGCCATGGCGCTTGCGGAAATAGCCGTCAAGTAGGGCCTGCTTGATTTGATTTTGCTTAGAAAGCACTTCAGTTAAGAAAGTATCGGCGCGAGCTAAAAGCTCCATTTCCCTTTCAACTAAGGGTATATACTGGGTTTTTAGGAGTAACCTTGCCGAAGGTAGCGCCTTGGACATAGCTACTTTTTCTAAAAGTGGCTCTTGGGCGCGTAGGAATTCCAATTCCTTTTGTTCCCCCTCTATCTCTGCCCCAATGGCGTTTACCCCTTGGGTCCAGTTGACTAGGTCCTTGGACCAATCGTTTATGGCTTCTCTTTTTTCGGCCTGTTCGATTAAATCAACAAAGTTAATCAAGCTAAGCTGTTTGCCAGGTTCGAGGGCTTCTTTAAAGCTGACCAAGGCCTCGCCCATTTGGGCCCGCAAGGTGCTTAACTCTTTTCGAATCTCCTCGGGGACCTCTTGTTTGCTTTGCAAACTTTCTTGAATCTTGGTTAGGCTGGCGGGGTCCTGGAGTAACATCTGCAAGGCCTTCAGCTTCAGTTTATCTCGCTCTGCCATGACATGAACCTCGACCGCTTGGGTTTGAGCCCGAAAGAGTTCTTGGTCTAATTGCCCCAACTCGGTCAAACGCTCAGACAAGTTTTTGGCGATGCTAATCATCCGCTCGGCTTCGGCCAGATAGTACTTAATATAAACCAATAGGTTACCCCGCTCTTTAGTCGGGTCTTGGAACATCCCTTTGACGTTACAATCCTTAAGTCCAAGTAGTTTTTCTTTTAATTCCTTAACCAGGGCTAGGGGCAGCTGCTGGCTCGATTGGTCTGCTTGCACCTCGGTTTCCAGTTGTTTTTTTAATTCGATAGCTAGGCTACGAATGCGGGCTGGATCGGTGGCCGCTTGTTCTTGGGCAAATTTTTTGACCTCATCGAGCATCTTTTTGCGGGTCTGAATCCACAAGGCCTTTTGGAACAGCCCTGCCAAGGAAAGTACTTTTTCGTAATACTTAAACGAAGCCCCATGCACCTTGGTAAACGGGTTAAACAGGGCTACCACCTGCCCCCTTTTTACCTTGTGTAGCCCCATAATATGGGTCCGCATTCGGGCCAATTCGCCTTGATAGTCCCCTAAAAACGCCTCTAAAGCCCCTCCGGCAAGGTCGCGGCCTAGCAGTTCACTTAATTTGGCTCGGCCAGACTCAACCAAGATATCAATCTCGGCCTTTTCCTTTTGCAATGAGGTGATGTTTTCTTCTTTTTGTGTTAGTTGGCCGGTGAATATTCCTTTAATCCGTTCAAGCAATTTAACGTAGGCCTGTTCTTTGTTGGCCGGGTTTTCTAAAAAAGCCAATTCATCACTTAGGCGTTGTTTTTGCTCACCGGCTAAATAGGTTAGTTCGGCAAGGGTGTGCTTGTATTGATGGTGAAAACTCTGTTTTAGCTCTTTTGCCTTGGCCAAAACCTTTTCCGTAAAACCCCGCATAAACTGAATAAATTGCATCTCCTCGTCTTCAGAGGCGGCAATAAAAATCTTGGCGTTTAAAATCCCGTTTAAACAAAGCGCCGGGTAAGCGGTATGGCGGTAATGGGTGATCAGGTCCTTGCGCTTGGTAAAGATAACCATGTCTGGATGGTAGTTTGGATCGGTAGCGATAGGCTTGATATGGTGATGGTAAAAAAGCATCTTTTCTACCAACAGCACCGCCCTTTGCACCAATTCGCGCTTCTTGAAAAAAAAGAAGTTGTCCCCAATAAAGTCGCGCTGGCCTGGGTCTAGGCGCTCCTTGTTAATGGCCAAGTCGCCTTGGTCTTCGGCCTCGGTGCCCATTTCCTGCTCGACCTTGAGGTCCTGATCATAACGGTCATGGATGTTGAGTTGGAAGAAATCATCCATGTATTTAATCAATTCTTTAAGCTCTATCGAAGCCCCCTCTAAAACCTCGGGGGTGGCCGCTTTGGGGTCTTGTAGGCTTAAATAAGCCCGAGCTTTTTTGGTAAGACGCAAAAAATCGTGATCCGTAAAATTAGGGCTTTTCGAAAGATCGGTGATTTTGCCCACGAGTTCTTTGATCTCGCCGTGAAGTGCGGCGAAGTCGGCTTCTAGCTTGGTGGGGTTTTTTAGGTCAGTGGGGGCGAAGCCTACACAAGGGGCGTCTAAAGGTAAAATATCTAACGACTTCAACGAAGACAGCACCAGCTGGCTGGCCACGTCGCCCGCCACCACCTTGTGTTGTGTCAAAAGTCTAAGCTCCAGATCGGACTGGCGAATTCGTTTTGCGCGCTCGTATTCGGTATAACCGCGACCCAAAAATTGGGCGGCTAAAGCAAAGTTGGATTCACCCCGGTTAAAGGGGATAACCCGGTCGATCATAGAGCTTTGGTCTTCTTTGTGGAGTTTGATCTTTTGTACCCGGGCAATGTGGTACTCGTTTGGGCCCACGCCACGGGTAAAAATTACCTGTTGGGTATCGAGGTTAAGTTCAATCTCTGTAATCTCGCCAGGGGTTAGGTCCACCATCTCTGGTCCCACCTTAACCCGAATAAAATCGATTTGCTCTGGGGTCAACAGACCCCCATCGAGATTTTTGGCCATAATATGCCCAGTGGCGACAAACTCCCCACCTACTGAAAAACCTGCCACGTTTTTAGATTGGGCCGCAGTCAGTTTGAAGGCCTGGATGTCGTCCCACTTCAGATGGAGACTATGTTTAGCATGAGACAATATCCCTCCCGCATCCTTTTTGCGGTTAAAGTAACCTAGCGCGTTTTTAAGCTTGCCTAAAGGGAGTTGCAATATCTTCGACTGGCCGCCCTGCTTGACTTTAAGTTGGATCTCTGAAAAAAAGCTCTTGTCTAAAATGGCCGGGCGCCTTTGCCCCTGACCTATTCCTTTGAGATCGTCTGGATGGGTTAAGGTCTTCCATGAATCTGTTTTAAACTCTTCAAAAAATTCCGCTTGCCGCCCCCCGCCCTTGGCCAAAAAAAAGGTCAAATATTGGATTAATTCTTGATCCGAGAAATGGGTCAAGAGAAGCGGAGGGAACTCAAAGCCCCGCTCTAACATAAAACAAATTTCTAAAAAATCCTCGATCTCTTTGATTTGGATATTGGAGAGGATGTAGGCCAAAAACTGTTCTTCTTTACCTTTAAATTCCTTGATGAGGTTAATCTTGATTTGGCCGTCAATTTTTTTGTCGAGCCCTTGGCCCCTAACACTTAACATCCCTTCTAAGCCAGGAGGGACATACTCAGAGAGGTTAGAGCCGTTAAAGCAAACAATCTCTAACTTGCCGGTCATCTCGCCTAAGGTCATGGGCTTGACCTTTAGATCTTTGCGAGCCTGAATCAGCAGGTCCGCACGGCTTTGGTCGGTTAGTTTTTCGGGGTGCTCGTAATAATGTTTCATGGGACTGACCCGTCTGGGGTCTCAAGGGAGTATCGTTTTTTATATAGGTCCACAAAGGTTAGGAAGATCGACATGATCAAAGGGCCGTAAAAAATCCCTAAAAACCCAAAAACCGTCATCCCACCCAAGATGGCTAAAAAAACCAGTACCGAATGGATAGATACCCGCTTGCCCACAAACTTAGGTTTGAACCATTGCTCCACTACCAAGGCCACCAAGGAGCAAAAGATCAGCACCACCGTTGCACCCACGGTTTTGCCGGCAAACCACAAATAGATGGACGCGGGCACATAAATGACACTCATGCCTACCATGGGGATAAAGGCCAAAACCACCATGGAAGTGGTCCACAAAAATACGGATTCAATGCCTGCAAACCAAAAAGCAATACCTGCCAATCCGCCCTGGATCAGCCCGCCAATGCCGTTACCCACCAAGGTGACAAAGTTCATTTGATTAAACTTTTCAAAAACTAACTCCTCCTCGTCTCGGGGCAGGGGGCTGATGTCGAGCACAAAGGCTTTGACTTTTTTACCTTCGGATAAGATCCCAAAAATCACCACCATCATCACTACAAACTGCAACATAAAGGACAGCAAGTTGGCCACCCAACTGTTTACGGTGTCTAGCAAGTAGGTGCTGGTGGTTTTGGCGGAATCTAGGATCAAGGCTTGGATAGAACTGACATTGTATTTAATGTTCAGCATTTCAAAGATTTGCTCTAAAAGTTTGGGGAGGTACCCTTCACCAAAAAAGACCTCTTCTAAGGTTTCTTCGGTAACGTTGGCCTTTAGGTATTGGAAGAGTTGCAGTGCCTCTTTGGTTATTTCGGTAACTAAATAAATCGAAGGGACAAAAAAGGTGCATACAATCAAGGCCATTACCAAAAGCACCGAAACCCTGGGTCCGAATTTCCAGCGCTGAAGTTGAGCCAAGGCGGGATAAAAGGTGCCAGCCATTATAATACCAAAGACAATGGCACTTAAATAGGGCCAAGCCATTAACCCCATTAAATAAAAAAGCGCACCATACCCAAGAATAAAGCCAACCGTTGAATGTAGTTCTTGGTCGCTTTTTCGCCGGTCGTAAGAGGTCATTCTTCTCTTTAGGAGTTATTTTTAGATTGATCGTTATTGGGTCTATCCTAGTTGAACCCCCCTCAAAGCTCAAGCTTAGGCGTTATTTTTTACCTTCGATTAATTCCCGAAGGCGGGGCACCCCCTCGGGTAGGGTCAACATAATCACCTGATTACCGGCCTCAATAGCGGTTTCCCCGTTGGGGATAATCGCCTGATTGCCCCCCTTGACAATAGCCCCGACCAGACTGTTTTGGGGGAGGCGGAATTTTTTAAGGGGTAGGCCCAAAATGGGGGCGTCCTCGCCTGCGACCATTTCGTGAACCTCCATGTTGGTTTCAGAAATAGTGGTAAAGTTTAGGTCCCCTTCGGCACTGTAGATAACTTGGCGCACCCTTCTGGCGGTTGAAAGCCGGGGCGATATCACCCCGTCGATCTCGGCGCTGCGGGCGGCCTCGGCCAGTTCTTCTTTGTTAACCAAGGCAATGGTTTTTTGCGCCCCTAAATATCGGGCCACCACTGAGGCAGCGATATTTACAAAGTCATCTTTAGTGGCGGCAATAAACAGGGCGGCAACGGGCACGTCTAGCTGGAGTTGCAGCCTGACGGATTCGGCGTCCCCGCGGATCATATGGAAATTTTTGTTGTTTAAAATCTTCCGTTTAATATCAGGGTGCTCTTGTTCCCCAATGATCAAGGTGACTTCATAATGGCTCTTGATCAACCCTTCGGCCACGCGTAGCGCCGTTTGCCCTGAACCTGCCACCACCGCCCGGCGGCTGCGGTTGACCTGCACCTTGAGAAATTGATTTAACATCTCCTGTTTTTCGCGGGGTACTAATATATAGACGTAATCCCCGGCCAAAATACGGTCCTTACCTGAAGGGATAAAGGATTCTCCTTCGCGGACAATACTCCCGATCAGAAATTGGTCCAGTGCTTCAGAGCGAAGGCCAATCAATTCCTTTCCCTCCAAAGGGGAATCTGGCTTGACCTTGTAGCCAATCAAAAGCACGTTTTTTTCCCCAAACGCCGAGACCTCTGCGGCAGAAGCAAAGCCAGCGGTGTCTAAAATCTCTTGGGCGGCGACCATGCTGGAGTTGATGATCTGGCTAATCCCGGATTCGAGGTATTTGCTGATTAGGGTCGGCTTGAAAAAGCTGCCGGTTTTGGTAATGGCTATTTTAGTCTCAACCCCATAGTGGTTCGCCAAAAGGCAGCAGATTAGATTGGTTTCGTCTTGGTCCGTGGCGGCAATCAGGAGGTCTGATTTTTCGATGCCCGCCTGTTCTAAAACCGAAAGACTGGTGCCGTTACCCCTTACACAGGCGACGTTAAGCTCCTTTTGGGCTGCAAGCAGATGGGTCGGGTTTTCATCGATTAGGGTCACCTCCATCTTTTCAGAGGAGAGTTCTTGGGCGATGTGGTACCCGGTTTCCCCGGCCCCAATGATCAGGGTTCTCATAGGGTTGGTCCTGATTCGATTAGCTCGTTCATATCCTTTTCCGATAAAATCGGGATATTAAGTTGTTGGGCCTTTTTAAGCTTACTGCCCGCCTCTTCCCCTGCTAAGAGATAGTCCGTTTTGGCCGAGACCGCCTCGACGGTTTTAAAGCCAAGCTGTTCTAATTGAAATTTCCAGTCAGAGCGTTTTTTACTCAAGGTCCCCGTGATACAAACCGATTTGCCTTTAAAGGGCTGGTTCTGGGGGCGTGCTAAGGGTTCGGGGTTCACCCCTAAATTGGTTAAGCGCAACAGCAAATCCTGATTCTCTGGGGCTTTAGTCCAATCTAAAACCGATTGCACCATCACCGGGCCAAATTCGGGAATAGATTCCAACTCGGCGAGGCTCAAACCTTTAAAATGGTTCAAGTCCTTACAAAAAAGGGCTAGGGTCTTTGCGGCCCTTTCGCCCACATTATTGATCCCAAGTCCAATAATCAGCCGGTCCAAGGGCTGGGTTTTGGCGGTTTCTAACGCATTTAAAAACTTGGCAACTGAAATATCCCCCAAACCTTTAATCGCTTCTAATTCGGCCCGATGTGCCTTTAAACGAAACAGATCGTCGATTTGGGCGACAAAACCCTTTTGCATCAGCAACTCTACCATCTTAGCTCCCAAACTGGATACGTCCATCGCCTTTTTGGAAACAAAATGTTCAATCTTGGCTAAAAGCTGGGCCGGGCATCGGGCGTTGGTGCAGCGCTGGTCAATCTCGTATTCGATTGTGCCGTCCTCTTTGGGTTTGGAACCCGATTTTTGGGCGTGGGTTAGGGGGCCTTGGCAACTAGGGCAGGCCTGGGGCTTGGCATAGGCTTGGGCGTCAGGTAGCCGTTGGGTCAAGTCGATACTTACCACTTTGGGGATAATATCTCCCCCTTTTTCTAAAAAAACCCAATCCTTTTCATGGAGGTGTAGTCGATCAACCACCTCTTTGTAGTTATGCAAGCTCGCTCGGCGGACCTCGGTTCCGTCTATATCCACAGGCTCCACCAGGGCGACCGGGGTCAAGACCCCGGTGCGGCCTAGGCTGTTTTCTATCCCCAAAAGCCGGGTTAATTTGCGTTGTGGTCTAAATTTCCAAGCCCGAGCCCAGACCGGCGATTTTTGCGTTCGCCCTAGTCTTGCGCGTTGTTCAAGGTGGTTGATTTTGATCACCACTCCGTCAATTTTAAAGGCCATCTGATCACGCAGGGCCTCGGTTTTTTGGCAAAAAGCCAAGACCTCATCTAGGTTATGGCAAAGCTCGCGAAAGGGGTTGACCGGCAGGTCTAACCCTTCCAAAAGGATCAAGTTGGCTTGGTGTTCTTCTTTAAAACCAGGGGTGACTAGGTCATAAAGCAGAATATCTAAACCCCGTTTTTTGACCAAGGCCGGATCCTTTAGGCGCAGCGAGCCCGCCGCGAAGTTGCGAGGGTTTTTAATCACTTGGTCTGGGAACTGGGCTCGGTTTTTTTCAAACTCCGCCCAAGACATGACCACCTCCCCGCGCAGTTCCAGGTCTAGCGGTTCCTTAAGCTGGTGAGGTAGGGATTTAATGGTTTTGACATTTTCAGTCACCTCGTCGCCGACTTCACCATTGCCCCTGGTCACCGCCCGCACCAGCCGTCCTTTTTCAAAAATCACCGACATCGAAAGCCCGTCCAACTTAGCTTCGCAGCAAAACAAGGGCACCAAACCGTCTAACTTCTTTTCCACCTGCTCCCCCCATTGGGCCAATTCTTCTGGGGTCGAGAGGTTTTCTAAGCTAAGCATGGGGGTCTGATGCTTTGATTTTTTAAAGTCACTTTTGGTGGGGGTACCCACATTTTTATTAGGTGAGTCGGGGCGGGCTAGTTCGGGGAACTGGGATTCTAGGGAGGCCAGTTGGCCAAGCATTAAGTCAAATTCCTCATCTTCCATCAAGACTTCGCCGCTATTGTAATAAGCCTCGCTGGCCCTAAGCAGCAGGTCGGTCAAGCGGTTGATCTCTTCAAGGGCCTTTTGGGTGGTGAGCATATCGCGATCTGGGGTTTAGGCCAGGGATGGTTTGCTTTTTGACTTGCTTGTCTATACTATTTGTCTATCCGAGGGGCGGGCCCCAAGGGCTACTTGGGTTGTACTCCAAGGCCCATGCCCCTGGCAACCGAAACCGCGCCCCTATAGCCCATGTCGAGCAAACCGAAGAAAGGCCTCTTTGCACTGCCCTTCGAACTGATCAAATCCTTTATTTTTACGTTGAGGGTCTTTTCTGCCTTTATCCAAGAGGCCAGACAGGTAACCTTTAGTGATGATGAAGAAGAATCGATTGACGAGCAGATCAAGCTTAAAGCCCGCAAGCTTTTGCAAACCCAGGTAGAAAATTACGGTTCCAAGGTTATTACCCCCCACGTAGAAGGGCAGGTAAAAGAAACCTTAAACCGCCGGTTTTTGGAATTTGCCGAGGCCGAGAAAAATCCTTTGATGGATGATAAAATCGAGCGGCTTTTAAATCAGTTTCTGAAAAACTACGATTCTAAGCGCCTCACCAGGGAAACCCAAGAGCGACTGGACACCTTCTTGAACCAGCAGATCACCAGCATCGCTACCAACCTAGAGACCCCATACCCTGGAGCGGTGGAAAAGGTTGATACGCTTTTGACTGACTTTTTAGCCGAAATGGGGCTAGCGAAAATATTTACCCCTACGGCCCAAGAGATTGAGCGTTTTGTTAACGAACGGATTGTTGAACTGGCCATTTCGACGGATAATCAGCAAATGGCGGGGAAAGTACAGTCCTTGACCAGCGAATTTATAGAGCGGCTTTCAGGCTCGGTTTTAACTGGCGATACCCAAGCGACCATTAACCGCCAGATCAATGAGCAGGGGATCCATTGGACCCATAGCGAAGGCGCAGTTAAGGTCGGGGCTAAATCAATGGCCCTATTTGTTGAATTTATCGAAAGCCTACGCACCGAGGCCATTGCTGCCCATGCGGTTGATGCGATCAAGGCTCAAGTTTCTCAAAAGGTGGAAGAAATCGCTACCACTGCAGGCAACAAAGAGGTCAAAGTACAAGCAGAGTCGCTTTCGGCCAAGATTATCGAAGCTTTGACCGAAACTGACGTGCATGCTGAATCGACCAAACAGGTCGTTGCCCATGTTAACCAAGAACTTTTAAAGTTTGCTTGCGAACATTCAAACGAGATTATTAAGACCCGCCTAGTTGGAATCTTGCGTGAATTGGTGGCTTCGATGGGGCCCCATTCGCTTTATCCAGAGACCGAAAACGCGATTAAACTAAACCTCAATACCCGCGCCGTCGATCTGGCCCAGTTGCCCGACAACAAAGACATGATCCGTTCCGCCGAAACCTTGCTGAAGTTGTATTTGCAAGAAACCAACAAGGCTGAAGTGGTCAACCAAGAATCGATGGCCCAGATCAAACGTGCGCTAAACGGCGTGATCTTGGGGCTGATGGAACAAACCGGAAAAATCGAATCTGAAGCCAACCGTGTCTTTAATGAGATCTTAGAAAATTGCGGTCCTCAAAATATTGACCCCTTGGTGAAGATGAAGATCGAGTCGGTCTTGTATCAGGTGCTAGTTAAGCAGCTAGCGGTTTATGGGAACAAGGAGTTAACCAACAAGGCCTTGGAGTTGATCCGCGAGGTTGCCCAAAGCCTTCCTCATGATTCCTCGGTTAATGACCTGATTATGAGCCACAAAATTCGCCAACCTAGCACCCTTTAATCGTGGCCGACTTGGACACCAAAAGCCATCCTCGCCAGGGCGGGCCAGGGAAATACGTTTATCTGGTGAAAAGCCGGCGGGCGGGCGGGCTGAGTTTGGGGATCAACCTTAATGCCGACAAGAAGTGCAATTTTGATTGTGCTTATTGCCAAGTGCAGCGCAGTTCCGGGGGGATCCCAAACCCTAGTATAGACGAGATACTAAGTGAATTGGAGCCCTTTTTGAAGAGCTACCAACAAGCAGGCCATTGGCAGGGGATGCAGATTAAAGACTTCGCCCTGGCCGGAGACGGTGAACCTAGTTTGTTTGGCCCGCTGCCCGAGTTGCTTAACAGCCTGATGAAGCTAAAAACCAAATACCAACTTTCAGCCAAGATAGTGCTTTTTACCAACGGGGCTAAGATCACTCGGCTTGATTTAGATTCGGTTTGGCCCCAATATTTCGGCGGAAACAATCAGGTGTGGTTTAAATTGGATTTTTGGGATCAGCCAAGTTATTTGCGGGTCAATGGAGCCAAAGGGGACCGGGGACAAGTGTTAGAAAAACTCCTCCATTTGGGTCAGCGTTACCCCTTAACCTTACAGGCCTGTTTTTTTAAACCAGAGGCCTTGGCCGAGGTGGACCTATGGGCGGCCCAAGCCTGGGTGGATCAACTAAAAGGGCTTTTAAATCAAGGGCTAAAAGTGGAAAAACTACAGATTTATACCCTCGCCCGTCCGCCTAAAGAAAAACAATTAGCTCCCTATTCGCTGGGCGAGCTGAACCAGATTGGAAGCCTTATTAGATCTCAACTAAACCTCGACCTAGCCCTTTACGCATAAATGTACGAACAGCTTAAATCCCTTTTGTATTTAGCTGAACCAGAATGGGCTCATGAACATACCTTGCTTTTAGCTCAAGGCTTGAGCCACACCAAAACCGGCCCTTGGCTGGCCGATTTTTTGTGGGGCTATGAGGACGACCGATTGTCCGTGGAGATTGGGGGTTTGGTTTTTCCCAACCCTGTTGGGTTGGCCGCTGGGTTTGACAAGGACGGCGTGGCCATAGGACTCCTGGAGGCGGTTGGTTTTGGCGCTATTGAGGTAGGCACCCTGACCCCCAAGCCACAACTGGGCAACCCCCAGCCCCGGCTCTTTCGGCTGGTCGAAGATAAAGCCCTGATCAACCGAATGGGGTTTAACAATGGCGGTATTGACCGGTTTGTAAATCGGGTCAGTGGCCAAACCAGAAAGCGACCTTTAGGGGTTAATCTAGGGAAAAACAAAGACACCCCCAATGAGCAAGCGGGCGCGGATTATTGTTACGGATTAGAAAAAACCTACGACCTAGGGGACTACTTTACGATCAACATCTCTAGTCCCAATACGGTTGGCCTTCGGGCGCTGCAAGAAGAAAAAAGTTTGCTGCCCTTGTTACAAGAGATTACCGCCAAGCGCGACCATTTAGCGCGGTTTTCTGGCAAGCGCAAACCCTTGTGGCTCAAGGTTGCGCCTGATTTGAGTGCAAAGGAAATGGAAGTGATCTGCCAGATTGCGTTGAGTCTAAAAATCGATGCCTTGGTGGTTTCAAACACAACCTTGGAGCGTCCTGCGTTGGCCGATTTAAACCGCAGCCAAACCGGGGGGCTTTCGGGGGCTCCTTTAACGGCCAAAGCCGATCAGGCCTTGGATTGGGCGTTTGGTTACACCCACGGGCAAATCCCCTTGGTGGGGGTCGGCGGGATTATGAATGCAGCGCAAGCCCTTAGAAAATTCGAGCTAGGCGCCTCCTTTGTACAAGTCTATTCAGGGCTGATTTTTTCAGGGCCGGGGCTGGTCAAACAAATCAAAGAAGGACTGATTGCCAGTCTGAACCGGGAGCGACTCCCGAGGTTGCCCAAAAGAGTTGTATAAACCTAAATTTAACCGTATGCTACTAGGGCTTAGGGAACAAAGATGGCCAATTACGTAAGAGAAGATTTTGAGTTTTTGAAGGTAATGCGGTTTTCGATCAGCGAGATCGAATGCGCTATTGCCATCATGGAGGTCCGCGAAGTGATCCCCCCACCTGATATCCGCCATATCCCCAAGGCTCCAGGCTTTGTCGAAGGGGTGTTCAGCCTGCGAGGAGAGATCATTCCGGTCGTAGATTTACGCAAGCTTTTTGGGGTTGAGCCCAAAAGTGCGGATTTCAAAGTGATTCTTCGCCAGATTAAAGAGGTCACCATCGGTTATATGGTAGATCAGGTTAATAATGTCATGCAGGTCGAACGTTCCCAGATAAAGCCTCCGCCTCCGGTAATTATTAAGGGCCTAGACAAGGGATGCCTTTACGGGTTGTTTGACTATAATGACGAAAACATCATCTTAATGGACCTGTCCAAAGCCATGGCCCCAGGGGAAGTAGCTCAAATTGGCAATTTGCTAAAACAACTTTGAACCCTATGAAAACCTATTGGTTGGCGTTTTTGCTGCTTTTTGTTTTTAGCGCTTGCAGGCCTAATAAAACGGTTGAAGCCAACGACTGGACTAGTTTTGCTAAGTCTTCGGGAATGGCTCCCGAGAAAGAAGGGGCCATCGCTGCCGACTTCGAATATACCCTCAAAGGGGGCAAGAAGGAAAAGCTTTCAGACAATCGGGGTAAGGTGGTTTTCCTCAACTTTTGGGCCACTTGGTGTTACCCTTGTAAAAAGGAAATGCCAGATATTGAAAAGTTAAACACCCAGTTTTCAGGCCGGAATTTTCGCGTTTTGGCTGTCAGTGCTGGAGAAGGGGCAGCAAAGGTGGAACCTTTTTTAAAGCATTTTCCATATCAGTTTGAGTTCGCCTTTGACGAAAACTCGGCCATTAGCGCCCAATATCAGGTCTCGATGTTGCCCACGACCTTGATTATTGGACCAAAGGGTGAGATTTTGGGCCAAGCGATTGGACCGCGTAATTGGAACCAGAAGGATTTTACAGACCAACTGGAAAAATTGATTCCATAAGGAAGCTATGTTTAACATTGGTATGACCGAAATGATTATCATCGCGGCTATCGCGTTGATTGTTCTGGGACCAAGCAAGTTGCCCCAATTCGCGCGGGCCTTGGGCCGGGGTTTGACCGAGTTTAGGCGCGCCACTAACGATCTAAAAGCGCAGGTGCATGATGAATTTAAAGAAGTCGTGGGCCCAGATGTCGCCGATTTGTCTAAATTGGCTCAAGATGTAAGGCGAGGCGGCTTGCCTACCCAGACCCTAGCCCAAACCTTAGAAACCGCTGCCCAAGTAATTGAGAAAGGTGGTGATTTTAAAGAAAAACCCAGTTTGCCCGATGCCCAGACCGAGGGGTCTGCGGCCAAATCTTAACCCCTTTTATTAAGAGTCATGGAAGAGTTAAAATCCTTTATTCGCAATATTCCCGACTTTCCTAAGCCTGGGATCCAGTTTAAAGATGTCACCACCTTGTTTGAAGACCGCTATGGCTGGCAGATGTGTTTAGACGCCTTTGAAGCCATCTTGCGTTATACCCCCATCGACAAAATTGCCGGGGTGGAAGCCAGGGGCTTTGTGTTGGCTGCGGCATTGGCCGACCGACTGAAAACCGGACTGGTGTTAGTACGGAAAAAAGGCAAGTTGCCAGGGGACGTGATTCGCCAAACCTACGAACTAGAATACGGCACGGACGAGATTGAGATGCACCAAGGCACCGTTAAGCCTGGAGAGCGGGTTTTGATTATGGACGACCTCTTGGCTACCGGTGGCACCTTAGAGGCCGCGGCCAAACTCGTAGAAAAATTGGGTGGGCAGGTGGTTTCGACTGCTTGTATTATTGAGTTAACCCCACTTAAGGGTCGCCAACGGATTGGAAAATATCCCTTTATTTCCTTGATCAGCTACGACGAAGACTAGTCTTATTTGGCCCCCCCTTTTTTAAGGGGGGGGCTCCTCTTTTGAGCAGTACCCTCACTTTTGTGACCAAGTTACCATACCCCCTCCAAAACCGCTTTGTTTTGAACACCTTTTTTGTGACCCGATTTGAATTTGACACCCTCGGTTCGGATATCAAAAATTTTGGCGGTCACCTCTGCACTAGAGTTGGCCCAGTGGACCGGCTTTTTAAGCGACCCAAGTTGCACCTGGACCCTAGCGCAATCGGATGAGGAGGCCTTATTTTTCTTAAAAAAAGAGGTGTTTGATTTAGTGCTTTTCGGTGGGTCTGACCCACAAGCGCTACTTGAAGCGACCCTTCGTCTGGGAAAAGCCCAAGGTCCTGTGATTTTTTTGTTAGACGAAGTGGACGACTTGGCCCTAGGTCGGGCCTTTGAAGGGGGTGCGGCTGACCTGATGGTCAGGCCCCTTAATGTGGCTGAATTTAAAGCTCGGATTAAGGTCCAATTAAAACTGCGAAGGGTCCAAGCAGAGTTGGCCCAATCCGTACGCAGCCAAAAAGAGTTGTTAACGGTCTTATCCCACGACCTGCAAAACCCTTTGGGCAGTGTGGCGCTTTTTTTAAACCTAGTCGAAGAAAGCCCCGAATTGTTGCCCGAGTTTTTGCCCAACTTAAAGGATTCAGTAAACGCGGGACTACAGGTAATTGATATGGTTCGCCAACTTCGGAATTTTGGCGACCACCCCTTGGAACTGGCGCCGGTTTCGGTGGACCGGACGATAAATCAGGTGGTTAACAACATGAAAAACCACTTGCGCCAAAAAAAGGTGGGTTTAGTATTTGAGCTGGAACCTGGCTTAAAGGTCCTAGCGGAGCCGGTTTCCCTAGCTAATTCAGTCCTAGCCAACCTGATTTCTAATGGGATCAAGTTTTCTATGCGCGGAAGTCCCTTGGTTGTCGGGGCCAAGCTTGAGGGTGATTGGGTTTGTTTTGATGTAAGGGATCAAGGGATTGGCATACCACAGTTAATGATGAGCCAGCTTTTTGATCTAACCCGAAACGTACACCGACTAGGAACCGAAGGGGAGGAGGGAACCGGTTATGGTCTTATTCTACTTAAAAAATTCCTCGATTTTTACGGCGGGCGGATCCAATTTCAAAGCTCCGAACAGGGGCCGAATCGAGGAACTTGTGTAAAGATTTTTTTAAAAAACCTTAAGCAAAATAAATCAGCCCTTTTGAAAGGCTAATGGCCACCGCGTGGGGGGCGTTGTGGGCGTCCAACTTGGTGTAGATTTTATTCATTAATTGCTGGGTTCTGGATTCAGAGATTACCAATTCGTCCGCGATCATCCGTCGGTTCATCCCTCGTTGCAAAAGTTGTAAAATCAACTTTTCCCGCTGGTCTAGAATACTCTGCCCCTGTTTTTGTTTAATTAAGGTGCAAGCCTTGTGAATATGGGGTTTGACCGTGTCTAAAATAAATTCGGTACGCCGGTTAAACTCCACCCCTCCAGCAAGATCAATTTGGCTAAACTCATTTTTGTTGTGGGTGTAACTGCGTACGGCATAACCCTCGGCTAGCCCCGCCTGACGAGCAATTTCGTACCATTCAGATGCTCCAGGATACTCAAAGGCAGCCAAGTTCCAATAGTGGTGTTCAAATTTCTGCCCAGCTAAAAGTGAAAAGACCGGGTCAAATTGTTCCACACTTTTGTTTTGCTTAGGTGGCGCATCTAAGATGGGCCAGTCGTAAAGGTGCTGCTCCAGGGACAACAAAAGATCGTCTTCGTTAAGTTCGGCCAAGGTAAAACTTAAATATTTAAAACGAATCAAACCCTTAAGCCCTTCAAAGATCGAGTCAAGATCTTCAGATTGGTTAGACTGGATGCAGCGATTGATCAGATCTAAAAGTAAATAGGCATCCTGCGGGCTACAGTAGCTCACATCGGTGTCTGAGGCCTGAGCTTCGGGGGTGTGCTTCATGAACAGAGGTCTCAAATGGCTTGGGTTTCCCCTAGGCCGAGGTTACAACAGATCAAACTCTTCTGTTCGAAGTGTAAACTTATTTAACCAAAATAGAAAGAATTTTTTCCGCTTCGAACTGCTCGGAGCAAGGCTTGGTCAAAATGCGGCCCTAGGGTAAGGGCCACCAAGTAGAAACCTAGACCTTTGCCAGCGCCTGATCAAAGTCCGCAATAATGTCGTCAATGTGCTCGATCCCCACTGAGACCCGCACCAATTCAGGGATTACCCCGGCGGAGCGTTGTTCTTCCACCGTTAGCTGTTGGTGTGTGGTCGAGGCTGGATGGATCACCAGGGTTTTGGCGTCAGCCACGTTGGCCAAGTGGCTAGCCAACTGGACTCCATCAATAAAGGCCTTACCGGCGGGGAGTCCACCTTTGACTTCAAAGCAGAAGATCGAGCCAAACAACCCTGAGGTAAACTGCTTTTTAGCTAAATTGTGGCAGGGATGTTTAGGCAGCCCGGTGTAGTTGACTGAGGCAATTTTGGGGTGTTTTTCAAGCCAATGGGCCAATTTTAGGGCGTTTTGGTTATGACGCTCGATTCACAGGGGTAAGGTTTCTAAACCTTGCAGGAACATAAAGGCATTAAAGGGGCTCATTGCCGGGCCAATGTCTCGCAGCAGGGTCACCCTAGCCTTGATAATATAGGCCAATTTGCCCACTGCCGCCGTATAACTGACCCCATGATAAGCCGGATTGGGATCCACTAACTTCTTAAACTTGCCCGAAGCGGCCCAATCGAAGTTGCCCGAATCAATAATCACACCGCCAATGCTGGTGCCATGTCCACCAATAAACTTGGTTGCCGAATGGATTACAATATCGGCACCTAGTTCAAAGGGGCGGCAGATTACGGGGGTGGCAAAGGTGGAGTCAATAATCAGAGGGATTTTGTGTTTGTGCGCAATATCCGCAATCGCCCGAATGTCGGGGACGTTTCCATCAGGGTTGCCAATGGTCTCAATATAGACGGCTTTGGTTTTATCGTTGATCAAGGCCTCGACACTTTGAGGCTTGGTCACATCTGCCATACGCACGCTGATCCCAAAGTGGGGCAGCGTATGGCTAAATAGGGTATAGGTACCCCCATACAGGTTGGAGGCGGAAACAATCTCATCCCCGGCCCCGGCGATGTTAGTAATGGCTAAAAACTCAGCCGATTGACCCGAAGCCACGGCCAATGCCCCAACGCCCCTTCTAATTCGGCCATCCTTTTTTCAAAGACATCGTTGGTCGGATTCATAATCCGGGTGTAAATATTGCCAAACTCCTTTAGAGCAAAGAGGTTGGCCCCGTGTTCGGCCGAGTTGAAAACATAGCTTGTGGTCTGGTAAATGGGGACCGCTCGGGAGTTGGTGGTGGGATCGGGAACCTGTCCAGCGTGAACCGCCATGGTTTCGATTTTCATTTTTCCGCTCATCCAATACTCCTTGATCCAGGTTAAAACCGGTAATAACCGGTCATGTTTAACATGGTCCCCGTAAAATCCAATACTTGTGCGGCCCCCCCGTTCTGATTAAAAGGGTCGTTGCTAGTTTTAACTTGGTTGGAAGTGGCGTTTCTCAGTTCCAAAAGCATTCCCAATTGGGGGCCAATGATAACGTTGCTACCAAAGGTTTGGAAGGTAGTGGGGCCTATAAAGGTGGTTCTGGTTCGAGCCCCATACAGTGTGATTGCCGCAAATTCCCCTTGGATAACCCCCCAGCCCAAGCCAATAAAGGGTTGTAAGGTGGAGGTTGAAACATCGGCGAAGTAGAGGCGGCCATTGACGCTTACCAAGTTGGCCGTCATATCCACCGAGGGCACCGTCCCAGCATCGTAGGATGCAGTGACCGACTCGGTAGAGCTGGAAAAATTAAGTACCTCGAGACCCCAGGCCCAACCCTTTAGATAACCCAAAAAATCCATGGGTCGAACCGAAAGGTAACCAATATTGGTAAAAAGCCCTTGGGGGCCAGCGCCTTGGCTGAACCCATCGTAGCCCGTGTATTGTTTATAAGGATGGTTAGAAAAACCGTAGTTAACCATTCCTGAGTTAATTTGGTGGTATCGATCCTTAATAAAAGCCGCTGCACCAGCCCCACCACCTGATCCCCCAGGGGCGTTGTTAAAGACAGGCGGAGCATCGACAAATTGCTGCGCTAGACCCGAGGGGGTCCAGACAAGGAAAGCAGCGATCAAGAGGCCAAGAAGCTTCACACTCACTCCAGGAATTTGCCAATCCGCTCTAAACGATATCCTTCTAAAAGACTTTTGTCCGAATGGTGGGACCAATAGATAATCTGTCCCCTACCGGCTACGGTGGTTTCGTCCACAAAGCCCCAATAGCGGCTGTCGCGGCTGTTGCGGCGGTTGTCGCCCATCACCCAGACCTTTCCTTGAGGCACGGTGAACTCACGTTCCATGGGCAGGCCTAAAAGGCTGTCGTCAAAAAACAGGGATGGAGATTGATCCAATACCCCGTTAACCCAGACGTTTTCACCTTCAAGCTTGACCTGGTCCCCACCTACGGCAATCGCCCGTTTGATAAAATCAATGGAAGGGTCTTCAGGATAAGGGAAAACAATGATATCACCCTTTTGTACGGGGCTGATGAGTAATTTGGTATCGGTCAAGGGGACCACAAAACCGTAAGCGTGTTTGTTAACAAAGATATGATCCCCAATCTCAATGGTGTGGATCATCGAGCCCGTTGGCACCCGGTAAGGAGCCCAAGCCCAGGTGCGAAAGATAAAGGCCACTATAGCAGCAAACAAAAGTGCTTCGGCCCATTCGCGTAGGGTTTTGTTTTTAATAAACCGTTCGAGATTGATAATCTTACCCATAATTTCTTTTTACCCTTTTTTGCTTTTGGATTAAGTCTTCTTTTTAGTGGAATTGCCAATTAAAGACAAGGAATTCTCTATTTCCGGTAGGCCTTTCGTAGCAGTCCTAGCGCCTCTTCAGACTCTGGATTTTTAAACAAAAGACCCAGGACCACATACCCAACCACCGCCAAGAGCCCCATAAAGGGAAGACTGATGAGTAAGGGCCAATCAATCATAAACGCTTTGAGCCAGAGGAGGGGGTAATAGAGGGCTAAGGCGGCAAGGGTGCTTTTTATGAGGCTTAACCAAAAACCCCAGGTCCAGAGATTCTGTAGCCCTAAGCGTCCGATAAACCAGGCTAATAAAAACCATTGCACCGCTTGGCTTAAACTGGACGCAGCGGCAATGCCCAAGTGGCCCATCAATTCGCTTAGCCCGTAGCAGGCCGCGAGGTTTACCACCATAGCCACCCCGGCCACCCAAACCGTTATCTGAAGCCGACGCGCCCCTTGGTAGGCCGTTAAAACCACGCGGTTAAAGGAGATAAAAATCAACCCTAAAATGTGGTAAAACAAGGCCCCGGCAGTCATTTGCAAGCTGGTTTGGTTAAATTCTCCACGCAAAAACAAAAGCCGCACAATCTCTTCTTTGAGGGCCAGGGTGATGATGGTCACAGGCAAACTAAAAAAGGCGACTATCTTTAAGGTGCGACTAATATTAAGGGTCACCGCTTTCAAGTCCCCACTGGTAAAAAAGCCAGAAAGCCTAGGCAAGGTGACCGTAGTAATCGAGACCACTACTACCCCTAAAACCAACTCTAACAGACGGTTAGAAAAAGTCAGGGAAGAGAGAGCCCCTTCACCTAAGCCGGTAGCGATTAGGTTGCTGATTAAAATATTGATCTGATAAATCCCTACCCCAAAGATTGTGGGCAAAATCAGCCGAAACAC
>MFNE01000005.1:0-8792 GCA_001783695.1 Candidatus Lambdaproteobacteria bacterium RIFOXYD2_FULL_50_16
AATACCAATTGAAGCAGCGTCTTGCAGAGTAAAGTGTATCCCTGGAACATAGTTAAGCAGTAGAGCGCCAATCAAGGTCACAAAGATCCCCAATTGAGCTGCGGCCCCCAATAAAGCTGTTTTTGGGTTGGCGATCATCGGGCCAAAATCGGTCATCGCCCCAACACCCATAAAGATAACTAGAGGGAACACCCCGGTAACAATCCCCGCCTGGTAAACGTAATAAAGAATGCCCCCTGGTTCTGCAATCCCAGCTACCGGGATGTTAGACATTATCGCCCCAAATCCGATGGGAACCAGTAATAAAGGCTCAAACCCGCGAGCGATCCCTAAATAGAGGAGTAAGACCCCGACAGCGGTCATCAAAAGTCGCCCCGAGCCTTCGGTCCAATCGAGCCCGTTCCAAGCAATCAAGGCGGCGACCCCTGTGGTTTCGTAAAGGCTTTTAAGCAGTCCCATCATATCAGGCAGCCTAGTTTTATCACTTACGTGAGCCCCTTCGACCACTACCGCTTGCGGAATCAAAATGGCCAAAACCTCACCCTGCTCAAACTCTTTGTAGGGGGTCATTTCTAGCTGAACAATCTTCCCCGAAGCCCCGGCCTTCATGGTCACCTTGTTGCCGTCGGCCATCTTAAGCAAAGCAATCTCGTCGCCTGCAAAAACCGGATTCCCATCTTTAACAAACACCTTGAGTACTTGCAGGTGCGAGGGAGCGATCAGTGTAGCCGCCTGCTGGCTTTGTTGAGCCCACAGATGGGGGACCACCAGTCCCCAAAGCGCCAGTAAAATAATCAGTTTTTTCATGGATTGGCCAAGGTCAAAAGAGGTTCACCAGCTTGCACTTGATCCTTTTCGAGAACATGGACGTCGATCACCAAGCCCGCCCGGGGGGATTTGACCTCCGATTCCATCTTCATCGCTTCCATCACCACAAGCACTTGATCGACTTTCACTTGGTCGCCAATATTAACCAAGACCTTAAAGATGGTCCCTGGCGTAGGAGCATTGATGTCCTCGCCTTCCCCTTCGTGGACGTGGGTATGGGCATGAGAGGCACCCGTATGAAGCTCCGTGGGGCCCACCTGGACCTCGTATCCTTTGCCGTCCACCACCACACGGTAGCCGCGCACCTCGCCAGTTCCCGGCTTCACCTTGCCCCCGCCTTGGTTTTGGCTGGATTGATCGTCTTTTTTGCGGATCGTGTATTCCCCTTTCCCTAATAGGAAATCCAACCCTTTGGACTCGCAAGAAGCAATAATAAAGATGTTTTCGTCATTCACCTCTAAGCTGTTTTCTTCTAGTACTTTGGTAGCTTTGGGGATACCCGGCTCAAGAATGTCGAGAGGGTCACCGGTGAAAGGGTCCTTGCCTAACTGCTTGGCTGCAATTCGAATTACTTCGGGGTCGGCAGGCACTGGGGTCTTGCCAAAGTAACCTAAGACCATCTCGCCATAAGCTGGGTTGATTTTAACCCAAGGCCCTTGGGTGACGTTTAAAAAGGCCTGTTGAAAGTAAAACTGGCTCACCGGGGTTACCGAAGAACCAAACCCACCTTTTTTAACTACTTCACCCATGGCTTTAATCACCTCTGGGTATAAATGCAAGATGTTGTTATCGCGCATCATCATGGTGTTGGCCGTCAAGGCTCCACCGGGCATAGGGCTCAGGGGGACCATGGGGGTCACCATCTTGGATTCAGGGGGGAAGAAGTAGTTTTTCATGCAGTTTTCAAAAACCTCTTCGGCCTTTAGAATCTTTAAATAGTCCACATCCAAGGTCCACTCGGTGCCTTTGAGCGCGTGCCACATGGACAAAATATCGGGCTGGGCGGTGCCGCCTGAAACTGGGCTTTTCGAAAGGTCGATCCCGTCGATCCCGGCCTCTATCGCCGCCATATACTGGGTCACCCCTACCCCAGCCGTATCGTGACTGTGAACCCACAAAGTGGTATCCGCAGGCACCATTTTGCGAGCGCCCTTAACGGTATCATACATTTTCCGGGGGTTGCAGGTACCAGAAGCGTCTTTAAAGCAGATCGAATCAAACGGGATATCCGAATCCAAGATTTGTTTGAGCCGGTCTAGGTAAAACTCGGCCGTGTGGGCCCCTTCACAACCAGGGGGAAGATCCATTACGGTGATGACAATCTGGTGCTTGAGCCCGTGTTTTTTGATCATCTTCCCCGAATAATCGAGGTTCCTGATGTCGTTGAGGGCGTCAAAGTTACGGATGGTCGTCATGCCGTGTTTTTTAAACAACTTGGCATGCAGCTCAATGATGTCTTTAGGCTGCTGCGAAAGCGCCACCACGTTGATCCCGCGGGCCAAGGTTTGCAAGTTTGCGTCCGGTCCAGCGGCAGCGCGGAAGCGGTCCATCATATCGAAGGCCGATTCTTGACAATAAAAAAACAGGCTTTGAAAGCGAGCCCCGCCGCCAGCTTCGAGATGAGTAATCCCTGCATCTCTAGCCGCCTCAACCGCCGGTATAAAGTCGTCGGTTGTTACCCTAGCTCCGAAAACAGACTGAAAGCCGTCGCGGAAGCTGGTATCCATAAACTTAATAACTTTCTGGCTCACCCTGTCTCCTGTTTATTCGTTTTTACTACTTTTTTTCGTCGGACTCATAGGCGGCAACCGCAGCAGAAATAACGGCTGCTGGTGGGGCCATCTTTTTGCCTGGGCGCTTATCTTTTTTCTTCAATGCGATCTCGGCCAATTCTTGCTCAGCGTATTTCGCAGTTAGCTTGGCTACAAGGTTGATAACATATACCATTAGACCCAAAAAGATAAACACCGTGCCCATGCCGATGATCATCAGTTTGAGGCCTTCAATCAACAATTGCTCCATTGGGTTTTCCTTTTTTTACTAGGGGTGCTAGCCAGTTGCTCTGAATGTATAAACGGAAAATAAGTAGGTGTAAACTAGCAAAAAACAAGCTACCTATCATTCTACCCTTTAAAAGCCCACCCCCGCCTTAGCCAAAAGCCACCGAGCACGAACCTGCACCCCAGGGCTACCCTTAATCGCAGCTTGTTTGATCAAGGGTAAAAGCCCTGCTCGCTCCTTGGGTAGCCAAGAAGTTAACTCCCACATTCCTTCTAAACAGAGGATCTGCATTACCTTTGAAGAATCGTAAAGATTTGACTTCAGCCAATCGTAAACCTCTAGGGCCTCATCCAACTCCCAAACCAAAAAAGGCGCAATCCGCGCAAAAGCCCACCGAGGGTGCCGGGCCGGAAGTAGTGGCAACTCTGATAAAATAAACTCGCGGATTTCCTCCAGCCTTTGGGGCTCTAACTCAAACAACCGAAACAGTAAATAGGCCCCCCGGTCTCTAGGATTGGCTTTTCCTGATAATATCGCCGCTTTTACTGGGGCGATACTTTCACCACTATTTATCAATTCGCGGGCCTGGGCCAAGCAAGCCGCTTTGAGCGGTTTTTGTGGGATAACCAGCCAATTCTTTAGGGAAGTCATCCTTGCCCCCATGGCCCACTTGGTCTTATACTGACGCCAGACCCTAAAAAACGAGGCTTTATGGCAGGCATCTTATACATCACCGCCCTAGAGGCAAAAAGTGGCAAATCCCTAATCGCTTTAGGAGTGATGGAGCTTTTGGTCCGCAAACTGGACCGGGTCTGTTTTTTTAAGCCGATTATCAATGTCAAACCTGGTCAGGTAGATAAGGACATAAAACTGATTCAAGAGCACTACAACCTTATTATTCCATACGATCAAATTTACGCCTTCACCGCCGAAGAGGCAAGCCGCCTAATTTCTTCGGGCCACCATGAAGAGGTTTTAGACGGTATATTAAAGAAATACGCGGCCCTGGCCGAAAAATTCGACTTTGTGCTTTGTATGGGCTCTGACTATGAAGGAATCACTTCGGCCTTTGAGTTCGACTTTAACGCCGAAATCGCGCAAAACCTGGGGGCGCCAGTCCTTTTGGTGGCCAAAGGGCACCACAAAACCTCTGATCAAATTATCGACGCCTGCCGAATGGCCATTGAGTCCTATTCGGCCAAGGGCTGCGAGTTAATCGCCTTGATTTTAAACCGCTGCGACATGGAAGTGTCTGAACCTTGCTTAGAAAAATTGCAAGCAGGGTTGTCGGACAAAATTGAGTTGATATTTGTCCTGCCTGACGCCCCCAAATTAGCCCAGGCCAACATGTACGAGGTTGCTGAGCATTTAGGGGCCAAAGTGCTTTTTGGAGAATCCCAACTCACCCGCAGCGTGGGTCACTATGAAGTTGCCGGGATGCAACTTAGAAACTTCCTGCCCCGGATTATGGAAAACAGCCTAATCCTCACCCCTGGTGATCGGCTAGATATTGTTTTAGGCTGTTTGGCCAGCTTCAAATCTACCTCTATGCCCCACCCGGCGGGGATCGTGCTAACCGAAGGAATCGAGCCCGATTGGTCACTACACCAGTTAGTTGAAGGGATCGACAACCTTATGCCCATCATACTCACGGACAAAGAAACCTACGAAACTGCCAACAGCCTCGCCCGCATCCACACCAGTATCAGCCCCCACAACCCCCGCAAAATCGCGCGGGCCTTGGGTTTATTTGAAGAACACGTGGACACCGAGGCCCTGGCTGAACGGGCAATCTCCTTTTGTAGTAAGGTGGTTACCCCCAAAATGTTTGAGTTTAACCTGATTCAAATGGCCGCCAAGCATCACAAGCACATTGTTTTGCCCGAAGGCGAGGACGAGCGGATTTTGCGGGCGGCTGAAATCCTCTTTAACCGCAAAGTGGCCGACTTTACGCTGCTTGGAGACGTAGAACGGATTCGGGAAAAAATGGGCAAATTAGGGATTACTATGACTGGGGTAGAGATCCTTGACCCAGCCAACTCCCCCAAGTTTGAGGAATATTGCCAGATTTACATGCAAATTCGGGCTCATAAAAACCCTACCCTTGAACAAACCCACGACATCATGAAAGACCCCAACTATTATGGCACGATGATGGTCCATTTAGGCCATGCAGACGGCATGGTTTCAGGGGCCAACCACTCGACCGCCCACACCATTCGCCCGGCCTTCGAACTCATTAAAACTAAGCCCGGCTTTAGTTTAGTGTCTTCGGTCTTTTTAATGTGCTTAGCAGACCGGGTCTTGGTTTATGGCGACTGCGCAGTCAACCCCAACCCCAACGCCGCTCAACTGGCCGAGATTGCCCTTTCCAGTGCCGAAACCGCCCAAGCCTTTGGGATAGAGCCAAGAGTCGCCATGTTAAGCTACTCAACTGGCGAGTCCGGCCAGGGAGCCGATGTGGATCTGGTGCGCCAAGCGGTCACCATCGCCAAGGAAAAAGCCCCGAATCTTCTCTTAGAAGGGCCCATCCAGTATGACGCCGCTGTTGACCCCGCCGTTGGCAAACAAAAAATGCCCGACTCCAAGGTGGCCGGACGGGCTACCGTATTTATTTTCCCAGATTTAAACACTGGCAATAACACTTATAAAGCGGTGCAGAGGTCTGCGGGGGCGGTAGCTATTGGCCCCGTTTTACAAGGTCTAAACAAACCGGTAAACGATCTTAGCCGAGGCTGCTTGATCCCAGATGTGATCAACACCATTGCTATCACTTGCATTCAGGCCCAGCAAAACGGATAATACGCCGCTTAAGGCCCTCCCTAAAATGGCTAGTGTTTTTTTGCTTCCCCAAAAGGGGCAAAGCGGCTGAAACTAAGTGATTGTTAACGAGAATCCAATATAGAAGAATATGGCAAACGAACCCATTTTTTCCCTACCCCAACTGCGAATTATCGGCACCTTGGGCTTTTTGATGTTGGCCATCGACGGGGATGTGGTTAACGAAGAAAAAAAAATCATCGAGTTGTTTTTGCGTGATTTTTGGCACTATACCTTTGGCGAGTACCGTGATTGTTTGACTTCAATCGAAAAAATCGGCCAGTCGATTGTCAATGACACTGGCACTAAAGTCGATAAGATTGACCGGATTTTAAAGGTTTTAAACGAACAACTGACCCGCCCACAAAAAGAGGTGGTTGCCGACTTCGCTAGACAGGTAATGACCGCCGACGACGTGATTGATGCAGGCGAAAAGGCCTTGTATTTCCATATCCAAAAAGGGTTGGGTGTTAGCTAAACATACTGGGAAATATGAAAACCTTAGTCCTTAATTCGGGGAGTTCGTCCTTAAAGTACCGTCTTTTTTCGGGCGAGACCCCGCTGGCCGACGGGCTAGCCGAACAGATCGGCGAGCCTACGGGCCATCTGGTTTACCACAACCTGGAAAAAAAGCTGGAACACAACCTTACCGAGCCCCTTAAAGATCACAAAGAGGCGCTCAAGCAGGTTTTGGCGTTTTTGACCGACCCCCAATTAGGGGTCTTGGCGAACCCTGAAGAATTGGGGGCCGTCGGTCACCGGGTGGTCCATGGGGGGGAACATTTTTCGGCCTCTGCTTTAATCGACGATGAGGTATTGGCGGCGATTCACGCCTGCGTCCCCTTAGCCCCTCTACACAACCCGGCCAATATTTTAGGCATCGAAACCGCCAAAGAGGTGTTCCCCAAGGCCAAGCAAATCGCCGTTTTTGACACCGCTTTTCACCAAAGCCTACCCGAGCGAGCCTACCGCTACGCCCTGCCAGAATCCCATTATAAAGACCTAGGTATCCGCCGCTACGGCTTTCACGGCACCAGCCACCGATACGTCGCCCAAGAGGCAGCCCGGTTTTTAGGTCGGCCTTTAGAAGAACTCAAGCTAATCACCCTGCATTTAGGCAACGGCAGCAGCATGGCCGCCATCAAGGGGGGCCGCTCGATTGACACCACCATGGGGCTCACCCCTTTAGAAGGCCTCGTGATGGGCACTCGCTCGGGCGATCTGGACCCGGCGATCCCCGGATTTTTGGCGCAACACTTAAGCCTGGATGCAGCCGGGGTGGACCAAGTCCTAAATAAAAAATCGGGCTTTAAGGGGCTAACCGGCAGCAACGATCTTCGGACCATTGAAGCTGGCTACCAAGCAGGTGGGCAGGCCGAGCGGCTGGCCTTGGAGCTAGCGAGCTACCGCATCCAAAAATACATCGGCGCTTACCTCGCCATCTTAGGCGGCCTCGACGCCCTAGTCTTCACCGCCGGCATTGGCGAACATTCGGCGCTGTTTCGTAAGCTCTGTGTCGAGGGTTTGGAACATTTAGGCATCGAACTAGACCCCCAAGCGAACCAACACCCCCACCAGCCCGACCTCTCCGCCCAACACTCCAAAACCAAAATCCTCACCCTCCCCACCAACGAAGAATTGCAGATTGTAAGGGAGTGTTTGGGGGTTATCGGTTAGCAGTCTGGCAGGTTGTCGAGATTGTCGTTAGGAGTTCCGTTCCTATGCGTTCTTAAATAATATTCCACTTCGGCTCCAGGTTTATAATTTTCTCCATCTTCAGACGTAGCGGTTATAAAGAGATGTTTATTCTCAAGCCGTCTTACAACTTCTGCTGAAGATATAATCTCAAAATCGACTAATTTTTTACCTTCAGATTTAAATATACCAACACTTCCAATTTTCTTAGACCCAGGAATAAACCTTTTTCCAACAATCCAAAATTCAGCCATATCTCCTCATGGTTTTTAATTTGTCCCCTTGCATATAAACAATGGGGTAGGGGGAGCCCGTATAGAACCGGTTCAATTTCCCCCTTTTGCCGCTCCCTTTTGCGGTTAATTCCGCTAACCAAAGCGAGAAACACCATCCATAATATTCTTAAAAAATTAATCAACGTCTATGTTTTTATTTAGGTAAATAAAACTTGCACCCCCTTTTTCCTGCCGACTTGGGCTGGGCATGGGATTTGCCATTTTTGGCCTATTTGCCGCCCTATTTTGGGCAAAACAATTTTGGCTTAGTTTTGGTAAACTCGGCTAAATTCGGCTGATTTCGAAGGCAGGGTGGTGGAGAATTTGCGTTGGGGAGGTACCCACCCCCCAAAGGGGGGCGGCTTAGCCTTACTCCTCCAAGGTCGAGAGGTCGCCTTCGTCTTGGCCTAATGCGCGGGCTTTTAAGACGCGGCGCATGATCTTGCCAGAACGGGTCTTGGGGAGCCCGTCCACAAAATCGATTTTTTCGGGGGTGGCGATCTTCCCTAGGTGGGTGCCCACCTGGTTTTTGAGTTCGTCCTCTAAAGCCTCGCTCGGCTGGAACCCGGCGGTTAAGATCACATAACAGTGAATGGCGTTGCCCTTGAGTTCGTGGGGCAGGCCGACGGCGGCGGCTTCGGAGACGGCAGGGTGCGAGACCAAGGCGGACTCGATCTCGGCGGTGCCCAAGCGGTAGCCCGAAACCTTTAGCACATCGTCAATTCGGCCTATAATCCAGAAATAACCGTCTTCGTCCTTCTTCGCCGAATCTCCCACCACATACCAGCCTTGGGCTTCAAAGCGTTTCCAGTAGGTTTCTTGATAGCGAGCATCGTCGCCATAAATGGTGCGGGCCATGCCGGGCCAGGGGGTTTTGATCACTAAACTCCCCTCTTCATTGGGGCCCACCTCGTTGCCGTGGTCATCAACCACCGCCACTTCGTTACCAAAGAAAGGTTTGGTCGCCGAACCAGGCTTAAGGGGTGTGATGGGCAGGGGCGTAATCATAAAGCCGCCGGTTTCGGTCTGCCACCAAGTGTCCATAATCGGGCAGCGGCTTCCGCCAATGGTTTTGTAATACCAGTCCCAAGCGCCGGGGTTAATCGGCTCGCCCACCGAACCTAAGAGCCGCAAGCTGCTGATATCGCGCTTGGCCGGCCAGGACTCCCCAAA
>MFNE01000005.1:8810-11736 GCA_001783695.1 Candidatus Lambdaproteobacteria bacterium RIFOXYD2_FULL_50_16
CGCCGTGGGGCTGGTGTAAAAAATGGTCACCCCGTATTTCTCCACCATCTGCCAGAGTCGGTCTGGATAGGGGTAGTTCGGCGCGCCTTCATAAAGCAGGACCGTCGAGCCGTTGATTAAAGGACCATAGACAATATAGCTGTGCCCGGTGATCCAGCCCGGATCGGCGGCGCACCAATAGGTATCTTCCGGCTTAATATCAAAAACCATGCGGTGGGTGGTGCCCGTATAGACCTGATACCCGCCGTGGGTGTGCATCAAGCCCTTCGGCTTGCCTGTACTGCCCGAGGTATAAAGCAAAAACAGCATGTCTTCCGCGTCCATTACTTCCGTGTCGCACTTGGCCGAGGCGATCGGGAGCTTGTAGAGTTCGTGGTACCAATAGTCGCGCCCGTCCTCCATAAAACAGGGGGCCCCGGTGCGCTGCACGGTGATACAAACCTCAATCGAGGGGCAATGTTTTAAAGCGTCGTTGACAATGGCTTTGAGGTCGGTTGGTTTACCCCGGCGGAAGCCGCCGTCGGCGGTGACCAACACCCGGCTTTGGGCGTCCCGAATCCGGTCGGCCAAGGCGTCCGCGCTAAAACCGCCGTAAACCACCGAATGGGCCGCGCCAATCTTGGCGCAGGCGAGCATGGCGATGACTAGTTCGGGGAGTTGGGGCATATAAATAGTGACAATCTCCCCCTTTTTGACACCCATCGATTTTAAGATATTGGCAAACTTGGAGACCTCGCGGTTCAAGGCGTGATAACTAAAGGAGCGCACCTCGCCTGGCTCGCCCTCCCAGATAAAGGCTAGCTTGTTGCGGTTGGCGGTGGTCAGGTGCCGGTCGATGGCGTTAAGAATAATGTTGGTTTTAGCCCCAGTAAACCACTTGAAAAAAGGTTTGTTGCTTTCGTCTAGGACCTTGTCCCAGGTTTTATACCAAGCAAAATTCCCAGCTTGCTCTGCCCAAAAACCTTCTCGGTCTTCGATGCTCCGTTTATACATGGCATCATATTCCTTGATGGTCGCCTGTTCGATGACCGATTGAGCGGGGTAATAAAATTTTTCAGTATCAGCCATGGTTTTCCTAAGGTTGGCGTTTGCCGGGAAGTAGCTTTTGAACCTGTAGGTTTTTAGCACAGCAAACTTATCGGGGCAACGGTTGCCCTTAAATTACATGAAATACTTGCCATGGTTGCTGATTTAATTATATAGATATTGGAATTTTACAGATTGCTTTCCCATTCCCAGGAAAATCGATGAAAAGCCTACTCGCCCTCCTTGCTCTGGCGCTTTTAGTACCGGCGCTTTTAGCAGCACCACTCAAGCCCTTTACCGCAGCCCAACTACCCACCCAAAAAAACCTAGACGAAGCCTCGTTGGCCGTGGAATCCGCCATGACCAACGGGGGATTTGAAAAGGTCGGCGAATACAGCCCCTACCCAACCACCCAGATTTTGGTGTTTACCAATGAAACCCTAAAGGACCTAGCTACAGCCAGTGAAAAGGGCGGATTTGGGGCCATGTTACGGGTGAGTGTGACCGATCACGAAGGGGCTATTCAAATCGCCTACACCACCCCCGAATATTGGTACAACGCCTACCACCTGCAAGGGGATTTGACCTCGGTTACCGAGGCCATCACCAAGGCCTTAGGTAAGGGGCAAGCCTTTGGTCCGAAAAACGGATTAGAGCCGGAAGAACTGCGCGAATACCACTATAAATTTGGTATGCCCTATTTTAGCGATACCCTTCTTTTAGCAGATCATGAAGACTACCAGACCGCCCTAAATACGGTAGAGAAAGGGCTTCAAAACAAGGCTGGTGGAGTCTCGAAGGTTTACCGGATCGACCTACCTGACAAAGAGGAAACCGTTTTTGGAGTCGCCATGACCCAAAAGGTGTCGAGTGATGTTTTTATTATGAAAGAGGTGGATTTTAAGGAGATGCGGTCCTCTGCCCACCTTCCCTATGAAATCTTGGTTTCAAAGGGTAAAGTATATACCCTGCCCGCCGAATTTCGCATTGCCATTAGCTTTCCCGATCTTTCAATGATGGGGGCCAACAGTTTTATGAACATTATGTCGGCTCCTGGTGATATCGCTGATGCACTCAAGGCAGTAGCCAAGGGCAAATAGAAGGGACTTGACCCACTTGGGGCCTATGCCCCAAGATTCCCTTTTTGGCGAACGCGCCGTTTATAAATCTCTAACAGACCTTGGGGATGAAAAAAGGGATTTTGTGGATAGTTTTAGGATTGGCATTTTGCCCAACCGCTTGGGCCAGGAGCCCTTATCTTGCGCAGATGCAGCATTGGGGTGAGGCCATGAGCCGATTGCAAACAGCCATGTTTATCAACGATTTTAAGGGAATGGCTGAAGCTTCCTGGGCGATTAACCGAGCGCCTGAAGTGGATAAAGATTCGCTAGCTCGTTTAGAAAAAGCGCTAGATTCAAAAGAATACCGTGACCTTCGGCGCTTTGAACGCTACTTACGCGAGACCAGCGAAAACATGGCTAAAAAGGCAGGAGAAAAGGATATTCGGGGAGTCTTGGTGGAGCAAGGCAAAGTTGTGGCTGCTTGTGTACAGTGTCACGACCTGTTTCAGGTCAAAATATTAATGACTCTCAAATAACCTGCCGTTTACCGAGCATAACGAACTAGCTGCCCTAAAGGCTCAAACCCAAGGGCACGCAGATTCGAAATTGCTGGAGAATCAATGGCCGTTTCAGCCAAAGCAAAATCACAGCCGAGGCTACGCGCCGCTTCAATACGGGTTTTAAGAAGTTCTAAGTGTAACCCTTGTTTACGATATCGCGGGATAACACCTGCCGCAAAAAAAAGGGCGGTGCGCTTAAAAACAAACATCCCCGCAGCCCCCGCCGCGCGTCCTTCCATCAACGCTAAAAACAACCGGGTTGAGGGCATGTGGGCATAG
>MFNE01000005.1:11743-50832 GCA_001783695.1 Candidatus Lambdaproteobacteria bacterium RIFOXYD2_FULL_50_16
AGGTGTGGGTTTGATCGAATTCCAAGCCAAATGCCGCTTCCAACACCCGGACCCAAACACTCGCTTGCTCCCTGCCCGCAGGCCAAGCCTCGCCTTCGCCTCTAATAATCAACTCATTTTGCTCATCTAAGGGCAGCCCCCACAAACAAATCTCGCCCCGCCGCCGGTATCGGCGCGATTCCAAGAGAGCATAGGCGTCTAAAGGGGCTTGGGGGGAAAGTTCTAATTGAAACGGGCTTAATCGGGGCCAATAAAAGGCTTCTGCCTGCCCCAGTTCTTCTGAAAGATTGATGGTAAGGCCAAAATTGAGGGCGATGTTATGAGGGGAGCGGCTTCCGCCATATACACATAGGCCCCCGCCCTGCCTTTGGGCTAGGCTTCCACATTCGGGGTCCATCGTAGCCCGCGCCAAAGCAAACTCTTGCGCGAATTCCAACCGGCTAACCAGACTGGCATTGGAGACCAAGAAAATCGGTTCAACGATGGCAGACATGGCAGGTTGGCTATTCTTTTTGCTGACGTTCTTTGTCTTTTTCGTACTGCTTCATCTTTTCTTCGTGTTCGACCATTTTTTCCCATCGGCCAACCAATGCATGAAGCTCTTCGGTTTTTTTAAGACCCTTATAAATACCCGCTAATTGCAAAAAGACGTTTTTATCTACCTTCATGCGTAAGGCCGACTCTAAAGAGCTAGCGGCTTTGAGGTAGTTCTTTTGGGCCATAAAGGTTTTGGCCTCGCGAATGATGTTCTGACGCTCAACCTCTTGGCCCTTTTCCTTTTCGATTTGCATCAGCTTTTGGTACTCATCGAGCAGTTCTTCTTCTAAGTCAGACTGCTTGAGTTGACCATAAACAATAGCGGCGGTTTTGACCGTTTCGGGCAAACGCAAGACCCCTAAAGCCTTGCGGAAATAGTCAGACGCGGGCTTAAATTTACGGTCATCCAAAAGCTGCTTACCCATGGCGAAGTAATAGTCATGGATCTCTTTGAGTTTTAGGAAGCCCGTCTCCGAATCTGGCTCCATCTCTTGCAGCTTTCGAAAAGCAGCGACAGCATCGTCGTATTTTTTCATCTGCGCATACAAAGTTCCCAACCTTTCCCAAAGGCGGGCGTCTGGGATTTCAGTAGAGGCGATTTGATAGAAATTTAGCGCCTTTTTGAATTGTCCCTCATCGTAAGCAGCATGAGCCTGCCGAACCAATTCTTTCATCGAATAAATCCCGCCCGATTTTTCTAAGAGGCTGGCGGTCTTAATCAGATACTTTGCGGCCAAAAACTTCTTGCCTTGGAACCGGTAAAACAGGCCCAGGTTTACGTTGTAAATACGGTTAAACTCGTTTTCGCCCAAAAGGTTTTCAAGGTGTTTGATCGCGGCATCTTGGTCGCCTTTTTTAAAGGTCAATATGGCCTTAAGCACCTCTAAATACTCAAAATCGGAAACTGAAAGTTGACCGAAGCACTGGTCAGCTACCTCTAATTTTCGGTTTTGCAGCGCGTAGATCCCCATGTTGTAAAGGTGATCTTTTTTATGCCCAGCATCTACATCTGCCCGTTTCTGGAATTCAGCGATCACATCTTCAGGCTGGACCCCTTTGGGCATGTCGTTGATCTTTCGAATCTCAAACTGAAGTTCCGAGGCCTCGACCGAATGACCGGCTTGATCTTTTTGTTCTTTTAATATTTTTAATTCGTTGAGCCGCGACGCGCGAGCAGCACCGAGGCTATCGGCGAGATTTTGACAGAGGTTTTCAATAAAACCAGTACCACCACCCACAAAATCGGGATAAATAAAGTCTTCAATCCCGTCAAAAACGGTGATACTAGACATGGCGGCGTCGTCGTATTTATCGACCCGCGCCATGGTGGCAGCAAGGTTGTAAAAGGCTTGGGGAAAGTTTTTGTTGACCTTTAGGGCCATTTTATAAAGCCCTTCCGCCTGTTTAAAGTTGCCCAATTCGCGGGCATAGTTGCCCAGTTTGTTGGCCAATTCGAAGTCTTGGTTATTGTCTTTGATTAGGTTCATCCCCAAGGACAAAGCGGCATCGAGTTGACCAGAACTTGCGGCTGCGTCTAGTTCGGCTTTGATCCGGGGATAGACATTGTTCCGATCTAGGTCCATGGCCTTGTCGAATTCGATCATGGCCTTGTTATAAAACTTCTCTCCGAGTGCCTTTAGGCCTTCGGACATACATTCCTCGACCTTCTCCTTCAGCTTATCTTCTTGGCTTCTTAAAAGGCCCTTTAACATTAAATACTCCGAATTGGGCTAAAAAAAGCGGTGGCTTTATGCCCCAGTGAGCAAGTCCCAAGCCACCGCCAAGGCCACATCATAAGGCAAATGTTCAAGAATTACAACCGGTCTTCAAAGGTCCATTTTATTTAACTGTTTTTTTGGACCAATATATTGAATTTTTTGATCTTGTCCTGAAGGGTTTTTCGATTAATCCCTAAAAGTTCTGCGGCTAAACTCAAATTCCATCCCTTTTTCTTTAAAGCCAATTCGATAAATCGACTCTCAAAATGCCCTAAGGCCTCTTCCAGCTTTTCAGGCAGGTCTGGCGAGATTCCGGCCTCCCCCATTCGCACCACAGGTGGCACGTTGGCTAACTCAATCACAGGCCCTTTGACCATGATCACCATTCGCTCCACAATATTTTTTAGCTCGCGAATGTTGCCCGGCCATTGATAACTAATCATGGATTCGAGGGCATGGGGCGACAAGGTTTTTTTGGCAAAGTCCCCAGAAAGGGTCAGCTGATCGATAAAATAATTGATTAATAAGGGAATGTCTTCAACCCGCTCCCTTAAAGGCGGAATTTCAATGGGGATCACGTTAAGTCGGTAATAGAGATCGTCGCGAAACTTCCCTGCTTCAATCTCTAGGGACAAGTTTTTATTGCTGGCCGCAATAATCCTAATATCGACCCGGTGGGTTTCTTCCCCACCCACCCGCTCAAACTGCCGCTCTTGCAAAACTCGCAGGATTTTTGCTTGAGTTTTTAGACTCATATCCCCGATCTCGTCTAAAAACAGGGTCCCACCGTTGGCTTGATCAAATTTGCCTAACTTACGTTTTTTCGCCCCCTGAAAGGCCCCCTTTTCGTAGCCAAAGAGTTCCGACTCGATCATGTCGTCGGGAATGGCGGCGCAATTAAGCGCCACAAAAGGCTGGAGTTTGCGGGGGCTCGAAAGGTGGATCTGCTTGGCCGCCAACTCTTTGCCCGTACCGTTTTCCCCTTGGATCAAAACCCAGCCTTCGGTAGGGGCGGCGGTGGCGATTTGCTCAAACACCTGTTTAATCGCCACCGACTCACCCACAATTACCGCTCCAGCCATGTCTGGACGGCGCTTTAATTCATCATTTTCTCGCCTTAGCTTTTCCTCGCCCATGGCGTGCCTAAGGGTTAGCAGCACCTTTTCTAACGAGAGGGGTTTTTCTATAAAATCATACGCCCCTTTTTTAGTCGCCTTGACCGCGGTTTCGATGTTGCCGTGGCCACTCATCATGATCACCGGAAAAGGCATCTCATGCTCTTTGATCCAGTCGAGCAGGGCTAAACCGTCCATGCCCGGCATCCAGATATCTAAGAGTGCTGCATGAAAAAAGTCGTCGGCCTCTTCGTTTAAGACTTCCAGGGCTTCCTTGGCAGAACGCGCCAAGGTGCAAACAAACCCTTCATCACTTAAAATCCCTGCCAGGGCAGTGAGGATACTTTTTTCGTCATCGACGATTAAGACGTTTTCTGACATAGCCATTTTGGAGGTTAAACAGGCAGTTCAATGCTGAATCTAGTCCCCTTTTCTATATTTTCTAAGCGAATAAATCCACCATGATCTGTAATGATCTGCTGAACAATTGCCAACCCCAAGCCGGTTCCCTCGGCTTTTGTGGTTACATAAGGGTCAAAAATCCGGGGGGTCATCTCTTCGGGAATACCAGAACCGTTGTCAGAGACCACCACCTTTACAATCTTCAAGTCGGCTCCAAAGCTACTGATCACCTCGATCAATCCATCCTCGCGCCCTTCTAATGCGGCTAAGGCATTGTCTAACAAATTGGTAAAGACCCTTTTAATCTGCTCTTGATCGAGTAAAATGGAAGGCAATTTTTCCGATTTAACCAAGTTTATTTCCACCCCCTTAGGTAAACCATGGCTAAAGAGCGCCACTACCTCGTCTAAAATTCGGTTCAGGTCTCCTGGGCTGCGGTTGACCTCGGGAATGCGGGCAAACTTGGAAAACTCGTTTACCATGTTTTTTAGTTGATTAACCTCGTTGATAATCGTTGCGGTGCAAGCATCTAGGACCTCTGAATCAACCATTTCCTCCAAATACTTTTTGCGAATTCGTTGGGCCGAGAGTTGAATGGGTGTTAATGGGTTTTTGATCTCGTGGGCAATACGCCTTGCCACCTCTTGCCAAGCCTTGGCTCTGGTACTGCGGTCGATTTCGGTAAGGTCGTCCACGACTAAAAGTCGCCCCAAAGGTTCCCCCTTGGTGGTCCGCAGGGCAAAAAGTTCTAAATCCAAGTGGATCGCTTTCTTATCCTGCATCAAATGCACTTCAGACTTAACCCGCGCCTCGCCGCTTTGTTCTAGTTGGCTGGTCATCGATTCATACAGGGATGCCTGCTCTTTGGATAAAACCCCCATATAGTGTTTACCTAAGGGTTTGCTTACTTTAATCTGGTACAGTCTGATCATAAAGGGATTGATCCCCTTGATATAACCCGAATTATCCACCAGAAACACCCCATTTTGGATGTTTTGGACCACCATTTCCACAAAGATATTGCGCTCTTCCAATTCTAAGTTGGTCCCCACCAAGGCTTCCCGAGACAAGGCTAATTTGCGCCGATTTTGTAAAAGCTCTTTGGTCATGTCGTTAAAACTATCGAGCAAAAGACCGATCTCATCCTCTTCTTGGAGGTCGATCTGAAAATCAAGGTCCCCTTTGGCAATCCGCCTCGTGCCCTCTACCAGGGTTTGTAAAGGCTCGACAATACTTCGGGCGAGATAATAACCAAACCAGATCCCCCCAAAAATAATCAACATCGTAAAAAACAAAAGGTAAGTGGTAAAACTAGTGCGTAGGGGGTCTTCGAGGCTTAAAAGTTGGCGGTGTTCTTCTAGATTGTTTTGCAGCCTGGTTAAGTCACTGTAAAAACTGCCATGTAAGATCTCAGCTACCTCTAAAACCTTGGACTGCCCAGCTATCTCAAAGGGGATCAATACCCGCCTGATTTGAGCTTGATCCAGCTGGGTGCTTAGACTGGGTAACTTAGCATCCCCCAGCTTCACCACCCCCGAAGGCAGGGGTTGCCACAGTTCAGCACTAGGGCGAAGAATCCACTTATCTTCAAAGACAAAACCCTTGCCATAAAGCGCCAAGCCATCCAGCTGATACCGCTCCAAAGCTTTTCTAAACCACAATTGGCGCTCTAGGCCAACCTTAAACAACTTCGAATCGTTTTGGGACTTATAGTCCTCAATGATGATTTTGCCGAGGTTGTATAGTTCCCGGTCCCGCTTTTCTAAAAAGCCTTGCACAACCAAACTGGTATTGGAAAAAGCGCGCGAATATTCACCCTTAAACCAAACATCAAGGCTGTTTTTGAGGAGGCCATTGGCAATAAAGAAAAACAACGCAATCGGCAAAGAGGAAACTAAAATAAAACCCAAAGTCAGTTTCGACTTGAGTTTAAACCCCATCTTTTTTCGGCGGCGCTCGTAAAGCAGTTTGATTAGGTTACGCAGCACCAAAAAGATCACCAACAACAAGAGTACCGCGTTGAGGTTAATCAACAAAAGTACATCTAGGTTGGATTCAAGGGACTTCCAGTCTTGGAATTCTTGGTAGTAAAAATTGAGCGAAAGCAGCGCCATGGCCACTAGCCCCAACACGACCACTAGCCCCACCCGGTTACGGATCAGTCGTTGGTGTTCGGGGTTAGAGACAAAGCGCTCTCGCTTAGCCATGCCTTAGAGCTCGAAGTTTTTGGGCAATACCGCAATGCCGTCCGAGAAAAAGAAAAATTTCGCCTCTTCTTTAGGGTTGACCCCTACCTTGATTCCGTCGCCCAAGGTAACCTTGTCGTCTAAAATCGCCTTTTTAATAATACAATTTTTGCCAACTCGACAATTAGAGGTGACAATCGAATCCTCGATCACTGTGCCTTCGCCAATATGGACGTTTCGCCCTATTAAACTATTAGTGATCTTTGCCCGAAAAACGGTCGAACCGGAACCTACGGTGGAATTGTGGATTTCGGCGTCAGTAAAATAGGCAGAAGGCATCTGTTCGCCTAAGGTCCGAATCCTCCACTGGGGCTTAATTAAATCGTCCACCCCTTTAAGATTTAAAAACTCCATGTTCGCTTCGTAATAAGAGGCAATCGTGCCCACGTCGCGCCAATAGGTGCCAAAGCGGCTTAGTTTAAAGTCAAACCCCGCGACAATGGAATTGTTTAACATATCAGGAATGATGTTTTTGCCAAAATCGTGGGCGGTAGCTTCCCGGGCATCTTTGGCCAATTCGCGAACCAACGTATCGGTTTTAAAGATATAAATCCCCATGTTTACATAACAAATATCCCCTTCCCCCTTGATCAAGGCGGGGTCTTGGGGTTTTTCGATAAAACTATCTACCATGCCTTGCTCGTTTAACGTAACCACTCCAAATTCGTGAGCTTCGGACTTGTTTATCTCCATCGCCGAGATCGTCAGGTCGGCCCCGGTGTCGATATGGCGCTTAAACATCTCGGAGAAGTCCATATTATAAATATGATCCCCCGAAAGGATCACCACGTGGTCAGGCCGGTGGTCTTCCAAAAGATGTAGATTTTGGAAAATCGCATCTGCGGTGCCTGAATACCACTGTTCGCTAATACGTTGCTGTGCAGGTACCGCCTGGACAAACTCACCCAATTCATTGGCTAAAAAGTTCCAGCCGTAACGCAAATGTTTTTCAAGCGATAGACTTTTAAATTGGGTCAAAACATAAATCTGGCGCAATCCTGAGTTTATGGCAGAAGACAAGACCCAGTCGATAATACGAAACCTAGCGGCAAAATGAACTGCTGGTTTAGAGCGGTCACGGGTCAAGGGATAAAGCCTTGTACCCTTTCCTCCCGCCAAGAGGAAGGTTAAAACGTTCTCGCTGGTTAGGGCCATATTTGCTCCTGTATTCGGGATAGCGGTTTGGAATCAGTCTTCTTTGTTGGCTAAAATCTCTTTGGCTTTAGCGGTCAACTCGGTCAAGTCGCCTGATTTAACGACATAACTAGTGGCGCTCCAGGTCAAATAGTTGTCTTTATAATGGGAGTAGGCAGAATGTATAATCACCGGCAGGCCCCTTTGGGTGCTAATGATTTTTTCTAAGGCCTCAATCCCATCCATCCCCGGCATTTTAATGTCGAGAATTACCAAGTCCATCTTGTGATCCTTAAGAACCTGCAACCCATTAAAGGCACTGTTGGCCGTCATCACTTCAAATCCAAGATCCAAAAACTCCAGTTTTAAGAGTTCGCGGACATTTTCTTCGTCGTCGATAACCAATATTTTCTTGCTTATTTCGCTCATGTTTCCTCTTGTTTATTGACTGTAGGGAGTGAGAAAGTAAAGGTGGTCCCTTTGCCAGGGAGGGAGTGGACGGTTAGCATCCCGCGATGCTCTTCAACCAGTTTTTGCACCACCACTAGGCCCAACCCAGTCCCATGTTCCTTAGTGGTATAGTAAGGTGAAAAAATCTTGGCTTCTTCTGCTTGGGAAATACCGGGTCCCGTGTCTTGAATGGTGATTACCACCATGTTGCCCAGTTCGTTAGCAAGGATCAATAATAACCCATCCTTGCCAATCGCTTCAATGGCATTTTTGACTAGGTTGTGTGTAATTTCGAAGAGGTGATGTTCCTTAATCTGGATATTAGGTAAATCCCCCTTAATATTGATATTTACCGAAATCCGGCGGTTGTGGATCTCTTCTTCTAACAGGGAGACCACGCGATTGATGGTTTTAGCAGCGTCACAGTCTTCGGCCATGTCTTGAGCCTTGGGCCCTTGGTCCAAGATATCTGCCAAGACTAACTCCAAGGTGGCTACGGTCTCTACGATCCGGTCCACCGGGTCGTAGTTAATATCAGCGGGGGTCATGCGTTTATGCACACGGCGAGCGAAGCCGCCAATAATAGCCATAGGTCCCCTGATCTCATGCGCCATTTGGGCGATTAGCTGGGCTTGGGTAGCCAACTTTTCTTGGTGCATCAATTGGGCTTGGGACTCTTTGATTTTAACGTTGGTGGCCTTAATATAGGTGATCGACTCCTCTAACTTAGAAAGCAATTTAACCGTCTCGATAACTTCAGTCGCGGTTTTAGCGAAGTCAGTTAACGCCTTGATATTAATATCAGTAATCGCATGACCGGTAACCGCATTATCGGCGATCAAGATACCGACTGACTGTCCATGCCAGATCAAGGGAACCAAGAGACATTCATGAATCGAAAAGGTTTTACGCAACCAATTAAAACTTGGGAGGCTAACCAGGGTAGAAGTATCGTTTACTAATTGATATTTTTGGTTAAAAAGGGTTTGGATTAGGATATGATCCACCTCAGAAAGGTTGACCCGGATGTTGCGAACTAATTGATTGATCCAACTGTCTGAACCTTGCCCAGCGGCTTTATAGAGATCAATCATCTTGGTTAAGGTCGGCGGCGAAGCAGAAAGCTCCTGATAAATCCGCCCGGCCTCCTCTTTCGAGGCTGGACCAATCGCCTGCACCCCTTTTAATTCCTGATCATCTTGATCAACCAGTAATAAAAAGCAACGATTAAACTTAAGTCCCTGCCCAGAGGTCACCGCCACTAAGATAGCATCAAAAATCTCGTGCATCTGAGGGGTTAAATCTTTGCCATGAAAAAAATGGAACCGCTCGACCAATTCCATCATTTTGTTGTTCACAAAATGTTGCAATTCCGTGGTTTCGGTGACGTTGGCGAAGGTGATTAATTTAAAAATCTGGTGATTGTGAAGCAAGTGTATTGAAAGCACCACGTCCATGATCACCCCACTTCTTTGCACCATTTGGGTGCGGTGGTTAATCAAAGATCCATTATGGCAATCGAGCTCAAGCAAGGCTATGTACTGCTCCCGATTATGAGTGTGCTCAGGTAGTAGCATCGAAAAAGGCCTACCCTCTACATCATTAGAGCTATAACCAAAGTGCTGCTCCGCGGGAGCAGACCACTGCACAATGTTGTTTTCTCCGTCGAGTAGCATCCAGGCATGGAGAACTTTGTCCATGTTGGAAAACAGCAACTCCTTAAAATCGGAGGAAGTGGAATTGACGTTCATCTAAGTTGCCTTCGGCGCTGCGATGGTTTATGGATAACCTAACTTTTTCAAAGTCCTTTGTCACCCTCTTTACACAAGTGCTTGCTGGCCCCCTATGATCAATCTCACTCCCTTGACCGAAGACCATCCCCGTTTGATCTTGGCTAACAAGTACAACAAACTAAAAAATCAAACCCGTCCTAGTGGCTGGGAAGAGTGCCATTCTGAAGAAGAGTGGTTGGTAAAGTTGCATTTTTTAAGGCGACTCTTTTTAGATAAACGAATCACGCCAGAGAAGTTCCAACTGATGGAACGCGCTCTGGTGCTGGGTTGGTTGTCCCACTAAGAGGCCTATGAAAATCAAAAATTGGCTTCCTCTGCTCGTGTTTATTTTAGGGCTAGGGTTTATTTATGGGCAATATTACCAGCAGTTGGCTCAGCGGGACAATATGGTCCAAAAAGGGGCTCAAGAACAGCTGGCGCTAGGAGCCGCCCGTTTCGAGACCGGCCTAAAGGCGCTTAATCAAAGCTTGCATATCAATGTGCGCTTAGCTGAAAATACTCAATCTGCGTTGGACGCTGAGGGTTTATTTAAGGAACTTAAAGCAAACGGCCTCGCGGTTGAGCAAGTGCTTTGGGTGGAGCGCTGGGAAGAGGCTGACCGAGCCAAACAGTTAAAAGAGCTTACCAAAATAAACAAAGACTTTGCCCTTCGACTCTCCCCTGAACAACTCAAAAATCGGGAGTTTTATCTCCCGGTGACCGGGTCCTATCCCAATATCAGCGAACAAGGCCGAGATCTCGCCTTGTTAGAGCCGCTGGTGGCGCTGCTAGAGCGGGTCCAACTAGAAGGCCAACCCAAACTCTATGACAAGGATTTTAAAGACGCTTTTGGTGCCGGGCTGTGGATGGCGGTTCCGCAAAGCCAAAAAAAGCATTGGTTTTTAATCAAACTAGACGCCAAGGAGCTATCCAAAACCCTCTCCCAAGGACATCCTGAGGGGATGGGGTATCGGCTTGGGCTCAAGGGAGATCGACTCTGGACCGCGCAGTCGGCTTTGGGTCAAGGGCATCTAGTGGAACTGGGTTTAGAGACCCCTTTATTAGGGCAACAGGTCTCTTTATTGTTCACCGCCTACCAGCAACCAGTCCCAACCTTGGGCAACGAGGTCGATATTGCTTTGTTGATCTTTGGGTTCCTCTGGACCTTAGGGGCGGCCTTCTCGATTCGTTATTTTGCGGATGGGCTAGAAAAAGCGCTGGCCCAAAGTGAGGCCAGAAAAAGGCGCTTAGAATTTTACCAAACTGGACTAGAAAAAGTGCAGGCCAAAGCGGGAATAGAAAACGCTTTACGCGCAGCGCTTTCAGCTATCTCTACCTACGCAAATTGGCCCTTAGCCCATACTGCATTACCCGATGAATCTGGCCATAAGGTGGAAACCGCCTTTTGGCACCAAACTGAACCTGGAAGTTTTTCCAGTTTTATTGAAGCTGCCGAATCTAAAAACTTCCAATCTGGCGAGGGTTTAGTAGATCGTGTTTTAGCCAATGAAAAACTGGTATGGATCGAGGATATTAGCGCGGACGCTAGCTTTTCAAGAACCAAAATTCACTATGACTTTGGGGTCAAAACGGCGGTGGGATTCCCGGTTTTTTCAGGCGGTGAGATTGTCACGGTTTTAGAGTTTTTTTCCGCCGATCAACAAGCCTGGGATCAAGAGCGTATCGACGCTATTGCTCCTTTAATCACCCAATTAGGGGCGGCCTTAGAGGGTCACTGGGCCGATTCGCGCCAAGAGACCTTACGCGCTCGCTTGGGCGCGTTGATCAGCCAGTTAGATCAGCCCTTGTTGTTGTTTGACCAAAACGGGCAAATGATTGAAGGAAACCCGGCAGCAGAGCAGTTTTTTGGTTATAAAACCAAAGAATTGCGTGGCCGCCCCTTGACCCTTTTAATCGCCGATCAAGACCAACTTAAAGAACAGTTAGTGCAGATCATTATTGGGGAACCTCGCTGGCCCCAAACCAAGGCTATCAAGGCGCGTCGTAAAGACGGACGGGCTGAATCGGCAAATGTCCTTTTCGGACGCCTGGAGTCTGGCCCCGCAGGTCTATATTTCGCGCGTTTTTCGTTGGACCAGGCCCCTATGGAGGCCCGCCCTACGGTAGCCCAGACTATTTCGAAAGGGTATGAAGAGCAAGAGCGGAGCGCCCGCCAAAACCGGCTGGGCACAGACTATTTTTCCTCGCTCGGCCAATCTTTAAAGTTGCCTGCCACTGCCTTAGTAAACTTGGCTAGAAACTTGGCCCAAGAAACAGGGGCTCCAGAACAGGCCCAGATTTTAAACACCCTAGTCAAAACCAGTCAGAGTTTAGAAAAAACCCTAAGTCGGGCCATTGAACTAGCTCGGGCCGAATCAGGCCGGTTAGTCTTGCGCCAGCAACCATTTGATTTACGCAAACTGGTAGAGCGGGTTTTAGAGGCCTATTTTCATAAAGCTACCACCAAAGGGCTGGAGTTGGTCAGTTACATAGGCACCGAGGTACCGGTGGCCTTGATTGGAGACCCAGACCGCCTGTTCCGCTTGTTGTCCATTTTAGTTGAAAACGCGGTTGATTATACCTCTCGGGGAGAGGTGGTCTTGGAATTATCGGCGATCAGCCAGTCAGTCGAGATAGTAGAGCTTAGTTTCAAGGTCCGAGATTCAGGCTTGGGCCTTTCTGAAGCCAAACAAACAGAATTGGCCAACCAGCTTTCCGGCCTGATCAAAGGTGGAAAAGAAGGGGCCCAACACGCCCTTGGAGTGCGTCTTGCTGGGGCCTTGGCCGGTCTAATGGGCGGAGGCTTGCGATTCTCTGGGATTGAGGGGCAAGGTTCCTCCTTTGGTTTTTCTGCCAGATTAGGGCGTCAGCCTGAACCTCGCGAGACGGGTATGCGCGCCGTGCGTAACCTTTCAGGAGTGCGGGTTTTGTTAATCGAACCTAACCTTTCTTTAGGTCAGGTTCTACAAAAGTACCTGCTTTATTGGGGGGCACAACCCTCTTTATGCGCCAGCCTTGCAGAGGCGCAAAAGTTAGTTGGCGGACGACGAAACCCCACGGACTTGATTATTTTAGATCAATCCTTTGGCCATGACCGCCTAGACCAACTACGCGAATTAAGAAAAACCCTGCCTGGGCTGCCGGTTATCTTGACCAGCAACCTGGATGGCTCGATGGTGATCCCAGAAAACGAAGACCTCGAACCCATAGCCCGCCTTAATAAACCCATTAAAAGTTTAGAACTTTACCCCTTGATGTTGCGACTCTTAGGGCGCAACGATGAAGCCGCCGGAGCCCGTGAGCCCAAAGCTAAGGTGCTATTAGTCGAAGACAAAAAAGAAGAGGTGCAACTTCTAGTACAGGCCCTGAAGGCTGCTTCGTGGCAGGTAACCTTGGCCCAGAGCGCCAAAGAAGCCATGGAGGCTAGAGCCAACAACGAGTTTCGCTTAACCCTGGTAGATTTAAGTCTGCCAGGTACCGATGGCTTGGAGTTGATTACCATGTTACGCCGCTGGGAAGAGGAAAACTTAGGTTATCTCTTGCCGTTAATCGCGCTGGCCGATCGAGGGGAGGGAGGCCGCAAACAAGCCGCCTATCAAGCCGGAGCCGATCTAGCCCTTTCTAAACCGGTTGATCCTTTATATTTAATTGAATTGTTAAAGAGTTATTTTTACCTCTAAACATAAATATAGCCTCCCAAGGTTGGCCAAGAGGTTTGAGGTTCGGGCCATAGATTTTGCCTTGTTCCTCACGCCCTCGGGATTTGTTATGAGGTGCAGTTTTAGCCCAATCTTATTGTTTGAGCGCCTTTCCTAAAACCTTTTCCAACTTTTCGGTTTTAGCCCTCAAACGCTCCGATTTTCCTTGGCGGGCATCAATTTTAATTTGCGTGGTGATCCGCCCGCAATCACTTGACATCTTTTGATAACAGGCAGTAACCACCGCCATCACCTCGTCCCACTCGCCCTCAATAACTGTTCCCATAGGATTAAGCTTATAGGGCAAGCCCGATTGATCAATGATCTCTAAGCTGCGCGCGACGTAACTAGAAACCGACTCCCCTTTGTCCAAAGGTGTCATCGAAAATTCTAAAAGCACGGACATTTAGTTCCCTTTAGCAAGGTAATTTTGCACATAATCTTTCACCCCGTCTTCTAAGCGGGTGAAGGATTTTTTATACCCAGTGGCCTTTAGCTTGGACATGTCAGCTTGGGTAAAATACTGATAACGCCCACGCAAATGCTCAGGCATGTCGAAATATTCGATATGTGCCGGTTTACCCATGGCACTAAACGTTGCCAAAACCAAGTCTTTAAAACTCCGCGCCTCACCAGTGCCGAGGTTATAAATCCCTCCCAGGTCTGGCTGGTCCATAAAATACAACATCACTTCAACGACATCGGCAACATATACAAAATCACGCAACTGTTCACCGTCTTTAAAACCCTCTTTATGGCTTTTAAAGAGCCGCACTTGGCCGCTTTGTACGATCTGGTCATAAGACTTAGAGATAACCGAGCGCATGTCCCCTTTATGTCGCTCATTGGGACCGTAAACATTGAAAAATTTGAGGCCTACCTGTTCTTCTAAATAACCTTGAGCCTCGGCCCAAAGGTCGAAGGCGTATTTAGAAAACCCGTAGGGATTTAAGGGCTTATATTTGAGCAAATCTCCCTGGTCTGAATAACCCTCGTCCCCATCACCATAAGTGGCCGCCGAACTGGCGTAAATAAACCGAATCTGGTTTTCTGCGGCGTAGCGCGAGAGGAGTTGCGAGTAGCGGTAATTGTTGTCCATCAAAAAGGCCGCGTCCAGTTCGGTAGTGGCAGAGCAAGCACCCAAATGAAAAATCGCCTCGATCTCGGACTCGATCTGTTCGCCGTCCAAAGCCTCAATAAACTCTTGCCGGTCCAGGTAGTCGTTGTACACAAGACCAATCAGGTTTTTGTATTTATCGTTTTTGCCTAAATGATCGACAACTAAAATATCCGTAATCCCGCGGGCATTTAGTCCGTGAATCAGGCGACTACCAATAAACCCGGCCCCTCCGGTAACAATAATCATCTTTATCCTCGTAAATGGGCTTGGGCCCGGTTTTTAAAGGCTTCGTCGGCAGTTCCAGATTCGGCCAAAAGGGAAAATTGATCTCTAATTTCCGGGTCCGTTTCAGGGTGGGCCAGGATCAAGCTTGCTTTATAATAACGCCAATCCCCATCGGCCAAATCACCCAAATCGGTCTGTCTTTTGCCCTGGGGAACCTTACCCTCAAACCAACTTTGTGAATCGGACACAAAATCTTGAAGATGGCAACTGCAATCAGGGCAATGGGGCAGAGTTGGCGGGGTTTTTTCCAAAAAAAAGGGACCATATTTTTTCCCTTCGTCTAAGAGGCAAACCAAAGGGGTGGTTTTGGCAAGGGAGGTGGTTAAAAGCTGTCCCCGCATGGTGGATGGCCGAGAGCGTTGGGGGCCTGGTTTTCGGTTCCGGCGTCCCCGGAGCGCCATAAAAACCACAAATCCACCAAAAAGCAACCAAAAGTAAGGGTTGTAAATTTCCATTGTTTTTAGTTCTCCTGAAGGCCCAATCTACCTAAACCCAACGAACTTGGCAATTACACCCGAATCTTGCGGACAACTAAATCGTATTTCTGGATACGGTAGCGAAGTTGGCGCAAACTGATTCCTAAAGCCTTGGCCGCCTTTACTTGAACCCCTCTCGACTCAGCCAGGGCGCGTTTAATAGCGGCCATTTCCTCTGCATCCAGGTTGGCCACCTCTTCTAAAGCAACTACCGGTTGGGCCACTGTCACACTGGGCTTGGGCTGTCTTGAACGAAGAATCTTAGGCAGTGTAAACCAACCCTCCTTTTCCATCAAAAAACCCGATTGCACTAGGTTTTCTAATTCGCGTACATTTCCCGGCCAATCAAGGTGGGCTAAATATTCAATATCCTCCTCGCGAATATTGATATTTTTTTTGTCTTGGTGGTTAAATTGATTCATAAAGTGCCTTACCAAAATTGGCACATCGTCGCGGCGCTCCCTCAGGGGGGGGATATCCAGCCCGATTACGTTAAGCCGGTAATAAAGGTCCTCGCGAAAGGTCCCTTTAGTAATAGCCGCCTCTAAATCGACGTTAGTCGCGCATAAAATCCGTACATCTACATGTTTGGTTTCAGTGCCCCCCAACCGCTCGAACTCGCCTTCTTGCAAAACCCGCAAGATTTTTGCCTGGAAACCTAAGCTAGTGTCGCCGATCTCGTCTAAAAAAAGGGTGCCCCCATCGGCCAATTCAAAGCGGCCTTTACGGGTTTGAGTAGCCCCGGTAAAACTGCCCTTTTCATGACCAAAAAGCTCTGACTCCAACAGGTTGTCTGAAAGTGCGGCGCAGTTAACCCCAATAAACGGGGCCTTTTTGTGCAAACTATAATCATGTATCGCTCGGGCAAATAGTTCCTTGCCTGTCCCCGATTCCCCCCGGATTAAAACCGTTGCCTTGGAAGCCGCCACCTTCCTTACTACTTGCGCCACCTCTTTTAACGACTCCGACTGGCCAATGATACCGTCTAAAATCATAGGCAGATCCTCGCGCTCTGGCCGAGCTTCGTTGATTTCGGGTACCGGAAACCCCTTGGCTACCATCGACAGCGCCAAAAAATCGGACAAAAATTTGAACACCTTTTGCGCCAGCCGAACCTGTTCAAAATCGGTTATCTGAGCAGACAAGATACCTAAAGGAAGGTTTTGGTGCCGGTAGATAACCGGTTGGATCAGATGCACCCTGGGCTTATTTACCAAGTCCTTGGGCATAGGGAGTTCTAAAAAGTCGTCGTCGCCGGGATAAAGCAAGGCCTCGTGTTGCATTCTAAGGCTGGCGGCACTTTCGGTTTTCCGATTGCCTTGGTTCCAGCGATTTTTATCGGCCTCGTCTAATTCGGGAGCGATATCAATAAAAAACCGATTGATTACGTTGTCGCGAATTAACAACATCGGGTTGCGCACGGCCAAGTAATCTTGCAACATCATCAAAACAATGTTGACCGAACGGATCAGGTCCGAGTTCGAGTTAAGGACCTTTGCGATTTGGTTTACTAGATCAAGCGACATACGGCCTTTATTGGGGTTCGGCCTAGACCCTAGGGTTGATTGTCAATTTTGTCAAGATGGATCGGCTTGATCCTTTTGCTTAGAACCGTTAAGGGTAAGGCCGAAACCAAGGAGCCCATGTTTTTCAACAAAAAGAAAAGAGAAGATAAAAAACGCCTTGCCGCAGAAATCCGCCAGTCCAAGGATAAGGCAACCGGACTAGCTCAAGAGTTTGAGGCCAAGAGGCAGGAATTAGCCCAGAACCAAGGTCCATTAAGTAAGGAACTCAAGGGCACCCAAAGCACCCCAACGGGGCTTTTGGCCGGGTTAAAAAAAGGACTCGCTAAAACCCGTTCCATTTTTTCAGGTTCCATTTTGGCCCTGGCTTCGGGCGAATTGGTTGATAATGAATTTTTAGAAGAACTCGAAGAACGGTTGCTTTCGGCAGACCTAGGAGTGGCTACCAGCCTTAAAGTGATCGATCACTTAAAGGGCCAACTTAAACTGGGCCAGATCAAAACCCAAGCAGAGGCTATCACCTCGCTTAAGGCTCTAGTAGCCGGGATCTTAGACCTGGGAGATCCGCACCTGCCTCTGGCCCAAAGTGGGCCCACGGTTTATTTATTTGTCGGGGTCAATGGGGTGGGTAAAACCACTAGTATTGGTAAATTGGCCGCCCAACTCAAAGGCCAAGGCAAAAAAGTATTGGTCGCCGCCGGGGACACCTTCCGGGCCGCTGCCATTGAACAACTGGCGCACTGGTGCGAAAAGGTCGGGGTGGACTGCTTGGCAAAACCCCAAAATTCCGATCCCTCAGCGGTGTTGTACGAAGCGGCACAAAAAGCTCAAAACGAGGGTTATGACGTTTTACTCTGCGACACCAGCGGACGGCTTCACAACAAAAAAAACCTGATGGACGAATTGGCCAAGATGGAGCGCAGCCTGCAAAAGGTCTTGCCCGAAGCCCCACACGCGGCACTTTTGGTCCTCGACGCAAACACCGGGCAAAATGCCATTATGCAAGCCAAGGAATTCCGCGAGGTGGTTGCTTTGACGGGTTTGGTGGTCACCAAGCTGGACGGCACCGCCAAGGGTGGGGTGATTATTGGGATCGTTAACGAATTCGAGTTACCTGTCTATTTTATCGGGGTAGGTGAGCGGGTCGAGGATTTACAACCCTTTGTTCCCCACCTCTTTGCCGAATCGCTGCTTAGCTAAGGAGCCCAGCGGTTTTCTAACAGGAGCTGAAAGGTGGCTTGATCGATGGAGAGCAGTTGGCGCTCCATCTTCGCTTGGGCCTCCTTTGGCAGCGTCTCCCCGTTGGGGTCTATTGATTCTAACCGGTTGGCTAGACTGTGCCGGAAATAACCCTGCTTATTAACCAGCATCATTATCGGTCCCTGCCGCATATAAGCAAAGCCAAGCCCCCCTTCTCCTAAAGGCCTACCAATGGCGGCATAGTCGCCTTGTAAGCCCAGCCAGTCGATCAGGCTAGGTAAAATATCGATCTGGCTTCCCAAGGTAGGATCCATCCCCGGCTCGATCCCCGGTCCGTAAACAATCAGGGGGATCTGAAAGCGTTTTAAATAATCCCCATCCCAAAAATTGCCCATCGCATGGTCCGCAGTGAGTACAATCAGGGTATTTTCAAACCAAGGCTTGGTCTTAGCTTGTTCAATAAACTGCCCTAACGCCCAATCCGTATAAGCCAAGGTGTTTAAAAACCCAGACTCGGCATTGGGGTCTCTTGGGTATTTTTCAAATTCTGGCGGAAGCGGCGGAAAGGGGGTATGGGTAGTCGAAGAAACAATAAAGGAAACAAACGGTTTCTCTAACTCATCCATTTTTTGCAAAGCAAACTGGAAGGTTTCATGGTCCCAGCCAAAAGGGGCGGCCTCAGGGTCTGGATAATCGAGCAACCTTGGAATGTCTTCTGAGCCGTAAAAATGCTTAAAGCCTGTCGCCCCGGCCACCGCTTCCCCTCGGAAACTTTGCCTCTTCATCGCCTGCACAAACAATCCTTGATAACCATTCGCCTGCCCAATATTACCTAGAGAGGAATAACGCGCTTGAAATCCCTCGCCCAAGGTAGGCAGTCCGATCACGGAAGGCAGTCCAGTAAGCACAATCTGCACCCCTTCTAAACTCCGCTGCCCACTTGCGTAAAACCGGGTATAAACCTTTGATTCCTGAACCAGTTTATCCAGATTAGGGGTCACCCCGTAATTCTTATGGCCGAGTTGATCAATATAATCGTAACTCAAAGACTCAATAAGAAAAAAGACCAGATTCAAACCCTTTTTAGGTCCAGGGTTATGCCGCAACATTGGGAAGGGGGCTTCAGGATCCCCGCCAGCCCAGCGAACGGCGTCTTTGGGCTCATAATACAAATGGTCCGGGCCGTCTGCTAATAATAGGGCGTGGCTGCCCGTAAATACACCGTTAAGAAGGAGGTTGGCTAGTTGATCGTTGCCTTGGGCGTAAGCATCTATCACTGAAACTGGCTTGGCAGAAAACCCACCACGCGCCAAAGCCACTATTAACAGAAATAACCACACAAACGAGCCCAGGCCCAGCCCTGGCCGTTGGTTTCGGCCTAAAATCGACCAAAACCAAAGCCACAAAATCGAAAACCCAGCAAAGCCTAATAAAACCCCTTTGTAGCCTCCCCAAGCCATCTTAACCATCAATCCCCAATCCCCTTGGGCGGCGGAGAGTTCGTAGCTTAAATGGCGTTTGACATAAGCAAAATAAACTAGATCAATCACTAACAACGCCAAGATAACGAGGCTGATCCCCCCTATCCCTAGATGCCAAAACCGCCGCCAAGAAAGGGAGCGAACCAAGGGTAAAAAACTTAAAAGGATAGGGAGGCCCAGCAAGGTGCTCATCGAGGAAAGATCAAACCTAAGCCCACCTAGGAAACCCATAAAGACGTCGGCACTACTAAGCCCTTCGAACTGGTCTGAATAATGGAGCCATAGGATTAGTCGCGCCAAACAAAAGGGGAGGGTTAAAAAAAACAGGTACCCCAAAACCAAGGCCCAAGTCCCTTTAAGCTTTGACGGCTGCCGACGAGCCGACTTTGAAATCCAACCTTTCAAGGGGCCTCTGGGGGCCAAAGGCGGTTTTCTTGTAAAATCCAGCTTTGGGCTTGATTCCAGGATAAACCAATCTCTTTAAAATGCTCGGCTAAATCAGCAGGGGTGTTTTCGGTTTGGGTTAAATCTTGGTCCCTTTCCATAAACACGCCCCCCTTTTGGCTCATCACCGCCCAATAACTCCCGGGTCGATTGGTCATTGCTATGCCTTCGCTAAGCGACAAAAGGCTCTGCCCTGCAAAAGGCGCAACGTATGGACGACGCAGTAGGTCCATGACCGTTGGTGCCAAATCCAATTGGTCGTGAAATTGATTCACTTCAAAGTTTCCCTTAAGGGCTCCGCCAAGAATTAACAAGGGGATCTGCGAATTGACCTTTACAACTGTTTCAAAGTCTTTGGGCTCGATTTGGGTCGGTTGGTAGTTAGAGGTGTCCGCGAATACAAAAATCAGGGTATCCCCCCACCAAGACTGGGTTTTGGCCTTTTGGATAAACTCGTATAACATTTGATCTGTGTATCTCATTGATTCAAAATACCGATGTTGGTCGTCGATTGCGTCATAAAAACGAAATCCTTCGGGTACCTCAAAAGGGTGGTGGTTGGTGATCGTAAGCATCGCAGAAAAAAAGGGGGGTTCTTGATGGCTGAGGTGGTCTAACCAGCGGTTAAAAACCGCCTTATCTGAAACCCCCCAACCTAACCTTTGTACCTCTTTATCAAAGATTGAGGCATCTAAAACTTCAGAAAAACCCATCTTGGGTAACAGCTTGTCTTGATTATCAAATACCGAATTGGTACCAAACATAATCGAGGTTTTATACCCAGCCTCTTTAAGCAACGCCGGTAAACAACGATAACGGTTGTTTACATATTCACGCATCGCCGCCGGTCCATAGTTGGGGACCATCGAGCAAAAGCTAGCCACCTCACCGTTGCGGATCTGGAAACCATTGGCATAGAAATTTCGAAATAAGACCCCTTCCTTGGAGAGTTGCGAAAAGCGCGGGGTAAGATTTAGGGGGCTATTAAAATTAGAAAGGTCGGCGGCCCGAAAGGATTCTAAAAGGATAAATAAAACATTGGGCTTAGTTTTTCCGCAAAGCGCACTCGCCAAAGGCCCCCCACCTCGGCAACCTTGTGCTGATTGTTTTCTGGCCAGCGGATAGTCTTTCCAATCTTCCCCCTCGGGTAACTCGCCAGAAAGCTGGCCCGCGACCACGGCCAAGGCTTGGTCTGGGCGGGAAATGGGTTGAGGGTGGGTAAAACTCTTGGACCAGTAGAAATAGATCCAACCGTTTGAGGTTAAAGGGTCATTGAGGTTTTTATCAACCATCGAATTAGACCTAGCCCCAGCAACTGCAGCCAAGACCAGCCAAAACAATAAATCCACCCCGGCCCGCTTTAGGCGGAACCATTGGGGCTTTATCCTCCGTAACCCATACAAAGCCCCAAACCAAACCAAAAGCGGTAACACAAACAACAGCCAAAAACCGATTTCGCTTAAAGCCGCCCCAATGGTACTGCTAAACTCCCCTGCTTGCCCAAGATATTCGGTACTCGAAAAAGGCAGGTGGGTGCCAAACTGGGTCACATAAACATAATCTGCAAACAATAAAAAGAAAAAACCCGCCATCACTAAAGACGGCCAACGGCCAACGGCCTTTGACCGGGAACCCCAAGGAGCGGCCAAAAATAGCAGCAGTCCTGCCAGTAACGCTCCATGCATTAGGTCGTAACCCAGCCCCAGCTTAAGCTGTTCTATTCGTTTGGGTTCTGCACCTAAAAAAACAAAAATAAGCCCGTGTTGCAGGGTGCCTGCCCCTACCAAAAAAAAGGCGAACAAAAAACCCAAGGGCTGGAGTCGAGGCAGACGCATTGTCTTTTTAAATTAGAAGGTTGGGGTTAAAGGCCTGATTTGAGGCTTTATCTACGCGCCAGAAACGGCTAGGCTACCCCCAAGTGGTCAAATTAATCCTTTTAATCTGCTCTGAAAAGGCCTCATGCGTTTTCGTCCCTGTATTGATCTGCACCAAGGCAAGGTTAAACAGATTGTTGGCTCTAGTTTAGGTGGGGAGCTAAAAACCAATTTTGTTTCTGAACGAAGCGCAAAGTGGTATGCCAGCCAGTATCAAAAGGACGGGCTTTTGGGGGGCCACGTGATCCAGTTGGGGCCAGGAAATTTAGAAGCTGCCCAAGAGGCCTTGAGCGCGTTTCCTCAAGGGCTACAATTAGGCGGCGGGGTCACTGAAGACAACGCCTCCTTATGGCTCGACCAGGGGGCGCAGGCAGTGATTGTAACTAGCTATGTTTTTACTCAAGGGCAACTTGACCAAACGAGACTTTCCCGTTTGAACCAAAAAATTGGCAAAAAACACTTGGTTCTTGACCTTAGCTGCCGGAAAAAAGACGGCAAATACTGGGTTGTCTCCGACCTTTGGCAAAAATTCACCAACTTAGAGGTTTGCCCTATGACCCTAGATCAGCTAGCAGGACAGTGCGACGAATTTTTAATCCATGCGGTGGATGTCGAAGGTAAGGGGTTGGGGATTGATGAGGATTTACTCAACATTTTAGGCAGTTGGTCCGGCCTCAAAATGACCTACGCTGGCGGGGTCAGAAATTGGGACGATATCGGAAAAATCAAAACTCTAGGTCAATCGGCAATTGATTTTACGGTGGGTAGCGCCCTCGACCTTTTTGGCGGGGAGGGGCTTAAATATGCGGACTTGGTCGCCCGCCAGGAGAGCGGATTTTGAGTTTTACAATCACCCTTTTAGAACCCGAAATCCCCCCTAACACTGGCAACATTGCGCGTCTTTGCGCCGCCACCGGGGCGAGCTTAGAACTGGTGGGAAGGTTAGGGTTTAAGATTGACGATAAAGCAGTAAGGCGGGCGGGGCTCGACTATTGGGACCAAGTGGATCTAATACGGGTCGAGGCGCTTGACAGCTTAATGGAGAACCTGGACCCAGATCGGATCCACCTCTTCACCACCAAAACCACAAAGCGTTATTGGGAGGCCCGCTATAACCCAGGGGACCGGCTCATTTTCGGCCCCGAAACTAGGGGTATCGACGAAATCTGGTTAAACCGCTACAAAGGGCGACTCGTAACGGTGCCACAGTGGCCGGGGCGAGTTAGAAGCCTTAATTTATCGAATGTAGCCGCGTTAGGTCTATACGAGGCCCTCAGGCAAAACCAAGGACTGATTCCATGATTGTCGATATCCACCCGGAAACCCCCCAAGCGCGCAAGATAGCGCAGGTGGTGGAGCTACTTAAAAATGACGGGTTAATCATCATGCCCACAGGCACCTCTTATGTTTTTGGATGTGCCATTAGTTCTAAACAAGCGATGAAGCGGATATACCAAATCAAGGAGATGGAAAAAAACCAGCCCCTGACCTTTATTTGCTCGGATACCCGCCAATTCGAGCAGTACACTAAAGGTATCCCAAACCCGGTTTTTCGAAAGATACGCTCCCTTCTTCCAGGGCCTTATACCTTTATCTTCCAAGCAAGCAAGTTAATCCCCAAAACCCTGCTCAGCCCCCGCGCGACCATTGGGGTCAAGATGCCCAATTCGCCGATTGCCTTAAGCCTTGCCGAAGCTATGAACGAGCCGATTGTCACCAGCAGTGTCCCCCTTGACCCAGAGCAAGAGTATTTTATTCCTTGGTATTTAGAGGAGGAATATGGCAATCAGGTTGACCTCATTGTTGACGGCGGCGAGGTTTTTATTTCAGAGTCCAGCATTGTTGATTTTTCCCATGAGTCGCCACAAATTATCCGCCAAGGGACGGGCAACTTGGATTGGTTAGAATGAGTGCGCCCGAGTTAACTAAAAAGCCCCTAACCGTGGCCGAAATCTTTTCGAAAGTCGCCCAGGGAATCGTAGAACACCCAGAAAAAGTGACCCAGGTCAACGCGGTTTACCTGTTCAAAATAAGCGGGCCAGAGGGCGGGATTTTTCATATAAACCTAAAAGACAATCCCCAAGTGACTTTCGAGGAAGGGCCAGCAGACTGTGTTTTAGAGATCAAAGACCGAGACTTTATTAAGTTATACAAAGGGGTGCTGCCGGGATACAAGGCGGCATTAACAGGCAAACTTAAAATCAAGGGAGAGTTGATTTTGGCGACCAAGCTTTCAGAGGTGTTTTTTGCAGCTAAAAAAGAGGAGTGACCGGGGCGCATCGACGCAGACCTGTATAAGGAAAGGCGAGCAACCCCGACAAAGGGAGTTCGGCAAAGACCTACTAAAACCGAGTCGCGTCCATACTGAAGTTCCCACCCATCAAAAACTCATCTACTGACCGTTCATCCTTGTGGCTTAGGAACTCGTCCAGATTGGTATCTGTGGCGGTAATTTGCTGAATATGCCCACCGTGGTCAACAAATTCAGCGATAGCTTTGCTTAACTCTTCGTGACCGGGATTAAAAGACCGGGATTTTTTCTTTCTACTTGCCATTCGGTTTTTCATCTTAGCCTCCCTTTTTGGTATCGATGTAGTTACCCTATCTGCAACCGGCGTGCCTAATTTGCAATAATATTATTTCAGTTAGTTAACCCAAAGCCTAGGGCCTTTACGTTCGACCAATTTGACGAGTTGGCCAAAGTGGCCGAATTTTCCTCGACCATTTTGTCGAAGCTGATTCAAAAAACCCTTGACAGGCCCTTAGCATCCCCCTTGACAGGGCAACGGCTCCGGTCCACAATTGCTGACTATCGCACATCTACCGAGCCACCTATGAACAAGCTGACCATTGAGGACATCGAGGTTAAGGGAAAAAGGGTTTTTTTAAGGGTCGATTTTAACGTGCCCTTAAAACAGGGTCGAGTCACCGATGACACCCGGATTACTGCTGCCCTGCCAACCATCCGCTACCTCTTGGCACAAGGTGCCAAATTGATTTTGGTTTCCCACTTAGGACGACCAAAAGACCAACGCTCTGAAGAACTTAGCCTCCGTCCCGTAGCAGAACGTTTAGAAAGTCTTTTGGGCAAGCCAGTCAGCTTCTGTCCTGATATTTTGGGCCCAGTGGCCGAATCGGCCGTAGATTGCCTCAAAGAGGGACATGCGTTGCTTTTAGAAAACATCCGCTTCTTCCCCGAAGAGGTTGCTAATGACCCCCAGTTCTCCAAAGATTTGGCCGGGCTGGCTGATAAATTTGTGATGGACGCCTTTGGCACCTGCCACCGCGCCCACGCCTCCACCTATGGGGTAGCCAAGCACTTTAAAGACGCCGCCTGTGGTTACCTGATGCAAAAGGAACTAGAATACCTAGGCAAACTCCTTCAAGACCCACCACGCCCGTTTGTGACCATTACAGGCGGGGCTAAGGTTTCAGACAAAGTAGAACTCCTCTCTAATATGCTGGATTTGGCCGATCATATTTGTATAGGCGGGGCCATGGCCTATAGTTTTTTAAAGGTAAAAGGGGTCAAGGTAGGTAGCAGCCGCGTCGAAGAAGACAAGCTCCATCTGGCAGAAGAAATTTTGGCCAAAGCAAAAAAACTCGGCAAACAGATTCACCTACCTACCGACCACCTCTGCAACCAAGCCTTTGACGCCCCTGGAGACCCAAAATATTTCGACGGCGACATTGGAGAAGGTTGGATGGGTTTAGATATCGGCCCTAACACAGCGGCCCACTTCGCCCAGATCGCTGCCCAAGCTGGCGCGATCTTCTGGAACGGACCCATGGGGGTCTTTGAAGACAAGCGTTATGCCCAAGGTACCCTGACCGTAGCCCAAGCAACTGCGGCCAACAAAGGAATTACCGTTATCGGCGGGGGCGACTCGGTCACCGCTATTAATCAGGCCGGACTGGCCGATCAAATTTCTCATATCTCCACCGGTGGCGGTGCTTCCCTCGAATTTATGCAGGGAAACAAATTGCCTGGTGTGGAAGCCCTGGCGGAGAAGTAAAATGGCTCGAAAATGTATTATTGCTGGCAACTGGAAGATGAATCTCGATCCAGACCAGGGTTTTGAACTGATCGAAGGAATCAAAGCGGGATTTAAACCAAAGGCTAATTTAGAGGTCGTGGTGATCCCCCCTATGCCCCTAGTGGCGCTAGCCGCCCATTGGGTGACCGATTCGACCCTTAGTTTGGGTGCCCAGACTAGTTCCTCGTTTCGCGACGGAGCCCACACAGGTGACACCAGCCCCGAGTTACTGCGGATTTTAGGCTGTCGTTATGCCCTAAGTGGCCACTCTGAACGCCGTGGCGACCACCATGAATCTGACGCCCAAGTGGCCGCCCAGGCCAAAGCCCAGGTTGAAGCTGGGCTTAAAACCATTGTCTGTTGCGGCGAATCGCTTCAAGAACGCGAAGCAGGCGTACATATCAATAAAATTAAAAATCAGATCGGAATCATTTACGACACCCTACCCCCTGAATATTGGGGCGAGGTGAGCATTGCCTACGAACCGATTTGGGCGATTGGCACTGGCAAAACCGCCAGCCCTGTACAGGCCCAAGAGATCCACAAAATGATCCGCGACCATATTGAATCCAAGGCCGGTGCCCAAGTGGCCCGCTCAACGGCGATCCTGTATGGCGGCAGCGTAAAAGGGTCTAATGCTAAAGAATTGTTGGGCCAGCCGGACATCGACGGCGCCCTAGTTGGCGGTGCCAGCTTAAAGGCCGATGACTTTTCCCAGATTATCCAAGCTTACGAGGTTTCATGAACGGTTTTTTGATTGCTCTACACGTATTGGTTTGTTTTTGTATTATTTTCGCCGTTTTATTACAGGTTGGCCGTGGTGCCGAACTGGGTGCGGCCTTTGGTTCAATGGGTCAAGCCAATGCTTCTCGCGGGCAAGCCAGCTTAATGGGCAAATTTACCACGGTCATCGCCTTTTTGTTTATGTTGACCAGTTTCTTTTTAACCTACCAAACCAGCAACCAGACCCGTTCTAGTGTTTTGGAAAAGGTAGAAGCTCAAGAGTCTATGCCTGCGCCAGCGCCCGTTGAGGATGCAGCCCAAAAAATGGTGCCCCAAACCGAGCCGATTGAAATGCCCCAAGGGCCGGCTCCGGTTACCGAGCCCATCCCTGGTGCCCCGCTTAATGAAACCGCTGCTCCCCTAGCGCCAACCTCCCCAGCCAGTCCGGCTCATTAGGTCTTGGTTAAGCTGATTTGTTATTGTCCGCCTGAAGCTGAAGAGTTAATTCTTCAAACTTTGGGCGACTTAGGGGTAGGTCAGTTTGGTCTTTATGACCATTGGTCACTATCTTCGGAGGTGACCGAGACTTTCCGCCCCTTAGAAGGGGCCAACCCCAGTAAGGGCAAACTAGGCCGCCTCTCTAGGGTGCAAAGCCGCCGCCTGGAATTCCAATGTGCTAAGGCCGATTATCTTAGGTTGGTAGAGGCCATCAAACAGGTCCATCCCTACCAAACCCCGGCCATTGAGGTTTGGGCACTGCTTTATCCCTGAAAAAATCTGTTTTGACTGTCTTTGGCTTGCGTAAACGAGGCCAAACGGGCTAGGTTTCAAAACCGAAGACAGGGAGGTTTTATGTGTTTCGAAATGGGCGTCTTTAACGAGCTTGAGTCTGAGCTTAAGCGGTTGATTGTTCTAACCCTAGAGCTTGAAGACCTAACCCCTGAAGAAATCAATTCAGAGGATCCTCTCTTTGGGGACGGGTTGGGTTTGGATACGATTGATGCCTTAGAACTGGGCCTAGCCCTGCAAAAGACCTATGGCCTGCGTTTGGCCCCCAACCTTGCTGGAACGGCTAGTCCCTTTTATTCGGTCGCCAAACTCGCCGAGACGGTCGCTCGGCACCAAACCTGCTGATGTCTGTGCGCCTTTGGGCGATTTTATTGCTCCTGCTTCCCCTGTTGGCTTTCGCCCAAGAACCGGTACCTGATCCCTTTAAACCGCAACCGGTGGATCTAGCTAAACCAGCCCCAGTTCTTGAAGAAGTGGTGGCGCGTTTGGTTAAAGCCAAAGCCTTTGAGGCTAACTTTCTGCTCACCCGCTATCCCAAAGACGGCTCCCGCCCCCAAAAAATTCGAGGCCGTTTGGTTTTTGATAACAACCTGGGACTTTTATGGCAGGTTCAAGAGCCCGCCCGCGAGAACTTATGGCTCTCGGTTTCAGGGCTTTATCGCCTTACTAGCCAAGGCCCAGAATTGATTGGCCCAGACCCCGGTATTTTACCCTTGCTCCAGGACCTAGCCTCCGCGCGGCTGGACAAATTGTCCCAGTCGGCCAGTCTGACCTTTGGTGAATCCAAGGAAGAATGGGAACTGACCGCTAAATCGAGTAACGGTCCGGCATACGAGCTTTTTTCCTCGGTAAAGGTAAGGGGTAACCGGGCGGTGATTTTTTGGATTCAAATAGAAAGAAAAGAGGGGGAAATCCTCTCCCTGCGCCTTTATAATCTCCAGCGATTTCCCGAAAGTATGGACAAGGCCCGTTTCTTTTTTATACAGCGCCGAGTCTTAGATTCGCTGCTTAGCCACTAAAGCCCATTGAGGGATAGCCTTGTTTCTAGGGTTTTGTTAGGATAGGCTCAACCTATTATAAGTAAACAGGATTGGAGTTTTTATGGACCCTTGGGGCTGGTTGGATCAAGTTGCCCAAGTCGCGATCGTGCTATTAGGGGGGGGCTCGATCTGGTTGATCGGGCGCAAGGAATCTTGGATGCGCTGGGGATATATTGTTGGCCTGATCAGCCAGCCCTTTTGGTTCTGGGCAGCTTGGCGGGCTGAGCAATGGGGCCTATTCTTGCTTTGTTTTTGGTATCTCTACAGTTGGAGCCAGGGAATTTGGAATTATTGGTTTAAACCAGCCTGTCCGAAGCCAGATTAGATGAAACGTTTGTTGCTTCTTTTACTTTTTTTACTATTGGCCTCGGATCTGTTTGCCCTAATCCCAGATCGGCGTAGATTATTTGAAGATCGCGAAGAAAATGTTTATATGTTGATTCCCGCTATCGCCAGCCTTCCTGGGTTGGGGTTATTTGCTGGGGTCTTAGGCAGCTTTTCTAACATAGGGGGTAGCGGGATTGACGCGGCAGTGACCGAAGCCAATACCTTCGGCTCACAATCGGATATTCACATTCGGGCCTATGCACTGCGCGAAGTGCCCCTTTTTATCAACGGTTTGACCGTCGAATATTGGTTTGGGGATATTAAATTCGCCGATTTTTACACCTATCTTCCTGGGCGCGATTCCCCTGACTTTGTGATCCCCCAAACGGGCAAGTTTAAATATTACTTCCTGCGCCCAGCCTACCGACTTTGGCAAAGGCGAATAAACCTTACTTATAATTTGGTCTTTTTTAAGGGCTTTGGGGTCAATGGCGAGGGGGAAGAGGCCTTGGCCGCTAGCCACAGCGCCTCACTCGATTTTCTGCTCGACCTGACTGACGACTGGGTGGACCCTCGGCGAGGGATTCGGATGGGATATTCCCAAAAACTACCAGCCCCCACCAAGTCGGTTTTAGGAAAAAATTCAGAAAATTCCATTCAAGGATACGATCAAGAGCTAACGTCTAAGTCATACAATCTTGGGCTATATATCCCCTTCGGCAACCAAGCGACCTTGGCTTTGTATGAAGAGCGTTTTTTGACTACCGGTGGCGAAGACTCGGGGCAGGTGGTTTCGGGGGGTAGTCTGCGTTTGCGGGGTTATCCAGCAGGTCGGTGGTCGGACCGTTTTGGGGATACTAAAATCGCGGAATTTCGCTACAATATCCCGATAAACTACCAGATCGATTCGATTTTCGCCAAGGGTCGCCTTGACGACCTTCAGTGGGCACTTTTTTATGAAGAAGGGCAGGTCTCTCCGCTAAATGACCGTCAACTTAAAGAAAATCTCCACCAAAGCAGTGGGGTTGGGCTACGAGCTCTGATTGACGCCATCGTCCTTCGTTTGGATGTAGCCACCTCTGAAGCAGGCTTTCAAACCCATCTAACCATTGACCATGCCTTTTAAAAAAATGCTTATTGCGGGATTGCTGTTCTGGCTTTTAGGCTGCGGAGCGAGCGCACCGGTTCAAGAAGAAAAGGCACCCCTAGGCTCGGGCTCAAGTAGCCCGGCGACCAGTTCTAGCCTAGTTACCCAATTGATCACCCGCACTAACGGTGAAAATCTGGGTATCTTTAGTTATGACACCCAATATTTTACCCCCATTTACCTGGCCGACTCTTCCACGGACGCGGCCTTTGTGGTATTGGTGAACGTTGACTTTAGCTTACAGGTCACGCTAAGTAGGGCACTAGGTCGCCCAGACACCCTCTGTCGCTACCTGCCCGCAGTCTTAGCGCGAGACCAAAAGTTTGAAATAGGCAAGGCTGGTTTTAAGACCAATGATCTTGGCCAGGACCTTTACCACACCTCGGCCAGTCTAGCTTCGGACTACCGCTCCTTTTACTGCGGTGAACTAGCCCCCGGCTCTGGGGTATTGATCACTGCCTTAGCCAATGATCCCATTCCCTTGGAATCTGGGCCGTTTTTTAGCCTACTTAACTCAATCGAGGCCTTTAAATGAAACCCATTTTTTTTCCCTCCCAGAACCGCGGTTATTTTGACCACCAGTGGCTACAAACCTATCACAGCTTTAGCTTTGCTGAGTGGGTTGATCCCAATCGGATGGGATGGGGGGCTTTGCGGGTACTAAACGACGATATAATACAGGCGGGCCAAGGGTTTGGCACCCACGGGCACCGCGAAATGGAGATCGTCACCATCCTTTTAGAAGGGGAATTAGAGCACCAAGACTCGGTCGGACATCGGGAGGTCTTGCAGCCAGGGATGTTGCAACACATGACTGCGGGCACTGGTATCAGGCACAGCGAATTTAACGCCAGCAGCACCAATCCCTTACGCTTATTACAGATCTGGATTTATCCAAACCAAAAAGACCTCAAGCCCGCTTATGAAACCTGCGACACCACTTGGCTAGAACCTACAGACCAACTTTTTTTGGCCGCCGCACCCGAAGGCGGGGCTTTGGGCCTACACCAGGACGGGGCTTTATGGTTAGGCTGCCTGCTAAAGGGCAGCCTCGTTTCCCACTCCTTAGCAAGTAACCGCACAGCCTATTTATTTGTGGCTGACGGAACTTTAGAGGTAGCCGGGCAGCCCCTTACCTCTGGCGATGCGATGGGATTTTTAGGCCCTGAGGAGATACAGATCAAGGTCTTGGAAAACTGCCGATTGGTCTTAAGTGATCTCCCCAAATAGGGCTAGGTTGGCCCTATTTTAAAGGGCTTCCCCTAATATCTTTTCGATTTTTTCGCCTAACGTGAAGGCGTCGAAGGGTTTGATAATATAACCCGAAATCCCCGCCTGGGCCGCTTCTAAGATATTGTCCTTTAATGCTTCAGCCGTTATCATGACCACGGGGACATGCCTCAACTTCGCCTCGGCTCTAATTTTTCTTAACAGTTCGATTCCGGTCATATTAGGCATCTGCCAATCTAACAGGACCAATTTATAACCAGGGTCCTGGCTCAACTTTTCAAACGCCTCGTTCCCATCACTTGCTTCTTCGAAATTATTAAAATGAAGATCTTGCAGCGATTTTTTAACTAAATGGCGAATGGGGGGGGAATCGTCAACAATCAAAATTTTAATGTTGCGGTCTGCTCGCATTATCCCTCCTGCTCAGATGCGCTTGACGACACGAAGGCCTTCCGACGGAAACCTTCCAACTTGGTTTTGACCAACTCTTCTCGATCCTCAAAATCCCGTTTAACCCCACCCAACATCCCAGAAAATTGACTTTTTTCCTCTTGGGTCATGGAGGCAAACTTCTCGTCTTTGAGTTTTAAAAAGAAATTTAACAGACCACCAGCGGCCATTTTGTCGCCTTTATATAGGGCAATCATGAATAACAATCTGGCAGACATCAAGGAATATCGGTTTTCCCGAGTGCTGGTTTGGAGCTTTTGGGCTAAGGCTTCGGCTTCAAACAGTATTTTTTCCGCCTCTGTGGGTTGCCCCTCGCCCATTAATATCTCGGCCAAGGTTAGTTTTAAGGAAACCGGGGCCCACTGATTTAAACCCACTGGATCGAACTGTTTGAGCGCTTCCGCCCCTTGAATCGCCACGCGATATAAGGATTTGACTTCGCTTAGGTTGGATTTTAGGGGGTCCCGTTCTTTGAGTAATCCCTCAAATGCTGTTTTGCGCCCATCAAGCCCTTTTCGCCAAAAATCTTGAAATTCACGCATCCCAAACACTTTTGGTTTAACCCCGCCCGTTTTAGGCTTAAACATTTCTTTTGCTGGACTAGCAAAGAGGCAACGAGGACAGAGGCTAATGCGGATTCGGTTAAAGTCCAAAAAATGGTCCGCCTTAGTCATGGGTTCCTTGTAATAAGGAATGCCAAAGAGGTTCGACATCGGTTTTTGGCTTTTCGGACGTAGCCGGTACACCTTGATTTCAAAGTCTTCCTCGCAAAACCAACAAGCTTGGTCCCGGTAGGTAAGACTGTTGTTAACTGGGTGATCGAGCCAGCGATCTTCACTTTTGGCCAGACTAGAGGCCCCATCGTTATCAAAGGCGGCCCCTTCGGTCATACTTTTTTTCTTTTGCCGCCAGGTGATCCCTTTTTTGAGCCAGTCAACCGCTTGATCCTCGACCCCTTGAGGCATATTGCAGACCCGGGCGTAGTCGCCAATAAAGACCAATTCTTTAGAGGAAAGCTCGTTCGTACTGATTACCCGCAATATTTCAAAAAATATCTGATAAATGGTTTCGTTATTTAGGCCAGGAGGGCTTAAGAGGCTAGGACGTAGTTTGTTTTTTACATAGCCTATAAGCCGTTGCACCTCTTTGGGATTGTCAATAAACACCATCGCGCGTTTCAAAATACGCATTTGGATTTCATCGATTAATCCATCGATCATTATCGCCGAGATCAAGGCTTCTGCGTACCAAACCTTTTGCGGACCATCCATTTCATGTAGGGGCACCCTAGAATCATCTAAAGTGATTCCCTTGGGCAAAAGGTAGCGCTGTTCCTCTTGCCACGCCATGCCTTCTTCGGCCCAGTGGATCAGTTTGGCCCGGTACATCTTGGTAAATCCGAAGATATCAGAAAGTTGCTCTAGTAATTCCTTTTCCTCTTCGGCCAGGATCCAGTCGCAAATCATGATACCCATTATCTCCTGATAAATCACTGGCAAGACCTCTTTGGGCAGGCCTTCTGGTAGCGAAACAGGCACCACTTTTCTATCTTCTAACTTTTTGACAGAAAGTTTCTTTTGTAGAGGATCGTTTAGGCAGCTAACCAAACGGCTAAAATTTTCAAATTCAGGCATGGTGATCTCACCATCTGCCCAGATTGCGGCTACCGCCAGATCGACTAGCCAAACCTGTTGCTCTTCACTAAGCCGTTGCATTAAAGCTTTCATATCCCCTCGAATCTCCAGTATTGGGTAAACCAGCTCCTGGGCAATGCACAGAGCTTACCTATTAAACAAAAAATGAGCAATCTGCTTAAAATCCTAAGGTATTCAAGCAAGGATTGTCTTCTGAGGTAGATTCTGTTAAGAATAAACCCGCGAAGATGAGGGGTTGGGATGAAGAGACTTTGGGTCTTAATGATGCTTTACGCTTGGTTAGGGTTTTCCCCCTTAGAGGCAGAGCCCTTGGTGTTAGAGCGCCAAGCCCAAGACCTGGGTCCAAGTCTGCAATATTGGGTTGACCCTTCTAACCAGGCAACCATTGATCAGGTAGCCAGCTCCTCAGGTCTCGCTAGATTTGAACCAAACCAGCGCCCAGTGCTCAGTTTGGGATACGCCGACGGAGCGGTTTGGGTGCGTTTGCCGGTTTTAAACCGCGGGCAAGGGCCTATTTGGCGAGTCTTAGAACAAGGCTTTCCAGTTATTGACCAGGTTGAGTTTTATCAACAAGTACAGGGTTCCTGGTCCAAGCGATTGGCTGGAGACCTCCTCCCTTTTAACCAAAGAGAATATCAGGTCCCGGCCCAAACTTTTTTGGTAGAATTTCCGCCTGGGGAAACCGAACTTTTTTTAAGGGTGACCAGCCGCACGCCGATCAATTTACCTCTACGCCTAGTCCCGCCTGAACACTTTTTAGAGGGATTAATGCCTGATTTGGTGCTGACCTCGCTGTTTGCGGGGTTGGTCCTAGTTATGTTTGTTTACCACATTGTGCTTTATTTTGGCGTTCGTGACATAACCTACCTTACTTACTGCTTTTTTATCTTAAGTATCGGTTTGTATATCATCGTTTACAAAGGGTATGCTTATCAATACCTATGGCCCGAGTCCCCCCTTCTAAACAATCTTGGCCCGCCGATTACGGTATCCTTATCGATTTTTTGGGGAATATTTTTTACTAAAACCTACTTACACACCAAAAACTACACCCCCTATTGGAACCGTTTTTTAAATTTTTACCTCTTTCCTGCCTTGGCCGCACCCATAGCCAGCCTGCTTCCGGGCTATTGGCAAGAATATGTTTTGTCTATTTTGGCTTTAATTATCGCGCCAGTGCCCATTATATTAGGGATCCGAATCTCTTTAAAAAAATACCAACCAGCTCTCTTTTTTTTAATCGCCTTAGGCGGCTCAATGGCTTCGGTGCTGGTAGCCACTTTGCGAGGTTTAGGATATTTAGATTTTAATTATTTTACCGAAAACGCCATGATTTTGGGCAACATTTGGGAGATTGTAATCCTCTCCTTCGCCCTGTCTTACCGTATCCGGGGCTTACTCCAAGAGCGGATGTTGGCCCAAGCTGAACTCTTAAAAAGTGCTCGGCGCGAAAAAGCTTTGGTTGAGGAAAACAACGCTACCTTAGAACTTAAAGTCACCCAGCGCACCGCCGAGATTAGGGAGCTACTCGACAATACGGGCCAAGGCTTTTTATCGTTTAATTCAGACTATAAAATCGGCAGCCAATATTCTAAGACTTGTGAGCAATTTTTTGGTGAGCCTATTGGTGGATTAGATGCGCTTAAGCTCTTGTTTGGCGAGGAAGCCCAAGAGCACCAAAAGGTGACGGACACTATCTTTATGACCCGTGGCAAGACCTATGACCTGATTGACTTTTTGCCCAAAGAGATTACCCGTGGATCTTATGTTTTAGAGCTCACTTACAAATTGGTACTCCATCCCCCGCCAGAGAAAGACCGACTCCTTTTAATGCTGACCGACGTAACCCGTGAGCGTACTCTTAAAGCCATGTTAGAGGCCGACGACGCCACTGCCCGCATGATTTTGGCCGTCGCTCGTGACCGGGACGGGTTTCTGATGGCGCTTGAAGAAGCTCGGGATTTATTAAGCTTGATCAAAGAAGAATTAGAAAGTCCCACCGAGGGTGGTGGGCAACTGATGTTGCGCTGTTTCCATACTTTAAAAGGGGAAATGGCCTGTTACGGTTTGATCGAAGTAGCGGCCTTGGCCCATGAGCTAGAAGACAAACTTGTTGGCAAAGACAAGGTAAGCCTAGAAGAGGCCGAGGATTTGACCGTTGAAGCCTTAGGTTTGGAAAACGCTCTTTTAGATGGGGAAAAAAAGTTAAAAGAAATGGTTGGGCTGGAGGAATTAGACGAGGGAGGCAGCCGCCGTTTGCGGGTTCCTACCCAAAGACTGGACCATTTAATTTCACTACTTAAAGCAGGCCGCCGCTTTGGTCGTCCCGAATGGGAGCAGGCGTTAGAAGATTTGAAAAATCAGCCCCTCCTGCCTTATTTTAAAAAACTTTCAATCGAGGCGGAGCGTTTGGCCGAGCGCTTAAATAAAAAAGTAAGCGTTCAGATTGAATCAGGCGGAATCGATGCGGACCAAATCAGACTGGCCGGACTTTTAGCCTCCTTAGTCCATCTGGTTAGAAACGCCTTAGACCACGGGATCGAGACCCCGGCCACCAGGCGGAGCTTGGGCAAGCCGGAGACAGGGCGTTTAGAGATTGGGGCAGAAAAAAATGAACAGCGGCTCTTGATTTGGATAGCAGACGATGGCCAAGGAATCGACGCGGAACTGATGGCCCGCCTCGCAGTCGTGCGGGGACTCTTAAGCCCAGAAGAAGCAGCCAAACTTTCCCCCAAACAGGCGCAAGAGTTGATCTTCCGCCCAGGATTTTCTACATCCGATAAGGTTACCCTCACCTCTGGCCGGGGCGTGGGCATGGACGCGGTCAAAAACGCCGCCCGCGCCTTAGGTGGTGAAGTCACCCTCACCAGCCACCTAGGCCAAGGCTCCCGCATCGAAATCACCCTCCCCCACCGCCCCCCCTCCCCCCTCTGGCAAGAAACCAGCTTGACCCTACACTCCGCGAGCGCGTGAGGGGGGTTTTTGAGACCTATATACTATCGTCAATTTTAGTCGGCGTGTTGTTGCTAAGTAATCCTCGTACGCCCTTATCAAAATCGGTTTCGGTGCGACGACTTAAATGTTTATCATGAGCCCCGGTCCCGATCTCGATGTATTGCGAAGACTGATCGTCAACTACAGGTCCGGTGTATTGATACTGGGTATTTTTTTGGTTATACAATATTTTATTAAATTTCTGGGTTCCTGAAGCTTGATTGTTGTGGCTATCTAGCGGGTAAGCGGTCAATTCCCAAGTAGAGGTAAGCTCCCCTGACCCAGGGGTCCCGTTGCCTGTATTTAATTGTTGGTTGCCTACTAAAACCTGGTAATACCAATATTGAGAAAGCCCCAATGCCGCTTTTAAGGGTTTTTCGAATTCATTATAATGGACTGGATTATTAAGATATCCATTTAAAGGAGAGATATTTCTAGAGTCATTGCCAGGGCCACCTAAATCGTGATTTAGCAAATGCCCCCGGATATATCCCCCTCTGCCGGTGCTGGTGCCTATGAGTTCCATCACTTCTTTTTGCACGTCCGATTGCGCTGCACTTCCTTGGGGATGTTCCCGAGTTAATGGGTGCGCTGTCATATAGGTAGCACCTACATTGTAACCTTTCAGAGTTTTAACAGGGCCATATACAATATAGGTTGAATTAGACCGAACATAGGTAATATGTGGTGCCTTTCCTTCATAAATTAGCCCGTCTAGTCCGATATAAAGCGATGGATTGATACTCAAACACAATCCCTTTTTAGGATCGTCAATGGTAAAGGACTTAATTTTATATAATTTTTGAATGTTTGGAATATTTTTCGTAAACTCCGATAGCGTCATCCCCGCTTTGATAAAGGCCTTCAAATCCTTCGCCGCGTCGGCCAAGTCCTTTTGCATTTCCTCGACCGAGCGGGGTTCGGCGTCTTCTTTTTCGCCGAAGATCCCAAAGAGGGTGACTAGGAGGCTAATCAACTCGTTTAGCTCGCCTGGAGTCGGCGGTTGGGGGGCGGGCTTGGGGGTTTTGGCGTCACCGGCGGGGGCTTTGGCTTGGGTCTCCTCGTCTTTGTTGGCGACCGCCTCTAGCTTTTGGGTGAGGCTCAAAGCGCGGGCTAACCTCGACTTCGTATCCGAAGATTTCTCTTGGGCGCGGGCATCTGCCTTAGCCGCCCAACCTTGCCATTTTTCGACCCGGCTACGCATCGGCAGGGGTTCGTCCGAGGCGACCTTAAGTTTGGGCGGGTCTCCCACAAAGTCCAGTTCATGGGCGTCCCCCTTTTTGGTTTTAAAGTGGCGTCTTTGGTTCCACCAGCCGCTTAATTTCGCTTTCGCTTTGTCCTTTAAGCTCGTCGCTCCCGCTTTGAGTTTCGCCCAGCCTTTTTTGAATACCCTCACCGTCCCCTGGATGGCCTTGGTCAGGACCAACCGGACCGGGGTGCGGAGTTTTTCGATCAACACCCCCAGCTTACTGGGTACATCCCCAAGACCAATAAAACTGGCCAAGAACCCAAAGACCAAAGGCAAGGAATCAACCATGACCTCTTCGATATGGTTGGCCGCTGCTGTCACCTGCCCCTTGGCGATCTGCCCCATACTTTGAAGCCACTTGGCCACCACCGTAATGATCTGGTTAAGCTTCTGGAAGAAAAGCTGGACCATGTTATAAATTCCTAACACCGCCTGCACAATACCCCCGCCGGGAATGATCATGGTTATGAGCTTAGTAATCGCTTTTTGCACCACCTGCCCCACCACAAAGTCGATGATCATGCCCACAAACTTTTCTTTTAGATCGGCCAACTTTTCTTTGACCAGATTCCACAGGCCCATGGGACCTTCGTTGATCAATATCTTGAAATAATCGACTACCTTAAAAATTATATCCAACGCTTGGTCCCCTAAAACCGAGCGGGCGACCTGCTCGACATAGGCGAGCGTAAACCCAAAGACCTGCCGCAAGAGCCCAAAGATACCAGGCAAATCCCACTTGGCAGGCAACTCAATCCCCGCCCCGGCAAGTCCGCCCATCAGCCAGCCCATCAGCCCTTTAAGTACATGCTGGCCGACATTTTTCATAAAATTTAGAAACCCATCTTTAACCGCCCTGCCCAAGTTAGAAAAAAAGGCGACTGGGTGGGTAATCACCTCCATAAAGTTGTCTTTTACCGATTTAAGTAACATCAAGATCGGCTCTGGGGGCACGCCTGCGACCTTGCAGGCGGTCTTAAAAGCAATCATCAAAAGTTCAGACCAGTTGCCCGTTAAAATAGCGGTTAACATAGCTAGCCCGCCTTCGGCTAAGGCCTCGGCCACGGCAAAGGCCTTGTTGACTGCCGCTTGAACTTGATCGACCGCGGCTAAAATGGCCGAGGCCACGGCGTCAATGATTTTGTTGCAGACATCGGTGAGCACCGCCACCGCCTGGTCAATTAAGGCCATGACCTTCGCTTTTAAGGCGGGGAAAAAGACCAAGAGTGCGCCCACCAAAACCTTCAAATAGGCTGCATACGCCTTGATCAAGGCGGTGACCAAGAGGCTGCAAGCCTTCATTACCGCCGATATAACCGATTTAGCCGCGTCGATGATCCCGTTAACTGCGCTTTTAAAAGCGTTCCAAATATCGGTAACAAAGCTAGTTATGGCGTCCCAAGCTCTTTTCCACCAGGGTTTACGCCGCTCTGCGGCCCGCTTTTCTGCCTCTTGGGCTTGGGCTTCTTGCTGTTTTTTGAGTGCAGCTTGTCGGGCCTTGACTAGCTCGATTTGAGATTGCGCCTCGCTATTAGCGACCCCTGATTTAACTTGGCCCAACTTTTCTTGACGCGCCTGCTCTGAATCTTGGTGGAACGATGCTACCTTGGCCTCGCCCTCGGCCAGAGCGTCTGCCTTGTGCCCATCGATCTCGGCTTTGGCCCGATTCATCTCAGACTCTTGGTCGTCGTTACCTTGTTTATTTAACTTGGCCGAGGTCGCCAGGGCCTGGGTTTGGGCCTGGACCACCTGCGCATCTCGGTCCGCAAAGGCCTGGGACACCTGGTCGTTGGGACCGGCGGTTTGCGGGGCTAGGTAATCGTGGTAGGCCTGATCGGCCCCGCTGCGAACTGGGTCGGGCAAGGGGCGGTCTAGGTAGGCTTGCATATCGCTAGTCGCTTGGTACTCGCCAGTGGGCTGGGCTGGAGCTAGGACTATGGGATGAGACTGATTTAGCGATTTTGGCTTGATTA
>MFNE01000006.1:0-89306 GCA_001783695.1 Candidatus Lambdaproteobacteria bacterium RIFOXYD2_FULL_50_16
GAGGGATTGTTTAGGCTCGGTCCGGCGGACGGCGACCTAGCCACATGGCTAGTCCAAAAAGGGTCAAAATGGCGACCTGGACCTCCGCGTCGCGGAAGTTATTTTCAAAGAATCCCGCGACCCAGACCCCGGCCAAGCCGGACAAGATCCCTAAGCGCAACCCTTGTTCAACCCCTAAAACCGGACGACCTAAATGGTCGTGGTAGAGTTCGAACCAAGTCCAAAACCACCAGAGGAACAGGGGCAAAGCCCCTAAGAGCCCTAAGTCCACCAAGGTTTGCAAGTAGATGTTGTGTACCCCCACCTCGGCGATGTGGTAAAACTGGTGCCCCGTTTCTTGGGCCACTTGATCATAAACCGCTTGCAAGGGGGCCGCTTGAGCCGGGCCTAATCCTAGCCAAGGGTGTCCAGCCCAAGCGCGGTAGCCCGCCTGCCACATTCGTAACCGATCCATGTTAGCAGCTTGATTAAACCCCTTGGCAATCCGGGCACCGACCGGGTTTTCCACCAAAAATCCTTGAACCGGTTGCGTATCTTTAACCGCCAGGGCGAGCGCGCCGAACAGCCCTAGGAAAACCACCAACCAAATCCCCTTTTTTTTGAGCCGCAAAAACCCAAAGGTCACCAATACCGCCCCCATCCCCAACCAGATGCTGCGCCCCATACTGGCGTAGGCTCCATAAGCGCCAAGAGCGGCGGTGAGCCCGTAAAAAAGACGGCGCGGGGGGGCTAGTTGGCCGGTCCAGGTCAGCGGTAAATAGCAGGCAAAAACTAGCATCATCACCGCCCCAAAGGTCAAGTGATGAGAAAAGATTCCCACCGCGTGCCAGTTGCCGTCGTGCAGTAAATATTGGTTTTGTAAGAGCTGGGAGCGGAAGAGGTCCACGCCGGTCCAATGTTGCCAGGCCCCATAACCCCCAATCAAAGCCGCCGATCCCGCCCAGAGGTCGAGTAAACGCGGGAGCCAGCGGTCTTCGAGGAGCATCAAAAGCGCGAAGGGGAGCCCAAAACGCCAAAGTTTTTTGAAATAGGCCAAGCCCAAGGCGGGTTCGGGGGCCAGCACCGCGCTTAAGGCCGCGAGGGCTAAAAAAGCCAGCACCAACCGTTCTTGAGGGCTGTGGAGCCACCGACCTTGGCCCTTAGCCAAGGACCAAGCCCAAAGTAGATAAAGCCCAAAAATCGCCAGCTCCATCCCGGCGATAGACAGCGGGATGCTGATAAACAAAAGGCCTAAGGCCCCGAAGCCCGCCTTTTGAAACCCCGTGGAAGTTAGCCCCCCGCCGCTCATTCCGCCTGAGGCTGGTCTTGTTTCATGTGGCAGTTTTTATATTTTTTGCCTGAACCGCAGTGGCAAAGCTCGTTGCGGCCAGGGGTGTGAGACTTACGGACGGGCTCGTGTTTGGGTTCGAGCATTTCTGGAGGGGCCGCGTGGGGTCTCGGCACTTCGCCGTGGATCATCTGCATCGGTACGGGTCGGTGCTCGACCTCTTTGGGTCGTTCGTGCACCACGGTGACATGGAAGAAGGTTTTAACCGCTTCTTGGTTGATCCGCTCCATCAACTCACTAAATAGATCAAACCCTTCTCGTTTATATTCGTTAAGTGGGTTTTTCTGCGCATAGCCGCGCATCCCAATCCCTTCTTTGAGATGGTCCATCGACAAGAGATGATCCTTCCAACGGCTGTCCGTGATCTCAAGCAAAATCTGGCGCAATAAATCGCCGCCAAAGTCGCCAAACTCACCAATTTTGGATCGGTAGCGTTTTTGGATAGCTACAAGCACCGCGTCGAATTGTTGCTCTTCCGTGGGGGTTTCGTCGGCGGTTTCCCACTCTAAAGGCTCGCGGAAATAGGAGGTCGCTTCTAAGCGCAACCCATCCACATCCCATTGATCAGTAAATTTGTCGTTGCAATATTGGTGGATTAAATAATCGGCCACATCTTCGAGCATATCCTCGAAAACCGCTTCTGCCTCTTCGCCTAAAATCCGGCGGCGCTGTTTGTAGATGATCTCCCTTTGGCGGTTCATCACGTCGTCGTATTCGAGCAAATGCTTGCGAACCTCGAAGTTGTAAGCTTCCACCTTTTTCTGGCTGTTTTCTATCGCCCGAGAAATCAAGATGTGTTCGATCGCCTCGTCTTCATCGACCTTGAGTTTGGTCATCAGGCTAGCGATGCGCTCCCCGCCGAAGACCCTTAGCAAGTCGTCTTCTAGGCTTAAAATAAAGCGGCTCGCCCCAGGGTCCCCTTGGCGGCCAGAGCGGCCCCTAAGCTGATTGTCAATGCGGCGCGATTCGTGGCGCTCGGTGCCCAAGATAAACAACCCACCCAACTCCTTAAGCTCGTCGGGAACCTTAATGTCGGTTCCCCGTCCGGCCATGTTGGTCGCAATAGTGACCGCGCCCCTTTGGCCCGCTTGGGAGATAATCTCCGCTTCTTGCTCATGGTGTTTGGCGTTAAGCACCTTGTGGGGAACCCCATCTTTTTTGAGCTTGGTAGCGATGGTTTCGGACGACTCGACCGAGACCGTACCCACCAAAACTGGCTGGCCTTTTTTGTGGAGTTCTTTGATCAGGGCTAAAATAGCCCGGTCTTTGGCTGCTTTGGTTTTGTAAATCACGTCGGCGTGGTCCAGGCGGACCAAGGGCCGGTTGGTTGGCACCACCACTACTCCCAGGCCATAAATCTTTTTAAATTCTTCCTCTTCGGTCTCGGCCGTGCCGGTCATCCCGCCTAGTTTTTCATACTTGCGGAAATAATTCTGGAAGGTGATCGAAGCTAAGGTTTGGTTTTCCTTTTCAATCTGAACCCGTTCCTTCGCTTCTAAAGCTTGGTGGAGGCCGTCAGAGAACCGGCGGCCTTCCATCAGGCGGCCCGTGAACTCATCTACAATAATCACTTTTCCGTTGGTCACCACATAATCGACATCCCGTTTGAAAATATAATGGGCCTTTAAAGCTTGATTGACATGGTGCAGGATCTCGATATTTTCGAAATCAAAAAGGTTATCGCTGGTCATTAAGTCTTTGAGGCGCCCTTCCATCTTGGTCACCCCAGTCTCGGTGAGTTGAATGTTTTTCGACTTCTCTTCCAAAGTAAAGTCGCCCTCAATGGCCATGGTCAGGTCTTCCTGGTTTTTTAACCAGTCTTTGGCCTCATCGATCTTAATATTCTGCGCCCGCGCCACTGCTTCTGGATCAGGGGAATCACTCACTCGCCATGCGCGGGTAAGGCCGCCTAGTTGTTGGTCGATTTTGTGATAGTTCTCGGTCGAATCCTCGGCGGGACCGGAGATAATTAGAGGGGTACGGGCTTCGTCGATCAAGATTGAGTCCACCTCATCAACAATCGCAAAAACATGGTCCCGCTGGACGTAGTCACGCAGGTTAAACTTCATGTTGTCGCGCAGATAATCAAAGCCAAACTCGTTGTTAGTGCCATAGGTGATATCGGCGGCGTAGGCTTCGCGTCGCTGGGCGTCGTTTAGCTCGTGAACAATAGTGCCCACCTTCATGCCCAGATATTGGTAAATCTCGCCCATCCAAGCAGAGTCCCGTTTAGCCAGATAGTCGTTAACCGTGACAATATGAACCCCGCGGCCTGTCAGGGCGTTTAGAAAAACAGGCAGTGTCGAGGTTAGGGTTTTGCCTTCACCGGTTTTCATTTCGGCGATCATCCCTTTGTGTAGTGCAATACCCCCCAAAAGCTGCACGTCAAAATGGCGCTGACCCAGGGTGTTTTGGGCGGCCCGGCGGACTAAAGCAAAGGCCTCGGGCAGTAACTCGTCTAGGGATTGGCCGTTTTGGAAGCGGGTCTTTAGCTCAGCGGTTTTTTGTTGGCAACCATCTTGGTCCAGATTTGCCATTGAAGACTCAAGAGCATTTATCTGGTTGACCAAGGGCATGTAGGACTTGATGGACTTGTCCGAGTTGGTGCCAAAGATCTTTTTTTGCAGAAAGGTAAGCATGAAAACGCCGCAGCAGAGGTGATCTTGTATCGGTGAATTTATGGAGCCTACCAAATAAGAACGAAGTTGGCTAGAGGTAGGCTTAGAGAAGAGATTTTAACGTCGAGACTTTATAATAACCGATACATCTAGCCCTTGCCCGGCTTGATCAGGGCACTTTTAGCCGCGTCACCCATAATAGCGTCGGCAAATTCACGAGTCAGATGGCCCATTTGGTCAATCGCGGCTTTTAGGGCCAAGGGATCATCCCCTTGGGCGATTTTTAGTAGGGCTTGGCGGTGCTCTTCGATGGCTTTGATTTCTGCGGGACTTAAATACTTAGGTGCTTGCTCCCAAACCTTGACCAATCCCGCCTCGATGGCTTCGGCCTTGGCGCGGAACTCGACTAAGTTTCGCATTGAAAAGTCGTCTAGCGCCTTTTCATAACTTTCCTTGATCATCCGGCTGACCTCAGCCCTTTTGAGTCCGTGGGTGGGCACAATGTCGATCTGGGCCTTGACGTGGCTTCGTAGCTCTTCGGCGGTCACGGTTAAAAGCCCGTTGTTATCCACAAAAAAGGTCACCTCCACCTTGGGCAGACCGGCGGGCATTGGGGGAATTCCGGCTAGCTTAAAACGGCCCAGATTGCGGCAATCCTTTACAAACTCGCGCTCCCCTTGGAAGAGGTTTAGATCAATGCCGGTTTGGTTATCAATACTAGTAGAAAAAACCTCGGTGGCCTTGGCGGGGATGCTGGCGTTTTTTAAAACTAACTTAGAAAAAGTGCCCCCTAAGGTTTCGATCCCCAAAGACAGTGGGATAATGTCCATCAAGAGAAAATCCCTACGGCCCCCGGCAAGCAAATGCCCCTGGATAGCTGCGCCTAAGCTCACGACCTGGTCCGGGTTAAGGCGAATGTGGGGCGGTTTGTTAAAATATTGTTCCACTTGGTGGCGGACCAAGGGAATCCTGGTGCTGCCGCCTACTAACACCACGTCGTCAATCTCTTCGGGGGTCAGATTAGCTTGATCTAAAGCCTGCGCGATATGGCCCAGGGTGCGCGTCACCAAAGGGGCAATTGCTTGGTCAAACTGCTCGCGTGTATAAACCAGCTCCTGATCGACCCCAATAGCAGGCAGGTGGATGTGGGTTTTGGTGTGTGTTTGGCTGGTCAGGTTGATCTTGATTTCTTCGGCTACCTTTTTTAGGTATTGGCGGCTGTGGGGGTCTAGTTCGAGTCCTCTAAGGAACTCTTTGGCGATTTGCTCGGCGACCAATTGGTCTAAATCGTCTCCCCCTAGGCGGGTATCCCCTTGGGTAGAAAGAACTTTGAATATCTTTTCTTTGAGTTCTAAAACAGAGACGTCAAAGGTCCCCCCGCCAAAATCATAAACCACGACCTTGCCCTTTTGCTTCTCACCCAGCCCATAGGCAATGGCGGCAGCAGTCGGTTCATTAAGGATGCGCACCGCTTCGAGCCCCGCTAGTTCGGCAGCATCGCGGGTGGCTTGGCGCTGGCCATCATCAAAGTAGGCGGGAACGGTGATCACTGCCTTTTTAACGGGTTGGCCTAAAATCGCCTCGGCGCGGGTTTTGATCTCTACTAAAATCAAACTCGACATCTCTTCAGGGCTATAGCCCCGGTCCTCCGCCCAAAGCAGCAAATTGTCCCGGTCACCACTGCGAACCTCAAAGGGCAGGCGGCTTAGGTCTTCGCTAATATCTTTGGGCCCGCGGCCCATAAAACGCTTAAACGAATAAAACGTATGTTTTGGCTGTTCTAAACGGGCGGCCAGGGCCGCTTGGCCGACCAATCGGCCCCTCTGGCCAAAGGAAACCACTGAAGGGACATGGCTGGTAATCTGCTCTGACTCCACCACCTCTGGCCCCTGCGGCCCCACCCAGGCGGCCATGCTGTTCGTGGTGCCCAGATCAATCCCTAAGATCAGTTCGCTCATGATAGGCTTTTTTCGATCGAGCGGGCGCGGTCCCGAAGGTTAATTAAAAATTTGAGTTTGCTTAATCCGGCTCTAATCGCCTCGACCAATTCGGGTTGATCTCCGTATTCGGTCAGTTTGCCAAACTGTTGCTCTAAAGCCTCTTCAATCTCTGTGGACAGCTTACTTATTTGTTTACTCAAGGGGCCAATGTCACGGCGCCCTTTTTCGGCTTCATCCAGGGCTTCTTGCAGGGCAAACGTCTCTAAAATAAAGGTTTGTGGTGGTTGACCCAAGACCGTGCCTAGCTCGGGCACTAATAAAGTGAGCAGGTAACGCCCGCGCAAGTAGGGATTAAATAAAGCGTTTTTAGCTTCGTTGAGTAGGGCCGTGTGTTCTAAACTTAAGGTTTGCTCTTGGGCTTCGGCATTGGCGTAGAAGTCCGGGTGAAGGGCTAACATCATCTCTTCAAAGTTTTTTTCGATCCGCTTGGGATCCAGCTTAAAGGTTCGGGGGTGGCCAAAGATCGAAAAATAATCGTCCCCCTGGCCTAACTGCTGGATCTTCTCGCAGGTGTCGCAGTAGAGCCGGTGCTTTAGCTGGGCCGCGCAGGACTGGCAGCGCTCATTATGATGGTGATGATGAGTAGCGGCCCCAGCCATATTCTAACCAAAACTCGGCTGTTTGGGGCTGAAACTGGTGCCACAACCACAAGCGGCTTCGGCTTTAGGGTTGTTAAACTTAAAGCCGCGGTCCATCAGCGTGGTGTTAAAATCCACTTCAGTGCCGTCGATGTAGAGCAGCGATTTGCGGTCTGCAAAAACCCTGACCCCGCCGGACTCAAAAATTTCGTCAAACTCGCCGGGCTTGTTGTCGAAGTCAAAGACATAGGTAAAACCAGCACAGCCGCCGCCCTTAATACCAATGCGAATCCCAGTATCTTCGGGGAGATTGTTTTCAACAATGACCCGCTTGATTTCTTTTACGGCGTTTTCCGTCAGTTTGATCATGGTATCCTCTGGTTATTGTCGGTTTTTATAGTCGTTAACCGCTGCTTTGATGGCGTCTTCGGCCAATACGCTACAATGGATTTTGACCGGCGGTAAGCTTAATTCTTCAGCAATTTCGCTGTTGGTGATCTGGGCGGCTTCCTCTAAAGTTTTGCCCTTGACCCATTCGGTCGCGAGGCTTGAAGAGGCGATGGCGGAGCCACAGCCAAAGGTTTTAAACCGGGCGTCCACAATCCGGCCATTTTCGACCTTAAGTTGTAACTTCATCACGTCGCCACATTCGGGCGCACCCACAATCCCGGTGCCTACCGAAAGGTCGCCTTCTTCGAAGGAGCCGACGTTTTTAGGTTGATTGTAATGGTCTAAGACCTTGTCTGAATACATGAGGCTTCTCCTTTAATGTCCAGCCCATTGGATGCTTTTTAAGTCGATTCCGGCTTTGGCCATGTCGTATAAGGGCGACATTTCCCGCAGCCTAGTCACTGTGGCTACCACCTGCTCAATCGTGCGGTCGATCTCTTCTTCGGTCGTGAAACGACCCAAAGAAAACCGAATGGAACAATGGGCCAAATCGTCGCCGATCCCTAAGGCCCGCAACACATAGCTAGGCTCTAAACTGGCCGAGGTGCAGGCAGAGCCGGAGCTAACCGCAATAAATTCCAGGCCCATCATCAAGGATTCACCCTCGACAAAGGCAAAGCTGAGATTCAGATTGCCCGGTAGGCGCTGGGTTGGGTGTCCGTTTAGGTAGAGGTAATCAAGCTTGGCCGCTAAGCCTTGGTAGAGCCGTTCGCGCAGCGCAATCATTTTAACCGCCTCTTCTTCAAGTTCCAGTCTAGCCAACCGGCAGGCCTCGCCGAAGCCGACGATCCCCGGCACGTTAAGGGTACCAGAGCGCATTCCGCGCTCGTGACCGCCGCCGTGTAAGATTGGGGCCAAGCGGACCCGAGGTTGTCGGCGCCTAACATAAAGCGCCCCTACCCCTTTGGGGCCATACATCTTATGGGCTGAAAGGCTCATCAGGTCGATACCCATCTCTTCAACATTTAGCTTAATCTTGCCCGCCGCTTGGGTTGCGTCGCAGTGGAATAAAACCCCCTTGGCTTTAGCGAGTTGGCCGATCTCCTTTAAGGGGTGGAGGGTGCCAATCTCGTTGTTGGCCGCCATTAAGCTAATCAAGATGGTTTGGTCGGTAATGGCCGCCTCTAAAGCTTTGAGGTCGATCATCCCTTGGGGATCGACTGGCAAAAAGGTAACCTCAAACCCTTTGGATTCGAGGTAATGGGCCGGGTCTAGTACGGCCTTGTGTTCGGTAACACAGGTAATAATATGGTTGCCCTTTTTGCCATACATCTCAGCAACCCCTAATATTGCCAAGTTGTCTGATTCAGTCGCGCCCGAGGTGATAATAATTTCTTTGCCTTGGGCCCCGATCAGTTGGGCAATCTGCTCGCGTCCCTCTTCGACCCCTTGCTCCGCAGCCCAACCAAACTGGTGGTTTCGGCTAGCTGCATTACCGAAGACCTCGCCAAAATAGGGCAACATCTTCTCAAGCACCCGAGGATCGACTGGGGTAGTGGCTGAGTAGTCCAGGTAGATTGGTTTTGGATGGGTTGGGTTCATGGTAATACCTAGGATGAAAAAGGGATATCAATGGAGACCCCTTTTAAGATCTCCCGATTGGCGATGTCCGCCAGGGTCAGGCTGTCGATAAATTGTTTGATCTTTTTGTGGATCATCAAGATCGGGCTTTTTGCGGGGCAATTGGTTTCAGCGGAGCAACGTTTGTCAAGGCTGGTGCAGTCCGATAAAGACTGGCGGCCATCAATGGCGTCGATCACCTCGCCTAAAAAAATGTGCTCTGGGCGCTTGCCTAGGGCGTATCCGCCCATGGCGCCTCGTTTAGAGGCCAAAAGCCCAGACTGGGTAAGGGTTTTTAAGACGTTGGCCAGCATTTGTGCGCTAAGATTGTAGCGGTCTGCTATCTCTTTGGCGCTAGCGGGCAGTTCGGTGGCTTGTAAATGACTCAAGGCCACCAATGCGTAGTCTGCTTTTTTCGAGAGCTTTAACATGTCTCGTAGTCTCTAGTTTGGGTTGCCAAACTGGCTAAGGCTTGTAGATAATTAACCAGTCTGGCTATGTTCATATCGTACCAAATTGGTACTGATTGTCAAGAGCCAATCTCTAGTTTTTAGATTTAGACCTATGAAAAACATCATCGTTGCTGAAGCTCAAGGGTTTTGCTGGGGGGTCCGACGTGCGTTGGATATTGTGGACCAACATGGGGCGGTCTCCATTTTGGGAGACCTGATCCACAATAAACAGGTCGTAAGCCAATTGGAAAAAAAAGGGAAAAAAGTGATCCACGAGGTCACTGGCGAAGAAGGCACCCCGATTGTGATCACCGCCCACGGCACGGACATTAAAAATTTTAGGTTGCTCGAAGACCTAGAGATGAGGGTTGTTGATACTACTTGCCCTTTGGTTTCTAAAATATATGAGGTTGGGCATCAATTGGAGTCAGAGGGGTATCAAATCCTAATTATTGGTGACCGAAACCACGTGGAGGTCAAGGGAATCGCGTCTCGAATGAAGGACCCGATTGTGGTTAACGACGAAGCCGAATTGGTCGCAGTTAAATTACCCTCAAAGGTGGGAGTAATTAGTCAATCCACCTTCAGCCAACAAAAATTCGACAAGTTGGTCGCCTTAATAGCGCAATCCGTCGATAACCTTAAAATAAATAACACCATTTGTGCCCCCACAAAAAAACGGCAACTTGCCGCCGAGGAATTGGCCAAAAAGGTGGATATTATGGTAGTAGTTGGGGGTTTTCATTCGTCTAATACCAAAAAACTCCACGCCATGGCCCAGCAACATGTGGAATCCCACCATATTGAGACCAAGAGCGATTTGGCCGCCGAGTGGTTTTTGGGAAAGCAGGAGATCGGGATCATTGCGGGAGCGAGTACCGCTGATTGGATTATTGAAGAGGTTTGCAGCCAAATCAGGGAGTTTGGCGACCAATAAGGCACAGTCCTTGAACCTCTTTTCTTGGTGGTCCTCTGTAATCAATATGGGGCCAGCTATCTTTATTGGGTCGAAGATGAAACCCACGCGCGCATTTTTTATTTTGCTGCTGCTTTTACTAGGGATAAGTCTGTCTGGATGCAAGGACACGAAGGCCACCCACGATGCCGGGCTTTTAGAAACCTGCAAATATGCGCTAGACCAAAGCCTCTGGGACGATGCGATTACCGCCTGTTCCTTAGTCCTCACCGACGATGGATACCACCTTACCGCCCAAGCCTATATGGGCCGCGCGGACGCTAGCTTGTTTACTATTTTATCGAATCTTAGCGGCTCTGGCGGCATGGCCGCGCTGATTAATGGCTTGCCCACCGCTACCCAAGCCAAAGATTACCTGTTGGCGCTTGATTTGCTGTTGGGGAGCATCAAAAAACCGGATCAATCGGTTTATTTAGAGGGGCTGCTGTTAAGTTCCATGTTGGTTTTAAAAGAAACCACCGCTTTGCTTAGTCTGGAGGTAGATGCTGCTGGCAATGTGACCCACTGCGCCAGTTCCGGCAGTATTTCCAGTTGCAGTTTTAACTTTGCCTTAGACCAAGGGACCTTTAGCTCCACCGACGTTGTGGCCGGAGAGATTCCGGTCTCCTTGACCTTCAGCGGCATGGGCACCACTTTTTATACAGGGGTTTGCGGCCACTCGACCAGCGAATCCCACACCACCAAAGTGGTGGATGCGACCAGCGATTTGGCCAATGGTTCGGGTGGTTATTACCCCCTAAAGATCACCGAAAAGATGACCGTTAATGGCTGCACGGTCCAATCCAATAGCCCGCTTTATTACAACAAAGTCGCCTCTGAAAACCTGACCACGTCGATCACCGGGTTGGACAAACTAAACTTTTACTCCAAGATGGATACGGGTAATAATTACACCCAGACCATTACTAAAGGGGTGCAAACGGCGACTAGTATTAATGTTTGCAACTCAGACGCCATCCCCGTAACTGCGGCGTCCGATGGGAAACTCAACGACTGTGAGATCTTGTATTTCATGCAAAACCTCAGCCTCTAACCATGAAACGTATAGGCCTACTCCTTTTTATTTTTCTCGGTTGGGTGCTGTGCGCCCAGGCGGTGGAGTATCGGCGGTTTGGCCAAGACCACCGGACTTTGGCGATGGGTAATACCGGGATTGTTACGGCTAATAGTTCAGCCGCCTTGTTTTATAACCCAGCAGCGATGGGCAATATTTTTAACTGGTGGGTGGACCTGCCGGTGACCATGTTGACTTATTCAGACGACACTAAGAATTTGATCACGGCGGCGCAAGACGGGAGTTTTAATCTAAATTCCCAAGAAGAGCAGATCGCTTTTATGCAGGATTTTGTAGGCAAGAATCCCTACGTTAAGTTCGACTTGGGCGCCAATGCTTTAATCAACCTTAAAGGGGGTTGGACGGTTGGGGGCAACTATACCTACGAGGCGGTTTTGGACTTAGAGGTTCGCAACCCGACGATGCCTGTAATCGACCTTTACGCCAAACTGGACCATATCCGCCAAACCGGCTTTTCTTTCCCCTTAGGTTCGGGAAAATGGCTTTTTGGGGTGACCGCCAAACGGGTAGAACGCACCGAAATAGCCGCAAGTTATTCGGTGGCCGATGCGCTTAATGAGGTACCCTTCCCAACCATGGCCAGTGCCGGGGTCAACGGTAAGGGGTTGGGGTACGATGTGGGGATGATTTACCGCCAAGCCAGCAAAAGCCGGATGATGTGGGGGTTGGTGTACCGCCAGGAAATCGATTTAGGTGACGCTGGCAAAATCCCCAGCGAAGTGGCTGCCGGGGTAGCAATGATCCAAGAACTTGGATTTTTAAGATGGACGACCGCAATGGACTTTAGAGACCTTACCTATCAGCAAGGTTCGTTGGGGGACAAAAGTCTGAATCGGCGCACCCATTTGGGCACCGAGATTGGCCTAGTCCCTTTATCTAAAAACAGCAGCCTTATTTACCTTCGAGCTGGCTACGCCCAGGGCTGGGCCTCAACCGGTGCCGAACTGGCCTTGGGCCATTCCTTGGTTTTGGGTTACACCAAATACACCGAAGAGCGCGGCGAATACGCCGGGCAAAAGGGTAGCCCTCGAACCATTCTCTACTTCTCCTCTGGCTTTTAGCCATCCCTTCCCATTGCATCTTTGGCCGTTTTTGGGTGACAAAGTGCCAAAGGAAACGTAGCATAAGCAGATATTATAAAACTTTGCTACCAAGTCGCTTCCGCTCCCCCCTGGAGAGGTCAAGCACAGCCCAAGGGAAACATGAACAAAGTACTCGAAACCACGGATCATAACCGACCTGCCTATAAAGTTGCTGACCTCAACTTGGCCGATTTTGGTCGAAAAGAAATGCGACTCGCCGAAGAAGAAATGCCTGGATTAATGGCACTAAGGTCGCGCTACCAAGAGGCAAAGCCTTTGGCCGGGGTTAAGGTTATGGGCAGTTTGCACATGACCATTCAAACCGCCGTTTTAATCGAGACCTTGACTGCCATAGGCGCAGACGTCCGTTGGGTTAGCTGTAACATTTTTTCTACCCAAGATCATGCGGCAGCCGCCGTAGTAGTTGGGCCAAACGGCTCTGTTTCCCGCCCCACGGGGGTTCCGGTTTACGCTTGGAAAGGGGAAACCTTGGATGAATATTGGTGGTGTACCGTGCAGGCCTTAGTTTGGCCCGATGGCACTGGTCCTGACCTGATCGTTGACGACGGCGGCGACGCTACCCTGTTTGTTCACAAGGCCAAGGAATACGAAGCCGCTGGCTCGGTCCCTACCTTTGACGAAGCCAACGAGCCTGAAGAGTGGGGTGTTATTCTGCATACGCTGCGCTCTGAATTGGCGGCCCACCCTGGTCAATGGACGGCGATTGCTAACGGGATTAAAGGGGTTTCAGAAGAAACCACCACTGGCGTGCATCGCCTTTACCAGATGGAACAAGAAGGCAAACTGCTTTTTCCGGCGATCAACGTTAACGATTCGGTTACCAAATCTAAATTCGACAACATCTATGGCTGTCGCCACAGCTTACCCGACGGTCTAAACCGCGCCACGGACGTGATGATCGGCGGTAAGGTTGCGGTGATTTGCGGTTTTGGCGAAGTAGGCAAAGGTTCGGCGCAATCACTACGAGGCCAAGGCTGCCGCGTAATTGTTACGGAAATAGACCCGATTTGTGCCTTGCAAGCAGCGATGGAAGGTTACGAAGTTCGCACCTTGAACGAGGTGGTGGGCGAAGCGGACATCTTTGTTACCACGACCGGTAACTTCGATGTAATTCGGGTTGAAGACATGGCCCGGATGAAAGACAAGGCGATTGTAGGCAACATCGGTCACTTTGACAACGAGATCGACATGGCTCGCTTGGCCAAGGTCCCTGGGATCAAGAAAACCAACATCAAACCCCAGTATGACATGTGGACCTTCCCTGACGGACATTCGGTCATGATTTTGGCAGAGGGGCGCTTGCTTAACCTAGGCTGCGCCACCGGGCACCCCAGTTTTGTAATGTCCGCTAGCTTCACCAACCAAGTATTGGCCCAGCTTGACCTGCATCACAATCACGAAAAGTACGAAAATAAGGTGTATATGTTGCCTAAGAAATTGGACGAGGAAGTGGCCCGGTTGCACCTCGCCAAATTGGGCATCAGCCTCACCCGCTTGACCCCCGCCCAGGCGGATTACATTGGTGTTCCCTTAGACGGGCCCTACAAGCCTGATCATTATCGTTATTGATCTTCTTTAAGAACCCGGCCCTTGGGCCGGGTTTTTGCCCTTCCGCTGGACCCACTTCAAGACCCAACTAGACAGCAATTAGGTTGACCCAACCCTTCCTCCGTAGTATTTGTCTGGGTTTGAAGGCAACAACCCCTACCCGAATTATAGCTTGGGATTCGAACACTTCATTTTTAAGCGCTACCTGTGGAGTCCCCGCGAGGATCGGAGTATCTCCGTAATCACAGGAATTTCTATCTTTGGGGTCGCCCTTGGGGTGATGACCTTGATTGTAGTCCTTTCGGTAATGAACGGGTTCGAGCGCGATTTGCGGGCGGCTATTCAGGGGGCCAATGCCCACCTTACGGTATATCGCTTCGGCTCTAAAGGGATCGACCAGATTGAAGAGCGAATGGCCAAATTGGCTTCGGCCAAAGGGGTTGAGGCGGTTAGCCCCTTCACGAGCCACCAAGCGATGTTAATGGGCACAGGCAAACCCCAGGGCAGCATGATCAAAGGGATCGATGTTACCCTAGAGCCGCAAGTGACCAAAATGGACTTTTTTATTCGAACCCGTCTCTTTGAGTCTAAAAGGGACAACAGCTTAATGCAGGCTGATCCGCAGCAAGCTCAAATGGCTCGGCAAATCCTCACGGATCTAGCCCCTAGCGAAAAAAAATGGACCGATGAAGAGGGACAAGAGCACAGCTCCTTTTTAGCTGGAATCTTAATCGGCAGTCAGCTGGCTAAAAACTTGGGGGTTGGTATTGGCGAAGTGGTCACCTTGGTTAGCCCAGAAGAGCGAATTACGCCTATGGGTGAAATCCCCAGGGCCAAACGGTTTCGGGTGGAAGGTTTTTTTGAGTCTGGGATTATGGGGTACGACGAGATCCTGGCTTTTGTTGATCTAAAAACCGCGCAAAAACTTTACCGAATGGGAGACCGGGTCACGGGCTTTGCCCTTCGCCTAGACGACGGTGAAAGGGCGCCCGAGGTCAAAAAAGCCCTCTCCGATGATTTCCCCTTCCCCTTTGCCTTAGCCAGCTGGACCGAGCAAAACAAAAACCTGTTTGCCGTGTTTAAATTGGAAAAGATTGGCCTAGCTTTGATCTTGACCCTAATTATTTTAATCGCCGCTTTTAATATTATCTCAAGTTTGGTACTCTTGGTGATCGAAAAGCGTAAAGATATCGCCATTTTAAAGGCCATGGGGGCCCAATCGGGGGCGATTCGGCGGATTTTTGTTTACCAAGGTACCGTAATTGGACTGACCGGAACCTTTTTGGGGATCCTGATGGGTCTCTTGGTTTGTTGGGCGATTGCTAGTTTTGATGTGATCGAAATACCAGCGGGCGTTTACGTGGGTAACCGTATCCCTATGTATATCGAGACTTGGCAGGTTGGCTTGATTGCGGTGGTATCTTTGGTGATCTGTTTCAGCGTGACCTTAATTCCCAGCCGCAAGGCTGCCAGTCTTGACCCGGTGGAGGGCCTTAAATATGAGTGAGTTTCTTAAACTCAAAGGTCTTTCTAAGAGTTACCCCGACGGACAAGGGCAATTGCTTTCGATCCTGGTCAACCTAGAGTATCATTTCATAGAGGGGCAGAGTTATTCGGTTGTAGGTCGCTCTGGGTCCGGTAAATCGACGTTGCTACACCTCTTGGGTGGTCTGGACCGTCCTAGCGAGGGTGAAGTGGTCTTTGAAGGGGAAAACCTCTTTACTAAAAGCCCCGCCCAGTTGGCCCATTGGCGAGCCCAGATTTTGGGGTTTGTATTCCAGGCCCACCATTTACTACCGGACTTTACGGCTTTAGAAAACGCTCTAATCCCCGGCCTTATTCAGGGCAAAAGCCAGCCCCAGGCCGCGGCCCAGGCCCAGGCCCTTTTAGAGCGGTTGGGTCTTGGCCAAAGATTACATCATAAGCCCAGCGAACTGTCTGGAGGGGAGCAACAAAGGGTGGCCATAGCCAGAGCCTTGGCCGGTGACCCCCGATTGATCCTGGCGGACGAGCCCACGGGCAACCTGGATCCAGACACAGGCAAATCGGTTGCAGAACTGTTATTAGAACTCTGCGCAGACCATCACAAAACCTTGATCTTGGTAACCCACAGTCCCGAATTGGCAGCCAAAACCCAGAATCAATTGCAGCTTGTCGGCGGCCAACTTGAGGAGGTGGCGTGAGGGTTGCTGGGCTTTTTTTACTTTTGGGTTTGATCCTTCCTTGGTCGCTCTCGGCGCAGATGTTGCCTAGTATGCAGCAGGGCAAGGTGGTAGATATTCGTATGGAAGGGATCGATCTGATTGAAAAAGGGGTCCTTTATAATTCCATCACTACCGCTATCGGTTATGACTTATCCCCGGGCCAGGTCGCCCAAGATATCAAAACCCTCTTTGGCCTGGGATATTTTAATGACGTCTCGGTCTCTACCGAGCCTGCGGGGCCGGGCGAGTTGGTGTTGATTTTTAAATTGGTAGAAAAAGCGCGGATCCAAAAGTTTGAAATAAAGGGGATGAACCTGCTCGATAAAAAAACCATTGAAGAGCAGATTTTAGTACATCGAAACAACATGATCGACCTAGTCCGTATCAAGCGGGACCTCGACATGCTCAAAGGGGAGTATCGCAAAAAGGGACATTTGCGGACTCGAATTGGTTACCGAATCGAGACCATCGACGTTAAAAGGGTCAATCTCTATTATGAGATCGACGAGTTGCCCCAGGTTTATCTGACTAAATTCCATATTGAAGGCACCCAGTTTTTCTTTCCCCTCGACGTCGAACGGCTTTTGCAGTCGGCGGAAGTGGATTGTTTTAGCTGGGTAACCGATTCGGGAGTATTCCAAGAAGAAAAGATCAACCAAGACCTAGCCCTGATCACCCAAGAATATCTAAAAAACGGTTTTATCAAGGTTCATATTGATAAGCCCAAAGTGATTATGACCCAAAAGAGGGACCTTGCGGTTGTCGAGGTTTGGCTTAAGATTACCGAAGGCGACCAATACTTTACGGGTGAGTTAGATATCAAATCCGCCGATAATAACAAGCTGCTCCGCCAGATCAGTGAAGAAACGGACCCTGATACCGAGGGCGAACAAACCCCCTTAACCTACAAGCAGACTTATATCGAAGGCGAGATGAAGCTTAAAAAGGGGGAAGTATATAACCCTTTTAAGCAAAACGAGGATCGGTTTGGCCTAAACGATATCTATATGGAGCAGGGGTATGCCTTTGCTCGGGTTATGCCGGACCCGGTTATCCATGACGATACTAAGATTGTTGATGTAAATTACCGAATCGCTCGCGGAGAAAAGGCCTATATTGGGCGGCTGGAGATTGAAGGGAACTACGAAACTCAAGACCGCGTTGTTCGGCGAGAGCTTAGGATTCACGACAACGAATTGTTTAACGGGGTTAAACTTAGAGATTCAAACAAGCAGATCACCAAGCTTGGTTTTTTTGAGCCTGGATATGGGGTTGAGCTGGATCAACAGCCCGGGAAGAATGACCTAGAGGTAGATTACAACATTAAATTGTCCGAGGCCCAAACCGGTAGTTTTAACGCTAGCTTATCTTATTCAGCCTATAACGGCTTGGTGTTGTCGTTAGGGATATCCAAACGCAACCTTTTTGGTACTGGTAAAAGCGCCAACTTCACGGTGGAGCGGCGGCAGCGGGGTGAATCCTTGTTTAACGTTTCTCTAATCAGCCCCTATATTTTTGATAGTAACTTTACTAACTCGACCTCCGTATTTTCCGAATATTTAACCGACACCGAATACAATACCCGCCGAACTGGGTTTACGACGGGGCTTTCTTATCCCCTTTGGGAAAACTGGGACGGTTCTGTTCGTTACGCCTATACCAACGAATCCTATGTAGGGGCCTCGGCGGTGGGCACCAGCCTATTGGGGGGAAGTGAGTCCCAGACCTACCGTAGTATTCGCCCTGGGGTCTCGTATTCGTCGGTTAACAACCCCATGTTCCCTTCAGATGGTTTTGACGCAAACCTTAGCGCTGAACGCTTTGGCGGTATTTTGGGCGGGACGACGGATTACCAAAACATCAGTTTTACCTCGCGGTTTTTTAACTCGCTAAACGACGACGAAACCGTCGTTTTTATGGCGCAATATCGCCAGTCTCAGTTGATGCGGACCGATCCTAATAAAGAAATTCCAGCAGCCCAGCGGTTTTTGACGGGTGGGGTTACCTCGATTCGAGGTCACGTCTGGGGTGACATCCAGGGGCCGGCAGGTTATTATGAGCGAGCTTCTGAATTCTCGATTGCCAAGAAATATCCCTATGAAGGCGATTATCCCGATTGCGCCAGTGGTGGTTCTAATTGCCCAGCCAACCTGCCTGAGAACCTCCCAGACGAACGAAAATATTACAACGAACACCAGCGGGGAACCCTCCTAAAAATTATGAACCTGGAGGTTTTGTTCCCCTTGACCCGGGAAGGACGTAATATTCGAGGGCTGTTCTTCTTCGACGCTGGAAACGTTTGGTCCGAAGATCGCATGTATGAAATATTGGGGGTGAAAAAAGACCCGTTTTACCTACGCAAAAGTTACGGGACCGGGATAAGGATGATTACTCCAATGGGGGTTTTCCGGTTTGAATACGGGATCAAGTTAGATAAAAAACCTCAAGAAGAACCTTCCAGACTCGACTTCACCATCTCCGGCCTGTTTTAAGCCCCTGGCCGGTTTGACCGGCTAAGAACTATGGCTAAACGAACTTTATTGCTACTTTTTGCGGTATTATTGATGGCCGCCCCGGTCAAAGCCGAGACGTGGGTTAGTGCCAGTTTGCCTACGAGTTTTAGCTTTAGTTCCTATGGCAATCCCCTTTATGATTTCGACCAAGTTAGTAGCACCTCCACCGCAGGTTATTCGCTTTTAGCAAGTTTGCCGGTCCCCTTGCTGCCTATTGTTGGGCTCTCGGAGTTTGTGGTGCAGCTAGTCCCCAGTAGTCCAGCCATAACAGGCACCAACCAAATGCGGTTGAATACCTATGATGTAGCCTTCGATTTCTCGGGTAAAAATGTTGGTTTTTTGCTAGGCTATGGAGCGGGGAAGGCCACATTTGAGTGCGCTCAAAGTGATTGCTCTAACCTTACCTTTTATCAGCGCGAGGTGATCCAATATTTTGGCCAACTAGGGGTCCCATTTGGAACCAACGCTGATTTTCATCTTGAAGCCCGCCGGGTGATTGGTCGGGTGCAGGTGGACTCGGGCGTACAAGCGCTCGATTTAGACCTCCAAGGAATGTTATTTGCCTTTGGGTTTAGGATTGGATTTTAAAAAAAACGGTCAAGTTTTTTTAAAAATGACCGATAAGGAAAAAGAACTTTCCTATAAGAAGCGAGTATAGACAATGAAAAAAATACTATTTTTTGGTTTGCTCCTGCTCTTGATGGCTAGTCCAGCAATGGCGCAGCGCAAACAGAAGGAACCAGGGAACAAGCTAGGGGTGGCTTATTTTGCCCTTTCAGGAACTGAATACACCCTGCAATCAAGCACTAGTATTACGACCGGGTCTGAACCCATGGTGGGCCCAGCTTTTTTTTACGAGCGAGTGTTCCTAAGCCGGTTCTCAGCGGGTGTTAAATATGCCTCTGGCTTAGACCGAAGCTTGGATATGTGGATAGATGGAAACACCGTGTCAATTGTGGAAAAAACCGTTTTAACCAGTTTTGATTTTAAGGCCTACTTTAAGGACCACTCTAGTTCGGGCCTTAAACCCTATTTAGGGGTGGGATTTGGTAACCTGGTATCTAGTTCGGTCGTGACCACCATTGCTGCTTCGGGCAACACCGAAGGCAACACCAGTGCTACCGTGCCCACCACTACCTTGAACCTAGGTGCGGACTATCTTTTAGAGTTTGGCGCAGTGCGCTTTGATTTTGGCACCACCACAGGCCGCCGTCGCGACCTAGATGGCCATACGACCTATAAAGCCCTGTATAAAATGGACGGGGCCTCATTTTCGGTTGGGGTGTACAGCTTCTTTTAGGGTTGCGAGTCCCTTCGGCTAGAGACTGCTTAGGCGCTGTTGCTCAATGATGTGAATGAAGTCGGCCTTGGCATTTTGGTTCTCTTGGAACTCACCGATCGTAGCAATGGTGGTCATCACACTGTGCTGCTTGCCAATCCCTCGGCTAGAGATACACAAATGCCGGGCTTCGACCAATACCGCGACTCCTCGAGCCTGGGTTTCGTGTTCTAAGGCCTGAGCAATTTGCCAGGTCATCTCCTCTTGGATCTGTAGCCGCCTAGAGTAAATCTCCATTAACCTAGCTAGCTTACTAATCCCCACCACGTGATCCTTGGGCAAATAGCCAATATGGCATTTACCAATAAAGGGCATCATGTGATGCTCGCAAGTGGAGTATAGCTCAATATTGGAAAGCACCACCAACTCCCCCGAATGGGTGGAAAATTTTTTTTCTAAAATCTCGGCTGGGTCTAATTTGTACCCTTTAAAAATCTCTTCATAGGCCCGAATTACCCGTTCTGGGGTTTCCAAAAGACCTTCGCGTTCTGGGTCATCCCCGATAAAACGGATCAAGGTTTTGATCGCCTCTTTGGCCTCTTCGGCGCTGACTGGATTCATTTTAGCTCCTTTAACTGTTTTGCATAATCCGTGGCCAATTGCCCGCAAGCAGCCGCCACATCTTGGCCACGAGCAGCGCGCAGAGTCGCCAGTAAGCCCTTGTCTAATAGATAACGCTGAAAGGCCTTGGTCCGAGCCGGGTCGGGGGCCCTAAAGGGTAAATCGGGATGTTCATTAAACTCGATTAAGTTAACTTTTGCCTTGATCCCGTTCAGTAAAGCAACCAACCGTTTCGCTTGATCCATTCCGTCCGTATGGTCTCTTAAGAGAACATATTCAAAAGTGATCCGGTCCTTTTTTTCAGGTGGCATCTCTTTTAGGGCCTGGATTAAGGATTCGAGGTCATGGCGTTTAGAGACGGGCATTAAGAGTTGCCGCTCTTCTTGGGTAACCCCGTTGAGCGAGATTGCAAGCATAGCCCGAACCTCGGGCTCTGCCCAGAAGCGGCGAATCCCTTCGACCAAACCGCTGGTAGAGATGGTAACCCTTCTCCAAGAATAATCCAACCCTCTTGGGTCTAGTAATATCTTAAGGGCTAAAATCAGGTTGTCATAATTATGTAAGGGTTCGCCCATACCCATAAACACCAGATTTCTGATTCCTTGGCCCTCAGGCAGATGGGCTTTGGCGGCTAGAATTTGCCCCACGATCTCGGCGGGGGTAAGGTTTCTTTTAAGCCCCATTTTGGCGGTCAAACAAAATTTGCAGGCCATGGCGCAGCCCACTTGGGTGGATAAGCAAAGGGTGTTGTGATCCGAATGGCGCAGCAACACGGTTTCGATCTGCTCTTGATCGGCCAGCGACAATAACAGCTTGATGGTGCCGTCTTGGGCGGTTTTATGCCCAACCTCTAAAAGTGGGGTTAAGCAAAAACGTTCGCTTAAAAGGCTACGCAAGGACTTAGAAAGGTTCGACATCTCCCAGAAATCCCTGGCCCCTTTGGCGTATAGCCAGTGGTAGATTTGCTCAGCGTTAAAGGGCTTTTGGCCCTCTTTAACCAACCAAGCCTTTAAGTCGGCGCGGGTGAATTCGTAGAGATTGATCATTCGCCAATCAGGGCGGCAATATGGGCCGCCGCCGTTAAATAACCTTGGGGGCCGAGACCAGCGATAACCCCTTCGGCCACATCTGAAAGATAGCTGTGGTGCCGGAAGGGCTCGCGGGCATAAACGTTAGAGATATGTAGCTCAATAAAGCGTAACCTCACCCCCGAAATAGCGTCTCGCAGACCGATAGAAGTATGGGTCAGCGCACCTGCATTAATAATTGCGTGCTCGGCACTGGGCCCTTCGGCCTGGATAAAGTCGATAATCGCCCCTTCGTGATTCGATTGGAAACACAAACAGGTCATCCCAGATTCTTCAAAGTAGGCTTTAACCTGTTCTTCAATATCGGCCAAGGAAGCCCCGCCGTAGAGTTCGGGTTCGCGGGTGCCCAAGAGGTTTAGATTGGGGCCGTTGATCAATAAGATTTTAGCACTCATCGGGCATACTCATAAAATGGTGGATCAAGATGGCCGCAGAGGCGCTTACGTTAAGGCTCTCCATCTGGCCGTGGCCGGGTATGGTAATCAAATGGTCGCAGCGTTTAGTGGTTAGTTTCCTCAACCCAGAACCCTCGTTGCCCAGCACTAAGACCATGTTAGGAGCCAGCAAGGCCTGGGCCAAAGGTTGGCTGGTTTCGTCTAACTGGGCCCCATAAACCCAATATCCAGCAGACTTAAGCCGGTCTAGCGCTTCGGCTAGATTGCCTACTAAAGCCATGGGAAACCACTCCATCGCCCCTGCGCTGGCTTTGGAAGCAGCGGCACTAAAGGGGGCCGAATGATCCTTAGGGATTAACAGGCCCCCGGCTCCCAAAAAGGCAGCAGTGCGGCAGATGGCCCCTAGGTTTTGCGGGTCCTCGATCTGGTCTAAAGCGACCAAAAGGCGAGGTTTGGTTTGTAAAAAATCCTCCCAAGGCACTGGTTCTAGTGGGCCACATTCCAAGGCCAACCCCTGGTGCATCTTGGAGTCGGTAAGTTTAAAGAGCTGCTCACTGGTCGCTTCGCTGACCTGAATATGGGCCTCCTTGGCCAGTTTTAAGATAGCCTTAAACCGGGGGTTTTTACCATCGGTTTTCATCCACAATCGAATAAGTTTTCGCTTGCCCGCTAAAAGTGCCGCCTCGACCGGGGTGACCCCGTAGAGGGCCTTTATTTTCTCTGCCATTGGGTCGTTCCATCGCGGTCAATCAATAAGATACCGGCATTGCTTAATTGGTCTCTAAGTTGGTCTGCTTGTGCCCAGTTTTTAGACAAGCGCGCGGCCAGCCGTTGGGCAATTAATTCCTCAATCTGGGTATTAGAAAGGTCGCCGGTTTTGAGCGTCTTGATCCGCTCTGATTTAAACCAGTGGGCTGGTTGGTCTTCTAGCAGGCCCAAGATTCGGCTTAAATCGTGTAGTAGCCAATACCCTTCAGCACCCAACTCTCCTTTATTGAGATCCTTGGCGATTTCAAACAAAACCGCTAGGGCCATGGGGGTGTTGAGGTCGTCGGCTAGGGCCTCCATAAACCGCTGATGGTAGGCCTTGGCCACATCCGACTGGGGTCCTAAGCGCCCGGGCTTACTGCCGGTTTCGCCTTCGACCTTAAACAAGGCCCCATAAAGCCGGTCTAGTCCCTCTAGGCCCCGTTCTACCGCCTCTTCTGAAAAGTTGACCGCCGCTCGGTACTGGCTAGAAAGCACGAAGTACCGAATAAGCTCAGGGTGGTATTTTTCCAGGAGCTCACGAATGGTAAAAAAGTTGCCCAAGGACTTCGACATTTTGTGGGCGTCAATTTTAACCATTCCGTTGTGCAGCCAGTAGTTTACAAAGGCTTCCTGGTGGCAACATTCAGATTGGGCAATCTCGTTTTCGTGATGGGGAAAAATCAGGTCTGAGCCCCCTAGGTGAAGGTCGAAATGAGTGCCTAGGTATTTTTTAGCCATCGCAGAACACTCAATATGCCAACCAGGGCGGCCCTCACCAAAGGGGCTTTGCCAACTAGGTTCCCCGGGTTTAGCCTTTTTCCATAATGCAAAATCTAGGGCGTCTTCTTTGACTTCATTAACCTCGACCCGGCTTCCTGAGATCAGGTCGTCCAGGTTTTTACCCGAGAGTTTACCGTATTCGAGAAAGGAGCGGACCCTAAAAAAAATGTCCCCGCCAGCGGCGTAGGCGAAACCTTTTGCTAAAAGGTCGCTGATCATATGGATGATTTCGGCAATATGCTGGGTCGCTTTGGGGGCAATGTCAGGCGGGAATACCCCTAAGGCCGCCATGTCTTGGTCGTGGGCCTCAATCATTGCTTCGGTCAAGGCGGCCCAAGGCTGGCCGGATTCCTGGGCGCGGGCAATGATTTTATCGTCAATATCGGTGTAGTTTTTGACAAAGGTCACCTTATAACCTTCAGCCTTTAAAAAAGCCCGCAACACGTCGAAGTTGATAGCGCCCCTAGCATGACCTAAATGGCACAAATCATAGACCGTCACCCCGCAGCAATAGATCTTAGCTTCTTTGGCAACCAAAGGGACAAATTCTTCTTTTTTGCCGGTGAGGCTATTATAAAACTGGATTTTCAATGGGGCTCCGGGTTGAGGCGGCCTTCGACACAGCGGGTCGTAAAGCCTCCTCTGGGTTGGTATAGGGTTGAAACCTTGAGGTTATGGGTGCCCAAAAGGACCTTTAAATCTTCGAAAATACGCTTGGTTACCCCTTCTTGGTACAGGCCAACATTGCGAAAGCTGGTCATATAGTATTTGAGGGATTTTAATTCCACACACCGACCCCCTTCAGGGTAATATTCGATGGTTAACACCCCTAAGTCTGGCAGTCCGCTAAAGGGGCAAACCGCTGAAAATTCGGAGGTTTCTGTATGAATATATTGCCCTTTTGAATCGAACGCAAAGGTTTCTAATAGATCGGTCCGAATCGCTTCGGGGCCGTCAAATTCAAAGGTTAAACCTTCTGCTTGTGCCATGTTATTTGCCTTGTTTAAGTGCCAAAAATTCAGCGAAACCTCGCTCCCTTATTTTACAAGCCGGGCAATGGCCGCAACCTCGGCCCCATTTATTGAGGTTTGGGTCCCCGTTATAACAGGAATGGGATTCTCTAACAACCAGGTCCAAGATTCCGGCTTCCTCGGCCATCTGGAAGGTTTCCGCCTTGGTTTTGTACATCAAGGGGGTTTTTAGTTCGATGTGTTGGTCTGCGCCTGAATTCAAGGCAGCAATAAAGGCCTTAGCAAACTCGTCGCGGCAGTCAGGATAACCCGAGTAGTCGGTCTGGCAAATGCCGGTAACCAAGACTTGGGCTTTAATCTGTTGAGCGAAACTATGGGCGAGCAAGATAAACAAGGCATTGCGGTTGGGAACAAAACTGGCCGGCAAGAGATTGTTATCTCGGTGTTGGGCGTTCATGTCTGGCAGGTTGCCCGTTAGGGCGGAGGTGACCATTTCTTGGTAAAAAGAGATGTCCCAAACGTCGAGCGGGACCCCTAGGGTCTCGGCAATTAGGGTTGCTTGGACGATCTCTATTTCGTGCACCTGTCCATAAATAAAGCTGATGGCCGCGACTTCTTTATACCGCTGTTTGGCCCATGCCAGACAAGTGGTCGAGTCCTGCCCGCCAGAAAAGATGACCAGCGCTTTTTTATCTTCCATGTGCCACTTGGGTAAGGTAACGCCAGCGGTCCGCTAAAATTAGTTCCAACTGGTCGCCAGGGGCCAGAGGGCCTACGCCCTCTGGGGTGCCGGTTAACAATAAATCGCCCGGTTCTAAGGTAAAATATCGGCTCGCCTCTTGGGCCAAGGCGAAGATCGAGTGAATCATCTGACTGGTGTTGCCTTTTTGGCGGGTTTGACCGTTGATTTTTAGTTCTAAAGTAATAGGCTGGTCAAGGTCTAAACCCTCTATCCAGGGGCCTAAGGGCAACGCCCGGTCAAAAGCTTTGGCTTTTTCCCAGGGCAAACCCTTTTCTTTTAGTTTTTGCTGGATATCCCTAGCGGTCAAATCCAAGGCCACCGCCACCGGGCCCAGTCCTGCCCGAACCTCTTCTAAGCTGGCATTGGAGAGGCGATTTTTAACCAAGACTGCCAATTCGATTTCATGGTGCACCGAGTTTGACCAACTTGGCAGAACCAGGGGCTCTTCTAATGGGCAAATAGCACTAGGCGGCTTGAGGAAAAAAACCGGTTCATCAGGGATGGGATTGCCCAATTCTTGGGCATGAGCGCGGTAGTTGCGGGCTACGCAAACCGCCTTTTGGGGCAGTGGGGACATAAAATTAAGGACCGAAGTTTGGGGTTGTATCCCCAAGATAACGCTCCGGTCCTCATTTGCCAAGGGCTAGGCCTTTTCAGCCAAACAATCCGTCTATAATCGAATCGTTCCGGTTGCCCCGCTGGTCCACTTCGTGGTTGAGCATGATCGGGTAGCAAGACTCGTTGATCAAGGCTTGGCTGGTGTTAATCCAGTTACGCCGACCGGTGTTGTCTTCCCACTCGACATCGGCCCCAAGCACCATAACCCTAGTGCCTAAGGAATTGATTTTGCGGATAAGAGGCACAAAATCCTGATCCCCGGCAAAAAGCACCAGTAGGTCAAATCCTTTGTGCACCGCCATGTCGTAAGCTTCCAAGCTGAGCCAGGTATCGATCCCTTTCTCTTCGGCTTTTTCGGCGGTTTCTTTCATCGGGTGGTAATGGGGCTGGATCCCGGCATACATCAAGTGCTGGTCCAAGATCCGGTCTTTTTCCAAGGCATTGGCTAACTTAGCGGCAGCAAAGGAGAAACGACCCCTAAAAAAATGGGATTCAACGACGTGGCAATAAGCTGCATCTGTGCTGTAGCGTTCAGCAATCTTATTGCGGATAAACTCGTGCAGTCCATTGAAGTTAATGTAACTAGCGCGGGTGTGATAAAACTTGAAATACTTCGAAATTTTATCGAAAAAGGTCCCATCGTAAAAGATGGCAATCCTCAAAACTGAGGGCATTGTGGTGCTTTGGTTCATCTGTATGATCCTGTTATTTGTTACAATACGATTTGGGAAAGCCAATTAGGATACTAATAAACTTCCCCCCCCTTAACATCGGACAGTCTAACAAAGGGAAATTCAGTGGTACAGGACAAAATTGGCCAAAAAGGCAATAAATTTACCAAAATAAAATAAAATTTGCCTAAAATACAGCTCATATATGTCCGGTTAGTTGATAGATTGGCCTGGGCCTTGATTCTAACGGCACTTCAATACAACGTGTCAAGTAGATTTGGCTAACTCCTGGTGCCGGTTTAGGATTTTTTGGAAAAACAAGAACCAAGGTAGGTCACTACCTGGAGGGGTACGAAAAATTGATCTCGGTTATTCTCCAAAAACCAATGTATAAGCAGTCGGGGCTAATGCCAGCTTCCAGTAGGTTAATAACCTTCAGATTACCTATCTTAAAAAAGGCTCTTTACACCCCTTCCTAGCCCTGGAATGTTTGGACGAACGGAGAAAAAATGGTGTTAGTTGGGGATCAGACCATATTGGCGGTTGAAGCGGCGACCTCGGCCTTATCGGTCGGAATAAAACGCGGGGGCCGCGGATTGGGCTTAATCTGGCAGGATTCAGGGCGGCCTAATGGGGACCATCTGCTAATCTTAATCGACCAACTCTTGAGCGATACAGGGATCGCTAAATCCGAATTAGAAGGGATTGCGGTCAGCCAGGGACCGGGGAGTTTTACAGGGGTTCGTATCCAATTGGCCCAGTGCCAAGCGATGGCCTTGGGCCTTGGGCTTCCTCTTTACGGGGCTGACCGGTTGGCCTTGGCCGCCTCCACCCTGCCCTACTATCCTGGGCGGATCAAAGTCATCCAAAACGCGCATAAAGGAGAACTTTATCTGGGGGCGTTTGATGGACAGGGGGCTAAGCCAGAGCGCCTTGGCGAACTAACCCTTATCACTCCCCAAGATTTTATGGAGCAATTAGAGCCTGGAGAAATGGTTTTAGGAGAGGGTATCGATATTTTAGAACAGTTGGGTTATGATCCTAACACCTGCGGGGCGCGATTCGACCGGAGCGCGGCTAGACAGGTCAACGCGTTAGTTTTAGCCGATTGGTTTGCCGATCAGCCTCCTTTAAGTTACCAACCTTGCCCGTTAGAACCCATCTACCTTCGTCCGTCGGAGGCGGAGATACTCTATGAGCGAAAGTGGGGTTAGTTATCAATTTGTAAAAGGTCTGTACCAAACCGGACTACTTTTATCCAATTTAGCCGAAATGGACCGACAAAGCTTGCCTGGGGAAGCCTGGGATGAACAAGGTTGGCAGAGGTTTGTCCAGGCGGGGGTGGAGACAGGTTTGGTCAGCGTTGGCCCTGAACTGGCTGGTTTTATTTCCTTTTGGGTGCATGACGAAGAAACCGAACTCCTAAAATTAGCCGTTATCCCAAGTTATCGTCGCCAGGGTTTAGGAGAGGGTTTGGTAAAGGCCCTTCTGCAGCGACAAAATTCGGGGCACCGGTTGTTTTTAGAGGTCCGCGTAAGTAACCAAAAGGCCTTGTATCTTTACCGGAAAATGGGCTTTACCGAACAAGGTTTGCGCCGACAATATTACCAAAACCCCAAGGAAGACGCCTTGGTACTTAGCTACATGATACCATGAAATTAAACATTTTAATCCTTTGCGGGGGCCCCTCTGGGGAGCACCCGGTTTCCCTGCGCTCTGCCTTATCTGTTGTAAAGGCGATTGACCAAACCCGTTTTAATCCCTTTTTGGTGGCCTTAGATTACGAGGGTCGTTGGGTCACTGGTGACCCTCTGGTGCAAGACCCAGATGACCCTAAAAACATCCGCTTGGCCCAAGGCTTGCGGGAGGTTCGGCTTGAGCAGGGCTGTGTAGAAGGGAAAAAAATCGACTGTGTTTTTTCGGTGATCCACGGCACCTGGGGTGAAGACGGCTCGATGCAAGGGTTTTTAGAGATGCAAAACCTGCCTTATGTGGGTTCAGGGGTTTTGGGCTCGGCCATGGGGATGGATAAAGAGGTGATGAAGCGTCTCTTTAAAGAGGCAGGCATCCAAAGCGCTCCTTACCTAGCTGTCCGCAACTATGAGCCCCGACCTTCTTGGGAGCAAGCCTGTAGTAAACTAGGTCAAGTGCTGTTTATTAAACCCGCCTCCCAAGGGAGTTCGTTAGGGATTACCCGCGCGACTAATAAAGAGAGTTACCTAAAGGGGCTTGAGGAAGCGTTTGGTTGTGACAAAAAGGTATTGATTGAAAAGGGGATCAAAGGTCGAGAGATCGAGCTTTCGGTGTTAGGCAATCACGAGCTTCAGGTTTCTGTGGCAGGCGAGATTGTACCAGAGGAATTGTTTTACTCCTACGAAGCTAAGTATATCCTCAATACCACTAAACTACTTATTCCCGCTCCGGTTTCGGCCAAGCTACTTGAGCGGTTACAGGCCCAAGCAAAGGCGGTTTTCCGGTGTATGGAATTAGAGGGGTTTGCGAGGATTGATTTTTTTGTGGATGAAAATGAAGAGATTTGGGCTAACGAACCTAACACCTTGCCTGGCTTCACCTCGATTAGTATGTACTCGAAGATGTTTGAAGCCTCAGGGATTCCTTATAGTCAATTGATTTCTAAATTAATTGAGCTAGGTTTAGAGCGGCACCAAGCGCGCCCCGCTTTCAGGGTTTGATATGACCTTGCTGATTTGCTCGGCCATAGACGCCGAGCTGTCTCCACTAGCCGCTCTTTTAAACGCGCAAAAAATAAATGAGGGCCATTATAAGGCCGCGGGGATGGAATTCTCGGCTTTGGGTGTGGGAGTGTTGCTGGCAGCCTTAAAGTTGGCGGAGTTGTTGGCCAAGTCCCAATATTCTGAAGTTATCTTTACCGGTTCGGCCGGGATATATCCAGGTCATGGACTTGAAATGGGTCAATTGGTTGAGGTCAATCGAGCGGTTTTGTTTGATCCCTCTGCTGAACAAGGCCAGGGGCACTACGCCCAATTGCAAGGGGGCAGGCAGATCCCTGCTGGCCCAAGGCGATTTGATTTACCCCGAGTAGCTGCTGCCAGCGGTATAGCCATTACCAGTGATAATCAAGCGGCTAAAAGGATCACCCAAAGCCACGGCGCCCAAGTAGAAAACTTAGAACTGTTTGGAGTAGCCTTGGCTGCTTGGCAGGCTCAAAAATCTTGGTCTGCGGTTTTAGGGCTAACGAATCAGGTAGGTCGGCAAGGGCAAAAAGAGTGGAAAGCTAACTATCTCGAATTAGGAGGGAAGGCTTGCCGGTTTTTGGCCGACAAGCTTAGTCGGTAGGTTAATCGGTCATTTTTGTTTTTCCTGCTTGATTTTTTGGTTCCGCTTCTTCAAAGGTATTGCAAACACAGCCGGCCAATTGGCCGAGTTATCAACCTAGAGGAGCCATGGCTAAGATCCCTTACGTAGAAAAAGACGAATGCACCAGTTGTGTTCAGTGTGTAGATAATCTTCCTGACGTTTTTCGGATGGATGATGATGATTTGGCTGAAGTGCATGATGCCCATGGGGCCACTGAAGACGAAATCCAAGAGGAAATTGACACCTGCCCAGGTGAATGTATCCACTGGAAAGAATAACCGATTAAAGCAATTTGCCCTTGAGGAACAATGGCCAAAGAACTTCATATCGAACAGGACGAGTGCACTTCTTGTGTACAATGTACCGATAATCTGCCCCAAGTCTTTCGGATGAATGACGAAGACTTGGCCGAGGTACACAACCAAGATGGGGCTACCAAAGAGGAAATCCAAGAAGAGATTGATAGCTGTCCAGCTGAATGTATCTCTTGGAAAGACTAAGCAAAAGCCCTGCTCAAGACCTTAAGTTGAGTTCTATTCAAGGTACCGGTAATTAAAGTCCCGCCTGCGGGGCTTTAAGCCGGCACCTTCGATCAGTTTTCGTGCTTCCTGCTCGCTAGAAACCCCGTGACTTCTTAGTACCTGTTCTTCTAAAACCGGGGAACTAATGTCATCGGCCCCCATTTGCAAAGCGATTTTGGCGGTTTCTGGTCCTTGAACCATGACTGAAACCTCTAGGTGTTGGATATTGTCCAAATAAAGCCGAGCCAGGGCTAAGACCTTTAGATAGTGGTGGGGAGGGATCGGTTTGACCGTGAAGTCTTTGGTTTGCGCCTGAAAGGTCCAGGCGACAAAGCTGTCGAATCCGCCAGTACGGTCTTGGAGTTGGCGGACCAAATCCAGATGCTCGATGATCTCGGCTTCGGTTTCAATCGAGCCAAAAACAATGTTGGCCGAGCCCCGCAGGCCCTGTTCGTGGCATAAGGCAAGGATATCAGCCCACTCTTGGGCCGAACATTTGTTGGGCGATAAAACTTTACGCACCCGTTCTGCCAAAATCTCTGCCCCTGCGCCTGGAACCGAATCGAGCCCGGCTTCTTTAAGTAGGCTTAACAGTGTCGATAGTTTTAAATCCGAACTCTTGGACATCTCCCTTAGCTCAACCGGAGAAAACCCGCGGATATGAAAGCCAAACCGGGACTTTATCGCTCGGAGGAGTTCGAGGTAATAGTCCAGCGGCAAATCAGGATGTACCCCGCCCTGTAAAAAAATCTGGTCTGCCCCCAAAGTGCCCGCTTGGGCGCATTTTTCTAGGACTTCCTCGGTGCTCATTACGTAAGCGCGGGGGTGTTCCGCGTTTTGTCGGAAGCTGCAAAAATTGCAATCAATGGTACAAACATTGGTGTAGTTGATTATACGAAACAGGGTATAACTTGCCGATTCATTGCCTAATAGAGCGGTTCGCCGTTCTTGGGCTAAGGTCCCCAAAGCCGTCCATGGGGCCCTTTGTAACAAGGCCAAGCCTTCTTCGGAACTTATTCGCTGCCCCGCCCGGATTTGCTCGTATAGCTTAAAAAACTCACTCATTTACGTCCTTTTTGGATAGCTACCATCAGTAAGGCTATCGCGGCCGGGGTGATGCCACTGATCTTGGCCGCCTGCCCTAAGGTCTGCGGGCGGGCCTGGAGTAATTTTTGGCAAACCTCCTTAGAGAGCCCAATCACTGTGGTGTAATCAAAGGATGCAGGGATTTGAATGGCGTCGGTTTTCAGATAGTTCTGGACCTGCGATTCTTGTCGCCTTAAATACCCTTCATATTTAAATTCAGTTTCCACCGTTTTTTTAACGGCGTCCGTAAATTCGGCTAGCGGGGCCAATTCCTCTTGGCCCTTAAACCGCTCAAGTGCGGCAAAGTCGAGTTCCGGTTTTTTTAAGAAAACCTCTAACTTTAAACGATGCTCAATAGGGGGTGCCCCAGGTTCGGGGTAAACATAAAGCGTGTGGGCCAGTTCTCTTAGCCGAGCGAGGGCTTCTTGTTTTGTATTAAATAGGTCCCATTCTTTATCCCCCAAAAGCCCAATCTCCCGGCCAATGGGGCTTAAACGTAAGTCAGCGTTGTCTTCGCGGAGGCTTAAGCGGTATTCGGCGCGGCTGGTGAACATCCGGTAGGGCTCGGCGGTGCCTTTAGAAACCAAGTCGTCGATCAAGACCCCAATATAGGCCTGATGCCGCCCTAACACCAAGGGAGGCCGGTTTTGGGTCAAGCGGGCGGCATTGATCCCGGCGATAAGGCCCTGGGCGGCGGCCTCCTCATATCCAGAGGTACCGTTGACTTGCCCAGCCGCAAACAGCCCTGGAAGATCTTTGCTTTCTAAACTATTTTTAAGGCCAGTTGGTTGAAGGTAGTCGTATTCTATAGCGTAACCAGGACGGACAATCTCTACCTGTTCCAGGCCCACAATCGAACGCATAAAGGCTTCCTGGACCGGCAAAGGCAGGCTGGTGGACATGCCGTTGGGATAATATTCAAAGCTAGCAAGGCTGGTGGGTTCGATAAATATTTGGTGCCGGTCCCGCTCTGGAAAGCGGCTGACCTTGTCTTCTATACTCGGGCAATATCGAGGCCCAATGCCGGTGATTGCGCCTGAATACATCGCGGATAGGTGAATATTAGCCTCGATAATCTCCTTGCCTTTGGCGTTGGTAAAGGTGATGTGACAAGGCTGCTGGGCTAGGTACTGGGCAGGGGGGCCCCAAAAACTAAAGGGTACAAAAGGATCGTCACCCGGTTGGGGCTCCATCTTGGAAAAATCAATGGTCCGCCCGTCAAGTCTTGGGGTTGTCCCGGTTTTTAAGCGGCCCCAATTTAGGCCTAAGGCCTTGAGTTGTTCGGCTAGCAAGGTAGAAGGAAATTCCCAGGCCCGGCCCGCTTTGTGCCGTTGGTCGCCGATGTGGATCAATCCGTTTAAAAAGGTGCCAGTGGTCAAAACCACTGTTTGGGCCTTAATTTCCTCGCCCATAAGGCTAGTCACCCCAACAACTCGGCCCATTTCTAATTTGAGCCCGGCCACCTCGGCCTGTTTGATAGTTAGACCCGGCTGCCGCTCTAGTCGGGCTCGCATCTGGGTTTTATAGGCCAACATATCTGACTGGCAGCGGGTCGCCTGTACAGCGGCACCCTTAGCCCGGTTCAGTACCCGAAACTGGATGGCCGTTTGGTCCGCTACTTGGCCCATGGCGCCCCCTAAGGCGTCGATTTCTTTGACCAAGTGCCCCTTGGCCAGCCCGCCAATTGCGGGGTTACAACTCATAGCCCCTAGGTTATCAACCGTCTGGGTGAGTAGCAGGGTCTTTACCCCCAGCTTGGCCGCAGCCAAGGCGGCTTCGGCCCCCGCATGGCCACCACCGACCACGATAACCCCCCAGGTTGGGTTTGATATTGAACTAGCTGGCATAGATATCGCATCGACATAGGTGTTACCAAGGTAGGTTTAACTACCTGGTGCGCTTTAAAGCGGCAAGCAATCAGGCTAAAGGTCCGTTCCAAAAGCGTCAATTCCAAGGAAAACGATGAACACCCTGAGCTACCTCCAATTTTTTGAGGGTCTGGCTGAAAAAATGCAGGGCAGTTTTTCGACTGAACGGGTCTCCAGTAAGCTGGTGCACCCAGGGGACGACGGCGTACAATATACCTATCGTTGTTGGTTTGAAGATAATGATATCAGCGTTGTCGGACAAGGTCAGTCGCGCAAAGAAGCCCTACATAGTCTTTATCGAAAGCTACATAAATTTAGCTAACGAGCCGCAAAAACACGGGGCCCAACCCCTGGGCCTAAGCTTTTTGTTGGCAAATCGACTAAAGCCCTTTAAACTCGACTTTTCCGAGTGGTAAACGCCCCACGCTCTACAACCTTGCCCGATCCAAAATGAATAAACGAGCTGTCAAGCCCGACTTCCACAAGGCCTTGAGTGAACCCGGTTTTTATGCCGAGGCAAACCGTCAGGTTAAGTATCAGGAGTCCGATGATTTCTGGGTCTTCAAAACTGGAGACTGGGTATATAAAGTTAAAAAACGGGAGTCCTCTGCTAGTGGAATCGCCCTAGAAGAAGCCTTTTGCAGCGAAATGGTGGCCCAGGCAGGGCTTCATTCGCCAGGGTTGGAGACCAGCGTACTCCGTTTGGTAGAGACCGATGGGCACTGGCACTTAAAGGAGTCTGCCCCTTTAAGTGAGGTGCGCTATTTGGTTTTGAAACAGCGCCAATTGATCGATAAGGGCTTTGTGGACCATATGCTAGAGAAGGGACAGCTAAAGTCCAAGCATGTCGCCCAGATCGCCCAAGCTCTTTGGCGTTTCCATAGCGCCGAAGGCCCCAAGACCCCCCCTCGCCAGCCTGGTCCCGCTGAGCTACAGCAGGCCTTGGCCAATGGCTTTTATCAGTCGAAAAAATTTTTAGGGATTGGCCTAACCAAGCCGATGATTGATCGCAGTACTAGGCCTTTGGAAAAATACTTAGAAGATCATAAAAAGATCTTTAACCGGCGACTTAAGCGGGGGTTTGTGGGGCACTACCACGGGTTAGTTGAACCTCGCAAGATTCATTGGACCCCTCAAGGGGTTAATTTTTTGAATCGGGGTGGAGATCCCATTAAAGACCGCCATGGCGACCGCGCTAGTGATCTGGCCCAGTTTATGGCCCATTTGATTCATTTAGGAAAAGACGATCTAGCCCAAGCCTTTTACGCCGAATATTTAGCTCTCTCGGCAGATAAGGAGTTGGCGGTAGTGATTCCCTTTTATCAAGCCCTATGTTGCTTAAACACTGGCCATAAACACCAGCAAGCCGCAGCCGGGGGGGAGGCGGACGCCGCCCTAGAAACTCAAAAAGCCAAGGCTTGGTTCGAACAAGTGGTGGCTATTGCCGTCAGTTTATGACCGATTTCATGAAACGATTCCTATTTGCGGTAACCCTTTTATTTTTAAGCCTAAGCAACCTAAACGCGGAACGCTTTGTCCCTAGTTCGGACCTGATCCCTAAGGTTTTAGAGATGGTCAAGAGGGGCTATGTTGATCAAGGGCGGGTACAACCCTTGCGGATGCTCGAAGGGGCCCTAGAGCGGGTCTCAGCGACCGTGGCCCCTGTCTTAACCGAAATGAAGGTGACCGGCGACCAAGTGGTGATCTCGGTTAAGGTCGATAAACACCAAAAGGAAATCAAGTCCAAGGTCCCCAAAACCGTCCGCGACTTAAACCAACTACTGCAAGAAGTGGCCGACTTTATCAAAGGCCACCTCGATCGTGACGAAAGCCTTGAAGAGGTGGACTACGCCTTGATCAACGGTTTCTTAAAGAAACTTGATCCTCATACCACACTTTTAGTCCCAGAGGTTTATTCGGACTTTTCCACCAGTACCAGCGGCAACTTCGGTGGGGTGGGGATGATGATTGGCCTACGTGATGGAGAGCTAACCGTCATCAGCCCCATCGACGGCACCCCCGCCAGCCGGGCCGGGTTGCAAGCAAAAGACAAAGTGGTACAAATCGACGACGAATCTACCATAAACATGGCCCTGCCCGATGCGGTTAAAAAACTGCGCGGAGAGGCGGGCACGGAGGTGGTGATTTATATAATGCGCAAAGGCTTTAATGAACCCAAACGGGTGCCCATTATCCGCGACATCATCAAGATCAATTCGGTTGAATCAGAGGTGTTTACCAAGGGCAAGGACCGGGTGGGTTACATCCAGATCAAAACCTTTGGTAAAAATACGGACATTGAACTCGATCAAGCTTTGGAGGACATGGATTATGACCTCAAAACCTTCAAGGGCTTAATCCTCGATTTACGAAACAACCCTGGGGGGCTTTTAAGCCAAGCCATTAAAGTTTCGGATCGGTTTTTAAACGCAGGTGTGATTGTTTCTACGGCGGGGCTTGATTCGGATTCCAAACAGTCCTTCGAGGCGCATTGGTTTTCGACGTTAAACGAAATGCCCCTGATTGTTTTAATCAATCACGGGTCCGCTTCAGCTTCAGAGATTGTTACCGCAGCGCTTAAAAAAAATAAGAGGGCGTTAATTATGGGCAGTACCAGCTTTGGCAAGGGCTCGGTGCAGCAGGTGATCCCCCTAAAGGGGGGCTCGGCCCTAAAGATGACCACAAGCAAGTATTTAACCCCCGGCGATATCTCGATCCAATCAGTTGGAGTGAGCCCCCATATTGAGGTGGTACCTTATTTTATCGACCAAGACTTTTTGCGGGTGACCCCGCAATCGAATGACAATGGTGAAGACAGTTTAGAGGAAAACTTCGAAGAATGGGGCGACCGCGACAAGGCCGAAAAGCCGGAGCTGTCTGCTTTTTACCTCTATGAAGATGAAGAAAAGGCCAAAGCCCAAGCTAAGTCCGCCGAAAATGGGGAAGACAACCCTGACGACGAAGAACAAGACGACAGCAAAAAGGCTCGGCTAGAACGCCTTAACAAAGATTTTTTAGTGCAGTCGAGTTTGGAGATTTTGGTAAAAAATAAATCGACCAATTTTGCGGGACTGATCAAGGAAGCAAACGGCTATATGACCGCCGAAGAAAAGGCCCAAGAGGCCAAGATGATCGAGCGGTTTAAAAAATTCGACGCCCCCTGGGCACAACTACCGGCGAAAGGTAAACCCAAACTGGTGGCCAAGTCTTGGGTTGAGATTGAAAAGGACAAAAAGTGGGTCAAATTAGATGGCCCTGTTCCTGCGGATTCCCAGATTCGTTTGTATTTAGAGGTAGAAAACCAAGGCGGAGGGACCACCGGCAGGCTGGTTGCGACGACCCACTCCAAAAATCCAGTTTTTGACGATCGCCAATTGGCCTTTGGCAGTTTGGCCGAGAAAAAAAGCCGAGTTTGGTTTCTACCGATTCGTATCTCGACCTCGTCTTTGACCCGTAACGACCTAATCAATTTCGACCTGACCGACCTTTCAGACAAGGTTTTAGCCAGTCACCAAATGGCTTTGATCATTCAAGAGAAGCCGATGCCCCGGTTTGACTATCAACTACGGTTTTTAGACAACAACGATAAAGGGGCGGCGGGCAATAAAAACGGAATTATGGAGCCCGGCGAGACCATCGCAGTCGAGGTGACCGTCAAAAACAACGGAGTAGGCGCCTCGGGCAAATTAAGTTTGCTGTTTAAAAACGGCGAGGGAGAGCGGGTCTTTTTGAAAAATGGACGACTAACCTTGGAGCCTTTGGCTCCAGGGCAAGGGTCCAAGGCTTTGTTTTTATTTGAATATAGGGGCAAACCCTTAGACGGCAAGCTGGACTTCTCTTTTGATCTCCTAGATTCAACCTATCCTTTAAGCTCCATCAGTCACAAGCTTAAGGTGCCGGTTGAGGAAAAGGAATATGCCCTGCAAAATCAACTACCCCAAATCACTATCGAAAATCCAGTTTGGACCTCTAAGAGCCGTAAGCTGACCTTTGTGGGCAAGGTTTCTGACGATTCAGGGGTTAAGGATCTTTACTTGTTTAACAAAAACAAAAAGATCTACTATAAAAATTTCAGTGAGCTCAAGGACCGCAAACAAGTCGAGTTTGAAGTGAATTTGGAGCTAAGCGACGAAGACAATCGAATAATTTTGGTGAGTCGTGATCAAGCAAACGTGTCCGGGCAAAAGACAGTCTATATCCGCTATGAAGGACCGAAATAGTTGCTTTTTGTTGCTGATGCTGATAACGTCCCCTGAAACTTCGAATTTCGTGTCCCCCTGGGCTTGTGCCGAGAGAGGGCACCAGAGTAAGTTAGGACCAATGCCAGTTAACGACCATAGGAGCTAAGATGGCACGCGAAACTTTCACCCGAGGACCGAACTATGTGCATCCAGAAAAGGCCAGTGCCGTAGGCTCAAGGAACAGTCTAAATCGGGAGAACCGCAACGAGTACGAGGAGGCTAAACAGATTATCGACGAGGAAGTGGATAAAATTATCAACCACATCCACGCCAAGCTGCCTCCTGAGGTTTTAGAGCGATTAGACGTGATGGGTTCGATTAAGTCGAAGCTTCACAACTATTTCAACCAAGACTTCCAGAACATGCTAAACCGCTATATCGTCACGATGGAAGACGAAATGGCGAAAAAGTTCCGCGACTTGGTGGATAAGGAAGAAAACCGGGCTCTGTCTAAATACACCCCAAGGGGGATTACTGACATTTTGGAGCGCATCGGCGTTGCGGACAACCTCAACACCGCCGAGATCGAACGCAGCATCGTTGATATGTACGGCCATTTACAAGGCCATATCGAACGGGGCGTGCGCGACCTCGAATCGCACACCAACGCCTTATTACGCGAAAAGTCGGATGTGGGGGCCTTTGTTCGGGGGGATAACAGCTACGCCATTGTTAAATGCAGCTTCCGCGACAACAAAAAGCGACCGAAGACGGTGATGGACCTTAAACTGTCCATCTCTATCTTGGATTCGGAATTGATCAGCCCGATCTATCATTATCAAGTGCCCGTGACCAGCTTGATCAAAGACGTGGTCGCAAAAAATATTCACCACTTGATCGACGCCGAGATCGACCGGGTTAGTGCTGAGCGGGTTGAAGCCAATTCAGAACCCTTGGGAGATCAAGACAAACTCTTTGAAAAATTCAAGGTATTAGACAAATACGTCAGCGACGAGGACGAAGAAGTTCGCTACCAGTTTGTGGCCAAGCGTTTCTTGGACGCGGTTGACGGTATTGGTGCCGAGATTGATGGCCAAGACTACGACGCCTTGGGTATCCGCGAAAACATTAAAAAGATTATCGATAACCAAAACATCCGCAACCGCGGTTTTAATACCTCGGTTAACGCCATTACCGGTATCTTGGACAACAGCCGGATGGGTTATCAGTTTATCGAAAACTACAAAAACGCCCGCGAATGTGTGATCCGCGAGTATGAAGACGAGTCCGAATCTCGGTTGCCTGACGAAAGGTACTCGATTCGGCTGGCTTATTACGACCAAGAACAACTCCTGTCTTTGCGCGAAGCCTATCTAAAGCAGGTCGAAGAATTGGACCGCGAGGTGCAACATCTTTGGGACGTGTGTGATGGCATTTACCGCTCTGACCGCAAGGAAAAGGGGTATGACGACTGGGAAACCTTAAGCGAGAAAATGCTTTCGGGTGCAGCTTCGGCTCCTGAATCAGGCAAACGGGGCGCACCCCAGTCTGAAGTGGCCAAACCAGAACCGGTTAAAGACGAAGCCGAGACCCGCTGGAACGAGATCAGTTTTATCGCCCCCGACCCTACCACGGTAGATGAGAAAAACCCGACCTTAGAGCATAAGCTGCAAGAGGTTTCCAACCGCTTCCCCTTGATGACCGAAAAAATGGTGAAGGTCTTCCATGACCAAAACCATGAGGTCCGCCAGGTGGTGGAGAAACGGTTGTCTTTCTTAAAGGGGCAATTCGAGGAATTCCATAACCAGATCAACCCCTTCCATATTCAGCCGGGGCTTTTGTTAGACATTGACATCGTTAGTATCAAAAAGAAGCAAACGACCATGAAAAACATGTCTAACGTGATCAATGAGTTCCTTTATTCGGTCTCCAAAGGATTTTCAGATGAAATCTTTTTAGGGGCCAATGACCAGGGAAACTTTACTCTGGCCTCTTAACGATTTAAACACCGCCTGACCAAAACAAACACCCCCTTGAGCCCTTTCATTAGGGTTTAAAGGGGGTCTTTCGTCTTCCTCGCATGTACGTTTTAGAATTCGAAAAGCCCATTATTGCGCTCCGTAGCAAAATCGCCGAGCTTCAAGCTATGCACGAAGCGGGAGAGGTGGATGTTACCGACGAAATCAAGAAATTAGAGCAAAAAGCGGCTAAATTAGAGACGAATACCTACAAACACCTGGGCGACTGGGAAAAAACCTTGCTCGCTAGGCACCCCTTACGGCCCTATACGCTCGATTTTATCGAACATTGTACCACCGGCTTTGAAGAACTACACGGTGACCGGCATTTTCGCGATGACCCCAGTATTGTAGGGGGCATCTGCAAAATTGATAAACATCCCTTTATGGTGATTGGCCACCAAAAAGGTCGCAACACTGCCGAAAACGTTTTGCGAAACTTCGGCATGCCCCATCCAGAGGGCTACCGAAAGGCATTGCGTTTGATGAAATTGGCCGAGAAGTTTGGGATGCCGATCCTGACCTTGATCGACACCCCAGGGGCCTATCCTGGCTTGGGTGCCGAAGAAAGGGGGCAGTCCGAAGCGATTGCTGTAAATTTACGCGAAATGGCGGCCTTAAAGGTGCCGGTGATCGCGGTGGTGACCGGGGAAGGCGGTTCTGGTGGGGCCTTGGCCTTGGGTGTGGCCAACCGGGTGTTGATGTTTGAGCATTCGATTTATTCGGTGATCTCTCCAGAAGGTTGTGCCTCCATCCTCTACGGGGATGGCAGCCGCGCCCAAGAAGCGGCGCAGAACCTTAAATACGTGGCGCGGGAACTCTCCAAATTGGGTATTATCGACGGGATTATCAAAGAACCGATCGGTGGGGCGCACGCTAAACCAGAAGAGGCTCTGGATAATCTAAAGGCTGAGGTTTTAAAAAACCTTAAAGATCTCAAGAAGCTTAATCCAGAAGCGCTGGTGGAAGATCGCTGGGAAAAGTTCCGCCAGATTGGGGTTTTTGCCGAGTCCCGCTAAATGGCAGGGCTGTTTATCTGCCAGCAGGAGATCGCCTATATAAGCCCAGGGCTGGAGCTGCGCCACCGGCGAAGCGGAATATGGCCCCAAGACTTGGCCGAGTTTGCCAAACGGCTGTCTAGTCATCCCTTACCTGATAAAAAAATCCATCTGGTCCTTGACCAAAGTCTGCTCCACTTCCAGTCGCTAGTTTTGCCCTGGGTGCCTACCCGCAAGCTTAAACCGCTCCTCCGCTTTGAACTAGAAAACCATTTTTTAGGGGACTTGAATCAATTCACGCTGGTCCACCAAGCGAGGCCCAACAAAGTGAGGGGGCAGGTACGGTTGCAGGTTTTTGGGATCGAAACCAATTTGTTGTCCCAGATTAAAGAAGCGTTGACCGAGTTAGGGTTCGAAGTGGGGCAGGTTTTGGCCTTAGAAAACCTATTAAGCTTAGTCGCGCAATCCCCGACCAGTCCAGATTTTAGGACCCATCTGGTTTTCGAGCCTGGGCTTGCCCGGATATTTTGTTTTGAAGAGGGTTTTTTAAGCAGCGTCACCACGCTACCCCAATCGCAGAAATATCCAGAATCCTGGTTGCCTAAGATCAACGGGGTTTTACGGGCTCTGGCGCTTAATCAAAAGGAAAAATCCACCTTAACCCTGGAGCGCAGTGCCAAACTCGCTTATGTGGCCCTAGCGGATTTTCAGATTGAGGCCCGACCTGATCCGCCAACCCAACCCCTGCCTTTTACCGCGCAAAATTTTTTGCTTGAACCCACTTGGTTGCGCTCCAAGGGGCTTTTGCCCATCGAAGAGCGGCGGGCTGCCCTTTTAAGTGAGTGGAACAAACACAAAGGGGCGCTTAAAAAAACCGGGACTTTAGCCGCCTGTTTGGCGCTGGTGTGGGCTTTGGGTTTGGGCTTGTCCTTATTTGACGGGTCTAAACGGGTGACCAGGTTAGAGGCCCAACTCGCCCAAACGGCCAGCCTATATCTTCCCCAAGTGCCCCCTGCGCAAGCCTTAAAGATTCTTAAACAAAGGGTTAGCGCCGAGAGCGGCGCTCCAGTGCTAGCCTATCCCTACGCCACTGGGCTAGCAGGACTTTCTAAGATTAAAGAGCAAGCCCCCAGTTTGCAATTGTCCCGACTTTCAGCCAAAGGGAGGGACTGGACTTTTATTGGTAAAACCGGTCAAGCCCAAGATTTTGAAACCACCAAAACCGAGTTGTCTAAGTTATTTCCAGCCCCTGACTACGTGATGACCTTGAGCCAAAAAGCCCAAGGTGAAGGCGAGGTGAGCTTTTCGGTGACCATAAAGGGGGGGCGGTGATCGATCGATTAAATCCCAGGGAGCGGCGGTTGTTGATGTTAGCCGCTTTGATTTTGATCCCATTGATCTTAATTCGCTTATTGGTCCTTCCCCTGACCCAAGCCCAAGACCGGCAGGCCAAAAAAAGTAAGGAGTTAGAATCACAGATTCAGCAGATAGAAACCTTAGGTCCGCAATTGGCCGCCCAAGGGAGTTTAGCCGGTCCGAGCCCCGAGGGTTTGACCGCTCGGCTTAGCCGAGTGATGAAAAAAACCGGGGTTATCGAGCGGGCTAGTTTGGTTTCTCAAAACACCCCTGGAGCCGCTCAAAGCTTATTGGTCCAACTAGACGGCTTAACCCTGACCGAGATGGCCCAAACCGTTTATCAAATCGAACATTTACAGCCACGGGTTTTAATCGAAAACCTAGACCTGCAAAAAAGCTTTCAAAACGAAAAACGGCTAAAACTGGCGCTCTTGGTTTCCTCAAAATGAACGGCCTAGTCAAAAAAACCCTAATAGGGCTCTTGTGGTTGTGGCTATTTTGGGCTGCCTTTTGGGTCAGTTTGGACGGGGACCGTTTAGCCCGTTTGCTAGAAAATCAGTGGCCTGCAAATTTAGGGGTCTTAAAGATTAGCAGTTTAGAGACTCGTTTATTTGGCCTAACGGCGCAAAGTCTGGTTTTAAATGGGCCCGGGGAACTTGTAACAGGTCCCGTAGCTATCAGCTTTGCCCCTTGGCATTTGCTGTTGGGCCGGGTGGGTTTTGAGGCAGAGTTGTATCAGGGCAAGTTAGCCGGAGTGGTTTCGATCTGGGGGCCCGAGTTGATATATGAGGCGCGAGGAATCCTGCCTAATCGCCATGCAGAGCTTCGTAAAATGAGGTTAATTACTAGTAACCCGGTCCTATCAGCCCAGGGTCGGCACGGACTTTTAAGTGGTGAGGGCCAGAGCGAGATTAGTTTGATTCAGGTCTCGATTTCGGGCAACCCCTCCCAGACCGGCCTGCCCCTGGAAATGCCGGATACCAGTTTGAGTCGAGTGGTTCTGACCGGTGAATTAAAGGGAAATGAGCTTAAGTTAAATGTAAATACCCAAGGCGACTTCGGCGGGCAGCTGGACGGCACGATTCAAATCAATCGGCAGACCCCCCAATTAAGCCAACTTAATCTAAAACTATCGGGTCAATTTGCCCCCGAACTAGAGAGCCGTTTGGGCTTGGTAGCCACTTTGATTCAAGGTTACCGGGACCCTGCGGGCCACATTGGGCTGTCCATCGAGGGGCCCTTACAGATGCCACAGGTTAGGAAGTTATGAAAAAAATAAAAATCTTTGGGGTGGTTTGTTTGGGGCTCATCTTGGTAGCTGGCGGTTTTTTAGGGGCCGGATACCTGCAATATCAACGAGATTTCAAGGGATACGCAGGCGAGACACAAGAGTTTGAGATCAAAAAAGGGATGAATCTTACTTCCATTACCCGGCTTTTAAAAGAAAAGCGACTTATCTCCTCTAAACCGTTATTTTACTGGGCCGCAAGATTTTCAGGGCAGGCGGCCCATTTTAAAAGGGGGGTTTATCAGGTCGAGGGGGCCGTCTCCCCGGCTAGGCTGGTGGAGATATTGTCCCAAGGCAAAGAAATGGTGGTCCGGGTGACGATTCCCGAAGGCTACCGAATGACTGAGATCTTTGAGGTTTTGCGAAAGTCGGGACTTAAAAATTCGGGCACCTACGAAGCCTTGACCAGGGACCCCCAATTTATTGATGGTCTAGGCCTGCCAGGGAACCCTAAACTGCTGGAAGGCTTTTTGTTTCCAGAAACCTACCTGTTTAGTGCGGGCGTAAGTGAGAAAGAGGTGTTGACCCGCATGGTCCAAGCCTTTTTGGCAAAGTTACCACCCAACTATTCGGCCCAAGCGGCCAAGGTTGGGCTTTCTAACTATCAAGCCTTGACCTTGGCCTCAATCATCGAAAAGGAGACCGGCAAAGCCAGCGAAAGACGGATTATTTCCTCGGTTTTTCATAACCGATTAAAACAGGGGATGAGGCTGCAAACAGACCCCACCGTCATTTATGGGATCGAGGGATACAAGGGCAATTTGACTAAAAAACACCTGACCGCCCCCACTCCCTACAACACTTATACCATCAAGGGCTTACCCCCAAGCCCAATTGCTAGCCCTGGAATTGGTGCCATTGAGGCAGCGGTGAACCCTGCACCGACACCCTACCTATATTTTGTGGGCAAGGGTGATGGTTCGCATCAGTTTACTCAGACCTATAAAGAACATGAGCAAGCGGTCTCACAATATCAACGTCGTCGTAGGAAGGATTACCGCAGTTACTGACCTGCCCTTGACGGGGCGGGCTCTTTCGAGCGAGGATAGGGGCTGTTAGCTACTATTAACCTAATAAAGGAACCCATGAGCGACCCTGGAAATCCCTGGGGCAATCGGGGTGGCAAAAAGCCCTCTGAATTGGACGATCTGATCGCCAAAAGCTTTAAAAAGTTTTTTGGTCCAAAAAAACCAAGTGGCCCTTCCGGGGCTGGCCCAGACGGCCTTCCGAATAATCCCAAAGGACTAGGGGCGATTGCTTTTGGCCTTGCGGGGATTATTTTGGTTTGGATGTCGGTTTACCAGATCCAACCGGGTGAGCAAGGGGTGATCCTGCGCTTTGGACAGTTCCACAATACCAGTCAGCCAGGGCTTAATTTTTTGATCCCCTGGATTGAAAAAGTGATCAAGGTGGATGTCGAGTCGATCCGAAAAGAAGAATTTGGCCTAACCCGAGCGACTACAAGCGGGCGGGGTTTGGGTGAATTTGGCGGAAATGCTTCGGACCTATCTTCCTTAATGCTTACCGCCGACCTAAACGTGATCCAGGTCAACTGGGTGGTGCAATATAAGATTCGTGACCCTGAGATGTTTCTCTTTAACATCGAAAACCCTCGTGAAGTGGTCCGTGATGTTTCTGAATCGGTCGTGCGGCGATTGACTGGCAACCGCGACTTTAACTATGTTTTGAACAACCGCGCTGAATTGGCCGATTCGACCAAGGGCGAGATGCAGCAGGTCTTAGACAAATACAACTCTGGGATTCAATTGGTGGTGGTGCAGTTTTTAGATATCAACCCACCAGACCCTGTTAGGCCCAGCTTTAACGAGGTCAACGAGGCCGAGCAGGATAAAATCCGTTTAGGTAACGAGGCCCAGCAGGAATTCAACCGAAAAATCCCCAAAGCAACCGGTACGGCCCGCAAGGTGATTGAGGAAGCTGAAGGTTATGCGATTGAAAAAATTAACAACGCCCAAGGGGAAGTGGCCCGATTTAAATCTATCTTGGCCCAATACCAAAACGCCAAAGAGGTGACCCGCACTAGGCTTTATTTAGAAGCTTTGCGCGAGGCTCTGCCCCAAGTGGCCGAACTGGTTATTGTCGATCAATCCCAAAAAGGGGTGATGCCACTGCTTAACATTGGGGGTGCGGCAGCGCTACAAAACCGTCCGCGCACCATCGAATCTACCAGCCCGACGACCAATCCGGTCCCCTCTCAACCCACTCCGGCCCCATAGGATCAGCCATGAACAAACCCTTGATGGCCGGACTGACTGGAATGTTGGCCTTGTTTATGTTGGCTAATTCGATTTTTGTGATCAACGAAGGTCAACAAGCGATTATTACCCAATTTGGTCAACCCGTGAGAGACCGGTTCGAAGACGCAGGACTTTATTTTAAAATCCCTTTTGTCCAAGTGATTCATTACTATGAAAAACGGATTTTAAAGTGGGACGGCGAGCCCAACGAAATTCCGACCAAAGATAAAAAATACATCTGGGTTGACACCACCGCTCGTTGGCGAATTGTGGACCCACTCTTGTTTTTGCAAAGGGTGGACAACATTGGTCGCGCTAATCTGGCAATGAGTGATTTGATCAACGGCGCGGTGCGCGACTTTGTCACCAAAAACGATTTGGTTGAGATTGTACGTAGTTCAGATTGGGATCCAGCCTATAATATGTTGACTGATGAAGAAGGCCGCAAGGCTAAGTCGGTCACCGTAGGGCGGGACGGCTTTAGTCAGCTTGTTTTAAATAATGCCGCGGCCAATTTGCAAGACTATGGGATTGAGGTTTTAGACGTATTGGTTAAACGGGTAAACTATACCGATCAGGTTCGCGAAAAGGTTTACACCCGGATGATTTCCGAGCGCCAGCGAATCGCCACCGAACGACGCAGTGAGGGCGAGGCCACCAAAGCGCAAATCCAAGGGGAAACCGAAAAGAAACTCAAAGAGATTGTTTCGAGTGCCTATAAGACCAGCCAAGAGATTCGGGGGCGAGCCGATGGGCAGGCCACCAAGATCTATGGCGACGCCTTCAAACAAGACCCCGAATTTTACCGCTTCTGGGCTACTTTAGAGGCCTACCGAAGTACTTTGGGCAGTAACACTAGGTTAGTTATTGATGCGGACTCCCCGCTTTATCAGTACCTGACCACTTCTCAGGCTAAGCGTTAACCCTCATCCCCCCTTGATTGGGGGGATTGAGTTCTTCAAAGGCTTCTACCGGTACAACCCCAAAACCCCCCAAATTAGCGATGATCAAAGTCGAAGGGCTGTCTAAACGATTCGGACCGTTAGTGGCGGTCGATCAAATTTCATTTAACTTGGAAAAGGGCGAGGTTTTGGGGTTTTTGGGCCCCAACGGAGCCGGTAAATCGACTAGTATGCGAATGTTGACCGGGTTTTTAAAACCCGATGAAGGTCAGGTTTGGATTGGGGGGATTAATCTGGGCGAAGAGCCTAAGCGGGCTAAGGCCCAAATCGGTTATTTGCCCGAATCTGCCGCCGCTTACCGGGCGATGACGGTGGTTGAATTTCTCAAGTTTATCGCTGCGCTGAGGGGGGTGCCTAATCCCCAACGGGCGGTGGATGAGGTGATTGAAAAAACCCAACTTGGGGGGGTCGAGCGGCAAACAATTGGTCACCTCTCTAAAGGTTATCGCCAAAGGGTGGGTTTTGCTCAAGCCTTGGTCCATGATCCTCCTGTGCTAATCTTAGACGAGCCCACTGATGGACTTGACCCCAACCAAAAAGCCGAAGTACGAAAGTTGATTAAAAGTATGGCTCAACACAAGGCCATTCTACTTTCAACCCATATTTTAGAGGAGATGGAGGCGGTTTGCAGTCGGGTGCTTTTAATCGCCAAGGGCAAATTGGTCGCCAATGGCACCCCAGCCGAACTCTTGAGCCGCTCTGAATATCACGGGGCTATTGCCTTTAACTTAGAAACCGCTTTGACCGCTGCCCAAGAGGCCCAAATTGCGGCTATTGCAGGCGTAAAAGCCTTAGAGGGCGAAGGGACTAACTACCGGCTGTTTGCTGAATCAGGGGCAAGCCTCTTGGGGCCCTTGCATAAAAAATTACTTGAAATAGGGATGGAGCCGGTTGAGTTACAGCAGCTTAAGGGGAAAATGGACGAGGTCTTTAGAAATTTGACCTTAGGGGAGGAAGCATGAGAGAGCTTAAAGAACTCTTTAAAAAGGAATGGCTCGGGTATTTTTATTCCCCTGTTGCCTATGTTTTTATTGTGATTTTCCTCTTTTCAACCGTAGGTACTACCTTCTTTTTGGGCCATTTTTTCGCGTCCAACCAAGCAAGCTTGGAACTCTTTTTTATGTTCCACCCCTGGCTTTACCTCTTCTTGATCCCCGCCTTGGGTATGGGTCTGTGGGCAGAAGAACGGGCTCAAGGTTCGATCGAACTCTTGCTGACGCTACCTATCAGCCTCGCTGAAGCGGTTTTGGCTAAGTTTCTGGCTGCCTGGGCCTTTGTGGGGTTGGCCTTGTTTCTAACCTTCCCCATGGTTTTTACGGTGCTTTACCTAGGCCAACCAGACAAAGGGGTGATGCTCACTGGGTATTTAGGCAGTTTTCTGATGGGTGGGGCCTATCTGGCGATTGCCAGCTTCACTTCGGCCTTGACCCGCAATCAAGTGATCAGTTTTATTGTGACCGTCATGGTTTGTTTTACGCTGGTGCTTTCAGGTTGGGGGGTCTTTGTTGAACTTCTATCCGCTTGGTTGCCCACGGTTATGGTCGAATTGATTTCCAACTTCAGCTTTACGACCCATTTTATGAATCTAGGCAAGGGGATCGTCGATCTGCGTGATCTAATCTTTTTCTTTTCGGTTATGGTTGCCGGGCTTTTATTGACCGCTTTGGTATTAGAAAAGAAACGGGGGAACGAATGATCGAACGGATTACCAAAAATCTATGGGTGGCTTTTTTCGCGGTCTTGGTCGCGGTGGTGGCGGTCAATCTTTTGTCACCGGCCTTGGCGCTGCGTTTTGACGCTACCGAAGAGGGGCTTTACACCTTGTCCAAAGGAAGTAAACAGATTGCCCAAAAGCTAGAAAACCCGGTTACTTTGAAGCTATATTTCTCCAAATCCCTGTCCGGCGTGCCTTTGCAAGTTAAACATTATGGGCAGGCGGTAGAGGAACTTTTAAAGGAATTTGTCAGGCTTAACCCCAGCCAAATCAGCTTAGAGATTTATGACCCAAAGCCGGATACAGATGAAGAGGAATGGGCCGATAAGTTTGGTTTGTCCGGGGCCGACTTGCCCAGTGGAGGTCGTTTTTTTATGGGGCTCGCAGCCTTAAGTGAGGGTCAGGAAAAGGTGATTCCCTTTTTTGATCCTCGGCGGGAGGAGTTTTTAGAATACGACCTGTCTGAATTACTTTTGGGATTTACTAAACCTAAGCGGGTTAAGGTGGGAATTATCAGCTCCTTGCCTATTATGGGGATTAATCCTGGTCCGCTGCAACAAATGCAGGGCGCTCAACCGCAGCCCGCTTGGGCTTTTGTTGAAGAGCTCAAAAAAACCAGTGAACTGGTTGAACTACATCCAGAGGAACCGGTCCCCGCAGATGTGACCCGGTTGATTGTGATGCACCCCAAACACTTGAGCCCCCGGGCCGAATATGAAATCGACCAGTTTGTGCTGGGTGGAGGGGAATTGGTTTTACTGGTGGACCCCTATGCCCGCATGGATGAGCAGGCTCGCGCGATGGCCCAGTTTAATCGCGGTGGACCGCAAGCAGGCAGCGACCTGCCCCGGCTTCTACAGCATTGGGGGATCGAGTATTCGGCCAATCAAATCTTGGGCGACTTAGAACACCCCTCCCAGGTTAATGCTGGCGGCGGGATGGCCATACCCTTTGCCCTTTGGCACAGTCTTGATCCCGGTAGTTTTACTAAAGAATTGGCGGCCACCAAGGGTTTGGAGCAGATGTTATTGGTTGAACCGGGCGGGTTTAAGGTAAAAAAGGACAGCCCTCTTAAATATGTTACCTTGATCCAGAGTAGCCAAAAAGGGGGAATGGTGGACACCATGGCTCTGCAATTTACCCCTCCGACCCAATTAAACCAACAGGTTGCTGATAATCCGGGCCAGTGGCAAATGGCCGGGATATTTACAGGAGAAGTCACCAGCGCCTTCTTGCAGATTCCAGAAGCCCCCAAACCCAAAGAAGGGGAGCCTGCTCCCGCTCCTAGGCCTCATTTGGAAAAAAGCCAGAAGCCAACCCGCATCTTGTTAATCACAGACGTGGATTTTCTCCATGACAATTATTCGGTGCAGGTGATCGATTTTTTAGGCCAACGGATTGTGCGTCCTCTAAACGACAACCTAGTCTTTTTTGTGAACATGATGGACTTCTTGAGTGGGTCCGAAGAGTTGATGTCTATTCGCAGCCGGGGCCGGTTTTCCAGGCCTTTTACCAAGTTTGAGGAACTGGCCGCTCAAGCCTCTGGCGAATACCGGCGGGCTGAGCAGGAGCTAAACCAAAAATTGCGGCAGGTGCAGCAACATCTAACTGAGTTGGACCACCAAAAACAGGGAGGGCAAGCAGGTTTGAGCCCTGAACAACTTGAAAAAATCAAAGAGTTCCGGGCAGAAGAGAAAAAAACCAAGGCTAGTTTGCGAAAAATCCGCCAATTGTTGCGCCAAGACATTGAAAATTTGCAGCAAACCTTGACCTTAGCCAATCTCTTAGTGGTCCCTTTGCTGTTGGTATTTGCAGGCGGGCTGATCTATCGCCGTAGGTTCAGCTAATGAACCGTAAATCCTTAATTATATCAGCCTTGTTGTTGGGATTGGCGGCTTTGCTTTTACAGGTCGTTGATCTTAGCCCTGATAAAAACGGGCACCCGCAAGTGGGACGCCCGCTTTTACCTGCACCACTAGCTGGCCAGATGGACCAATTGGTTTTGAGCCAGGGCGGTAAACACACTAGGTTATATAAAGATAAGGGCCAGTGGTTAGTGGATGAACTGCAAGGCTTTCCGGTCAATCTCTCCAAGTTGACCCAGCTGATCTCCCAACTCGAAACCTCTAAGGTGGGCTTTTTGGTTACCGATCGCCCAGAGCGGCTGTCTGAGTTACAGATGGGCCTAGAAGGGGAGATTGGCGAGGGAGTGAAGTTAGCCTTTTTTAGGGAAAAACAACCCTTGCAAACCTTGATCTTTGGCCAGAGTCGGCAAGCGGCGAACCCTGATCAAAAAGGGGCTGAGGGGGGATACGTCCGGTTGGGGGTTGAACCTCAAGGTTTCCTAATAAAGGAAGATCTGGAGCTAGACCTAGACCCAAGGGATTGGCGCTTAGAACGAGTCTTGGCCTTAAACGCGGATCAAATAAAATCAATCAGGGGTCTAGATTGGAAACTAGAGCGGGCTCAATCAAAAGATCCTTTTGGCCCCCAAACCCCTGAAAAAAATGCTTTAAACGGTCTGCTTAGGGTCTTGGGTGACTTAAGTACTGGCGACCAACTCACCCTAGACCAGCGGCCGAACCAAGCGCCAAAGTTTTTGGCTAAGGTCGAGGTGGAGACCTTTAATCAAGAGGTTTTGACCCTTTCCTTTTTCGAGCAGCCCAAGCAAGGGGAGACGCTGGAGAAGTACTGGCTAACGCTGGAGCTAAATCCCAAAGCCCAGGTGGCCTTTCCTTTGTTAGCCATTGTGGCCAGGGGCTGGGCTCTTGAACTGAACGACTGGCAAGCCAATCGCTGGGTTAATGCGCGAGAACAACTCTTTGGAATCAAATGACCCTCGTGCCCTGCAATCCTAGTTGTACTCCCGCCCTCCTCCCATGAGCCCCCTAAACTCCACCCAAGCGAAGCGGTTAAGCCTAGTGTTGGGGCTTTCCATGTTGTTTGTGGGGGTGTGTGGGTTGAGTTATGAATACAGCTTTTCCAAGTTAGCCAGTGATGTCCTGGGCAATGCGACCAAACAGTGGGCTTTGGTGATTGGGGTGATGATGTTGTTTATGGGTCTGGGAGCGGACCTGCAAAAGTACCTTTCTGACCAAAACTTAGTGGACCGCTTTATTGGCTTAGAGATTTTATTAGGTATTGTGGGTGGTTGGGGAATTACCTTAAGCTGGTACGTTTTTGGCCAGTGGCATGATGCCTTTGTGTTGGTCCACTATGGCTTAATTGCTCTGGTGGGGTTGTTGATCGGCCTGGAGATTCCTTTATTGACGCGGGTTAACGAGACCTGTTTGCCTAGTTTAAAGGAAAATCTGGGGATGATCCTGAAGATGGATTACATCGGCAGTTTTCTAGGCGCCTTGATCTGGGTTTACCTGTTAACCAAGTATTTTAATCTTCTAGAGATCACCTATCTTTTGGGGTTGATTAATCTAGCGGTAGCCTTGGCAGCGCTTTGGTTTTTTAGGGATTTTGTTAAATATCCCAGACGATTGGCTATGCTTGGTGGGCTGGCGATGCTGGCTTTGGGGATTGGATTTTGGCAGGGGGAACCCTTGCGGTTGGCCTTGGAGCAGCGGCTGTTTAAAGACCCCATCATATTGGCCAAAACCACCCCTTACCAGCGGATTTTATTAACCAAAAATCTTCGAGGAGAGCTCGATTGTTATATCAATGGGCATTTGCAGTTCTCTAGTAGAGACGAGTGGATTTACCATGAATTTTTAGTTCACCCGGCGCTTCGAGCGATAGAAAATCCTAAGCGGGTGTTGGTTTTAGGTGGGGGTGACGGGTTGGCTGTTCGAGAAATCCTTAAATATCCCAGTATAGAACAAATCGACCTAGTGGACCTTGACCCGGCCATGACGGATCTGGCCCAAACCCAGCCAGACCTGGTTAAGCTCAACCAAGGTGCTTTCCAAAACGCCAAAACCAAGCTTTTGGCGTCACAAGGGGTGAGCCCGGGCGAGTCTTATTTACTGGAGCAACAGGGCCAGGGTTTTTTTCGCAGGCAAAAAAAGTCGGAAGCTGTGGAATTGGCGGTTTACAACCTAGACGCCTTTTTATTCGCCCAGTCGGCCCCTGGGATTTACGATGCGATTATTTTGGATTTTCCTGATCCGAACGACCTTAACTTGTCTAAACTTTATTCAGTCGAGTTTTACCAGTTGTTAAAAGACAAGCTGGTCCTAGGTGGGGTTCTGGTGCAGCAAGCAACCAGCCCGGCCTTTGCAAAGGAACCCTTTTTGATTATAGGCAAATCGATGGAACAGGCTGGGTTTTCGACACTCCCGATCCACCATCTGGTGCCCAGTTTCGGGGACTGGGGATTTTGGTTGGCCGGGCATAGAGAAGCCTTTGGCAATCGTGGCTTGCGAGAACAGGTTTTGACTGAGCGGCCTTTAGCAGAGGGAGTTCGCTACCTAACCCCCGAATTGATAGGGGCCTCCACCCAGTTTGGACAGAAACAATTAGATTGGACCGACCTGGAACCCAACCATCTTCTTAAAGATAGCCTTTTTGCTCATTACCGCGAGGCTTGGGAGCGGTTGCAGTAAACTAGAAAAGCTCGACCTGTGAATCTCCTTTAATCCGCATCAATTTAACCTCTTTTTGCAGCTCCCCAGTTTGGCTGGTGGTGACCTTGCCCGATAACACTGGGAAGCCTTTAAGCCGGGCTAAAGCGTTGCGCAAAGCTTCGCGGTTATGGGTTGCTGGGTCTTTAAGTAAACCACTTAAAATCTCAAGGGATTCATAGCCAAAAATCCCATATGAACTGGGTGGGGCGTAACGGCTGCGGTAGTTAAACTCGCGCCAATGCGCTTCAAATAAAGTTTGCAAATAAAGCCCTCCTTCCGAGTAGGAGTCCGCAAAAATCAGGCGGTTGTTACCCTCGATTAACTGACTTTGGACCTGATTGAGTTCGTGCCCGGCCAAAAAATAGACTCGATCCGCCTCGTATAAATTGGCAAACTGCTTGAGAATATTAAGGGTAAAGGGGTCCACCGGGGCGAAGATGGCATCAAAATCGATCTCTGGGGCAAGCCGGTCCCGAGCGGCTTCCATCTCTTCGCGTTCTTTTTGGCTAACCGGCTCAAAGCCCCCGGTAATACTTAAAAAGTCCTCTTGAAAGTCCACTTGGTGGCGGTCGATGGGCCTGACCCCCACCACTTGCCCTCCTCGTTTTTCAATTTCATCTACAAAGACAGAGACCCGCGCAAAACCGGCCTTGTCTGGGGAATAAAAAACCACATATCGGCGGGCGCCTAAATAGTCGTAACTATAACGCGCCAAGGCCTGGGACTCATGTAATTGGTCACGTTGGAAACGGAATAAAAAGGGCAAGGTTTCGCCCAAACCCTCGGTTAAGGACAAGGAAATTACCGGGATTTTAAAGGGCGAGGCGGCCTCACCCGCGGCAAGCGAGGTTTCTTTGGCCAGCGGGCCTATGATAGCGATTACTTGGTCTTCGTTTACCAATTGGCGGACCAGATCACCGATCAAGTCACGGCGGCCCTGGCCTGCCTGCTTGTTGCCAGAAGCGTCTAGGGCTGAATCCTTGATCACTAATTCAAGTGGAAAATCGGGGCGACTTAATCGACTTACCGCGATTTCTAACCCATCTAAAGTTTGCTGGGCCAAGGCTTTAAAACGGGGGTGGGACAGGGGCAGAATCACCCCAATTTTATAGGGTTTGGCTTGGCGGGCCGACTCTATATACCCACCTAAGCCCACCAATTCGGTTTTGTCTTCCTTTTCGACCATCCCTTTGTTTTGGAGATCATCAAGCAGGGCTTGGGCCTCGTCGAAGTGCTGGGCCAGGACCAAAAGTTCTACCTTGCGCAGATAAAGGCGAGAAACTAGTTTGGTTTCTGCTTGAAAACGGGTCAACAGGGGGTCTAAATCTTCTAGGTGTTCTAGCGCGGAAATAATCGAGACACTCCACCGCTGGTAGCCCTCGATCAGTCTGCCTGGAGGCACTTCCAGGTATCCAAAAGCCTCTTTTATTTTGCCTAAGGCCAAGGCGTCGTTTACTAATAAATCGCGGAGTTCTTGGGCTTCTGCCTCGCCTAAAGCCGAAATTAGGTTGAGGTCAACTAACTCGGTGTGGGGCAGAGGTTGGCTTTGGGCATTTAGAGCTTTGGCCCAAAAAAAATAAACCCTTGGCCAGTGTTTCCCTTGGGGAAATTGGGCTTGATAACTTTGCCCCCACTGGCTGGCCAAGGCCCATTTGCGCTGGCTTGAGTAAAGCTCCACCGCCAGAGCGGTGTACCATTCTTTTAAATCTGCTGGGGCGTCACTTGGGTTAGGAAGGGATTCTAATAACGAAAGCGCCAAGCGGGTTTGGCCAAGCGCGGTTTTTTCGGCAATGAGCTTAAAGCTCGATTCCTCAAACGCGAGCTTGTTAAGCAGAGGATGGCCCGTTTTGGACGCGCTGTTGGGTTCTGCCACAAAACGTTCTGGGTTTCCTAATATTCGCAGCCGCTCCTCTGTATTCTGTTGGGCAGGCTTGGGAGGGTAGCTAAGCAGGCTTTGGGCTAAGGCCCCGCTTGCCATTGATAAACCCAAAATAAGGAGTAAAAGCGATTTCATCGGTAGCGAATCTTGGCCCTGGTGCGCAATGCGTCCATATACTCAAACAGTTTTTGCTGGTAAACATTTTGATATTCCTGATTAAATATCTGACCTTTGACTTTTTCATAGGGAATGGTCGCCCGTTTTTCCGTGGCCAAGACCTCAATCAAATGAAAACCAAAACGACTGCGAACTGGCGGGGAGAGTTGCTTGGGTTTTAAAGCAAAAGCGGCCTTGGTAAAGCTAGGGTCCATATCGGCTTCCCCAAAAAAACCCAAGTCCCCGCCGTTTTGCTTAGCCGTAGGGTCTTCACTTTCGGTTTTGGCCAATCTCGCAAAATCGGCGCCACTTGCTAGTTTTTTAGCTAGGGCGGCGATTTTATCAGAGGCCTTTTTGACTGCCTCATCGGAAGCATCCGGCTTTACTAAAACTAAAATATGCCGCGCGTGGACCATGGTATTGGTCTGGCTATTTTCTAAATGTTTGGCTTTAAGCTCTTCTTCGTTGATCGAGATTTGGCTTTTTACCTCGTGTTGAATCAAGGCTTCGCGGGCTTTGGACAAATAGACGGTGCGCCGAAAGTCGGCCAGGGTCATTTGTTGTTGCTCTAAAGCCTCCTCAAAGCCTCGCTCGCTAATCCCGCGCTGTCCGCGATATTGCTCAATCGCGTTGTCGATCTGTTCTTCAGAAACCTCAATGCCGAGTTCTTTGGCGCGGTAATTTAGCAAGGCCTCGTCAATTAAGCCTTCGATCACTTGGCCCTTGATTCGTTCGTAAGCCAAAGGGTCAGTCAGGCTGACCCCTTCAGATTGGAGCGCTTGTTGGGTGCGGAGTTCCACCTCTTTTTCGGTGATAACCTGGTCAAAAACCTGGATCTTGATTTTATCGTAGGGCTGGGCTAGCAGCGGGCTGTAACCTAATAAAATGAATAGTAACAGGCTAAGCAGTAAACGGCGCATGACCCTCCTGGTTGGACGCTAATTGCTTGAGCCACAAGCTACGTACTTTGGTCAGGTTTTGGTTGCTAAACTTTCCCAAGGTGACCGATTTAAAGAGCCGACCGTTGATTTGGTAATCAATCCGGCGAGGCAGGCTTTTAGATTGGGGGTGTTGGCCAATAAAGTGGACACTAAGAATAAAATCTCGTCCATCAATCGAAACCAAGCGGTTAATCGCGATAATCTTATAAGTCATCGGATCAATCAAGAGGTTTTCCTTGAGGCCTCCTAGGCGGTATAACATTCGCTCGCCCTGGCGCTCAATTGCTACCTCGGTGGGAGCCAGCCCTAAGCGGTTTAAGCGGGATTTGAAGGCCGCCGTGTTTTTTGTGACCGCTAAGGCCCCAAGGAAGTCTAAGTCCTGGCGGGCAAAGGGTCTTTTGGGGTCTAGGCTTTTCTCTTGTTGCCCCCCGTTTTGCTCAATGCTAAGGTGCAGAAGACGCCCCTTCAAATCTAGGGTTTTAATCCCGATAAATTCATCGCGGATAAAGAGCACCTCTTGTTTGAAGGAACGTTGGGGTAGCTCGCTAGCTAGATTGCTGCTGCCGAGTGGGGATTCTAAGGAGGCCAGCGCTTCGGGGTCGTAAACCCGGTTGGTCAGTTCGACTTGGAACTGTTTGACGTTATCATACTGGCCCAACACCAGACCCATCAGCCCTTCAGGGCCGATTAGTTTGGCTTGAGCCAAAGTCGCCACGAGGGCGAATAGGGCGGCAAGGAGAGCGGTTTTAGCTTTCATGTTGACCAATAAACGACAAGGACCGTTGTAGCTTTAAGCCAAAAAAATGTCTTCGAAATTCGTACACCTGCACTTTCACACCCACTATTCGTTATTAGACGGGGCGATCAAAATTAAGCCTTTGCCTAAGCGGCTCAAAGAGCTGGGTTTTGATGCCTGCGCGATCACGGATCACGGAAACCTGCACGGGGCCATCGAGTTTCATCATGCCCTCAAAAAAGAGGGCCTCAAGCCTATTATTGGCATGGAGGCCTATGTGGCCAAGGGCAATCGCTTTGAGCGCAAATACGCCAAAGCTGGGCCCAATGCCTTTCACGCCGTGCTTCTGGCGATGGACAAACAAGGCTATCTGAACTTAGGCAAGTTGGCCAGCCTGGGCTTTAGCGAAGGGAAGTTCTACGGCAAGCCCCGGATAGACCGTGACGCCATGGAGGAGTTAAACCAGGGGCTGATTTGCTTGAGCGCCTGTTTGGGAGGGGAGCTTTCGAACCGGTTTTTAGCGGGCGAAAATGCTGCGGCTTACGATGCTGCCCGGTGGTATAAAGAGGTCTTTAAAGACCGATATTATGTAGAACTGCAATCCATCGGCCTTGGCGACCAAGAACGGGTCAACCCCAAGTTGATCCAACTAGCCCAAGACCTAGATCTACCGTTAGTGGGTACCAACGATTGCCACTACCTTTCCCAAGATCAAGCAGAGGCGCACCGCATCTTGCAATTAATGGGCTGGCAACGAAAGGTCACCGACCCTGGTATCAGCGGCCAGCCAGAAACAGATCAGATATTTCTTAAAAGCCCAGAAGAAATGGCAGAGGCCTTTAGGAATCTGCCGCAAGAGGCCTTACTTAATACCGCTAAGATTGCCGAACAGTGTGACATAGACCTCTTTAACAAAAAATATTACCTCCCCGACTATCCCTTAGAGCGCACGGATAGCCTTGAAAAGGAAATGGAACTCCTAGCCTTTGAAGGCTTAGAGAAGCGCTTTAAACCCATGGCGAAGTTGTATCATTGGGACGAGGCCGATCTGGCCCAAAAACGGGGGGAGTATGAAGACCGGCTGCGTTTTGAGATTAAAGTAATTAACGAAATGGGTTTTCCTGGTTATTTCTTGATTGTAGCCGATTTTATCAACTGGGCCAAAGAAAATGACATCCCTGTAGGTCCGGGCCGGGGTTCGGGGGCGGGAAGCTTGGTGGCCTACGCCTTGCGAATTACGGACATTGACCCGATTTATTACGACCTGCTGTTTGAGCGTTTCCTCAATCCCGAACGGATATCCTTGCCTGACTTCGATATCGATTTTGAGGTCGAGGGCCGCGAACGGGTGATCGACTATGTTCGGCAGAAATACGGCGACAAAAAGGTCTGCCAGATCTCGGCGATTGGCTCACTCCTGGCCAAAGGGGCGTTGCGGGGGGTGGCGCGGGTGCTGGATATCCCTTACGCCGAAGCCGACAAAATCGCCAAGTTGATCCCCGACGAATTAGGGATTACCCTCCGCGACGCGCTGGAGCGCGAACCTGAGTTACGCCGTCTGGCCGACGAAGGGACTGAAACCGAAAAGAAGTTGATCAAGTTATCCTTAGATCTAGAGGGACTTAACAACAACCTTTCGACCCACGCGGCAGGGGTGATAATCATGAATTCGGATATTACCGACGTCATGCCCACCTGCACCCCTACCAAGGGCGATGGGTTGCAGTCGATGTATTCGATGAAATATGCAGAAGACCAAGGGGCGGTGAAGTTTGACTTCTTGGGTTTGCGCAACTTAACCGTGATTGACCGCGCCGTAAAGCTAATCAACCTGCACCGACCCAAGGACGACCAGCTCGATATCAGCTTGATCGAGATGGCGGACCAACCCACCTTTAAGCTCCTCTCCAAAGGGGACACAACCGGCGTCTTCCAACTGGAATCGGGTGGCATGAAGGAGTTGATTAAAAAACTCAAGCCTAGTGTTTTCGCTGAAATCATCGCTCTAGTCGCCCTGTACCGCCCTGGCCCATTGGGTTCGGGGATGGTTGATAGTTTTGTCGAATGCAAACATGGCCGCCAAGCGGTTAAATACCCGCACCCACTCTTAGCCGAGACCCTGCGTGAAACCTATGGGGTCATGGTTTACCAAGAGCAGGTTATGCGGGTGGTTCAGGTTTTAGGCGGGTTTAGCTTAGGACAGGCGGACATGTTGCGCCGAGCGATTGGTAAAAAGATCCCTGAAGTATTGGTCGAACAACGCCAATTATTTTCAGAGGGCTGTCTGGCCAACCCGAAGTTTATCGAAGGTTGCGCCAAAGAAGACCCAGCCAAAAAGGCGGGCGAGATTTTTGACTTGATTGATTATTTTGCAGGCTACGGCTTTAACAAGTCCCATTCGGCGGCCTATGCCATGGTTAGCTACCAAACCGCTTGGCTCAAGGCTAATCACAAGGTCGAGTTTATGGCCGCCTTGATGACCGCCGATATTAACAAGCCAGAATCGATTGTTAAGCTGGTTTCCGAATGCCGGGAGATGAACATTGAGGTATTGCCGCCAGATATAAACGAGTCTGAACTGATCTTTGCTGTGGTCGAGGGCCGGATTCGTTTTGGGCTTAATGCCATTAAAAACGTGGGCAGTTCGGCGCTTGAATCCATTTTGGATGCGCGAGCTAAAAAAACTAAGTTTAAGGACCTAGCTGAGGTTTTTAGTAATATCGATAGTTCCAAGGTTAACAGCCGGGTGATGGAAGCCTTGGTCAAATCTGGGGTGTTTGATTCGTTAGAGCCTAACCGCCGCAAACTTTTTGAACAGATCGACGCCTGTTTAGCGGTGGCGGCCTCCGAAAAATCGCTTAATATTGAGGATCAAACCAGCCTCTTTGACCTTTTAGCACCTCAAGAGGCGGATAAGTGCAAGGCGCGGCTCGATCTAAAGGAAATGCCTGACTGGAAAACCAAGCAAAAACTCAAGTTTGAACACGAGGCCTTAGGCTTTTATATCTCAGGGCACCCCTTAGACCCCTATATCGAGGAAATCGAGTCCCAAGGTGGTCTGACCCGTAGTTCGGATTTGCGGGAGATGGAAGCCCCAACCAAAGGCCGGACCAGCCTTAAAATGACTGGAGTGGTGCAGTCTAAGTTAATCAAACTGACCAAAAAAAATAATGAGAAAATGGCGGTTTTAATCTTAGAGGACCTTTGGGGCAGTTTTGAAACGGTGATCTTCCCGAACCTTTACCCAGAGGTTGAACCCCTATTGGATTCAGACGAACCCCTTTTGATTGAGGGCCGCTGGAATCCAGGGGGCGGATTGGCGGCAGAACAGATTTATAACCTGGCCAGGATGCGCGAAGAAATGGCCTATTTGATGGTGTTATCCATCCCCGCTGAAAGCAACTCAGCCGATTTAGAGCGGTTAAAAGGAGCCCTAAGCTCCTCGCCTGGGAGTTGCAAGGTCAAGGCGCTGGTGACTACCAATGAAGGCTGCCGGGTTCGTCTCGACTTGGGCCAAAGGATCAAGCCAGACGAGCCCTTTGTAGAGCGGCTGACCGAGTCTTTGCCTGGACTGGGTATTCGGTTTTATTTTCCTAAATTAAACCGCGAAGTCGCCCAGAAAAGCTCCTAAAACAGGGTCAACTTTGAAGTTTAGCCAAGGGAGTTGAGTTTTTATCTAACCTAGGTTAAACTCCGCTTTCTGGAATTAAATCCGAGGTTAGGGCCCACTCACTTTGGCTAATCGCCTTTCGGCCCGAACCTTCGTACCCTTACAGTGGGCCTTGATTAGTGGCCCTTTGGAACTGACAATGAACCATAATTTTAACTCGATAGCAGAGGCTATTGAGGATATCGCCCAGGGAAAGCTGGTGATCCTGGTCGATGATGAAGACCGGGAGAACGAAGGTGATCTTTGCTGCGCCGCGCAATTTGCTACTCCCGAAGCGATTAACTTCATGGCCACCCATGGCCGGGGCTTGATCTGCCTGACGTTGACCCCACAAAAGGTGGAACAGTTAGGGCTGCCTATGATGACCTCTAACAACACCTCGGTTTTTGGCACCAACTTCACCGTCTCCATTGAGGCGGCCCGTGGGGTGACAACCGGGATTTCGGCTTCAGACCGTAGTGTTACCATCCAAACCGCCATAAAATCCGACGCCAAACCGGGGGATATCTCTACCCCTGGGCATGTGTTTCCGCTGCGCGCCAAGCGTGGGGGGGTGTTGCAGCGGATTGGGCAAACGGAAGGATCGGTCGATCTGGCTAAATTGGCAGGGCTTAATCCTTCGGGTGTGATCTGCGAGATCATGAATGATGACGGCTCCATGGCAAGGCGCAATGAACTCTTTGCCTTTGCTAAAAAACATCAGCTTAAGATTGTGACCATCGCCGAGTTAGTCAAATACCGGATGGCCAACGAAATGATGGTGCGTTTGGAAGCAGAAGCCAAACTGCCGACTAGCATTGCGGGGGAATGGACCCTAAAGGGCTTTGAAAACGAGCTCAATGGAGAGAATTACGTCGCTTTAATTAAAGGCAACTGGGAACCAGGGGAACCGGTCTTGGTCCGGGTTCATAGCCAATGCTTGACGGGCGATGTTTTTGGTTCAACCCGTTGCGATTGTGGTAACCAACTCCATGACGCGATGCGGATGATCGACCAAGTAGGCCAAGGGGTGGTGCTTTATCTTGCCCAAGAAGGGCGCGGGATTGGCATTATCAATAAAATTAAGGCCTATCATCTCCAAGATGAAGGGGCCGATACGGTCGAAGCGAACGAAGCCTTGGGTTTCGAAGCCGACCTTAGAGATTATGGCTTCGGTGCCCAGGTACTGGCTGCCTTAGGGGTTTCCAAAATTAAGCTAATGACCAATAACCCCAGAAAGATTGTTGGTTTAGAGGGTTACGGGCTCGAAGTGGTGGAGCGGGTACCTATTGAAACCTATGCTCACGAAGACAACGCCCATTATTTACGCACCAAAAAAAATAAGCTTGGCCATATGCTAGGCTTAAAAGACCATCCTTAGAGGGAGGCAGTTATGAGTTATCAAAGCATTGAGGGACATTATGACGCTAAGGGTTTAAAACTGGCGATTGTGGTGGCTCGGTTTAACGATTTTATTACCGGCAAACTCCTAGAAGGGGCACTAGATTCCTTTGTCCGCCACGGCGGGGCTTTGGAATCGGTTCGTGTGATTCGGGTGCCGGGCGCTTTTGAGATTCCCTTGGCCTGCCAAAAGGTGGCTGCGAGCGGAAAATATCAAGGGGTTTTGGCCTTGGGTGCCGTGATTCGCGGCTCGACCCCTCATTTTGATTATGTAAGTTCTGAGGTCTCCAAGGGGGTTGCCCATGTAAGCCTAGCGACCGGTGTTCCCGTAAGCTTTGGGGTTTTAACCACGGATTCGATTGAACAAGCAATCGAGCGGGCGGGCACCAAAGCAGGTAACAAAGGGGCCGATTCGATGAACGGTCTGATTGAGATGATCGATCTACTTAAAAAGCTGTAACCAGGGGCCAAAACCCTTAGGCCCAGGAGGGCCTGAAAGAGGAAGGAACCTCAAAACGTGATTAACAAAACCGGCAAGAAGCCTTTAGTTCGGATAAAGTACTAACCTCGGCTCTATAAAAAATCGATTGTTTGCCTTGGGCCCGCCAACTGGATATCCCCTAAAAGGGCTTCTTGTTTACCCCTTGAAGCCCTTTTATTGTTGGCACCCTAGCCTAGGGCTCGGTTTTTTCGGGCTTGGATTAGCGACCTTGTTCGGCGGCATCTTGGCCAAAGGAGCAAGAGATGACCCGAAAAATTATTATAAACCATACCAAACATGAGATCCGCGTTGCACTTATAGAAGATGGGATCGTTTCTGAACTCTTTTACGAGCGCGAGAAAAATAAGTCTGTCGTGGGTAATATCTATAAGGGCCGCGTGCTCAAAGTGTTGCCCGGGATGGAGTCGGCGTTTGTGGATATCGGCTTAGAAAAGGCCGCCTTTTTGTATGTGGACGACATCCGCACCGACGACGAGCTCGACGATGACCTCGACGATGAGGGCGCCGTTGAAAAAAAAGCGAACAACCGGAGAAAAAATCGCCCCGATATTGGTAGCTTGATCAAAGAGGGCCAAGACCTGATGGTTCAGGTTTCTAAGGGCCCTATTGGCACCAAAGGCGCGCGGATCACCTGCAACATTACCCTGCCTGGACGAAATCTAGTTTTTATTCCTCACGTCAACAACGTCGGTGTTTCTCGGCAAATTCGCGATGAAAAAGAGCGAGCCCGGCTACGCAAGATTGTAAGTTCAGTCAAACCCGAAGGCACCGGCTTTATTGTGCGTACCGTCGCCCAAGGGAGGGTGGAGGAGGAGTTTGCCAAGGATGTGGAATACCTAAACAGCACCTGGGCTGAGGTCGAGAAGAAACTCAAAACCTACAAAAGCCCGGCTATTTTATATGAAGACTTAAACCTGACCTTTCGCACCATCCGCGATATGTTAAGCCCCGAGGTGGACGCCTTGGTGATTGACGATACGGTTGAATACGAAAAGATCAAAAAGTATTTAAATAGCTACCTGCCGAAATATGCGCCAATCTTAAAACATTTTAAGAAAAAGGCCCATATTTTTGACCAATATGGGGTCAGCCAAGAGATTGACCGAGGGCTTTCACGAAAGGTGTGGCTCTCTTCAGGTGGGTATCTAGTGATCGACCAAACCGAAGCTTTAACCGCTGTGGACGTGAACACCGGCAGCTTCACCGGCTCTTCTAGTCACGAAGACACCATTTTAACCACCAATCTTGAAGCGGCCAGCGAGATCGTACACCAACTAAAGCTGCGCGACATCGGTGGGATTATTATTATCGACTTTATAGACATGGAAACCGCCGAAAACCGGTCTAAGGTTTATGGGCGGCTTAAAGACGAGCTAAAAAAAGACAAAGCCCGCACCAAGGTTTTGCCCATCTCCGAGATGGGACTGGTGGAGATGACCCGCAAACGCAACCGAGAAAACCTGGGTCGATATTTACGCACCTCTTGCCCTTATTGCGACGGGCGCGCCCGGATTAAAAGCCCGGCGACTATGATCTACGAGGTGTATCGCGAGATTTTTAGGCTCTCACAAGAACTAGACCCCCCCGAAAATCTGCTGTTAGGGGTGCATCCCGATCTGGCTGAATACCTGGAGGGCGAGGAAATGGACACCTTTAGGAGTATGGAAAAGTTGATAAAAGGCACCATCAGTTTGCAAACCTCCGAGCGATACCACCACGAGCAATTCGAACTTTTCGAGTTGTAAGATGGGTTGGGTCGAGGTAGAGCCCAATGAGGCGGGCCAGAGGTTAGACCTCTTTTTGGCCGGGATAAAAGAGATCGGCACCCGCAGCCGAGCCCAGCGAATGATTAAGACGGGGTTGGTGCAAATTGTAGGAGAAGAAGAGGCCCCGACTTCGAAACGTAAAGTGGTCGCGCAAGATGAGATCGAATGGACGTTACCCCATTTTATGCCCGAAGAGGCCAAACCAGTTGCCTTTGACCTTGATATTCGGCTAGAAGATGAGTCGGTCATTCTTGTCAATAAGCCCAGAGGTATGGTAGTACATCCCTCTATAGGGCATATAGAAGACAGCTTGGTAAATTACCTCTTGCACCACACCTCCTTAGGTGGGCAAGGTGGCTTGAGGCCGGGAATAGTTCACCGGATCGACAAAGATACCTCTGGGCTGCTAGTGGTCGCCAAGACAGATCAGGCGATGGAATCTTTGGCCAGACAGTTTGCCGCTCATAGCATTGAGCGCCGCTATCTGGCCCTTTGTTGGGGCGAAACGCAAAGTTTATCAGGCACTATTGATCTGCCCTTAGGGCGGCACAAAAAGGACCGAAAACGCTTTGACGTGGTTGAGGGAGGCAAAAGGGCGGTGACCCACTGGCGAAGGCTAGAGGTGTTCGAGGGGCTAAGCCTTTTAGAGTGCCGTTTAGAAACAGGACGGACCCACCAAATCCGGGTGCATTTGACCCATATGGGGCATCCTCTGGTTGGCGATCCGGTTTATGGGCGGGCGCGGGATTTAAGCCCGATCTATCCTGTAACGGTTACGACCGCCTTAAAAAATTTTCTTGGCCAAGCGTTACACGCGGCCAGTTTGGGTTTTGTCCATCCTGCGAGTGATCAGCCGGTTTTATGCGAGGCCGAGCTGCCTGAGGATATGGCGTTGTTGTTAAGGATTTTAAGGGATAATCCTGCAAAATCCAAAAGGACTGGTGGAAAAAAATGATCAAACCTGCTAATTTGCCGCCGGAAAGCCTCTTATTAGGAGAGGTCTGCCCAGGTTGCCCAAAGAGGTTTTTTAGGTGAAGGTCGAATATATCAACCCTTTTATTATCGCTACCAAAAAGGTCCTATCGACGATGGCCTTTATGGAGTCCAAGCCTGGGCGCCCGGCGCTAAAGGAACAGGGCTCCAAGGGGGCTTTGGGTGATATTTCAGCAGTAATCGAACTAACTGGCGAATCGAAGGGCTCGATTGCGATTAGTTTTACCACCGATTGTATTCTAGCCGTCGCCCAACAGATGTTTGGTCAGGAATACAAAGAGATCGACGCCGAGATAGTGGACATGGTAGGCGAGATTGTTAACATGGTCTCTGGCGAGGCCCGCCGAGAGTTGGCCAAGCTTGGCTTCCACTTCTCTGCAGGCATTCCCACCACTGCCCGAGGCCCCGGCCACGACATCAACCACTACGTTTCGGCCAGGGTGATTCTCATCCCCTTCGAAACCAAAAGCGGCAAATACTACATCGAAGCCGCCTTCGACGCGAAGCAGTTTTTAGGTTAATTCCCAACTTTTAAGCAAAAAAAAACCGGCCTAAGCCGGTTTTTTTTTGGCGGACAACGCTCTAATCTAGTCCCGGCGGACGCCTAGGATGGAGAGGAGGGCCATGAAGAGGTTGAGTATGTCTAAGTACAAAGACAAGGTAGCGGCGATGGTTTCGTCGGCTGGGTAGCGGTGCATGATGTTAAAGGTGTCATAGATGATAAAGCCAGAAAACAAAAAGACCGCGGCTGAAGAAAACATAAAAGAGCCAGCCGAACTATGAAACACGAGGGCGTTGAGCAGGCCGCCGACAATCAAGACAATCAAACCGGTGGTCAACATTCCACCCATAAAACTAAAATCCTTTTTGCTGGTCACGGTGTAGCCGGAAAGTCCAACAAAGACTATTCCCGTCAAGAGCGCCGCGTTAACAATGCTGCCGCCGGTGTACATCAACAAAACTGGCGCGGTGGTCACGCCGGTTAAGCTGGTGAAGGTAAACAAGGCGATCAGCCCTAAATTTTCCTGTTTCCTTGCCCAAAAGGTGAAAAAAATCGCCGCCAATTCGGCTATAAAAAACAAAAATTGGTTTTGGGCAACAGTCATCAAAAAGGCTTCATTGCTGCTGGTGACCCAAGCGGCCCCGGCGGCCATAAAGGTGCTTAAGGCAAGTAAGCCATAGACTTTACGTAAAAAAGCCAAGCGCTCTACGGGGGTGGTAAGAGCGACGGGGACAACGGTTTGATACGCGTTTAAGGGCTCCATCTGTTCCTCTAAGGTTGTTATCAGTGACTAGAGGTAACTACCTCGGGTCTTTCTTGATGATACTTCGGTTTGAAGGGGCTTGGCAAGTGGTCTGGATTACTTATAGGCCCAGGTGGTCGTGTCGTAATTGGCGGCAATGACCCCACCTGCCGTGTAATTAATGGTGGCGGTTAAAAACCCGTTAGAGTCGTACTGGTAAACGGTATAGGTATCGCTGGTAGCAAGCCCTAAAGATACCAAGTAACTCTGTTTTTGGGTGGTTAGACCCGCATTGTTATAGCTGTATCCCAATTGGCTGGCTAGCTGAAAAGCCCCAGAGGTGTAGGTGTAGGTCTGAATCAGGGTGGGCTTCCAGATGCTGTTATAGGTGGTAACTGTCTTGGCCGAAGGGGTGGAAGTATCCACAGTGGTTCCAGCAGTGTTACAAGAGTAGGTCGTTTTGGTGACAATATAGATCAGGTTGCCAGAAGTATCGGTCGATTGCAGATAGGTTTGGTTATATCCGCTGGCACAACTATCAACCCCAGTGCTGGAGACGTTGTAAGCCCTGAAGGTTGATAAACGAAAATCAGAATCGTAGGTGTAATCCTCACGATAGTTGGTGATACTGCTGCTATTGCTAACGGTCACCGTCACCGGGCGGCCACGGGTGTTTCTGGCGGTGGTGGTTTTGGCGCTTAAAGAAGCAGTGCCCCCGCTGACCGAATAATCGGTCCTTTGGGTTTCTAACCCGTCTGTATAATTAATGACTTGCCGACTGGCTAGGGTTTCTGTTCCGCTGTTTATGTTATAGGTTTCAGTGGTATAGGTTTTCAACTGGCGGCGATCCCAGTTTTTGTAGTTCTTCATATCCACTTCTTTATAAACTGCGGTGGTGTCCGCTGAATAGTAAGTGGTGGTGGTGTTAATCGAGTCGGCCGAAACATCGGTAGTGGCGTCTTTATAAAAGCCAACTGACATGATTTTTTTAACTACGGTCGCACTGTTTTTAATGCCAAAGCTGTTATCCGTAAAGTCGCCTAGCGTGCTGCTGGAGGTGAAGTTGCGATAGGTGTGGGTTTCAAATTTGTTGTTGCCTTCGGTAGAAACCTCGATCGTGGTGGTGCTGGCCCCGGTGAAGGTTTGGGTGGCACCGGTGTAAAGACTATAGCCGGATGGGTAATACAGCGAATAGTCGCGCGGGTCAGCCGCGTAGGTATAGATGTATTTATAGGTTTGATTGCCGCTGGTGTCGAACAGGGTTTTAACTGCGGCTGTCAGATCCCCGGTGGAAGTGTCGTATTGTACTTCGTAAGTATTGGGCTGGGACTGGGTGACGTCGTTGCCGTTTTTGTCTTTGGTGACGTAAGTGTAGCCGTTGATCGCCTTGGGCCTTAAAATTCCGGTGGAAACATAATTATTAGGCAGCGAACCATCCACAAAGGGTCTAAAAAACTCAAATTCTAGGGAATTTTCGGGCAGTGGGGTGCTGATTTCTTTATTAAAGACCAAAAAACTAGCGTTGGCGAGGTACCCGGTCTGGTCGTTCCAGCCCCAGTATCCCGTATCAAAGGCTCGGCTAGCAGAGACTTGCACACTAATCGCCCCGCCGACTCGGTCTGTTGAGTGTAAGTTAATGGTCAGGTATTTAGCAAAGGGAACCAACAGCTCTGAATTGGTCATCCGGTCTTTAAAACCGTTGTCTTTCTTGCAGCCCCAGAGGGCCAACAGAGAAAAACCCAACACCGCCGATTTATAAAGTAGGTTCCTTTTTTCCATTTCGACCTTAAAAGGGAATCCGGGTGGACAATTGCAATTGGCTTGATCCGGTAGCCATGGTGAGGTCCCCCATAATCGATTGGGAGGAGAAGACCATGTATTGCAGTCCAAGGAAAAAGGAATCCAAGTTAAACATCATTCCGCCGCCAAACAGGTAGCCCCAATCTTGAGTCGAGCGGTCGGCAATGCCATTGCCTAGGCTAAGCTTAGGCACGGTATAACTGATTCCTGCTAAGACGTAAAAGGGGGCGTCTGGCTCACCTGGTTTCCAAGCAGCAAAATAGGATTCAGTGGTCAGTTTAACGGACCAATCGTATTGGTAGATGCTGGTGTTTAGGTAAGAGGAGATTTTATTATAGCCTATCCGAAGCTGCATAAAGTCCAGATAAACCTCCGATGATTGGCCAGCGCGGTCTAAGCCTTTTTCCTCAGGGCTGCTGTTTATTCCTATTGAGAAGCCAACCGAGGAGTCAGCGTTTTGGGCAATCGCCTTTGAAGCGCTACAAAGGCAAATTATGCCGCCTATCAAAAGACACCAAACAACTCTGGGCAATCGGGCGTAAACAGGCTTCATGCTTAGCTTGATAGGAATTTGAACTCAAAGTCCAACTAGGTTTTAGTTTGGCTCTAGCGCCTTGGTTCCTTTAACTTTGCAAAGAGCGTGCAACTTGGGTATTAATAGGTTGGCCATTAGGGATGGTTCGGGTTTTTGGGGATTTGTTTGTTTAAAAACTGGGCCGTTGCCGGGTAGGCTCCAGTCTCCCCTAAACATTGGCGGAGTCGGGCCAAGTTTCGGCGTTGGTTGGCCATTAGTTGCTTGTTATTGATGATCTTTATCACCTCTGTAGCCATCTGCGCCGGGTTGGAATCGGCTTGGATCAATTCGGGCACTAAAGTTTCACCTAACACAATATTTGGCAACCCAACCGATTTTATACCCAATAGATAACGGCCAATCATCCAGGTGGTTTGGGTCACTTTGTAAAAAATCAAGAGTGGGGTCTGCAATATAGCGGTTTCAAGACTTGCTGTCCCCGAGGCAACCAACGCAAAGTCCGAAGCGGCTACTGCGTTATAGGTTTCCCCTTCAACCAGATGAATGCCCGCCTTGGCCAAGGCAACTTGCTCTTCGACCTGGGCCCTTGGGATGGTGGGGGCCAAGGGGTAGATAAACTGCAAATCAGGCTCGATCTGCTGGAGCCGTTCGGCAACATCGAGTAATAAAGGAAGATGTTTGGCCACCTCATTTTGTCTGGAGCCGGGAAGCAGGGCGATCAGTCGGTCCGGGGGGGAAGGGTCCAGTTGCGCGCGGTAAGTTTCTTTATCGAGGCTGGGCTTGGCGATATCTAAAAGGGGGTGCCCAAAACAGTGGCACGCCATCCCTTCTTTTTTAAAAAACTCCACCTCAAAAGGGAACAAGACAATCAACTCGTCCACATAAGCGCGGATGGTTTTGATCCGGTTTTTTTTCCAAGCCCAAACTTGGGGGGCGATGTAAAACAACACCTTAATCCCCCGCTTTTTGGCCTCTTTAGCAAACCGCAGGTTAAACCCAGCATAATCCACCAAAAACACGGCGTCCGGGCGGCGCTTGTCTAATAGGGCTACCATGCGGTCAAAGATTCCCTTGTAATAACCGTACCGCTTAAGCACCTCCTTAAAGCCAATGACCGCTAAATCCTCGACTCGGTAATAAAGCTCGACCCCAGCGGCTTCTAAGAGCTGGCCTCCGGTGCCGTATTTTTCAATATCAGGATTGATACGGTTTAATTCAGCGATTACATGGCCCGCATGTAAATCGCCGGAGGCCTCGCCTGCAATAATCATCAGGCGAGTCATCGCTTATGCCCCGAAAAAGGCCTTGATTTCCGCAATTACCCGCTCTATTTGGGCTTTGTTTAACTCGGGGAACAAAGGCAAGGAGAGCAGGTGGTCGGCGGCATTTTCAGCGACAGGGAAAGTACCCCGGCCCAGTCCCATAAACTGATAGGCGTCTTGCAGATGCAAGGGGACCGGGTAGTGGTAGGCGGTAGAGATATTTTTGGTGGCCAAGTGGTCCATCAGCTTTTGGGCCTCAGGCACCAAGATCACAAAGAGGTGCCAAACCGACTGGGCCCCATCTGCTTCTTTGGGCAGAGTCACTTGAGAGACCTTACCTAGGCCCTCAAAATACCACTGGGCCCGCTCGCGCCGTTTTTGATTCCAACCGTCAAGTAGGGGCAACTTGGCCCGCACGGAGGCGGCTTGTAGGTTGTCCATCCGCCCGTTGTAACCTTCAGAAGCATGGTAATATTTCTTCGATTGGCCATGCTCGCGGTACTGCTTGGCTAACCTAGCAATCTCGGGATCATTGGTGGTAATCGCCCCGGCTTCGCCGAAAGCTCCAAGGTTTTTTCCAGGGTATAGACTAAACGCCGCCGCAGCCCCCATCGAGCCCGCCCTTTTGCCTTTGTAGGTTGCCCCGTGGGCTTGGCATGCGTCTTCAATTAATAACAATCCTTTTTTTTCAGCTAGGCTTAAGAGCGCGTCCATGTCAGCCGGTTGGCCGTAGAGATGAACCGGTAACAAGGCTTTGGTTTTTGAGGTAATCGCCTTTTCGGCGGCTTTCGGATCCATATTGTAGGTGCCCGGTAGCACGTCCACAAAGACCGGGGTAGCCCCACATTGGGTGACAGATTCGCTAGTAGCCATAAAGGTATTAGTCGGAACCAGAACCTCGTCCCCCTGGCCAATTCCGGCAGCGAGCATGGCAAAGCGCAAGGCGTCCGTCCCCGAGCCTACACCCACAGCGTATTTGGTCCCACAATAAGTGGCAAAGGCCTCTTCAAAGGCGGCAACATGGTTGCCCCCGGCAAAGGCGGTATTGTTAATAATCTCCATGTACCAGCCGTCCACTTGATTAAAAATGGGCTGGACTTGTAAAAAGAGATTCATAAAATCGACCTTGGCTAACGGGTCTTCGGTTAACTTAAGCGCATCTTGGACCGGAAGGGTTGCAACCTCCTCCCTTTTGCGCTCCGGTCCAAGACCCACAATCTGGTCTATTTTAAAATACTTTGCGGCCAATTTCACTAACTGATTTTCGAAATTACCCCCTAAGGCCAGCGCTTCTTCGCTCAAGCGGGCGTTGATCGGGATTTGTGCAAAGCCCTGCAAGGTTTCGGCGACCTTTTTAGACGCAATTCCGGCCAAGACCAAGCGCTGGGTCGAGTCTGCCAGCACCCATGCCTGGAATCCTTCCTGGCGGGCCTTTTCTAACAGGGCCTTGGAATCCCCACCCTTTTGGGCAGCGTCAATTAAAACCTCGGGCAAAATCAGCAGTTTGATCATGTTATCCCTCTAGGGTGATAGTAGTCCCGCCTTGTTCTAGGCTCAATTGGGCGGCAGCCAAAAGCTGGACCACCAAGAGCCCAAATCGACCATCGGTGATCGGGGTTTGTTTCTTTTCAATACAGTCTAAAAAGTGACGAATCTCGGCTTTGAGGGCTTCGGTTCCATCCAATTTGGGGCTGTAAACATCGCCTGTACGGTAGCTAACCAAGGCTTGATATACCTGCTCCTTTGGCTTTTCCACAAAGATCCCAGTGTCGAAGACTTTGACCTTCTCGACCATTTCCATGTCGTTGTAAAGCACCATTTTTTTATCCCCGCCAATCAGGATTTGGCGGACCTTAATGGGGCTTAACCAGTTGACGTTAAAATGGGCAATCAGGTTGTCTTCAAAAAAGACGTTCATGTAGGCAATGTTTTCAGGCTGCCCTTTGACGTGCGCCATGCCTTGAGCGGAGACGGCTTTAGGCTTTTTATCGGTCAGGTAAAGTAAAATCGAAAGGTCGTGCGGAGCCAAGTCCCAGATGACGTTTACGTCGGACTGAAACAGCCCAAGATTGACCCGCATCGAGTCGAAATATTGCAACTCGCCTAAGTCTCCCTTGTCCACCAACTCCTTGATTTTACGAACCGCGCCCGTATAAAGGAAGGTGTGATCGGTCATCAGCACCAAGCCCTTGGACAAGGCCAGTTCGCAGAGTTCCTTGCCGTGAGCGACTTGGTCAGTCATTGGCTTTTCAACCAAAACATGCTTGCCCGCCTCAAGTGCTTTTTTTGCAATGGGGTAATGGCTCCTAACCGGGGTCGAGATGGCGACGGCCACCACTTCTGGGTCAGCCAAAACCTCGTCTAGGTTAGTGGTGGTTTTTTCAACATTGGGGAACATCCCCGCTACCTTGGCTAGCCGGGCTGGGTCCAGGTCGCAGACGTATTTTACTTCAACCCCAGGGGTCCAAGAAAAGTTGCGGACCAGATTAGGGCCCCAATATCCATATCCGATGACAGCAATCTTCATAACTTTAACGGCAAACGCCTCGTTGGGAGTTATTGACAAAGTCTATAAACACTCGACGGTTAGGGGTGTCTTCCATCTCGGCCTCGAGCTTTTGGACCGCGTGGTCTTTAGAGAGCCCGCTTAGAAAAAAGATACGGTAAAAGCGGTTGATCTCTTCGATCTGTCCTGGTGTAAAGCCGTTTCGCTCTAAGCCAATAAAATTGACCCCGGCCGATTTGGCCCGGTTGCCAGCGGCTATAGTAAAGGGGGCTACGTCCTGGGCAATCATGGACTGCCCGCCCGTCAGGGCGTGGCGGCCTACGCGGCAGAATTGATGAATGGCCGTTAACCCCCCTAAAGTGGCGTAATCGCCAATCTCCACATGCCCCCCTAGCGTGGTGCCATTGGCCATAACCACATGGTCACCAATCTGGCAATCGTGGGCTACGTGGCAATAAGCCATGATCCAGTTGTGATGGCCGATTTTTGTGACCCCACCGCCCACCTCGGAGCCCCGGTTGATGGTGACATATTCTCGAATCAGATTGTCTGAACCAATCAATAGGTGGCTGACCTCGCCGTGGAATTTTTTGTCTTGGGGCTCAAGACCGATAGAAGCAAACGGGAAAATCCGGCAGCGAGGGCCAATCTGGGTAGGCCCTTCTATCACGGCGTGGTGCCGAATTTCGGCGTCTTCCTCAATCTCAACATCGGGCCCAATAAAGGCGTAGGCCCCGACCTTTACACTTTTATGCAGGCGCGCCGACTCATCGACGATAGCCGTCGGGTGGATCATGTGCTTACTCAGGAGCGGGCACAGTGGCCAATTTAAAATCAGCGCGAGCCACTAGTTTATCATCTACAAAAGCTTCGCCCTCCATAAACCAGATGTTGCGCTTCTTGGCGATAAACTTGGATTTAAGGATCAACTGGTCGCCAGGAACCACGGGGGTTTTGAATTTGACGTTATCAAACCCGGCAAAAAAGCTTAGGTCTTTGTCGGCATTAGCGTGGAGTGAATATCCAGCAATCCCAGCCGTTTGCGCTAAGGCCTCAACGATCAGCACCCCTGGCATAATAGGCTTTTCTGGGAAATGGCCTTGGAAAAAAGGTTCGTTAATGGAGACGTTTTTTAAAGCAGTACAGCTAACCCCTTCCTCAAGCTCGATGACGCGGTCGATTAATAAAAAAGGAAAACGGTGTTTAAGCCGTTTTTTAATCTCTAAAATGTCTAAAATCATCTTACTTCCCTGCCTTCATTTTGTTGTATTCAGCCACCACTTCGTCTGTGATGTCCTCGATTTCAAAGGAGGTGTATAACATCGCCTGACGGACCGAGGTTTCAACCACCATATCAAAACTGCGTTTTTCGCCGATTTTTTTAACCAACAACATCAGATCCTGACTAATTCTTTGTAGGTGACGCATTTCGTCTTCTTTAAACTCTTGCTGCGCTTGATTAACTGCCTGGCGAAGTTCCTCTTTTTGTTTTTCGATCTCTTGTATTTCTTTGTTTCGTGCCGCTTCAGAAAGCATCAGGTTGTCTTGTAAGGCTTGCACCCGCTGCTGGATGGCCATACCTTGCTTTTTGAACTTTTCTTGGCCGCCGGCGGCCTTTTTTTCGAAATAGGCGCGCGATTTGGCCCCTTCTTCAGAATTGTTAATCGCCTTTTGCATGTTGATCTCGCCGATCTTGGGGCTCTTGGCGAAAGCTGGTTGGGCAAGGATAAGCAAAAGTGCGCTAAAGAGTAGGAGGCTTCGAGTTTTCATGGTAGATTTTGTGTATTTATGAGGAGACGTTTTGTCCGAAGTTTGCCCGCTTTGTGGGGGGCTGTCAAACGCTGATCTTAGGCCATGCCTAGTACCAAATAGAGGTCGTAAAAGGCGTGGGTCAAGGCGGTCAAAGCAAAGCCACGGGTTATGTATAGGCTGGTGAACCAAAGACCGGCCATAAAGCGGAACATAAAAGAATAAAACTCAAAAGGGTCACCCAGGCGGCCTACGTAGTGAGAGAGGCTAAAGAAAAAACTAGCGATTAACACCGCCAATAAAGCGGCAGGCAAAGGGCGCCGGAAAATTTTGCTAATTCCCCAGATCAAAGCCCCGGTGAGCAACACCCTAAAAAACAACTCCTCAAACAGCCCCGCCCCAATCGCAAGGCCCATCGAGGTTAATAGAGGCATCCCTTGAGGACCTAAGGAAAAAAAAAGGTTGCCTAAAATCCAGCGAATCCAAATCCCGCTTACCGCTCCCCAAGCTAGCGCCTCTAGGATCAAACCCCCAAAAACCTTCAGCCTAGGGGGCGAGGCGCGGTGACGGTGAAACCAGGGGATGGCTAAGAGAGAGACCGTGATTAAAACGAAGGTTAAATAGCGAGGTTCGACCCCAACCCAATAAAGTAGCGTGCGGGTCCAGGCTTCGGGCGCGTTGCGCACGTTTCCCAGAGCGCGAGGATCGGCCACCAAAAGGATCTCGTAAAAAACAAACATCACCAGCGCCACCCAAGCGCCATAAACTGGGTGGGCCGATTCCTTAAAGTAGGCTCGCATAGCCTAGGCGGCTTTTTCAGGTTTGATTTTAATGTACCAGAACAAGCCACAGAGGAGTAACACCAACAACAAGGTTGCCGGGTAGAAAAGCCGTTTTTGGGGCATAATGGTGGATTCGATTACAAACTTCACGTTTTTTTGATCTGACAGGGCTAGGGTTTTTTTAGAGAAAAACAATTCTTCGCCATGCCCTTTTTTGGTTTCAACCACTTCGTTTATAGGCGTATCAAAGGTCACTTCAAAGCCCGAGGCGGTACGTACCAACTCGATTTCTTCGGTTCTAGGCAGTAATCCAGAGGTCAGGGTTTGGCCTAGCTGGTCTAAATTCAAATCATAACTAAAAAAGATCTGCGCCATCCCAGGGGCCATGGTTATAGAAAATTGGGCTTGGTCTTGATCCAGTTGGGCACTGATCCCAGGCGCTGGGCGCATGAGTTGGAAGTTTTCTGCCCCCTTGGGGAGGGCTTTAACCAAAGGTTGTCCGCTTAAATCCAGGCTGCCAGGAGAAATGTTTTCTATAAGCAAGATCTCCGAAACCCGCACCCGATCCTCCATCAGTTCGAAAAACAACAGGTTTTTTCGAACGATCAAGGCTTTTGGGTCTTGGCTGACCGCCATAAAAACTAGATCGGTTTTTATCTCTTTACCTTTGTCTGACGCGGCCAAGGGGCGGGCTTCGCTTCGGGCTAGTTGGGGGCCGTTTTTGGCCAATACATAATAGAGGTTGTGGCTGCCAGCTTGGGGTAACTGCAAACTAAAATGGCCGGCCTTGTTGGTTTGGGTGGTTTGGACGGCTTGGCCTTCTGGGCTGGAGATGGTCATCTCCATTAATTCTACGGTCACCGAGTCAACCGGGCCCGCTTCGGCCTTGAGGTCACCAACAAAAATAAAGGGGCCCACCAATGGGCTATCCATATTGTGTCCCTCTGGTGCCACCTCTTCTTGTTGGGCGGGGATGTTTAGGTCTTGAGTCACTTGCTTACTTTGGGCAAAACTAAAGGCCTCGCTTGCCGCTCGTTGCTCCCCAATACGGGTGCCTAAAATATATTCACTTTGAGGGTCTAGCTCTTCGATTTCAATACGAAACCGCCCGTCTTGATCGGTTTTTCCCAAGGCCAAGGGGCCTTGGGGGGCTTTGTTTGGGTTTTGTTCTATCAGCACCACGTTTAACCCAGCCGTTGCCGAACCCGCTTCCGAGCGGATTTGCCCCTGCACCACATAGGCTGCTTGAGCACTCCAGGTGGTAAAAAGGAGCGATAGTAATAAAGCCAACTTTTTCATATAATCGAAGGGCAAGGGTCTCGCCTGCTGGAACAAGCGTTGCATTAGGTTGCATTAGTTTGGCGCCATAGACGCTTTTTGTCAGGAACGATGGGGCGGATAAAGCCCTTTATTCATAACCCCTACAAAGTCGGTCCTTTTGGCCTCCTTTGTCAACTTTGCTGGATCGAGGACTTGTTGAACGCTAGCCCAAAAGAGATGTTAGATCAGGTAGTTGTTACCTATTCGATCAAATATTTACCTTGCTCGAACCCAGACTGTTTAACCTGTCTGACCGCCAAAGGCCATGGGCCCTATTGGTACGCCCATTTTACCTTGGCCGGGGAAGAAAAAAAGGTATTTTTAGGAAAGGCCTTTAAACCAATGGACCTGACCAAGATCTTAATGGGTGAACGGATGGGCGCTAAAAAAACGGACCCTATCCACCAAGAGGAGCAAGCCCGGTCTTACGAAAAGGCCCAACAAGAGGAAGCCGAATTAGGGGCGGTGAACCCCGAGCAACCCCTTGATTATAATTCGGATAATCCCCTAATCGACCGGGTGGGCCCGATCCCTAGCCGTCAAAAAAATAAAATCGAATCCTCACCAAAGCTGCCAACGGAGGCAGATTTTGAGCAAGACCTTCGTTTGCTAAAGGGGGCCGCGCGTTCAGAAAATCTCAAGTACGTTTATCGCAACCTGATTAAAAAATACCACCCCGATCAGTTCGGCAACCATCCGAAATTGCACCACTGGATGACCGAGATCAATGGCACCTATCACCGCCTGTCTGCCCGTTAAACTAAGGCCGCTTTTTTTTGGGAATACCACATTCTTTCATATAGTTTTCCACCTGTTCTGAAGAGAAGGGTTTTTCTAGGTAGAGGTCGGCGCCGCGCTGAAAAATAGCTAAAATGTCTTGGGTAAAAAGGGCTTTGGTGGCGATGACTAATATTGCCCGTTGCACAATGCCTTGGGCCTCCTCAAAGGCGCGGATATGGCGAGCGGCCTGATATTCGGCAATGGTTGGCGGGGCAAGGGCTAAAAAAACCAAACCGTAAGGCCGTCCTTCTTGGTGGGCTTGGTTAAATAATCGGATGGTCTCAGGCCCGTCCTCGGCTAGGTCAACCTTCCCGTATTGGGCTAAAATTCCCTGAAGATTTTGTTGGTTGGCGTATAGGTCCTCGACTACCAAAATCCGCATTTTCTATTTTTGCTGGAGGTTTAATTCAAACGGACCTTAAACCTACAAGACTGGTCGAGCCTGACAACTGGGGTTTTTAGTAGAGCACCCCCCTTTAGGTTTCGTCTTCGGCCAAAACCACGAGCTGGTCGCCAGGGTTGATCCAAAAACTCTGGCTTTTATCGGGGATCAGATAAACTCCATACCCTTCGGCGTAGCTTTCTTCCATTCGCAACAAGCGAACCCCAAAGCATACTTCGCCCCTGGCTTGGGCGGCTAAAACCAAGTCGGCAAAATGGACCTCGACCTCCAATTCACTCAAATAATATTCCACCGGTTTTAAGTAGATCTCTGAACCTTCGGAGCGGAAGAGGTCTTCATATACCTCTAAAACCTCTGGTTCCTCGGCTACTTGGGCCATGATTTTGGAGAGTATCTTTGAAGAGACCATCAGATTTTTCAAACCTGCGGACTGCATCAACTGGGCGTTTCGAGACTGCTGGATCTCAACCAGCATCTTGGTTGTGGGGGTCTTGCCCGCTTCTTCTAACTCTTGGAAATAGCGCCGGAATTTGAGCAGCAAACCTAAGGTTGAGGCGTCGATCTCTTCGGGGGTTGCACCCTCGGCGGAAAGGATCATTACCGATTTGTAACGCTCTGGGTTAAGCTTGGCTGGGAAGTCTAGGGCTGCAGGGCTCACATGGCCTAAACCCATCTGCAAATGGCTGTGGCGTTTAAAGGCTTCTTTAAACTTTAATTCGATTGTCGAAGTCACTTCGGGCACCACCAGATTCACCACCGAACCTTCGGCCAAATAGGTGGCGTATTCCTCAATAATGGTCATGGTTTTTTTGTTCCAGCCATAAATCAAATAATGCTCTGGCCGGCGCTTGGCTTTTTTGGTGGACCGGGCCAGACGGCGTGGGGCTATACAGGGGGCGTCGAACCAGCGGAGTTGGCTTTTATCCTTAGCGAGCATCAAAAGCCGGTCGCCGTGATCAAGCGGGGTATGGGGCGGCGGGTTTAGATGCACTCGTCCATCAGCCCGCCTAATACCAAGGGGCATGGGTTCTAAAAAGTGAAAGGCCAGCTCGCCAAAACTTTTTTCTTGTAACCTATTGGGCACAGCGAAGCTGTAAAACTCGTTGCCTTGAAACCCGGCCAGATCGGCATAAATGCGGCTGAGCCCAGGAGCGCGGCTGGTTTGCACCATAATCTTGGATAAAAGTTCGTTTTCTTCAAAGGCAAATAAATTCCCTTTGGCCACATTTTGGGCGAGTTGCAGGTTCCGTTTATAATGCATTCGGACGGTCATCGGAGGCAAAGGCCCAAAGCAGGCCGAGACCACGGCCATTACGGCCATCATCATCGCCGAGTCCCCGCGATGTTTTGCGGTCCGCTCTTCCCAAGCGAAGGCTGGATTAATCAGCACCACAGAGCGGGCGCGCTCGATACCCATCCGCTTTAGGGTTAAAGCAGAGGTAATGCTACCTTGGCGGCAGATTATTCGGCTGTTGCCAAACTCCCCTATCCCCGCCTTAAGCGCTTCTTCCATCTCGGCCACAGGCCGCTCACTCAAGATCACAATACAAGGATTTTTTCGGTGAAAGTTGGCTTCGATTAGTTCGTCCACCACATCTAGGGCCGAATCGCCAAAACCTAGGATTAAGCTATGGTTGGACTCAAAAATATCGGATTGACCCGATTTAATGGCCATCAATCGCAAGGTCATTCGTGATGACCAGAGCGCCACCGCAAATAATAACAGTACCAACCCTAAAAGCGCGGTGATCACACCCACCCACCGATTGGGTTCGCTAGAGAGTTCTTCTTTGCCAAGACCCGCCAGATTGAGTCCCTCGATCACCGCCCGCCAAATGGCTTCGCCAGCAGTGCCCGAGGTGGGGTCGAGTTGATCGGGCCAAAGGCTGTTGATTCCAAAACGCAAAATAAAGGAAACCAACAACAGACCTAAAAATAAGCCCCCAAGGAGTAAGGACAACTTGGGACCGGATGCGGTCAAGATTCGGTCATGCCTCTGGGCCACCGGGGTATGTTTAGTTTTTTTCATGAGTCAAAAAGGACAAGATTAGCTTTGCCAGTATTGCTTCGTTCTACGCCCCACGCTAGGCCCAGTCAAGTTTCAATCGGCTTGGGCTTTGACAAGATGGGGTCTTCACAGGTAACCCAGTGACAAACCGATATTCCCCCAAAGACTAGATGATTTCTGTTTCCAAACTAACGATGCATTTTGGCCAGCAGGTCCTATTTGAGGACGCGGCCTTTCAACTCAATCCCGGCGGGCGTTACGGCCTTGTGGGCTCAAACGGATCGGGCAAGTCCACTTTACTAAAGGTGCTTTCTGGCGAAGCCAAGGCCTCTGAAGGCGAGGTCAGTGTCCCCAGTGGGATCAAACTAGGTATTTTGCGCCAGGACCACTTTGAGTTTGAAGAAAAACGGATTATTGACGTGGTACTAATGGGTCGCGAAGCCCTTTGGGGTGCGATGATCGAGAAAGAGGCCTTGGCCGCTGCTGGCGAGGTGACTGAAGAAATTGGTCACCGCTTGGGAGAGTTAGAGGTGATCTTTGCGGATCAAGACGGTTATCAGGCCGAATCGGACGCGTCAGAACTGTTAGAGGGTTTAGGGGTTACCGGGGTCGAGAGGCCCTTAAAGGCGCTTTCTGGCGGGTATAAGTTGCGGGTATTATTGGCCCAGTGCCTCTTTGGCCGCCCCGATTTGTTACTACTTGATGAGCCTACTAACCACCTAGATTTAGGCAGTATCGCTTGGCTGGAGGGCTATTTGGCCCAGTTCCAAGGCACCTTTTTGATAATCAGTCACGACCGCCAATTTCTAAACGGCATTTGTGATCACATTATCGACATCGATTATCAAGAAATCCGCCACTATACGGGTAACTACGATAGCTTTGTCGCCCAAAAGACCTTAGAGCGAGAGCAAAAGGAATCGGAGATCGAGCGACAAGAGAAAAAGAAGGAAGACCTGCAAGCTTTTGTGGACCGGTTTAAGGCCAAGGCTAGCAAAGCGCGTCAGGCCAGCAGCCGGGCTAAGCAGATCGAAAAGATGGAAGAAATTGTTATCAAAAGAAGTTCCCGAATCCATCCTAAGTTCCGTTTTACGCAAGTCCGTCCCTCAGGCAAAGAAGCGCTGAATTTGCGAGGGATTCACAAGTCCTTCGGGCCTAATAAAGTGATCGAAGGGGCCACCCTCAAATTGCTCCGAGGCAAACGCTTGGCCGTGATTGGGCCCAACGGAATTGGAAAATCTACCTTGTTAAAGATTATTGTTGGTCAATTGGCCGCCGATCAAGGGGAGATGGAATTGGGTCATGAGGTGAAGATCGGTTGGTTCCCTCAAGACCACCACGACATCATCCCCCGAGACTCGACCCCTTATGAGTGGCTTTACCAATTTGAGTCTTCAGCGCCGATTGGTAAGATTCGCGCCTTGTTGGCGCGGGTGCTGCTTTCGGGCGATGATGTACACAAGTCCACGGGCAGTTTATCTGGCGGTGAATCGGCCAGATTGATTTTTGCCAAGATGATGCTTGAGGAACCCAACCTCATGCTGATTGACGAGCCTACCAACCACATGGATATCGAGGCAATCGAGGCCTTGACCGAGGCGTTGCAAGAATACGAGGGCTCTGTGATTTTGGTTAGCCACGACCGCCGGTTTATTGAGGCAGTTGCCACTGAAATCTTAGAATTAACCCCCGACGGGTTTGATCACTATGCTGGGCCTTACCTAGAATTTTTAGCCCACAAGGGCCAAGATTGGTTGGATAAGTCCACCGCTCGGCAAAAGGAAAAGGCGACCATGGGTCAGCCTGCTGCTCTGCCTGAAGCCAAAGTGCAGAAGTCTTCTAAAGACAGCCACAACGCCAAAAAAGATGTAAACCGGCTTAAGAAGTCTTTGCGTAATAAGGAAAAGCGGGTGTCTAAAGCGGAAGCGGCGATTGCTAAACTTGGTGAAGAGTTGAGCCAACCCCACCTGCAAAAGCCGCCCTTTAAAATGGAATTGGCGGCGCTTTTGGCCAGTCGAAAGGATTTAGAAGACGAGTTAATGAAAGCCGAAGCCGACTGGAGCGAGGCCCAGGAGAAGTTGGACGGACTTTTAAAAGAGTTCCCCGAATTGGCCCTATCGACCGATGAGGACTAACTAAAACCTAAAGCTTAACCCCATCCCCGCATGCGCTTGGCCTTTGGATTCTAGGTTGAGCACCGGCATTAAGGCCCAGCCGTGAATGGCGGGGGTTGGGTCTAGGCTGGAGCGTCTAAGTAAGGGTTGGTAAACCGATTTTGTGCCCACCATCACTCCTAAAAGTCCACCTAGCACAATCCCTGTACCCAGATATTGAGCGTTTTGGCGCCCGTTTTTGCCTTGCAATAAAGCGATCCAGCCGCCAAGGGCGAGACCCGTACCCAAGCCATACATCACATTGTCAGGGAGTAATTTTTTGTCTTGTTCTAAGGCGGCGGCTAAGTTATGACCAGGGCCCGCAGCTAGCCGAGCAGCTTCTTCCATCTGTTTGACCTGTTCGTCGCCAATAAAACCGGCCCCACTTCCGTCTTCGCCCATGGGGGCGTCCACATCCTCATTGTCTAAAAAGGAGTCCCCTCGCCAGAGGTTGATCCCATCGTCCTCTGAATAGTTAGGGCTCTGCGCTTGCGCATCCACTACCCAGAAGGCCGCCAACAGTAATGCCAGAATGAGGTATTTGACCGAGTTACTCATGGGCGTGATTTGGGGTGAAAAAATTTTCCTTTTTTAGTAGGATCAGGCTATGCGCTTGGCTCTCCAATAAACAATGCAATCCATATGCAAGGGGAGCAACCAAACCAAAAAAAAGGAGCAACAAGTTGAAATTCAAGATGGGTGCCCATCAGCGGCAGCGGGGTTTTAGTTTTATCGAGATCATGATTGTAATTGTTTTAATGGCGGGGATAGCCGCTTTTGTGGGTCCGGCTTTATTTAGTAAGCTCGACGATGCCAAGGTAGATCAAGCTAAGATTCAAATGAAAAGCTTGGCTGGGTCTTTAGAACTCTACCGTTTAGATAACAGCCGTTATCCAGACAGTGAGCAAGGGTTGGCGGCGTTAATGGCCAAACCCTCCTTGGGGCGGATTCCCGAATCTTGGCGTGGTCCTTATCTTAACGCTAAAAGTCTGCCCAAAGACCCCTGGGAGCGGGATTATGTTTATAACTCTGATGGATCTAATTTTGATCTTATGAGTTTAGGTGCCGATGGCGAACCGGGCGGTCAAGATCGAGATCAAGACATTGCCCACCAGTAAACTCTTGTGCCAAAAACAAACAGGGATGTCCTTGATTGAGGTCTCCCTGGTGTTGCTTTTGGTGGCTTTGCTTTTAGGTTTTGCCCTACCCCGCTTTGGCGCGCTCTTTGAGAGCCCTGTTCGCCGCGATGGGGTGGCGATTCGGGATATGATTTTACGCCTGAAGAAGGAAGCCTTGCTTGGGGGGGTTGGTTTTAAGGTGGTTTTAGATCAACCTTTGGCCCAAGTGCGGGTGTACCAGCAGGACGCAGAAGACCCAGAGCTTTATCACGAATACCAACATTCCAAGCTGGCGTTGTACGAACTCAGTGAAGGGGTGACCCTCAAGCAGGTTAAAAAAAATCGGGACCAGCAATTTCAAATTGGGTTCCAGCGGCTCGAATTTGACCCGATTTTTGGGCTGGAATCGGAGGTATTTATCAGCCGAGCGGGTTTGGTTGACCTGTTTGAAATCGAACTGGCCGAGGGGGACCAACGGCTTGTATTGCAAGTAGCGGATGTAATGGGCGAAATCAACCTGATCGAGCCTGCCCCATGAAAAGACCGGGGTTTACTTTACTGGAGGTGTTGGTTTCCTTCGCCTTACTCGCAGGGCTTTTGACCCTGATCTTCCAATCCCAGACCGAAGGAATTTTTTTCCTAGCTAAAACTGCCCGTTTGGAGATCGTGCAAAAAGAGGCGATGAACCGGCTGATGGGCTTGGAGCGGGCCGGCGAAATGCCTAATCCGGCGAGTGGTCGCTTCGAGACTGGGCATCCTTTAGAGGGCGGACGCTGGGAGATTGTCCAAGAACAAGAAGACTTTTTGGGTTACCCTATAGGCAAGATCACCTGCCACATTTTTTATTTAGAAAATGAACAGGAGCGGGAGTTTTCAGCTAGTATCTTGGGGGACCTCAAATGAGACGGGGCGGGTTTACCTTGATCGAGCTTTTAATCTCCTTGACCCTGTTTGGGGCGGTGACGGCGCTCCTGTTGGGGGGATATTTTCAGTTCCAAGGCCAGTCGAGCCGTATGTCTAAAACCATCCACCTACGCCAAGAGCTAAGAAATCTGGAAAGCCTGATCCGCGCAGATCTAACCGAGGCGGTTTATTTAGAAAACTACGCCAAAGGAGCCGAGGGTGAGATACGGCCTAGTGGCATTTTGGCAATGGACCTCATGGAGGGCGGGTTTAACCGCGACCAACTTCATCTGCAAGTCCATTCTCGGGGCCAGTTTTTTACCGGGTTTAAGTTGGCTTATAACCCTGAACTCTTTGAGGTGAGTTACTATTTTGAAACCAATCCTCAGACCGGCTTAGGGTTTTACCGCAGAGAAGCGTATTTTATAGACGGGCCCTTAGACGAGGGCGGGGACGCCATTGTTCACCAGCTTTCCAAACGGCTCACCCAAATGAATCTGACTTTTTTCGACGACCAAAACCAACCCCAAAAGGATTGGCCCGGCAAAGGAGGGTTACCCTTGGGGGTGGAGGTAGAACTGACCCTAGAAGGTGAAGACGGCACCAGCCAAACGAGTCATTTTGTGATCAACCTTCGTCCGGCCATGGGGCCAGGGGTGCGGTTTTGATGAAAAGGCGGGGAATGGCTCTTTTGATGACCCTCACCATTCTTTTGGTTTTAAGCCTCGCTCTAACTAAAAGCTTCGAAGACCGGGCCTTGGAGCAGCGGCATCTTAGCGCCAGCCTTGCCCAATTCCAACTAGAAAATCTGGCCCGTTCGGTGGTTAGGGGGCTGATTCAGGCCTTTCGGGTTCATGGATTTTGGGAGGTTACCCGCTCAAAACAAGGGCTGGCCCTGATCCCGGCGGGGGCGGTGGTCCCTTTGGGTGAAGCTGGGATTTCGGATATTTCGATCACCTCGCTGGATCATCTCTTTAATTTAAAAAACCGCTTCAAGCCTCTGTCGGTGCAGGCCAAGGTTTTCGATAAAACCCTAACTTCGATCTATGCTGCCCGCCAAACCCAAAGCTTTGGGGTTAATCCTGAAGAGGTGATGAGCGCCCTTAATGACTTCCAAGACCCTGACTCAGACCCAGACGAATATTTCCCCTATGGGGCCGAGCAATACCCTCAAGCCCACCCGGCCTTTAAGGTGAAAAACGCCCCCTTTGACCTATTAAGTGAGGTTAAAGTCCTGCCAGCCTTTGCTCTTTTGGGGTTGAGCCAAAAAGAATTGGAGGATCACTTTCGGGTATCTGGTCCTTTAGAATCTAGGCTTGATGTAAACATGGCCAAACCCGAGGAGATCGCCGCTTTTTTAGATCAATGGAGTGGCTTAGGTGAGCCCTACCAAAACCTAGAGCGCCTCAAAGCCCCTTTGCTGGAAATATTAAGCCAAAAAGATAAAAACGGGTTTCAACCCTTTTTTGACGAACCTTTTGTGAGTCGTGGTAATTCGGTCTTTGAGCAAGAATTGGAGGCCCGAGGGTTGATGGGCCAGATCTCTGCTGCGGAATTAGATTTATTTTCAGGGGTCACCAAGCTGGCCTTGATCCGCTTCACCCTGCACCAGGGCCCCCGCACCAAGCGAGTGCGGGTTTTAGTTGAGTTTAGTTATGCTATTAAATTGCCTGGCAAACGACTGCCCAAAGCCACAGGGGCGGTGATCCACGAAATGCAAATTTACTAACCCTAAGCACCACCTTGACTTTTAAAGGGGCCATTGGGAACATAGAAGCCAACCTAAAGAGGAACCGATGGACGAAATAATCAGCGAAATGTTTGGCTTTGAAGGCACCGGTGGCCTAAGCCATTTTCCCGATCTGGTTTTGTTGGTCGAGGCGTTGGCGCTCATGTGGGTCGGCAAAAAGCTATTCGACCTAGCCTGCCCTTTTAACTTAGAAGAACAATTAGTTAAGCTGGACAACAAGGCCATTTCCTTGAACTTTGTTGGCTATTTGACCGGCCTTGCTTTGATTTTGCAAGCGGTTGTCTCTGGACCTGTTGAAAGTTTAGGCCAGAGTATGTTTGAGGTTTTGGTTTGGGGGCTTGTGGGCAATGGGCTCTTGATTATGGCGGGCAGGGTAAACAATTGGTTTATCTTAAAAGGAATCGACAACAAACAAGCGATGTTAGAGGATAGTAACCTTGCAGTCGCTTTGGTTGAGGTGGGGAGTTACCTGGGCTCGGCAGCGATGATTCGGGCGATTATTTTAGGCGAATCGGTTGGCTGGGCGTATGACCTAGGGCTGACCCTCTTTTATTTTGTTTTGGGCCAACTCAGCTTTGTATTGTATGCCTTTCTTTACCAAAAAATTACCAGCTATGACGACTTGGCAGAGATAAAGGCAGGCAACGCTGCGGCGGGAATTACGCTAGGGGCCAACCTGGGGGCGATGGGTTTTTTAATGGCCGTACCCTTGAGCCAGTCCTATTCTTTGGTCCTGTTCCTCGCTTGGTTTGTGATTGGAAACGCGACCTTGGCCGGGGTTCGTTACGCGCTTGATCATTTAGTGATCTCTTCAGAGACCTTAGACCACGAAATTTTTGTAGATAAAAACTGGGGCGCTGCGGCTTTAGAGGGTTGCTTCTCGGTAGCAGCAGTGTTGATTTTGACTCACCTTTTGGGTTAGACTATGGCGGACCAACCGATCTCACTAGATCAGTTCCGCAAAAAAAAGGCGGAGCAAGAAGCGGAATACAAAAACCGACCTTGGGAGGGAACCTTGGTTTGGCTATTTTGCCCTACCTGCGATTTGCTCGAATATACTGAAATTGTGGCAAAAAAGGGGCGAACCCACAAATGTGGGACCCAAGTGGTAGAGCGACCAGTGGACCTGGATTTGCGGGCAGAATTAACCATCTCTTTAGCCAATCTAGTTCGGCTGGAACAACTCTTAACCGAAACGGGCAAGACCCGGCTCAAAAAGCTCCTCTCCCGTGCGATGGAAAAGTCTTTAAAGCAGGTTAAAGCGGTGGAGTTGACCTATATCGACCGCCTGCATAAAGCTGCGGGGATTGGGCTGACGCCCTATGAGGGGGAGATGGAAGACTTGGCCGCAAAACTGCCGATTGCCGAAAAAAACCCGCTAGGACTTTGGGTTTCCCAATTTCGATATCAGCCAGACCACCGCTTTAAAACCCCCAAGCCAACTTAATTTTTTATATAGTTTCGCCAACCCGGTGGGCCCTGGATTCAGAGTCGAGAGCCTCAAAAAACCAGCGGGCATAGTCCCTTGGGATCAGGAACCCCAAAGTCTCCCAAACCGATTGGGCTAAACGGTCTAGGCCCAAAATCAATTTCAGTTCAAGTAGCGGACTCATCGGGGAGGCTTCCATCTGGTTCTGATTTTCTGCAAAAGCCCTTTTATTTTTGGGCTGTAACCAGACCTCCACCGTCTCCCCGTCCGTTTTGCCAATCTTTTCTCGCACTGCTTCGGGCAGACTTAAAACAGGGTCCAGCCCCTCAGTACAAACAAGCTTGCCCACCAATTCGCCCCAACGATTCGAGCCACGACCTAACTTGCGCCAACCCAAAAAACTTCTCTACATCAAAGGGGATTTTTATTAACGAACCTTGTTCGGTCTAATTTTGCAGCAGAGCCTTGAAGGTTGGGGTTTGGCGCATGTTCACCCTGGGCGATTTGGCCCGGTATAACCTAATGGATAGCCCCTTGTCTGTCGCGATTTGGCAATGATTTTGCTTTATAGGACGGCGAGATCATTTCTCAAGATTTCCTTGACCAGATTCGATAAAAAAGGATACATATGTACTATCGGATTTTAATCTATTACGTCCTGTTCCTTTCGGCTTTTACCTTCTGCTTCGTCAGCTTATTGCCAGCAGGAGTGTCGCACTAGGGACCGGCCTTGACCAGACCAAGCCACGGATGGGCATCCCAGATTTCGACGCGATTCATCACTACATCCGCATTCGCGGAGCCCAAGAGCACAATCTTAAAAATTTCGACCTCGACATCCCTAGGCACCAGTTTGTGGTGATCACCGGGCTTTCGGGTTCCGGCAAGTCGTCTTTGGCCTTTGACACCATCTACGCCGAGGGCCAGCGCCGCTATGTCGAGTCGCTTTCGGCCTACGCTCGGCAATTTTTAGACCAGATGCAAAAACCGGCGGTGGAGTCCATCGAAGGCTTGACCCCGACCATCAGTATCGAACAGCGTACCGGCAAGGCCACCCCTCGCTCCACCGTCGCCACTACCACCGAAATCTATGACTATCTGCGGGTTCTCTTTGCCCGCGCCGGGACCCCTTACTGCCCCCATTGCGACCGCGAAATCAGCGCCCAATCGGCGGAAGTGATTGTTGAACAGTTGATGAACCTGCCCGAAGGCACTAGGCTCCACCTCTTAAGCCCCTTGGTGCGCGGCAAAAAGGGGGAGCATAAGGAGGTCTTTGATTATGTGCGCCGCGAAGGCTTTACTCGCGTGCGGGTGGACGGGGAACTCTTAGAACTAGAGGCGGTTAAGCCGCTCAAAAAAACCTTTATCCACCATATCGAAGCCGTGGTGGACCGGATTGTGATCAAGGAATCGGTGCGCTCAAGGCTGACCGATTCGGTCGAGTTGGCCCTGAAATTGGCTGACGGTTTGGTGATTGCCTTGGCTGAAGACAGCCAAACCAAAGCTACCATCGAGAATGTTTATTCAGAGCGTTACGCCTGCCCAGAGCATGGTTCGGTTTTAGAGGAATTAAGCCCGCGGGTGTTTTCCTTTAACAGCCCTTATGGTTCCTGTCCTTCTTGTTTGGGCTTAGGCACTCTGATGGAGCCGAGCCCCGAATTGATCGTCCCGGACCCAAGCCTCAACCTCGAAGATGGGGCATTGGCCGCCTGGAAGAAGTGTGGCACCGGATTGGGCGGTTTTTACATGTCTGGAGTCCGGTATCTGGCGCGGTTGTTCGATATTAGCCTAAAAACCCCCTGGGAAGACCTGCCCAAATCGGTGCAAGACGCCATTCTTTATGGCTCCAAGCGGCTTAAGGGGGAGGGGGTGACCTTTGAAGGGGTGATCCCCAACCTGACCTACCGTTTTTGGACCACCGAATCGGAGGCGCAAAAGGCCAAGATCCATGAATTTATGACCAACCAGCCCTGCCATACTTGCCACGGGCGGCGCTTGCGGCCTGAGATCCTGTCGGTGAAGGTTCAGGGCAAAAACATCATGGATATTACGGAGATGACCATTGCCCAGGCGTTTGCATATTTTACCAATCTGGAGCTAGGCGCAGAGCAGACCCAAATCGCCGAGCCGATCCAGAAGGCGGTCCGCGAACGGTTGGGGTTTTTGACCAATGTTGGGCTTGATTATTTAACGCTAGACCGGGTGACTAACACCTTATCTGGTGGGGAGGCGCAGCGGATTCGGCTGGCTAGCCAGGTCGGGGCTAAGTTGGTGGGGGTGACCTATGTGCTGGATGAGCCCACCATTGGGCTGCACCAACGCGACAATGACCGGCTCTTGGACACCCTGGTTCATCTGCGGGATCTGGGCAATACGGTGATTGTGGTTGAACACGATGAAGACGTGATCCGCCGGGCGGACCACTTGATTGATATTGGCCCCTTGGCGGGCAAAAACGGGGGCCAGATCGTCGCCCAAGGCACCCCGGCGGAGGTCATGGCCCAGGGCACGAGCTTGACCGCCCAATACCTAAACGGCCAGCGCTCGATCCCCCTGCCTAAAAGCCGCCGGGTCCCGGTAAAGGGCGAATCGATTGTGATTACTGGTGCGGCGGAAAACAACCTCAAGGCCATCAAGGTCGAGTTCCCCCTAGGCGTGATGATCTGTGTGACCGGGGTTTCGGGGTCAGGTAAGTCGAGTTTGGTTAACGAATGTTTACTCAAAGGCATCTATAAAGAGACCGAACACCCCAAGATTCAAGCGGGCAAGTTTAAAACCCTAAGCGGCGTCGAAAAGATCGACAAAATTATCGATATCGACCAATCCCCGATTGGCCGCACCTCCCGCTCTAACCCGGCGACCTATACCGGGGTGTTTGATCAAATCCGCAAGCTTTTCCAACTGGTGCCCGAAGCCAAGGCGCGGGGGTACCAGCCGGGGCGCTTTAGCTTTAACGTCAAAGGGGGCCGCTGCGAGGCTTGCCAGGGGCAGGGGATCAAGATCATCGAGATGCATTTCTTGCCTGATGTCCATGTCCCTTGCGAGACCTGTAAGGG
>MFNE01000006.1:89337-143211 GCA_001783695.1 Candidatus Lambdaproteobacteria bacterium RIFOXYD2_FULL_50_16
AAATACAAGGGCAAAAACATCGCCCAGATTCTGGACCTAGCCATCGAAGACGCCACCCCCTTTTTCGAACACCATCCCAAGATTCACGAAGGGTTAAAAACCCTGCTCGACGTGGGCCTGGGTTACGTCCAGTTGGGCCAACCTTCGCCGACCCTCTCTGGCGGCGAGGCGCAGCGGATTAAACTGGCCTCCGAACTCTCTAAACGAGCGACCGGCAAAACCCTCTACATACTAGACGAACCCACCACCGGGCTGCATTTTGAGGACATTAGGCGGTTGATGGAGGTGTTGCAACGATTGGTCGATCTGGGTAACAGCGTAGTGATTATCGAACACAACCTCGACGTGATCAAATGCGCCGACTGGATCATCGACCTAGGCCCCGAAGGCGGCGATCAAGGCGGCCAACTCGTCTTCGCCGGCCCCCCCGAAAAACTCATCCAAGAAAAAAAGAGCTACACCGGCCAATACCTGAAGAAGCATTTGTGAAGGGGGAGCTTAAAACTTCAAGAGTAATTGCTTTTTTCCCAATCTCACTGCCCGTGCTTTGGGATCATTTCTGTCTTTTCTTCACCAGATATGTCATGGCCTCCGTCATTTTCTGAAGAGGAGGTCACACTTTCAAGACCCTCGCTGCCGGTGTTTGCTTGCCCCAATTGTTCAATGTAATCAGTTGGAAGTTCCCCCATTTTCAATGAATCCGTATAAATAAATGGAAGAAATAAACTTGAATTGTTTTGTAAAATAAATTCTTTCGCAAAACCTTCAACCCGATCTCTTGATAGAGATTCTTTTTTCAATAGGTTATCTTCAAGTTGGGGTGATTTCCGGTGGTCAATATAAAAAACTGGATAGGGCTTGTTTTGCAGGACGCCTTTAAGGGTTTCCTTCCCCAAGTAGTATATTTTAAATTCGAAACTTTTTCCGCAACAAATAGCATAAGCCAGATCAATTGAAATCGGGGTTCTTTCGGGGGAGGATAGCTTTGAAAGCCGAAACCCCGTATCCATTGCAGGACCAATATAATCGAACGGATTCGAATCGTTTCCTTTACGCAAAGAGAGGTTCCCAACCGGGAAGCCAGCTATCCACGCGGTTGACTGTAAATCAAGCCCGTTGCCTAGGAAGCTTTTGTCGATAATTTCCTTTTTAAACTTTTCCCGGGAATCAATGAAACATTGCAAGTAGGAAAGAATGTCGGACTGTTCCATTAATTTCACACAAAAAATAAGTTCATCCCCAAGCATTTTCCATGGTTTAAGGTCATTGTTGCTGTCTAGCTGACCACAATTTTTTGCGGAATTATGGAAGATTTTTTTAAACTCTGAATAAAACTGGCAGAAAAAAAGGTCCAATCCCGATTAGAACCTTTTTTAAGCTCCGCCTTTGCCTTGTACGCAGTTGACCCGACAATATCGACACTCAAAAAAAGTCGCAATTCAGGCTTAAGAGGGTATGTATCAAGGTCAGGAATGTGACTAAGCATCTTATAGGTTGAGGAATTGCGAACGAACTTCCGCAGCTTTATAAGAAACTTTAAAAATTTCAGCGAGGGCCCACAGGTCATTTCCCTGTTTATGCATTTTTTCAAAAAGACCGTGAGGCATTAAAAAACCGGCAGCAAACCAGTTTGCTTCCCACTCTAGACGGTCTGTGGTGCTACCTATTAGCGGACGGGAAAACACACCTGGAATTTTCCCTGCCTTGGCGTGCAGAACATAATGCCCAAGTTCATGGGCCAGAGTGAAATTGTTTTTCTCAGTCAAGGCGGTTTGTGGCAATTTAATTAAAAAATCCTTGCTACTTTTTACCTCCATTGATCCTTCGGTAACCACAATATCTTCAACATATTCAATTTTTCCACCTAGCTGTTTGATTACGTTTTCAATGCTATCTTTTAGCGGATTAAAATTGAGGTATTTACCAATTTCTTCGGCAAACGAATCTATTGAACTTTTTGAGTAACCACTTGGTAGGTTAGGGCTCATTGCTCCTCGATGGTGAATGAGTGTTCACTTTAATTGGGTTTATACCATTTCCCATTTATCTTTTCAAGGGGAATGTATTTAACTTGTTGAATTAGTACAACACTCAAAATTATTTTGTTGATGTTTAGTTTTATCAAAAACTCGCAAAGGTTTTTACCCCTCCCCCCTACCAAAAAAAACCAGTTCCGAAGATTAATCTTTTGTGTCACCCTTTAGGCCATCCCCACCAAGGAATCCCCATGCCCCTAGACGCAAAAAAAATCGCGGAGATATACCAGAGCAAAGTGGCGGTGGGGTATGATTTTTCGATGGGGCATTTTTTTCCGGTTTATAAAAAGCGGGCCTTTGAGGAATCGTCTTTAAAACCGGGGGATCGGGTTTTGGTGTTTTGTTGTGGGACCGGCGCTGATTTTGGGCCCATCTTAGAAAAGATCGGGCCTCAAGGGCTGCTGGTGGGAGTGGACTTTTCGGGTTTGATGTTGGCGCAGGCGGCCAAAAAGGTCGAGCAAAACAGATGGGAAAACGTGGAGTTGGTGGAAGCGGACGTGACTGATTTTGCTTATACGGGCGGCGCTTCCTTTGACATCGGTGTTTGCACCTTGGGGCTTTCAATCATCCCCGACTATCGGCGTGCCTATGCTAATCTTCTCGCCCATATTAAAAAGTCGGGGGAGCTGATCATCGGGGATATGCAACTGGCGACCGGCTGGAAGTCGATCTTTAACCCCTGGACCTTACTGATGGCCAAAAAGTTTGGTGGTACCCCAGAGGGGCACCAAAATGCTCAAGACCTTGTCCAACAGATGGCCAAGGATTTGGTCGAGGTCAAAAAACGGGAGTTTTTTTTGGGTGCCTACTTTTACCTGGTCGGAACGCTTCGTTAGCCCCCTTTTGGGTTTAAACCCGGCCCCTCCTTTGCTCGCTCGTGCCCCCCAAATTTTACCCCAATCTTCTTTGACTAAGGGGCGCAATTCGCTCAAGATGGGAGGTACCGAAGTAATAAAATCTGCATCCAAATCCGGGCCATGAACCTAGAATCATTAGACTCTAAGACTAAATTAGTATTTGTTACTGGGGGGGTGGTCTCCTCGTTGGGTAAGGGCATTGCCGCCGCTAGTTTGGCCGCGCTTTTGGAGGCGCGGGGGCTGAAGGTGACGCTGCTTAAATTAGACCCCTACATCAACGTCGATCCGGGCACCATGAACCCGACCCAGCATGGCGAGGTTTTTGTCACCGACGATGGCTCGGAGACCGATCTCGACCTAGGCCATTATGAGCGGTACACCCACGCAGTGATGAGCCGCAAAAACAACTTCACCACCGGCCAGATTTACAATTCGGTCATCCAGCGCGAACGCCGTGGGGACTACCTGGGCAAAACGGTCCAGGTGATTCCCCATATTACGGATTATATTAAGCATTGCATCTATAGTGCAGCAGAAGGTTATGATGTGGCCTTTGTGGAGATTGGTGGCACCGTCGGAGATATTGAGTCACTGCCCTTTTTAGAGGCGATTCGCCAAGTGGGTCACGACCTTAAACCCAGCCAAACTCTATACGTCCACCTGACCCTGATCCCCTGGATCGCCGCCGCCGCCGAACTCAAAACCAAACCTACCCAACATTCGGTTAACAAACTCCGCGAAATCGGGATCCAGCCAGATATCCTGCTCTGCCGCACCGACCGCGACCTCGGCTCGGACCTCAAGAAAAAACTAGCCCTCTTTACCAACGTCGCCGAAGGGGCGGTGTTCCAGGCGAAAGACGTGGAATGTGTTTATGAGGTGCCCATCAAATTCCAAGAGGAAGGGGTGGACGACAAGTTGGTAGAGAAGCTGGAGATGTGGACTAGGCTGCCCGACTTGCAACAATGGGTTGATGTGGTTGAGGCTTTCAAAAATCCTAGGGCTCAAGTGACCATCGGGGTGGTGGGTAAATACGTGAACCTCAAAGACAGTTATAAAAGTTTACATGAAGCACTGATCCACGCCGGGATCGAGCTTAACCTGCGGGTTAATGTCGAGTATTTTGATTCGGAAACCTACGACAAAGGCCTGCCGACGGGGCTCAAAGACCGGCTAGATGGAATTTTGATCCCTGGCGGTTTTGGTGAGCGGGGAGTGGCGGGTAAAATCAATTGTGTGCAATATGCTCGTGAGAAAAAAATCCCCTTTTTCGGGATTTGCCTGGGTATGCAGGTGGCCGTTTTGGAGTGGGCGCGCAACATCTGCGGGATCAAAGAAGCCAACTCTGTCGAGTTCGACCAGAATTGCACAGACAACGTGATTGACATGATGTCCGAACAAAAAAAGGTCAAAGACTTAGGTGGTACCCTGCGGCTAGGGGCCTATGGAGCCCAGTTAAAGCCAGGCTCAAGAATCGCCAAGGCTTACGGCAAGGAGCTAATCTCAGAACGCCACCGCCACCGCTACGAGGTGAACAACAAATATGTCAAACAACTAGAAGAAAGTGGTTTGATTTTTTCGGGGAAAAACCCAGAGTTGGAATTGGTCGAAGCAGTGGAAATTGCGGACCATCCCTTTTTTGTCGGGGTTCAGTATCACCCTGAATTTAAATCAAAACCGACCCAAGCCCACCCTTTGTTCACTGCCTTTGTTAAAGCTTGCCATCAGGTCCGTGTGGGTGCGACCAGCCCTTCGGAGCAGATCACCATTTAAGAGGGTAAGTAAAAGTTAGTAGTCTATAGGTATGCTCCCAACTTTTAAACCTTGAGCAGATTGCTTAAGCATAAAAGAGTGAACTCGCGCCTTAGCCGATAAACGCCAATCGGCTTGAAGTTAAACGGCCCCTTTATCCCAGAAGGATCAAAGATAACCAAAAGATTTTGGCTATCTTTGATCAAAAAACCTCAAAGCACTCGGGGCCCCCCAATTGGCGTTGGTTTTTTTACGGACCTGGGCGGGTTGCCTGCTTACCGACTTGGATCAAAAAGGCCAGCACTTGCCAGCAGCGCTAACCCGGTTTCGCCAACTTTTCGCCCAAACCTCTTAGTATGCACACAACCTCCCCAGAGCCCTTAAAAACGCCCTCGATTGGGCGGTCTCTAGGGGTAGTTTTGTTGATAAACCAGGGCTTTTGTTAAACGTTGCAGCGAGCGACTGAGAACAGGTGCAAGAGATACTCAAGCAATGGCTAAGTATGTTAGAGGCCAAGATCGTGGGGCAGGCTTCGCTGATGACCGGTCAACTTCGCCACGCCCTGAACACGCAGGGGAACCTAAAAGATCTAGTTTACCTGGCTCTTGGTTTGTGATACTTGGTATCCAAAATGGACCCGATTTGAGGGGTCCACAACCGGTCACCCTATCTAGGAGAAGTGATGGCAAAGGCAGCAAAAGGCGGGGAAATGTTATCGGCAGGTAAAGTCGCCCAAGCGTTAGAGACCACCCCAGCCAAGGTGAAAAAGGCAATCGAGACCCTAGGGCTTGAGCCCTCGTCGGTGAAGGGCGGTTGCTCTTATTACGACGAGGCGGCGGTCAAAAAAATCAAAGCAGCAATAAAGTGATTAAGGGTTGTTAGGCCAGCATAGGCTAGGGTTCTAGTTACATCGGTCGTTGGGAAATGGGAACTAGCGTGATAATCACTCGGCGGTTTTCCTGGCGTCCGCCTTTTGTGGCGTTGGAGGCGGCGGGGAATTGAGGTCCAAATCCGATGGCCGCCATTTTGTGTTTGATCCCCTGGTTTTCTTTTAGAAACTTAATCACTTGGGCCGCCCGCTCTTGGGAGAGTTCAAGGTTGTTTTTGAAACGTTTTTTCAATTTGGGCCCAATGACGGCGTCGTCGGTGAAGCCAGCGACCTCTAAATAAAAGCCTTCATGCTTGGCAAATACCGGCCCCACTTGTTCTAAGGTCTCGATTCCCGAAGCGGCTAATGCCGCCTCCCCAGAGCGGAAAAGCAAATTTTCGGGCAGTCTAATTCGGGTTCTTGAGCCTACCGATTCCACCGTAGCCTTGGTATGGCGTAGGGAAGCCCTTAATTCTTCAATCATCTTGTCTTGTTCTTCGACTGCCTTGCTACGCTGTTTTAGCGCCACCCCTCGTTTTTCCACTTCCTCATAGGCCGCCTTCAGTTCACTTTTGAGCCGGTCCCGTTCTATGGTCACTTGGGTCAATTGGGAGTCTTTGTCGGCTAACTGCTGTTCTAGACCGGAATCGCAGCCTAAAACAAAAAGGAGGGGAAGTAGTAACAAAAAAAGACGTTTCATAAGGGGGCCTAGCTGTAGGTTTTGTTGCAGAATATTCCTTTTAGGGCATTCTGCCTAGGTCTTCCCCCTTTTTTTCTTTATTCGGAAAGGGCCCGGGCTTGTTCCCGGTCATAGAGTCTCATTTTTTCTTCTCGCTCAACCATTTTTGCCCACCGTTGGGTTAGCTCTTCTAATTCAGCGAATTTTTTCATACCCTTATAAAGGGCAGCCAATTGCAAAAAGATGTTTTTATCGACCTTCATCCGAAAGACCTCTTCAAAAAGCTCAACCGCTTTTCTGAAGTTGCGTTGTGCCATGGCTTGTTTGGCGCTTTTAATTTTGGCCTGTCGCTCCACTTCCATTTGTTGGTCTCTTTCTGCTTGTTCTATGGCGTGGAGTTCAAAGATTAACTTGTCCGCTTCGTCTAGGTTATTCAGCGACTTAAAGACCGAGGCCGCTCGTTTCATGGTGTCTGGGACTTTAAGGATGGTGAGGGCTTTGGTATAATATTCAGCCGCCGGTTTGAGTTTGCGCTCGGCTTCTAGGCCTTTGGCTTTGTCAGCATAGTAGTTGTGTACTTCTTTAATTTTTTGATTTGCCTCTGGGTCGTTAGGGTCCATCTCTAGGGCCTTTCGGAAAGCACTGGCGGCTTCATCGTATTTTTTTAAGGCGGCATAGGTCTCGCCCAGCTTGGTCCACATCTTGATATCGGGCATCTCGGTGACCGCGATTTCAAGGTAGTTAGCTGCTTTTTTAAAGTTTTGTTCGTCAAGGGACTGATAAGCGATACGCACCAATTCGCGCATCGAGTAGATCCCACCCGATTTTTCTAAGAGGTTGGCGGTTTTAATCAAGTATTTGGCCGACAAAAAGCGTTTGCCCGCCCGCTTGAACAGCAATCCCAGGTTGACGTTGTTATACCGGCTAAATTCGTTTTCCCCTAGGTTTTTGGTCACTAGGTTAATGGCTTCGTCGCGCTGCCCAGCGAAGTCCAAGGCGATGGCTTTTAATAGTTCTATAAGATCGAATTCGGCCACCGATAGCTGTTCAAAGGCCTCTAAGGCCGGTTTAGAGAGGTGTACCGAAAGGGCATAAAGACCCTTGTTATAAAGGTGTTGTTTCGCTTTTTCAGGCTCGGAAGCGACTAATTTATCAAATTCCGCAATCACTTCGATCGGGGTAATCTTGCCCGCTTTATCACCCAGTTGTTTTAACTCGGCGCGTAGTTGGGAGGCTTCGACCAGGTTTCCGTCCTTTTCTGCTTTGGCGATGGTCAGACGCCTTTCTTCTAAAGACTTTTGAAAGTTGACCTCGCTTTGTTCTACCAAGCGGGTCATAATCGCTACGCCAGGGTTAGGGTCCTCACCCATGTAGTCGGGCAAAACAAAGTCTTCGACCTTGTCGAACTGGGAAATGGCCGACTTAACCGCATCGTCGTAGGTGTCAACTCGGGCGGCGCATGCAGCTAGGTTGTAAAAAGCCTTTTCAAAGTGGCTATTGACTCGCAACGCCATTTTATAAAGGCCTTCCGCCTGGGCATAGTTACCTAATTCGCGGGCATAGTTGCCTAGTTTGTTGGCCAGTTCAAAATCTTGGTTGTTATCTTTGAGGAGGTTTAGACCAATCGAAAGGGCGGCTTCGAGTTGGTTGCCAGAGTTAGCGCTGTCCAGTTCGGCGAGGAGTTTGGGGTAGATCAGATCGTGTGCTAGATCGAGGGCTTTTTTAAACTCGATCATAGCGCCGTTGAAAAATTTGCCCTCCAAATCCTTCATACCTTTGGCAAAATGTTCTTCTGCCTCAGCTTGGGCCTTTTCCTCGGAACTTTTGAAAAGATCGTCGAACATAGATTCCTTTAGCTTTTCCAACCCTTTATAGAATACCAGACGAAAGTTCCTCTGGGCAAATCATTTCGGGTTTTACTTTTGAGACGGTAGAAAGCAAAATCAAGGCCTAAACGGAGGGTTGATGGAATTTGAGCACAAACCAGTCTTGTTAGAAGAGGTTTTGTCGTTCGCCTTGCCTAGTGACCGGCTGGCATTGGACTACACCTTGGGGGGCGCAGGACATGCCGCGGCCCTACTGGCTGCCTGTCCCCAACTGACCCTATTAGGCAGCGATAGAGACCCTTGGGCGCTTGATGCGGCCAAAGCTCACCTAAAAAGCTTTGGCGACCGGGCTCAGATTCGTAAGGGTTGGTTTGCCGAAGCTGCCCAGAAGGACCTAGAGGACGGGCTTAAAGCGGATTTTATTTTGGCCGACTTAGGTGTCAGTTCTCCCCAGCTAGACCAGAGCGAGCGTGGGTTTTCCTTTAGAGCAGATGGGCCTTTGGATATGCGAATGGACCCCGAAACCGGGATCAGCGCGGCCCAGTGGCTGGCCGAGGTTCCGCAAAAAGAGTTAACCTGGGTGTTTAACTCCTATGGAGAAGAACCCATGGCCCCGAGGTTGGCCCGCGCCGTGGTCGAGGCTAGAGACAAGGCCCCCATTACCTCCACCGGCCAGTTAGCCAAGATCATCGAAGACGCCTACCCTTGGAAAATGCGACCCAAAAAGATTCATCCGGCAACCCAAAGTTTCCAAGCGATTCGGATATTTATTAACGACGAATTAGGCCAACTAGACCGCTTTTTAGAAAGCGCGACTCACCTCTTGAACAAAGGGGGCAGACTCCTTATCATTAGCTTTCATTCCCTAGAGGACAGAAGGGTAAAGGAGGCATTTCTAAAATGGGAAAAACCCTGCCAATGCCCGCCCAATCTGCCGCGCTGTATTTGTGGGCTTTTGCCTTTAGGGAAACGGATTACTAGAAAACCAATAATCGCTGGTGCCGGGGAAAACAACCCCCGAGCCCGAAGTGCCAAACTTAGAGCCTTTATGGCCCAATGAAAGACTTTCCTTCCTACGGCAAAACCCACCAAAGCCGTTTAGAGCGCAAGGCCCCTAGTGGTCGTCTCCGGGCTAATTTTAAGGCGATTGTGGTATGGAGCCTCTTGTTTTTGGTGGCGCTCTACTTTGTGCGCCAACGAGTGGAGTTTTTACGGGCCGAGCGGCGGGTTAAACAGTTGATGTTGGTTAAACAAGACTTGCTGGCTGATTTGTTACCCCTGAAACTCGAAGAGGCCTATCTGACCCAGACCGCTCGTATTGAGGAGTCTGCCGAACCTTTAGGGTTATATCCGGCGGCAGAATGGCAAAAATTGAGCCCCATAGCCCCTGAACCTACTGCTTCTGAGGAGCCCTAGTGGGTCTTAGCGAACAACTAGCCGGGCAGAGCTTTTATCAGCGCCTTAAATGGGTGCGACTGCTGTTTTTTATTGCCCTGGCTGGGGTTACGGGGCGGGCTTTTTATTTACAGGTTTTTCTGAAATCTGATTTAGACAAACGAGCGGCGATGCAATATCGCCAGTCTGAAGACCTACGGTTGCAACGAGGTCCCATTGTGGACCGGGCGGGCGAGATGTTGGCGGTATCCTTACCTATGACCAGCCTCTTTGTGGTCCCGGCGGAGGTAGAAAAGCCAGCCGAGGCGGCTAGGCAGTTGGCCCCTCTCTTAGGGATTGATCAAGAGCAACTGTTAAAAAAAATGACCGAGCCTGGACCCTTCGCTTGGCTCAAGCGTCGTCTGCATCCGCGTCTGGCCGAGGCTGTTAGTCGGTTAAAAATCCCTGGAGTGCACGAGTTGGGCGAGTATCAGCGGTTTTACCCTCGCCAAACCCATAGCGCCCATCTTTTGGGGATTGTAGGGATCGATTCGAAGGGTTTGGAAGGATTGGAACTTCGTTACAATGACCACCTGATGGACGGCACCGACCGCCAAGCGACCTGGGCGAGCTTTTCCTCTGGTGAGCCTGTGGGCCGCCTGTCTGGAGGTTCGATTGAGTTAACCATCGATAACCGAATCCAATATTTTGTCGAAGAGGAGCTTAATAAAGGGGTCCAAGGTTTAGGGGCGAAAAACGGAGTGGCGATTTTAATGGAAACCGAGACTGGGCGGATTTTGGCGATGGCCAACTCCCCCAGTTTTGATCCGAACCAATATGGCCGCGCCAGTTTTTTAAACCGGGCGGTGGGGATGGCTTACGAGCCAGGAAGTACCTTTAAAATCATTACTCTGGCCTCTGCTTTAGAAGAGGGTGTGATCAGCCCAGAAGACTTCTTTTTTTGCGAAAACGGCAGTTACGTGATCCAAGACCGAGTGATTCATGACACCGGCAAACACGGCTGGTTGTCTTTAGAGGGGATTATCCAAAAATCCTCCAACATCTGCGCCGCCAAAATCGGCATGATGATGAATCGGGAACATTTTTATAAACGGATCAAAGACTTTGGTTTTGGTAGCAAAACCAGACTTGGCTTGCCTGCCGAGGCGGGGGGTAAAATCTACCTCCCCGAAGAATGGACCCCGGTAAAAACCGCGACCATAAGTTATGGCCACGCGATTAGTGTCTCCCCCATGCAGATGACCGCGGCGATAAACACGGTGGCCAATGGTGGAATTTATGTGGAACCTCGGGTAATCGGGCAGTTGGTCAGCGCCGGGGGGCATGTTGTAAAAAGCCCAGAGCAAGAATCGAAGCGACTCATAAAAAAAGAAACGGCCGAGCTCTTAACCCGCTTTATGGTAGCTGTCACCAAGCCCGAAGGGACCGCTTCTATGGCCCGAATTGCGGGTCTTGAAATCGCCGGGAAAACCGGCACCAGCCGTAAATTTGATCAAGACACGGGCCAGTATTCCTCAAGCCAACATATTTCCAGCTTTATTGGTTTTTTCCCGGCCCAAAAGCCTTGGGTGACCCTCTACGTGATGGTTGATGAGCCAATCCGCTACTACGGCGGGGCGCGAAGTGCGGTGCCCGTTTTTCGGGAAATAGCTAAAAAAATAAAAGGTTTTGCGCCAGATACCAGCGCACCCAAAGTCAATCCGTTGACCGCCTTGAGTGGGGTTCGTCCTATCAAGCTAGACAAGGCCCCTGTGCTCCTAGATAACAAAGGGGTTGGCCCGATGCGGCATTTGTTAATAGGCAAAAGTCTGCGCGAGGCCTTAGCATTGGCCGGTAGAGAGGGCGTAGCGCTCCGCGTTCAAGGCTCGGGACTGGTTAGAGACCTTTACCAAGATCCCCAAAACCCCAAGGGTATAATCGCTAAACTCCGATGAAAAAACTGCTCGATAATTTCAAAAGCGACATTGAGACCGAAGGCGATGATTTCCCAAAAGAAATTGCCACCACCGCAAAAAGGTATCTCGCTTTTATGATCGACTATACCTGGGTAACCCTTTTTATGGCCGGGGTATATCCAACTTTTTTGCCCGAAAATTGGGACCGAATGGACAACTCGCAAATTGCCTGGGCCATGGTTCCGGTTTATGCGGTGGGGATTGGGTTGGTCTTGGGTAAGGAGGTTTGGCGAGGGCGCTCACCGGGCAAGGCTTTTTTAAATCTCTATGTTGCCGACATAAAAGAAGGCCTGCCCCCGGCTAGTTTTAAACAGCTAATTCTGCGTAACTTGGTATTGGTAGCGGCTCCGATCGAGGTTTTTGCCCTCTTGTTTGACGAGCGTTGTAGGCGCTATGGCGACAAATTGGCCCAAACGGTGGTATTAGAAATAAAAAAACCACCCAAAGTGAGAAGGGTGACCCACAAGGCCTTGGCGGTGCTTTTGGGGGTGACCAGCCTTTGGACCTTGTATGTTTTTAATCAGCCCATGGCGATTAAAAAGTCGGACGGCTACAAATTCGCGATTCAAGCGGTTACCCAATATACCCCTTTGACCCAAGAGATTGGAGCGGTGGTGGATTTTGGCTTTTGGGTTGATGTGGAATACGCGTTTGACCACATTACCTATGGCTTGACCGCTGTTGGTGAAGCTGGGCAGCGAGAAGTGAGTGTGATAATCGACACCGCCGAGTCTCCATATAAAATTGCCGAGATAACCGTGACCGACCCCAAAAAGGATTAATCCTCCAATAGCAACCCTTGACACAGGTCTCTTACCCCTGGAATCTGGGCCTTTGGCAACTTAAAACGTGAAACTATGGCAATCGTCAATTGGCCCCTTGGGGAGGCCGAAAAAATCATCGCCCAACACCAAGACCCAAGCAAACCCGTTTTGTTTGAAACCGGTTTTGGTCCTTCGGGGCTGCCTCACATTGGCACCTTTGCCGAGGTGGTCCGCACCCTGTTTGTTATGGAGGCGCTTAAAGCGCAAGCACCTCATCTTAAAGCAAAATTAGTAGTATTCTGCGACGACCTTGACGGGCTGCGCTCACTGCCAGAAAACCTGCCGAATCACGATTTGCTCCGCCCCCACCTGGGCAAACCCTTGTCTGCCATCCCCGATCCCTTTGGCGAGGCCGAAAGTTTTTCTGGTCATATGAATGGTCAGCTTAGACGGTTTTTGGATCACTACGGTTTTCTTTATGAATATAAAAGCGCCACTGAATGTTACCGAAGCGGGGTTTTTGATTCGGGTCTAAAAGTGGTGATGGATCAGTATGACGCGATCAAGACCGAATTTGTCAAAACCATCGCCGAAGACAAACGAGCCGATTGGAGCCCCTTTTTCCCGATTTGCGAGTCTTGCGGAAAGATTTATACCACGAGGGTCACCGGGCTAGACCGAGTGTCTTATCAATTGGAATACGCTTGTGATAAGTCCGAAGCAAACTACCAAGCCTGCGGGCACCAAGGCAAACAAAGCGTCTTAGGGGGCCGAGTCAAGGTGGGTTGGAAGGTGGACTGGGCGCTCCGCTGGTACGTCTTTGGGGTGGAATATGAGATGTATGGCAAGGACCTGATGGAATCGGCCACCTTGTCGGCCAAGATCTGCCGGATTATGGGGGGCAAACCCCCGGTGCCTTATAAATACGAACTCTTTTTGGACGAAGAAGGGGCCAAGATCTCCAAAAAGATTGGTAACGGAATCTCGATGGAGCAGTGGACCCGTTATGCTCCGTTAGGGGCATTACTCCATTTCCTTTTGGGTAACCCCAATAAGGCTAAGAAAATGGGGCTGCCTTTGCTGCCACGATTGGTGGACGAGTATTTGCAAATTGCCCGCGCCGAGACCTCTAGCGAAACCTTTAGTGCGCCTTGGTTTTTATCTCAGATCCAAGGACTTCCTTTGCAAGCCGAGCCAGAGCTTAAGGGAGAGATTACCTACGGCTTGCTACACAATTTGGCTGAGGCTTTGAGTATATATAAGCCCGATCTGCTCCTTGACTATGCCAAGACCTATGACCCGGCTGTGGCTAAAGACCCAGCTTTTTATTTAGACCTTTGCCAGCGGATTTGTTTATTGGCCAATGAGGAAAAAAAGGAAGAAACCCCACCGGTCCCAGACCTGACCTTTTTGCCCGAACTAAAAGTATTAAAAGACCAACTTTTGGCCAAGAAAGACCAAACCCTGGACGGCGAAGAGATGCAAACCGCTCTGTTCAGTTTGGCCAAAGAGAAAGGGGCCAATCCTCGCGACTGGTTTGCCTTCTTGTATGCGGCTTTGTTGCAGAAAAACCAGGGGCCCAAGATGGGGCCCTTTTTGGCGATTGTGGGACCCAAAAAGGGTTTAGAGCTAGTGGAACAGGCGTTGGAGCGGCTTAATGCATGACTTTTTTTGCATAACCGTCTCGCCCCTACAGGAAAACTGCTTTGTGCTTTATTGCAACGAGACTAAAGAGGCGGCTCTAATCGACGCTGGCGATGAACCAAAGCAAATCTTGGCGGCCGTCAGGGCCCAAGGTCTGGTGCCCAAGTTGCTTTTAGCTACCCATGCTCATGTGGATCATATTTCAGCGGTTGCCGCTATCCAAGCCGAGTTAGAGCTCCCTTTTTTAGTTCATGAAAGGGAACTGCCGATTTTAGGGATGTTAACCGCCTCCCAATCTTTTTATGGTTTTGGAGACCAAAAAACACCAAAAATATCGGGTTATCTAAAGGCTGGGGAAGAGGTTGCTTTGGGCAAACTTAAGATTCAAGTGATCGAAACCCCTGGCCATACCCCTGGCGGGGTCTGCCTGAAAGTGGGAAACGACTTGTTTACCGGGGATACCCTGTTCGCTTACAGTATTGGGCGCACCGACCTGCCTGGAGGCAATACAAGTCAATTGATGGAGTCGATCAAAACCCAACTGTTGGTCCTAGACTCACAAACCCAAGTACACCCCGGCCATGGACCAAGTAGTAGTATTGGGGCCGAAATCAAACGAAACCCCTTTTTGCAAGGGCTGGCCTGATGTTATCGGAACTCTTATACCAACTGTTTCACTATCAGATCTTCAAGTCCGTTTTTTTTAGGGCTGGCCTGACCTATTTGACCGCGTTTTTTCTGGTCAATACTCTGATGCCCAAAATGATTCGCAGCTTTAGGCGTAAAGGGATCACCTCGGACTTCGCGCCCTACCAAGAATCAACCGGGCCTTACAAAGGGGCCACCCCTATCATGGGCGGGATCATCCTGATCCCCTCGATTTTGGTCGCTTTTTTGGCTTGGGGCTGGCTTAACCGGTACACCACCTCCTTGATGATCCTGACCCTGGCCTTCACCCTAATCGGTGGGGCCGACGACTGGGCCAAGGTGATGCACAAGCGGCGCGTTTTAAGGGGGGAAGAGGAGCAAAAAAGCTACGCCGACAAGGCCGACGGGCTTTCTGGCGGAATGCGGCTGGGCTTGGAATTTTTGGTAACCCTTTTGGTAATCGGTTACTTGACCTACGAAAACGGGGGCCTAGAGGCGCATCTACATATCCCCGGTTTCCCGATGAAAAATCTGATGCCTGAACTGCCGCTTTGGCTCTTTTTGCCTTTTGTTTGTATGGTAATCGTCGGTGGGGCGAACGCAGTCAACCTGACCGATGGGCTTGATTCGTTGGCCACCGTGCCTATTGTTACCACGGCGATTTTTGTGGGCAGTGCCGCTTATATTGCGGGGGACCAATTTTGGTCGGACCGTTTGAAGTTGCTTTTTATCTCTGAAGATTTAAAGGAGCTTTCCGTATTTTCGATTGGTTTGATTGCCGCCTGCTTCGCCTTTCTCAAATTCAACAGCCCACCTGCCTCGATCTATATGGGTGATGTCGGCAGCTTGGGGTTGGGCGCGGCGATTTGCTCGATGTTTGTTTTAGTCGGAACCGAGCTTTATTTGCCCATCGTTGGGGGAACCTTCTTGCTGGCCGCGATTAGTGTGATCATTCAGCGGATGTGGTTTCAATTGGCCTTAAAACGAAGGGGCCGCGAATATGCGGAAAAAAACCGATTTTTTTATCGGGCTCCCTACCACCACCACGCCCAAGAGGTCCTGACCTTTCGCGAAAGCGAACGCCAAGTCCGCTCGATCTGGCATATGTGGGCATTACGTTTAGGTTGGGGCCACGTCCCTGATGAAGACAAATACCTAAACCGCGAACAGGTCAATAATAAGGTTATCTGGAACAACCATCTACGCTCGGTGTTCCTCTTAGTGATCGCCTTGATGATCTACTTCAAGGTCCGCTAAACTAGGGCGCTTTGCCAAAAAACGCGCGGCGCCCTGGATATGTTAACGGCGGGTTCAATCCAACCAGTTCATTTATCTGAACTGGAGGTGCTTTGTAGCGTCACCTCCACCTCCACCGTTAACCTTTGGTTTGCCGAGCCGACAAAGGTTCCACGAAGTGGGGGAACGTCAAAATAATCACGACCAATGGCGGTGCGGATATACTGCCAATCGACTAATTTATTGTTGGTAGGATCGGCACCAATCCAACCCGCTTCTTTATGCCATGCCTGCACCCAAGCGTGGGTTGCCGAAGCGCCCCTTAAGTGGGCCCCTTGTTCGCCTTTTTTGGGGTCATAAATATAACCGCTTACGTACCTAGCGGGAATCCCTGCCAAACGCAAAACCCCAATCATCGCATGGGCCATGTCCTGGCAGACACCTCCCCCGTGCGTGAATAATTCTTTGGCATTTGAAAATACATGGGTGACGTCGGGGTCATAACGGAAACTATAAAAGAAATGCCCGGCGAGTTCCTTAAGCGCCCCTTCAAATTCGGTCTGATTCATTTTGGTATCGACCTTGTTTGGGATGGTCTCATATTCCATAAGCTTCGGAACCGCAGGACTCCAGCCGGTGTATTCGGAGACTAAAACGGGGATGTAGCGCTCGTCTTTACTGCCTTCACGTCCACAACAAACCCCGTTGGTAGTCTCGACTAATCCAGAGGAAACAATATCAATATGGCGGTGCGGCTCTAAGATATCGAAGTAAAAGATTTGATTTTTAAAATGATCAAAAAAACCTTTGACCTTGACCTCTGGTGAAACCTTAAGGCTGGTTTCAATAGGCTTTTGCAAGCCGGTTTTAATGGGGGTCTTGCGGATTTCGCTATGGCCTTGGACCACGGGTTTGTCGTAGTCGATACGGGTCCTATGGGTAAACTGCAAAACCGCAGTTTCGCCTGGGCTGAAGGGTTTCATAACCGGCTTTGTTGTTGTTGCTGTTGAAGTTGTCTTAGGTCGAGACTAAAGTCACTACCTCTATCGCGAGAGATTTTCAGCGAGTTAAAATAGTTTTGATCCACTAATTCTTGTAATTCCGTCAGTTCCTTTAGAATTTCATCTAAATATTCTTTATAACCCTGCCCAAAAACCTTGGTCATTCCGCCACTATAATGGAGTAATTCCCGCAAGCGATCTAGGGTAAACAAAACCTTGCTAGAGGAATGATTGGTCGCTTTGGCAATCGAGCTCAAAGCCAGATTGACCTGATCCACCGAATAGGCAATCGAGCGAGGGAAATTGCCGGTGTTGACTAATAAATCGGCCACTAACACTGGATCGATCCGGGCTTGATGAATCCGACGATAGGCCTCATGGGCCGAAGCCGCTTTGAGCAAGGCCATCCATTGGTGCAGGTCAACCGGGCTGCCCACATCATCCAGGCTAGGCAGTAAAATAAAGTATTTTATTTTTAAGATGTTAACCGTCGTGATCGCCCTTTGGTAATAGCGCCCCAACCGAAGCCACTGCCATCCTTGGGCCTGAATCATGGAGTTATCTACTAGCCCATGAAAGCAATTGCAAAACACCAAGATCTGATTATGAAATTCATCGAGTTTTTGAACCCTATTTTGATCTAAGGTCATGGATTTAAGCCCATGATACATCACATTTAAATGCAGCCAAATCTCTTCAGAGAGGTTGTTCCTGATGTTTTTGGCTGATTCACGTGCTTGAAAAACCGAGCTAATCGTAGAATGGGGATTTTCTTCACTAAAAAGCAAAAAATCCACCACCTCACGTTCACTCACCTCTGGGTGAAGGCTTTTATAAAAATCAAGCGACTCGGTGATCTGCAAAATCGGGGTCCAAACGTCAATGTCGTCATACCCACTTTTTTCTAGGTCCATCTGTCGATAGACATCCAAAATGCGGGTTAGGTTTTCTGCGTTTTCAATAAAACGGCCAATCCAATAAAGGCGTTGCGCCACTCGGCTTAACATGGGCTGGCCTCCTCTTCTTGCAGTACCCAGGTGTCTTTACTCCCCCCACCTTGGGAGGAATTTACCACTAAGCTTCCTTGCCTTAAGGCCACGCGGGTTAGTCCCCCAGGAATTACTTCAATAGATTCGCCTCCGCAGACGGCGTAGGGCCGTAGGTCAATATGCCTTGGATGAAAACCCCATTGACCCTCTTGTTCAACAAAGGTGGGGTGGGTCGAAAGTTTTTGAATCGGCTGGGCGATGTACCCGGTTGGGTTTTGAGCCAATTTAACTCTAAACTCGGCCATTTGCTGCTCGCTTGCGGCGCTGCCCACTAAAAGACCGTAGCCACCAGAGGCATCGGTTGGTTTTACCACCAGTTTTTCTAGGTTGTTAAGGACATAATCTAATTCGTCAGCTCTGGCGCAGAGATAGGTTTTTACGATGGGCAAAATGGGTTCTTCGTTTAGGTAGTATTTAATAATTTCAGGTGTGTATGCATACATGGCTTTGTCGTCGGCAACCCCGTTTCCTGGAGCGTTGGCCAAAACCAAGTTACCTGCCCGGTAAACATGCATCAAGCCTGGAACGCCTAGGTAAGAATCAGGCCGAAACACCAATGGGTCAATAAAGGCTTCATCGACACGGGTGTATAAAATATCCACCCGAATGAGGCCACGGGTCGTTTTTCGGTACAAAACGTCTCGATCTGTCAAAAGGTCCTGCCCCTCAACCAACTCACCACCCAACTGGTCTGCCAAAAAGGCGTGTTCAAAATAGGCAGAGTTGTAAACCCCGGGGGTCAAGACCGCAATATTGGGCCGCTCCCTTTTAGAAAGACCGGTGAGCTGGTCAAACAAAATTTGAGGGTAGTGATTAACCGACCTTACTTTATATTGGTGAAATAATTTGGGCAAAACCCGCATTAAAATTCGCCGGTTATTAAGCATATACGACACCCCTGAAGGGCACCGTAGGTTGTCTTCTAAAACCAAAAATTCGCCCTTTTCGTTGCGAATCAAGTCAACCCCACCGATATGGGTATGAACCCCCTTGGGCACCTTGATCCCGGTCATTTCCCGGCAATATTGATTGGATTGCACCACTAAATGGGCGGGCACCACTTGGTCTTTTAAAATCTCTTGTTCATTATAAACATCGCGTAAAAAAAGATTTAATGCCTTTAGTCTTTGAACGATCCCCTTTTCAACAGGAGCCCATTCTTGGTGGGTTAAGATTCGAGGGATCAAGTCTAAGGGAAAGATTTTCTCGGTGCCCCGCTCATCGGCGTAAACGGTAAAGGTAATCCCTTGGTTACTCATCGAAAGTTCCGCCTTGGCGTTGAGCACTTCCATCTCTTCAGGCGAAATCTGGCCCAGATATTCGGCTAAGTGTGCCGCAACTTTTCGAGCAACATTTGGGCTTTGGAACACCTCGTCAAAATAACCTGGTATCATAAGGGGACTAGTTTTCTAGGTGAAAGGTAACCTTGGGTCTATGGGAATTCTTGCATAAATGTTAAAGGCTGAATAGGGCAATTCAGTATTATTTGTTGGTAACTCCTTGCTTTATTTATTGTAAGCTTTCGAACAATTGGGATTTTTGGCTATGGAAAAGAGGCTGCATAACCGCGTTTTGAGTCGAATAGAATGTCTTTGATGGAATTGGGGGCGCTAGGGAATAAAACGGAAAAATAAGTGGCAGTTAAATAATTGAAACCCTCTTTCTGACAGATTGCCAAACGAGATAAAGTCTCCTTACAAAGCCGTAATCAAGGAGCAACCCCTTTGAAGTGGTTTTTATGGAAATCTTGCTTATGGTTAAAAATTACCTTTTTGGTCGAATTGTTGGGGCTAACTTTGTTTCATTTACGAAACGTTCCCACGGAGTTTGACGTAAAAAAAGAGTGGGCAGAGCCGATCAGGTATTGGACGGGCCGAAGAGTTTTGAGCTTCCTAAGGATTCAAGATCGATAAAGGGGGTTGGAATGATAGGCAAACTGATAATAAATTGGGCACCTTGAGGGGGGCAACCTGTGACCTCTAAGGTTCCGCCGTGAAGTTCAACTATCCTTTTACTCAAGGCTAGGCTAAGCCCCTGGCCTGCATGGTGGTGCATGAGGCTTTTGGTATAAAACGGCTTGAAAATGGCTTGACGATTCTCCTCAAGCACCCCTGGGCCTTGGTCGGAGACCTGGATCAGCAATCGCCCCTCTTGGCGCCGCGCCTCTAAAGTGACAGACTGCCCCTCTGGGTTATGGGAAAAAGCATTTTCTAATAAAAACCCCAAGACTTGAACCATTAACGCCCAATCAAATTCTAGTTCCAATTCGGGAGCAATCTCCAGAATGAGGGGGAGACCTAAAAATTGCGGGTCCTTGGTTAATCGGCCAACCACTTGGGCCAGGTTGTCCTGATAAGGCCTTAATGGGTAATTGTCACTGGTCACCCGGCAATAAAGATCGGCCTTTTCGATCTGTTGAAGCATCCTCTTGCCCTGTCGTGAAATTTCACCAGCAATTTGAGACAGTTGGGAGGTTTCAAAATTTCCCCCAACTAGCAGGTCTGCATAACCCAAGATCGAATTGAGCGGGGTCCGAGATTCATGGGCGACTAACTGCAAAAGATTAGTCCGCAGTTGTTCTACTTCTTCGGCGTGCCGGAGTTTTAAAAAGGCCCGGATCAAGGCTTTGAGTTCCTCCTCCTCGAAGGGTTTGACTAAATAGAGATCGGCCCCGGCTTGGTATCCCGCCAGTCGTTCAGGCAAGCGGTTTAGACTGGATAAGAGGATTACTTTGGCCAATTGATTGGCGGGGTTCGCGCGGATTTGTCGGCAGATTTGGTAGCCGTCCATTCCGGGCATTTTTATATCTAACAAAATTAAGTGGGGGCTGACTTTGGCCATTTTATCTAGCGCCTCCTCCCCATTTTGCGCCTCGAACAGTTCCACATTCAGGTTTCGCAAAGTACGCAAAATCATCCGGCGAATGGCGCCATCGTCATCGACGACTAAAATCCGTTGTCGATCGCTGGTTAGACTCATGGAGTTTCCTTGGTTTGAGACATAGACTCGGTCCAAGCTATAGGAAATTTTACAGTAAAACAGGTGCCTTTTCCAAGCTCGCTGCTAACCTCAATCTGGCCCCCATGTTTTTTAACCATCCCATAGGAGATTGAAAGCCCCAATCCTGTGCCCTGACCCACCGATTTAGTCGTAAAAAAAGGCTCAAAAATCCGGGGCAAATCCTTAGGTGCAATTCCTTTTCCAGTATCTTTAATTTCGATAAGGATTTGATCCCCCAATTCTCGGGTGGTAATGTTTATTTCACCTTGTTTTTCAATCGATTGCCCTGCATTGATCAGCAGGTTTAAAAAGACCTGAGTTAGTTCTTGGCGGTTGCCGAAGATGTTTGGAATCACGCCATAATTCTCGGTAACGAGAGACTTATGTTTAAATTCATTCCAGACCATTTTGAGGGTTTGTTGCAGAGCTGAATTAAGGTCCACCCATTCTTGGCCATCGGAGTTGTTATGGGAAAATTCATTTAAGTTTTGCACTATATTTTTAATCCGTGCCGCCCCGTCTAACGCATCTTTAATCATCTGAGGCACTTCGCTTTTGACAAATTCCAGGTCCATGATCTTCCTTTGGGACGCAATTGCCGCTAATAAATTTTTGTTTTCTTGGGCAAAGGGTTCTAACTCTTCATAAAGGGACACCAGGGCTTGGTAGGCAGCAAGATAATGGCCTAACTCGCGGACGTTGGCTGAGACATAACTAATGGGGTTGTTAATTTCGTGGGCTACGCCACTGGCCAAGGTACCCAAAGCTTCCATTTTTTGGGACTGGATAGATTTGGCCCGCTGGAGGTGCCTTTGGGTGGTTTCAAAACCGATAAATATCAATGAAAACTGCGGGTCCGACGGCTTTCCTAGAGGGGAGATGGTTAATTCAAAATAGCGGGGTGATTCAGGGTCAGCGTCATTGACCCATTCTCCAGCCCAGGCGTTCCCATCAAGTAAAGTGTGAGAGATTTTGTTAAGAGCCGGATTTTCAGACCTCTGATCCTGGTCTTCTAAACATTTTGATGCGAATAAGGCTTGAGGAAAGACCTCTGGGCAGTACTTGAAGGCGGGGTTGGTATAAATTAAGTTGCCCTTGAGGTCAGTGATAAAAACGGCTTCTTCCACTTGGTCAATCGCTTGGGTTAACCGCAGGGCCTCGGCCTCGGTTTCTTTTCGCTGGGAGATATCACGTAAGATGCCACTAAAATAGGTTTTGCCCTTTAAATTCCACTGGCTTAAGGACAACTCGACCGGAATCTCCCTTTGGTCTTTGGTTAAAGCCATCATTTCTATGGGTTTGCCCATCATAGTACTTCGCCCCTCCCTGATTACTCGCGCCACCCCGGCAAGGTGCCCTGCCTGGAACCGCTCCGGCAAGATCCGGGTTAGAGAGGTCCCCAGGATTTCTTGGGCGTCATAGCCCAAAATTCGGGTTGCGCCCTCGTTCCAGAAGATCACGCTACTGTTTTGGTCGATGGTGATAATCCCATCTAGGCTCGCCGAAAGCAGGGTGCGCAGTTGCTCCTCTGAATTGGCCAATTTTTCTTCAACCTGTCTTTTTTCGGTGATGTCGAGCCCAGAACTGAATAACCCCACAATTTCCCCGGTTTCGTTATAAACCGCCGCATTATGCCACTCAATTAGTCTGGTCTCCCCTAATTTGGTGCGCACCGGATTGACGTAATACTCGACTAGGTCGCCCTCACCGCCCATTACCTGTTGATAAACCTTTTCGATCTCTGCTCGGTCTTCGGCCCATAAAAACTCTTCAAACCAGTTATGGCCCAAGATTTCGGATTCAGAGGCCCCTAATATTTCGCAGCCTTTTTTGTTAATCAATATTATGTGTCCGGTCGCGTTTAGGGCAACAAATAAAACGCTGGCGATATCTAAATATTGTTGGGCGAGTTGTTCCTTTTTATGGATTTCCCGCTCTGCTTTCCGGCGGTTCCTTAGGTCGCGACCCACCGCCAAGAGGTAGTGCCCCTCTCCAGTTTCGTAAGAGACTAACTTTACTCTGTATTCGGTGGGGATTTTTTCCCCGCTTTTGGTCAAAAGCCCCATCACTAGCCTCGTGTCAACCCCTGGCGTTATCGCGCCCAAGGCCTCATGGGCGTGGGCTAAATCTTGCTCGTCAAACCAATCATCGGGGGCTTTTTTTGAGGCGATTTCTGCGTCTGTATAGCCACTAATTTGGCTAAAGGCTTTATTCCAGCGCACTGCCCGTCCGTCTTTTAGTTCGAACATAAAAATGGTGTCCTCTACGCCTTCTAGGATACTTTGGATAAGGTTGCTTTCAGCAGCCAGTTGGGCTCGGGCGGCCCGCTCTTTAGTGATGTCTTCTAGGTTCCAGATGCTGCCCTGTTCAAGGTTCTGGGGGTCAATGGCAGTGCTGTATAAACGGGCCCAGAAAATTTTACCTTTGAGGGTTTTGAGTTGAACCTCTGTTTTGTAGGTCTCCCCCCTGCTCAGCGTCTCATAGCTCTCCTGGCCAAGGCGTTTCTGATCGCTGGGGTCAGGGATCAATTCCTCCATGGCTAAGTTTTCCAATTCTCCCTTGGTAGCTTCAAAAATCTTGGTCATTTGCCGGTTGACTTGAACCAGCCTACGTTCCTTAATGAGGGTTAAGCCCAACCCTGAATGCTCAAAGATGCTATCGAGCTGGTGTTTGGCCGCTTCAATTTTTTCTTGGGTTTCTTTTTGGAGGGTGATGTCGTCAAAGAGAGTAACAAAAAAGCCGGGCATGGGGCAAAAAGCGGAAACCGCATACCAGACCCCAAAGGGGGAAAAACGGAATTGAAACTTGATCAATTGACCGGTTTTGGCTACCTGGCCATAGGTGGTTACCAGTTCAGGGTGGACCTCCAAGATGCCTGGAATGGCCTCACTCACCCGCCGCCCCAAGACTTGTTCCCGGCTCAGATTGGTCATGGCTTCAAAGGCCGGGTTGACTTCATGGAACATAAAATCCTGCGCCTCGCCCTTTTCGTCCCAAATGATTTCACACAGAGCAAAGCTGTTGAACATGTGCTCGGCGAGCACCCCAAAGGAGCTTTTTAGTTTATCTAAGTCCAATTTATTCATACCCATGGTCAACCAAGAGTCGCAGGGAGTAACCGCTAACTTTCCTTTTACTGGAGGTAGTGTAGCTTATTTTGAGCGTACAAACAACTTAAGAAACCAACGATAAAATTATACCCTGGCGGTCCCGAAGGATATAGATTTGCCGGCTCTGTTGAGGTGAGTAAAGAATTCGAAAAACCTTTGGTTTTTAATAGAGATTAAAAGGGGGGCTAGGAGCGAAGGAACCTATCTGGAGGCAGTGGAGCCGACGATCAGAATCGAACTGACGACCTTCTGATTACGAAACAGATGCTCTACCAACTGAGCTACGTCGGCCATGGGGTGGAGTATAAAAAGGGGGGGCAGGTTTGTCAGTCTCTAAATTAGGAAACCCCTTTTTTCGACTTAAGTCTATTTGATTCAACCGGTTACATTCAACTTTTTGGTTGAGTCAAAAGGTCTCATTAGGGTTTTTGCTTTAATCTGGCCTGAACCAGAGAAAGACCCTAAACTCTGGTCCTTAAATCGAGCGGACTACCGCTGGATTCGAGCCTGGGTCTTGGGGTCACTGAGTTCTTTATAGGCGTCTTTGCCGATCCAACGGGGAGCGGGCTCGGCGCGTTGGCTTAGGGTTAAAGCCAAATCCAAAGCCGCCTGGCGCAGGGCCCAACTGCGTTTTCCTAACTGGCGAAGCGCCCAATTGACCGCCTTTTTAACAAAATTGCGAGGGTCTTCGGCGGCGGTTTCGACTAGCGATAGATAGCCTACAAACCGGGCGTCAGGCTCATTTTTTTCATGTACCGCCAAGACCGCCATCAAAGCAAACGCGGCCCGTTTGAGCCATTCTTCAGGAGCATTGGCCCAGGCTTCGACCAAATCCCATTTCAAGGAAGTATGGCAAAAGAGATTTAAGCAACACTGGTCGCAAAGGTCCCAGGTTTCGAAATCGAGGGCCCATTTTTTGGCATCTTCGAAGGTCACTTGGGCAGGATCGGCCACTATTGTGGCCATTATTCGAGCCTCGTGAATTCCGCTCGCCCACAGTTCTTGGGCAAGAGGGTGATTGGTGCCTAAGGCTTGGGCTAAAGCCCGCACTTGGGGCATGGTCACCCCTAACCCTTGGGTCGGGGTGATCCCAAAACGCTTTTGTCCTTGCCGGTTTTTTTCATTGGCCATGCTTTCTAGTTTGGCCAATACTTCGCTAAGTTGAGTCAATCAGCCACCTGTATTTGAAGGCCTTTTAGGTAGTCGCCTTCTGGGAAAGCGAGGTTGGGCGCTTGGTCTTTGGCGGGCCCTAAACGTTTTATTAAATGGGCCGAGCGGCCTGAATCCACGGCGGCCCCGGCTAGGATACTTTGGAACAGAGGGGGATCAACCGCGCCAGAACAGGAAAAGGTAAACAACATCCCCCCTGGATTGAGTAACTTTAAGGCCAACAGGTTGATATCCTTATAACCCCTTGCGGCTTTAGGTACCATCGAAACCGATTCCGCAAACTTCGGTGGATCTAGTATGATCAGGTCAAACTGCCGACCTTGGTCGCGGAATTTTCGTAATTCTGTAAACACATCGGTCGTCTTAACCTCATGCTGCGCAGCATTTAGCTGATTGGAGATCAAATTGGCTTGGATCAAAGCGGCCGCAGGGAGCGAGGACTCGATTTGTATCACTTCGCTAGCCCCCGCCTTAAGCGCCCAGAGCCCAAAACCGCCCGTATAAGCGAAGCAGTTGAGCACCGATTTACCTTTGGCCTCGCTGGCAACCAGTGGCCAGTTTTCCCGCTGGTCCAGGTAGGCTCCGGTTTTGTGGCCTTCTAACAGGTCCACCGCCATCCTCAATCCTTCTATCTCCAGCACCACCGGTCCATCGGGGGGGGTACCGGCCAGGATTCCTTTGACAGGTTCTAAACCCTCTTTGCTCCGCACCTTGACGTCGCTTCGTTCAATAATACCTTTTGCGGGCATCAACTCGCCCAGGATTTTTACGATTAGGTCCTTAAAAGCCTCGGCACCGTAACTTAAAAACTGGCAGGAGAAATATTCGCCATATCGGTCGATAACCACCCCCGGCAACCCGTCATTTTCGGCGTTAACCAACCTAAAACAGACAGGCAGCGTCCCGTTCCATAACCGCTCGCGGTGCTTTAATGCTCGGACAAGTCGGCGGCGAAAAAAATCTTCGTCGATCTCTTCTTTTGGGTCAAAGCTCCAGACCCGGGCGACAATCTGCGAGGCTGGACTATAGGCGGCCCGACCTAAAAATTGCCCAGCATATCCAAATAACCCACAGGTTTCACCGGGTTTTACTTCGCCCTCAACGCTGGCTAAAGCCCCTGAAAATACCCAGGGGTGTTGCCGCAACAGTGACTTTTCGCGGCCTTTTTTGATTAATAATTTTTTGCCCATGTTCTCCTCTTTCGTCCAATATCGGCTAAGTGGGCGCTCTGGTCAAATGACTTGGCCACTTTTTTGCAGTTTTACTAAAAATTGGACCTTCGTTTAAGCGCAAAACACTTGGGCTTTTTTGGACATTCTGCTAGGCTCGTCTCATGAAACGAATCGCCTTGTTATTACTATTTATTCTTGGGGCTTATGTAGCTGAAGCCCAAGAATATTATCAGCCACTTAAAAGCTACCGGGCCATAGCCATGGGCAATACGGGGGTGGCTTCGGCGAATGATGCCTATTCGTTGAGTTATAACCCCGCCGTGTTGGCGAACGTGCAAGGGTGGTGGCTGGACCTTGGAGCTTGGACCGTGGAGGCTTCTGACGGGCTAGGGGTCCTGGATGTGGTCCCTAATCTGGTTTCGGTCCAATACCCCTACCTCAACGAAACCGGGCTGGCCGAATCGAGTCGGGCCAGCTTTCTAAATCAAACCAGTCCCCATATGCGGGCCAACGCTGGGCTTAACTTTGCGGCCAACATCACCAAAAAAGGGATTGGGGTGGGGGCTAACTATTTGCGAGAAATAGTGATCCAGGGGCTTAATGATAATGCTGAGCTTTTCCAGCGCAGTGACCGCATTACCCAAGGAGGGATTTCGATCCCTTTATTTTCAGGGCAAATAGTTTTAGGTCTGGGCGCACGCCGGATTGAGCGACGTGACGCCACCTCGGACGCGGCGGTGGGTGTCCCCACCTTTGGCACCAGCGAGACCGGGCAAGCAGGGGACCTAGGCCTGATCTGGCGGACCGGCGGTGCAACGCGAATGACTGTTGGCTTGGTGGCGCAAAATATTGGGGGCTTGGATTTAGGCACCACCTTAGACGCCGAACCCCAAGAGGTCCATTTTGGGGTGAGTATGGACTTAGAGTTGGGACTGCTCAAACTGATCCCGGCAATTGATCTGCGTGGGATTCAAACCACCAGGACCCGCACTAACCGCGTCCATGCAGGGGTTGAGTTTGGCCTGTTCCCCAACTCGACCGGGGGCAGCCTGCTTTCACTGCGAGCAGGCAGCAACGAAGGATATGCCACTGCCGGGGCTGAGTTAAACTTCTTTAACCGCAGCCTAATCTTAGGCGGAGCGCGGTACTACGAAGAACTGGGCGATGGTACCACTAAGGCGCAAAGCCCCCTTAGGCAGCTAATCTATTTCTCGGCCGGCTTTTAATACGCCAAGTGGTTACAATAAGTTACAATTACCACCTGTACCAAGAACCCCAATTTCGCTAGGTTAAACCCATCTTTATAGGGTTGGGACTTGATATGGGCATGGGTAAAAACTTCATTGGGTTTAGTTGGGGGCTGGTGTTTTTATCAGCTTGCAGCGCGCACCAAAAATTTGAGCCGCCCCCGGTCCAACTCAAAGAAGACCGGTTCCAGTCCGCCCAAACTGCCGACTTTGCAGAGCCGGGTCTCTGGTGGCGGGTGTTTAAATCCCCAGAAATTGACGCCTTTATGGAAGAGGCGATTAATCACAATCCCGGCCTAAGGGCCTCCCGTGCCCGCATCGAGCAACGTTTGGCTCAATATGAGGTCACCTGGGCCGCCCTGGTGCCACAGGGCCAAGCCGAAATCTCGGCCAGTCACCAACAGTTAGGCACCGGCCAAAGTAAGGTGGAATCCAACCGCTTTTCTTTAGGGCTTAGTCTTAGTTATGAGCTAGACCTCTTTGGCAAAAACCAATCTGCTCTAACTGCCGCCCAATTTGATCTCTTAGCCAGCCTAGAAGATTACAAGGCCAGTCTCGCTGATCTTTCGAAAACCTTGATTAGCGGCTGGTTTGCCTTGGCCGAAAGCAAGGCGCAGGCCGCACTTTTAGAAGAAACCGCCCAAGCAGACCGAGCCAATCTGGACTTAGTGGAGGGGAGTTATAAAGTAGGCACTGCCAAGGCCGCCGATGTGTTGCAGGCGCAAGAACAGGTGATGGGAACCGAACTACAATTGGCCCAAACCAAGGCGCTGTTATTGACCCGCGAGCATGCTTTGATGATTCAGGCTGGGCGTTATCCACGTAAGGAGCAGGGATTCTCGCCGGTCGGTTTGGAGGTAAAGCTTGAGCCCCCCAAGCCCGGTTTGCCTTCGACCCTAGTGCAGCGCCGCCCCGATCTGCGCCGGGCCCTATTGCAGCTACGCGCCCAAGATGCTCGTATCGCCCAAGCAGAAGCGGCCCGCTATCCCCAGTTTAGTTTAAGCTCGTCGGTTGGTTATCAGTCGGGCCAATTAAGTGGGATTACCGATCCAGGCAACGCCTTTTGGAATCTGGTGGGTAACCTCACTCTGCCGATCTTTGACGGGGGAAAACGCCGGGCAGAGGTCCGTCGGCAAGAGGGGATTTTGTCTGAACAGCTAGCCCTTTATAACCAAACCCTACTCAAGGCCTTTGGCGAGGTGGAAGACGCCTTGGGGCAACTAAAACTGTTGGATCAACAAATCGCCCTGCAAAAGAATCAGATAGAGATCTCAAAGCAAAAATTAGAACTCACTAAAGACGGTTTTCGCCAGGGGATAACCGATTGGTTCCAGGTGATTGCCGCCCAAAATCAATATTACAACGTCCAAAAAGGCCTGCTTACCACCAGAAGGGCCTGGATTGATCAACAGGTTGGACTCTATTTGGCAATTGGAGGAAACTGGACCGATGGATACCTTAAACAGGTCGCCCAAGAAGAAGCCCTTAAATTAAGAGACAAAGAATGAAAACCTGGCTGAAACGATTTTTGCCTCTGATTATTTTAGGTTTAGGGCTTTTGATCACGAGCCTATTGGTAATGGGTCGCCCCGAGGCGAAACGCAAGCCCAAGGCGGAAGCCCAACTTCCCTTGGTGCGGGTGCTTGAGCTAAATCCCCAGGCTCGCCAACTAGAGATTGCGGCCTTTGCTACTACCGAACCGGCAAGGCAGGTGGCCGTTTCCCCCCAGGTCGGGGGCCGCGTGGTTTGGATCTCTGAGAAGATGGTTGAAGGGGAGTTGGTCAAGGAACAGGAATTACTCTTCCAACTTGATCCGGCTGATTACCAATTGGCCGTTGAGCAAGCCAAAGCGGGGGAGGCCAAGGCCGAATATGACCTGGACATGGCTTTAGCCCAGCAAGAAACCGCTAAAAAGGGGTTAAAGGCCTATCAATCGGTGCAAAAATCTCCGTCTAAATTAAGTGGCCTAGCCCTTTTTGAGCCCCAAGTAAAAAACGCGAAGGCAAGTCTGGTTTCTGCTCAAGCAGGTTTAGAGCAGGCCCTGCTCCGGCTGGAACGGACCGAAATCAAGGCTCCTTTTACTGGTTATTTTAGATCGGTTTCCGTCGCCTTGGGGCAGAATTTGGCGGCCAATCAAGCAGCGGCCCAACTCTTTTCGGACATGCCCATTTTACTTAAAGTATCTTTGCCTCTGGCCGATTTACCCTTGATCGAGGTGGGCGAAAAAGGGGCAGAGGTGGTTCTTAAAAAAACCATTGGGGCCAAGCTACATCGCTGGAAGGGAAGGGCAGTCAGGCGGTTGCAAGAGATCGACTCCTTAGGGCGGATGGCCCAGGTTATGGTTGAAGTAGCAGACCCGGTCTCGGACCAAGGATTTTCTTTGCCTCTAGGGTTGCAGGTTGAGGTTAATTTTGCCGGCGCAAGGCTGGGGCGGGTCTTTGAACTGCCTATTTCGGCGGTCCATCAAGGGGATCAGGGTTGGTTGATTGGTGCTGATGGACGCTTAGAGATTAGGCCCCTTTCGATTCTGCGCCGCCAAGCGGATATGGCCTTGGTCGAGGAGGGGTTAGAACCGGGCGAACGTCTGGTGACTTCTAGCCTGCTTTCCCCGATTCCCGGAATGGCACTAAAGGTATTTACCGAATCTTTAGCCGGGAGCGAACCGGCTACAGACCCCGCCAACCCAGTCCCCAAAGCGCCATGAAAGGGGTCGAATGGATGGCCAAAAACCCGGTCGCTGCCAACATCTTGTTGTTGGTGATTGTCTTGGGTGGGGGCTTTACGGCGACTACAATCAAACAAGAGGTTTTCCCGGATATTGCCCTAGATATTATTGAAGTTTCGGTCGTTTACCCTGGTGCAGGTGCCTCTGAAACTGCCTCGGCCCTCTGTTTGCCTATGGAAGAGGCGGTTTCTAATCAAGAAGAGATTGAGCGTCTAACCTGCCAAGCACAGGAAGGTTCTGCTCAACTGATCTTGGAATTAACCGAAGGCAGTGATGTTAATTTCGTTTTGCAAGAGGTAAGAAACCAGATTACCGCCATCAACCAATTCCCTGCGGACGCTGAAACCCCAATCATCTCTAGGGCCCAACGCCGCCGCGAAATCATGGCGGTTATCCTTTTCGGGCCGGTGCCAGAAACCCTACTGTTCGACCTAGGCCGCCGCCTTAAAGAGGAAATGGCTTTGGTCGAGGGGGTCTCGCAAGTCGATATAAGTGGGCATCGTAACAAGGAACTGGTCATAGAGGTTAAATCCGAGGACCTCAATCGCTTTGGGCTAAACCTGTCTAGCCTCTCCCAGATTATCTCTCAAGCCTCCCTAGACTTACCCGCAGGGTCGGTTAAAACCGAGCGGGGAGAAATTTTACTGCGCAGCATCTCCAAGCGTCAAGAGGTCGAAGAATTTGGGGTTATAGCGGTGCAGACCGCCAAAGACGGGGCGCGGGTCGAGTTGGGTGACATAGCCAAGATTGAGGAGCGGCTACAACAAAAACGCAATTTTGTGCGTTTTGACGGGCAACCGGCGATCTATTTTCATCTATACCAATCGGACCGGGTCACTCCAGCCGAGGTTTCTAAAAACATTAAGGAATACCTGACCCAACGGCAATCTAGCTTGCCTGAATCCTTGCACTTGACCCTTTGGAATGACCGTAGCGACGTCTTTGTGGACCGGTTCCAATTGTTAATAAAAAACGCCGCTATGGGCCTAGTGCTGGTGTTTGTGATTTTGGCGATGTTTATGGAGATCCACCTCGCCTTTTGGGTGATGCTTGGGATTCCGGTCAGTTTTTTGGGCTCTTTGGCTTTGTTACCCTATACGGGGATAACCATTAACATGATGAGTCTCTTTGCCTTTATTTTGGTTTTAGGGATTGTGGTTGATGACGCGATAGTGATCGGGGAAAAGGTCTTTCAAAATCTGGAGGCCGGTATGCCCCGCCAGCAAGCGGCCATCCAAGGTTGTTACGAGATGGGTGGGCCGGTCATTTATTCGGTGCTGACTACCTTGGTTGCGTTTGCCCCTTTGATGTACATTGAGGGGCGGATGGGCAAGTTTATGGTGGCCATTCCGGTGATTGTAATGGCCGTTTTGGTGGTTAGCCTAATCGAAGCCTTGTTTGTTTTACCCTCCCATTTAGCTAGACCAGTAAAGATTAGCACCAATCCCATCATGGTGAAGCTAGAACACTACCGTGAAAAAGCGGAAGTTTGGCTGAATCAAATCATCGAGGGCCCTTATAAAAAAAACCTCAATTGGGCGCTGCATAACCGGCATTCTACGGTGGCCTTGGCATTGGCGACGCTGATGGTTTGTGTCGGTCTGGTGATGGGTGGGGTCTTAAAGATGCAGTTTTTCCCCAAGATCGAGTCTGACGAGGTCAGTCTGACCGCCGAGTTGCCTCCCGGATATCCCGCCGACAAAGCCCAACTGGTTTTAGAAACCCTAGAGGAGGTTGGAAAGCGAGAATTGGCCAAGATTGATCAGGAAAAAGGCAAGGGATTAACGAGTTTTGATCATGCCTATTCTACCTATCGAGACCAAGGCGGCGGTGGGTCGCCCAACGCCCAAGCAGAGGTCAAACTTCGGCTTAAAGAAAAGCGGAGCATTAGCACCTTTGAATTTGCAGCGCGGTGGCGAAAAGCAGTAGGTCCTATGCCCGAGGTTTTATCACTTGCTTTAAGTGGAAGGGGGATGGACTTTGGCGCGGATATCCAGTTGAGCCTTAGCCACGAAGACCCTGAAGTCTTGAATCAAGCAGTCACCGAGGCCAAGACCCATTTGGTTGGTTTTGTCGGGGTCAAAGAGGTGGAAGATAGCCAAAAGGAAGGTAAACGCGAACTTCGCTATCACTTAAGCCCGGCTGCCCGTAGTTTAGGGATAACACCCCAAGCCTTCGCCCAGGCGCTGCGAGGGGCCTTTTTTGGCACGGAGGTTTTGAGGTTACAAAAAGATAAACAAGAGATCAGTGTTTATTTGCGTTTAGGGGAGTCTGAAAAAGACCAATTGGCTAGTTTGCAAAACCTAAGAATCTCCTCTCCTGGAGGAGGGGAGATTACCTTGGCGGAAGCAGCCTACCAAGTGGAGGCCCAAGAGCCAGCAGCGATTGTGCGGATTAACCGGCAACCGGTGATTGATGTCACCGCCAAGATTGAGGATTCAGTAAAAGACCCGGATCAGATTACTAACAGCCTCAAACAAGACTTTGTGCCCGTCTTGATCCAACATCATCCCGGTTTGTTGGTCAATATGGAAGGGGCGGACAAGGAGCGCAAACGCTCGGCAGATAGCCTTTGGATGGGTTTTATTATGGCCCTGGTCTTGATTTACGCGATTTTAGCGATCTTTTTTAGGAGTTATCTTCAACCGGCGATGGTGATGTCGGCGATTCCCTTTGGGATTGCAGGGGCGGTGTTTGGTCACTTGATTTTGGGGCACCCGCTTAGTTTTATGAGCCTTTTTGGCCTAGTGGGGCTTTCAGGGGTGGTGGTTAACGACGCTTTGATTTTAGTAGAGGCGATAAACCTACATCCCAAACTATCTTCTGATCCTTTTGCGGCCATCATTGAAGCGGCCCAGTCTAGGGTGCGGCCCATTATTATGACCAGTTTAACCACCTTTTTAGGATTGATGCCCATCTTGGCCGAAACCAGTCGTCAGGCGCAGTTTTTGATTCCCATGGCCATTAGTTTGGGCGTGGGGATTATGTTTGCTACTTTTATTACCCTGATTTTGCTGCCCTGTTTCTATCTATCCCAACTAGAGACCCAGGCGAAAATTAGAGCGTTTTGGGCCAAGTAGGGGGCTATTCGGTTTCGGGGAATTGGTAATCGATCATAGTAATCCGACCGGCCCAATCAATTTCAAAGGTGCCAGATAAAACACAAACATGACCACACTTCTCCTGCAACTCTTTGAACCTATCGTCTTTCATTAAGAAAAAAACCCGCCGCCCTTCTTTAGAATATCCAACCGGTTTAGAGATTAGGTTTTCTTCCAAGTGCAGTCTCGTATCGAGGGTCACCGTGCGCCCGCGTAGGCTTTGGCTTTGATAGGCTAACTGCCCCCAAGAAACCGAACCCGCTTGGGCGCTGCAAGCGGCCAAAAGCAAACCCAATAAAACCCATCCTCGCCTCATTTAACCTCCGGGCCGCTCAAAAGTGGGCTAATGGCCATTAAGTGATTAAAGATCTTTTTATAGGCGACTTTTACCCGCTGGCCAGGGGCAAGCCCACCGGGGTCAACCGAACCTTTAGGGGTTTTAGAATCTAACCGAAGCAGCTTCAGTCTGCCCCCACTGGTTTCGACATACACGATGTCGGGAGGAATCCCTCAACCTTGAACCTTCCCACTGCTAGGTTCAAAATTCAAAAAAACCGCCTCAACCTCCAAAACAGGATACATCTGGCTCATTTTTCTCCTCTTCTACAGAAGTTTAGCGTTTTTAAGAGGGCTATGGCAAGCCTGCCCCCTAGAGGTCGAAAAGCCTGAATTAATTAAAGAGGCCTTAAAGGCACACCTCAAAATAAAGGGTTAATTTTTTAACGGTTTGCAAACCTACCCAAAACCCCTTTCGGGGCTTGGGGCTAGGCCATGTCTTTGGGGACAGGGGAGGTCTTTCTTAGGGGGTAAAAGAAGAGGTCTAGTTCGTCTTCGCCCACTTCGCGCCCAGAGCGGTTATAGAGGGCATAGCCCGAGTCATAAAGCCCACGGACCCCGCCACGAAGGGATTTAGTGTTTTTAAATCCCATTTGGTTAAGTAAATGGGCCGCCAGTAGCGAGCGGCGACCACTGCGACAGATGACCAGGACTTCTTTATCCCGAGCATCGGCCAGTTCGGCAACGGTGTCTTCAAAACCATGGTCAGCGGCAGATTCTAAGATACCGCGAGGGACCCATAGCGAACCCTTTACATGGGCCACCGCAAATTCTTGCTCTTCGCGGACGTCGAGCACTAGTCCTGAATAACCCTCTTCGAAGGCGGCTTCCACCTCCCAAGGTAGCACTTCGGCCACTTGACCTCGGACTTGAGCCAAAAAGTCGTCAAAGGTCATCCGGTTTTGATTCATGGCTAAGTCATGTCAATCAAGCCACAGGGACATTCGTCGGCGCATTTATTACAGCCAATACACTTGTCCCAAACAAATTCGTAGTGTTTGCCTTTGGGCATTTTTTTAATCGCCGAATCCCCGCAGTAACTCCAACAGGTGTCGCAGTCAAAGCAAGAGCCACAACTCATGCAGCGGCTGGCTTCGGCCAAAAGTTGCTCTTTAGAAAACCCCAAAACATAGCCGTCGAAATTTTGCAGCCTTTGAACCGGTTCGAGTTCGCTGATTAGGTTTCTTTGGGTTTTTTGGTAAAAATCGAGTTTCATCGACTGGTGTTTGACGATCTTCTTTTTGGGCTCTGGTTTGTACTCCTGGCCTTTTAAAAAAGCGTCAATTTCTTCAGCAGCAATACGACCATCGCCAACCGCTTCGGTAACCAGACCTAATTTACGGGTAATGTCCCCGCCTGACCAGATCTTGTCTTCTAAAGACACTCGGCCAAAGTTGTTGGCCAGCCCGGTCCAGCCATTTTCGTGGTGCAACACTTCTAAGCCGTCGAAGTTAGGCGACTGGCTGATAGCGGTAATCACCAATTGGGTTTCTACCTTAAACTCGGTGCCTGGAATCTCGGTCACTATGGGCCAACCGTTTTCCCCTTTTTCACCTAGTTCCACCTTTAAAAACTCAACCCCAGTCACTTGTCCCGCCTGGTTGTGTACGGTTTTTGGGGTAAAGCCAGGATAGAGTTTAATTCCTTCTGCTTCGCCTGCGTGGATCTCTTCTTGGGTTGCGGGCATTAGTTCTAAGGTTTCTCGGCAAACAATGCTCACCTCTAAAGCCCCCATCCGGCGGCAGGTTCGGGCAACGTCGTAGGCGACATCGCCACCGCCGATTACTAAAACTTTAGCCGGCATTTTCGGGGCTTTGCCCAGGTTTTGAGCTAATAAAAACTCCACCCCGGTCAAGGCGTTAGGAGCCTCAATCCCGGCCAAAGGCAATTTCCGCCCAGTCCAGGCCCCAATCCCAGAGAAGACCGCGTCATAGTCTTTTTTGAGTTGATCAAGGGTTAGGTCTTTTCCAACCTTAATATTAGGGCGGAATTCGACGCCTAATTCAAAGATCCGGTTGATTTCGGCAGCCAGTACTTCGCGTGGTAGGCGGTAAGCGGGGATTCCGTAACGTAGCATCCCGCCAGGTTCAGCCATTTGGTCAAACAGGGTTACTTGGTGTCCCCGTCGGGCCAGTTGGTAGGCGGCAGACAGACCCGCAGGACCAGCCCCAATTACCGCTACCTTTTTGCCGGTTTTTTCGGCTAGTGGCTTAAATTTAAGCTGATTTCCAATGCCAAAGTCGCCAATGGCCATCTCAACCCGGTTAATCGAAACCGGCTCGTCTTTGGCACCCCGGTTACAGCCCGACTCGCAAGGGTGCGGGCACACCCGACCCATGGTTGCGGGCAATGGGTTTTTGTCGGTTAAGGCGTTAAAGGCCATCTGAGTCGCCATTTCGGGCGTACGGCCATATTCATCTGCTTGCGCGATCAGGGTTAGGTAGCCCCGGATGTCTTCCGCGCTAGGGCAAGAATCCGTACAAGGCGGAGTCTTTTGATTGTATTGAGGAAGTAAGGTTGATTGTTTCTTTTTCCCCTGACCGGGCAGTTGGGTGCGAATTGCCCTTTCGATCCTGCGGACGACGATTGCCATGGTTATAACCTCTAAGTGGTTTTTTTATTGGGGATCATCGGCAGGAGGCTCTGCTAACCTGCTGGAATCACGCCTTTTATTTTTTTGCATATCAGTATATACATATGTTTACATATAACGCAATAACAAAATTTTTTTGCCCGGGGGGGGGTCTATAAAGTGAGTGATTAACCCTTTTTTCTTGCCTGGAAAGCTATTAAAGAGTCATACTGTAGGTGAGCGTTTTTTTTCTAAGGAGGGGATTGTTTGCTATGAAAAAAGAATTATCGGGCAATGCCAATCAGAGGCTGGGTCTTATCGGTATTTTGGTTTGGTTTGTAATCGGAACCTTGGCCGTGTTGACGGTTAATTATCTGATGCGGGCGCAAGCTTTAGAAGAAGCCCACGAAAAGGCTTTGATTATGATTGAGCGCAATCTATCGATCCATGCCTTTATTAATCAGCAGCAAAAACCCCTACTCCTAGAGGCCTTCCGCAGTCAGATACAAGCCGGTTATTTCGAGCCTAGTTGGATGTCTTCAACCTTTATTGTGCGCCGCGTTGAAGAGGAATATAAACAACGCTCTGCAGAAAAATACTATTACCGCGAAGCCGCGATTAATGCTCGCAGCCCCAAAAACGAGGCTGACTCCTTCGAGCGCGATTTTCTGCTCCGGGCGAATCGGGACCCTCACTTGGTCGAGCAAACCGAGATACGGGTTATTAATGGCGACCCTTATTTTCAGGTGATCCGCCGCGGGGAATCCTTGGAGCCCGACTGCCTCCGGTGTCATTCCACGCCGGAAGAAGCGCCGAAGGGTTTGGTGGAATATTACGGTCCGGTGCGTAGTTTTAACCGGCAATCAGGCGATTTGGTCAGCGCCATTTCCGTTAGAATCCCCCTCGCCGAGGCCTATCAAAAGGTTACCCAACTTTCCTTCAAGCTATCTGGACTGATTTTTTTAGGGCTAGGCCTACTTTATTTGATTCAAAATCGATTGGTGAAGTTTTATTTCTCCGATCCTTTAGAAAACCTAGCAAAGGAGGTGAGTGTAATTGCTGATAGACCTTTAGAACTAGGTCAGCAGGTCGCTCCCCAAGGAACTGATGAGTTGAAACCCTTAATAAAGGGATTTAACCGGCTCTCCTCGCGGGTGGCTGAGTCGCAAAAGGAACTGGCCGAAAACAACCGGCGGTTGTTTAGGCAGATGGAAGAGTTGGACCAAGCCCATTTGGAACTAAAAACCTTTAGCCAAAGATTCCAAGAGCTAGCCTCACATCTTCCAGGGGTGGTGGTGCAGTTTGGCCAAGATCATAAAGGGCAATTGAGCGGACTATTTGTCAGTGAGCAGGTCACTCCTTTTTATCATAAAACGTTAAGCGAGGTGATGAATAATCCCTTAAGCCTATTTGACCATCTACACCTTGAAGACAAAGCATATTTTATTCGCACCTTTGAGCGAGCCGGGGTGACCGGGGAGTCGTTTAGTGTGGAACACCGAATACTGGGCCCCTCGCCCAAATGGATGCGGGCTGACTTTAGTGCCAAGGTTGTGGAGCAGGGTCATTTACTTTGGAATGGGGTGATGGTCGAGATCAGCGCTGCCAAAGAACTTGAGGCCCAACTGCGCAAGGCCGAGCAAATCGCCCAGAGGGCTTCAGAGGCAAAATCAGGGTTTTTAACCGCCATGAGCCACGAGATTAGGACTCCGCTAAATGCCATGTTGGGCTTTGCCGATCTTTTGGCGCCCGGAATCCCTGATGGCCCCTTGCGGTCTTATATGGTAGCCATACAGGCGTCAGGAAAGGCCTTGACCAATCTGATTGGGGATATTTTGGATTTGGGGCAGATTGAAGCGGGGCAACTGGTTTTGCGGCGAGAACCGGTTTCCCTGCCCGCTTTGTTCGAGGAAATTAAACAGGTATTTTCATTAGAATTGGAGAAAAAGGGGCTTTATTTAAACATTGAGATTGACCCGGCTATTAACGACCTATTGATGCTGGACAGGAGCCGGTTTTACCAGATTCTTTACCATTTAATTGGCAACGCAGTAAAATTTACTCAAGAGGGTGGCGTTCGCCTAACTATTTCCAATGTAAAATCAAGGGGTGGTCGGGCTGAATTTTGTTTAAGTATTGAAGATTCGGGCCCTGGAATCGAAGCGCACCGCTTACTTAGCTTAATAGGGCAGGAGGAGCCTAAAGAAGGAGCCGGAATGCCTCCTGTTGAGGCCCCAGGGCTGGGTTTGGCCATTATTAGAAAATTGGTCGAAGCCCACGGTGGCGAGCTAGAGATAAATAGCGAACTGGGCCAAGGTACCAAGGTTAGTTTGCATATGGCCCACGTGGTTAAGGTCCCTTCCACCAAGGGGCCCTGGTCAAAAAACCAGCAGGATTGGAGTAAGGTCCAATTCGCTCCTGCAAAGGTTTTAGTGGTGGATGATATGGAAATCAACCGGCTGTTGTTGGTTGAGTATTTTAAGGATTCAGGATTAATCCCCTTAGAAGCGGGAGATGGGCAAGAGGCGATTGAGGTGACAAAACGGGAAAAACCTCAACTGGTTTTAATGGACTTGAGGATGCCTATGATGTCTGGCGATGAGGCCGCTATGCGGCTCAAGGCGGACCCCGAGACCAGCCGAATTCCGATTTTAGCTTTAACCGCCTCTGCCAGCGTGACCAAAATCTCCGAGTTTAAGGCGATGGGTTTTGATGGTTATCTAACAAAGCCAATCGATATTAATAGCTTATTTGAGACCATGGCCCACTATCTGGCCCACGCGCCCTTAAAAAGCTAAAGATTAACACTGGTCACCAACCATGGACAAAGGCCCCCAACTTTGGCAGTTTAGGTGAAAAATCAATTTTGAGGAGATCATGGGTAACTTTAAACTTTGGATTGGATTTGGTTTGTTGGTTTTGAGCGGATGTAGTGCTATTAATGGTCCAGCCAAAACAAAGGTTACTACGGAGTTCCACTTTTTAGAAAACAGCAACAATGCGTTGGTAGTTTTTAGCCAAGTGTCCAAAAAAAGTATAAACCGGATCTATCTGCGTCCTCTACCTTTAAACAAACTGAGCCTTTATACCGAATTCGAACCTAACCGCTGGGTGGCTGCCGAAATTGAGCAAGACGGTTATCAGGGCAAGTTGGTTGTCTTGATGTTGCCAGCGGGGGAATACGAGATTTATCAGTGGCAACGCCAGGAATTATCTGGCTATTTGGCCAACATTCCTTGGGGTGCTAGATTTAAGCTGGAACCCAAAGGGGTAATGTACCTGGGGCGTTTTGTGATTGATGGGGAATTGAATAAATCCACCCTTAAGGTGGAGGATCAATCCACTTCAGACCTAGCCCAGTTTAAAACCCAAGTGCCTCGCCTAGCCGAGAGCAACCCCACCCTTAACCTTTTGCCCAGCCCACCTTCAAACCCAGTCCAGGATAAAGGTGGTTTTTAGGCTTCTACTAGCGGCCCTGTTTTTTTTAGGGGGCTGCCAAACCGCTTTTCAATTGGCCGATGCCAAGTCTCCTATGGGCGATGGTATTGATCAGATTGTGCCCTTCAACTTTGGCCAAAATGGGGTGGTTTTTTTTGGCTTTTCTGCGCCCGTGGGATACCGGCTCTATTTGAAAAATAAGGAGACCCGCGAATTTTGGTACTTGACCCCAAACCTGGAATCTAAACTTGTTTTTGAAGAGCAGGGTAAACGTTGGGAATTGCGGTATTTCGACCTGGAGCCAGGGGACTATGAATTTATAGGTTTTGCGGCGGGCCCAGTCAAGGAATATAAGGCTAACCTTTGGCGGGCAAACTTCCGGTTAGACAGTCAGGAATTGCGGTACCTGGGCCGGATTGAACTGGGAAACGAGGTTTTGGTTTATCAAAACCTAGAAACAGATCAACAATTTCTGTTTAACCGCAAACCTAAGCTGTCCGAGGGCCGGGTTAAGTCTGGTTTAGAGATTTTAAAGCCAGACCCAGCCCCCTAACTCAACCAAAACACCACCCCGGCGGCGGCCGTGATGGCACCGTAAAGCCTTAGCGGCTTGGGACCTAGTTTTGCTAAAAAGGCCCCCAGGCCAGCGCCAGTGAGGTGTAGCATCGCCGTTGCCAAGCTTAGGCCTAGGAGAAAATGGAAGCCATTGCCAGTTGCTTCGATGCCGTGAGCATGGCCGTGGAAAAATCCAAAAACAAAGGTTAAACCCGCTACGAGTCCCGCAGAAAGTTGGTTTTGGGTCCAAAACCAAACACCCAGCGCGATTAGGCTAAAGGCGATTAAATTTTCGTCCCAAAGGTTGGGTTGGCTGCCCATCCCCACGGCTGCCCCGATCAAAAGAGCCGAAGCAAAACAAGCAGGATAGATCCAACGAGCCTTACTTCCTTGCCCCCAAACCATCGCTCCTACGGCCAAAATAGCCAGCAAATGATCCAATCCCAAAAGCGGATGAACGACCCCTGCCCAAAACCCTTCGGCAGTGGCCCCGTTGTGGGCCATGGCTGGCCATGCGGTCATTAAAGTCAAAGTGGTGGCAATCCAAACCTTTTTCATGGGGTCCTCTTGATCGGTTTTTTAGTGGGACTGTACAATACCAGAGCCAAGTTGGCAGCACAAAAAGCTTGGGTTGTGCCTGGGATCAAGTAAAAAGGAAGGTATTACCGCTAGTTACTCATACACATCAATTCCTTAAAGGAGACAATTTGGTCATTTTGGACGTTGGGTTTGGTTTTGCCTACCGAGTCTTGTTGCAAAATAATCATATTGGCGAAAACGTCGAATAAATCACTGCTAGCGGCGGCTAAATAAGGGGTATAGCCCGTTCCTGCCGAGTTTTTGTAAACCAGGCGGCCCTTTAAGGAACTGCTATTGGTGCAGCTAAAGGTAAGGGTGGTAGTGCCTACGGTGGAGGAGAAGCTGGTGGGTGTGGTGACTGAATTGTCCGAAACCGTGGTAAAATCTGAAAGGTTGATTAGGTTGTAACTGGCATAACTCGATTGGGCGCTGATCGCGGCGTTGTTGGCTAAGGTAATGATCTGGTTGATTTCGGTTAAGGAAGTACTGGTGCAAGTGCCTCCGTTATCCATCTTGCTGGTAAAGTCGGACATTAGCGTATAAAGACTGCTGTCACTGCCAATGTTCAGTGCGGTTAAATCTGCCTTCATTTGCTCGACGGTGGCCACAAATTGGTCGGTAAGCAAGATGGCGTTGTTGTCCGGGTTGAGCCGTTGGGTAAACAATTTTTGCACTGAATTGACCTTTAATATCTCATTGCAACTGCCACTGATAGATAGGGTGCTGCCCGCAGCGGCGGTGATTTCGGCGGAGCTGGCAATACAGTCAATCATGCTGGCCGTACTGCCACCCCAAACCCCATCTTGATTGCTGTCGGTTTCGCAATAATTATTGACAAGGTCTAAAAGGTAAACACTACCATCTGACTTCACAAACTGCAAAATCCCTGAATCTGTAAGGTCGTTTGAGCCGTAATCTGCGGCGGTGCTGGAATTTAGTTTGGTGAAATTTTGTAGTTCTTGATCTGAAATGCTGCCGTCAGCGGTGGTGTCTAACAGGATATAGGTCTGGGCTAAAAAGCTGCCCAAGGTTGCAAAATAGTGGACTTCAATATCCTCACCGCTGCGTTGCTCACCCTCATATTCATTGCCCGAAGCGTCACCAGTTAAGATCTGAGCTTTAATATAGTGTTCCCGTCCAGAAAAGGTTTCCCAGTCGGTCACTGAACTGCTAATCCCTAAAGCAGAACGGTAATCGGGACTCGCGTCTTCGCTAATAGCCAAGATCCTAGACATCTCAAAACCAGCAAGACCCAATTCGGCTGACCCTCGTTCATAAGTGGAGCAACTAGGATCGGTTACCACCGAGGCGTATTCGCGGTAGTTAAGCCGTTTCATGCAGCTTCGGCCCCCCTCTTTACAACTGACCAAGGCTAGGGCCAGGGTCATAATTAATAAGGCGGGTTTTAGGTTCATCTTACCAGTTAAAGCTAAGGATCATAGATTGCCGCTTGTCGGCCACATCTCCGGCCCGGTCTCCGATCTCTTGGGACCAGCTAGCATATTCGAGGGTAATCGGCAGATAAGAGGGGTTTAAGGTAAAGCCCCAGCTCATGTAAGGTCCTTTCATCCCAAGCCGGTAGGCCACAATGGGTTTGCCGTTGGCTTGGGTTCCCCAGGAGATTTCACTGCCCAAATTAACGTTGCGCCAATAACTTGGGGCTTGGTGCCTTTGATTGGACACATCGAGCCAGTCTATAGCCAGAATGGCGGGTAGCTCAAACAGGGCTGCGTCCCAAGCGAACCCTAGATCGTAACTTTGCTCTAGCTTGCCCGTCGCCCCAAAGTCCATGCCACCTATATTTTTAAAAACCAAGCCAACCCGGGGGGTACTTAAAAACCCCAATTCTTTGTCCAACCTATACAAAAATCCTAAATCGTACCCTTGCGCGCTGACCGACACCAATTGATCTTGCAGGCTTGAAATGAATGTATCTTCAGCTAGATCAACAATATGCACCTCTTGAGTGATCCCTTGGCGGGTAATTTTTTTGACCGTTAATCCCCAGGTCACTTTCTCATTAAAATCAAAAGCTAAGCCGCCTGCTGCCAGGGTTTGCAAATAAGCCCTTAAAGTGACGTAAGGGATGACCGGATTGTCGATCTTAAGGTCTAAAAAACCGCCTTTTGAATAGCTCCAGGCCCAACCAGGGCCAGAGGCAGAGAAGAGGTCGGCGTTTATTTCAGCGTAAGCCTTTTTCCCAGCAATGTCGGACAAAATCGATTGGATATCCGAGGCCTTGGCCGCATCAATCACCGTGTTAGAGGCGTGAAGCTCGGCAGTGAAAAACTGTAAAAGACCAGCTTTAATTGATTTTAAGCCTGCTGGGTTATAAAAGAGCGCCCCCTCATCCCCGCCAACCGCCACAAAAGCGTTGCCCATGCCCAAAGCGCGGACACTCAAGCGGTCGTGCATCGCTTCGTCTGCCAGGAGGTTGCTCCCGCATAAAAAACTAAACACAAAAAATAGCAGGTACCCTAGTTTCAAGCCAATCCCCCATGGATTATTCGATAGGCACAAAGCCCCCCACCCTTGGCAATTCAAAAAGTGGTCCTATTTTAAGGCGTTTTTGGGATATTAGGGGTAAAAGTTGAGTCAATTGCCAAGGTCTGCTAAACAAGGACTTGCCAACAAAGGGTCTAGCAATTGAAAATAGGGCTAAAACAACTTATAAAAAGGCAAAATGGCCGCTTTTGGCGAGTCAAAAACCATGCGGATCGCCGAGCTTAAACTCGGGGTGTATCTTCTGCGTTTTTTAGATGTGCCCGAGAAGTTCCAGCGGATGCAGGCGGATACAATTGCTTTTTTAAGAAAATTCGACTTTAGCAACCTAACCGTTCGGCGAGGTGCAGAGCATAAACTAATCGACGCCGACGAGTTGATCCCTGGTGACCGGGTGCTGACCTTTGGGCGGCTGGCGGCCCCGGTGATGATCGCCAAGCAAGAACATTTAAACGTTTTGATTAAAGTTGGGTTTCAACAGGTTTTGGTGGTCGAACCGGTCCGGGCCCAACAACCTGCCGCCAACACCTCTTTCACTTTAGCCGTCCCTGCCCAGGCTCCTTGGGCTAAGGTTGAGCCCCCTAAGCCCCGGCCCAAAGCTCCATCTGTAGTTATAGAACCAATTGCCGTTGAGTCCCCACCAAACGAGCCTTCCTTAAAACGAAAAAATGATGCCGGGGATCTGCACCAGATTCAAGACAATCTAAGTTGGGCCAAGAGGTTAGCCAAAGAGTCGAACCAAATTTTAGAAGAGCTTTACGAAAGCAACTTTATCAACAAAGAGGCGGTTCAAGCAACGGACCAATTAAGTGTGGAAATGGCCAAGTTGGTTGAAGCCAATCCTCATGCGGGCAATGTTCGCAGCCTTCTTAAAGATGAGGATGAATACACCTACCACCATTCGATTGATGTGGCCCAATATGTGATTTCGGTATGTCATTTAATGCAGGGTTACGGAGGCAAACAGTTGGCATCGGTGGCGGTGGGGGGCTTACTACACGACATTGGCAAATCGAAATTACCTAAAAATTTATTAAAAAAACAGACCAAGTTTACTCCCCAAGAAAAAGAGCTAATGCGGCAGCATCCCCAGTTGGGAGCGCAAATACTTTCGGACTTGGGTTATACGGATTTGCAGATCGACATCGCCAAACACCACCACGTTTTAAGGCAAGGGGGCTACCCTCGCCAGGACTACGACAAAATAAGTAACCTAGCTAGGTTAACAGGAGTCGCCGATATCTACCAAGCCCTGACTACCAAAAGGCCCTATAAAACCACTGAGGTTCCAGGCTCGGCGTTACAAACCCTGCTTAAATTATCAAAAACCCAAATTGACCCCAGATTGGTGATCCTTTTTATCAAGTCAGTGGGGGTCTATCCGATTGGTTCTACGTTACGCCTCAAATCAGGGGAAATTGCCTTTGTGGTGGGCAAAGGGACAAATACGGCGCGCCCGCAGATTGTCCCTGTGATCGACAAACAGGGTAAGCAGATTCTGCACCACCAATTGATCGACCTTTCGGACCCAGAGTTTGCGGCGCTAACGGTGGATCAACCGGTGGACCATCGTGAATATTTTGCTAATGAGGCGTTAGATATCTTTCAAAATCTCTCGGTTTTGTAGTTAGGTTGCTTGCTACAATTTGGGTGGGTGTGAAAGGCTATTCTTTGCAATTGCACAACTGTTCCCAGTAAAAACAATGATAAGCGGACTTAGGCAAAAAATTGTTTTTGGTTTCACCTTAATTGTTTTGGGGATCGGTGGAACCTTGGGCTGGGTCATTTATCAGCAGGCCTACCAAGAAATAGTCGAGCAATCCCTCTCTGAACTTAGATATCACCACGACCAAGTCCAACTGAACACCAACAATTTCCTAAGGCTTTCCCGTGGGAACCTCAACCTTCTTGCTAACACCCCTCCTATTCAAGGGATCATTAGGGCCAAGTTGGGCGCGGGTATTGACCAAAAAGACCACAGCAGTTTGCAAGCCTGGGAAGATCGTTTGGCACTTATTTTTAAAGAATTTTTAGAGGTCAACCCTGAATATTTACAGGTTCGCTATATTGGCTTAGCCAATAACGGAACCGAACTGATCCAGGTTAAAAAGCAATCAGGAACTATTGAAATTATTAAGGGGGACGCCTTGCAGTTCAAGGCGGAACACCCTTACTTACAAGAAGTGGCAAAATTAGAAAAGGGACAGGTTTATATTTCTGAAATTGATTTAAAGGTAGAAAATGGGCAGATCGTGACCCCCTATCAGCCAACCCTGAGGATGGCAACTCCGGTTCGAGACTCACAGGGGAAGGTTTTTGGGTTGGTTGTGACCAATCTCGATGCCCACTATTTTTTGCAAACCATCAAGAACTCGGTAAACGAGAGAACCCAAATTTATCTGTTTAATTCTAAAAATGACTATCTGATCCACCCCAATAAGCAAATGGAATTTGAGCATATTATTGACCCAACCTCGGTGAGCCCAAATTTCCCTGGATTTGATATGCCTCCCTACCCACTTGTCGAAAGGTTATTAGGGTCCAAAAAACAGATAGTTGGCCTGAAACAACGGGTGTTCTTTTTTGATAAAATTAACCTCCAAGAGGGGCAAAACCCCCTTTCTTTGGGTTTGATCCTGGAATCGAATCGAGAAGATCTGTTATTTCGCTTGGGGCAAATAGAGCGTCGAAATCGGATTGTTGGGGTTTTGCTGTTGGGCTTGGGAATTGGCTTGGTATTTTTCTTCAGCCGCCGCTTGACCCAACCTTTAACCGAGATGTGTGACACCCTAAACCAATTTGACCCTAAATTGGGGGAGTTGCGGTTTCCTAGTAGTTATAAAGATGAACTAGGGTTGTTAGCTAAATCTTTTAAATCAATGACCGACGACCTCGTCCGTCACAGTCGCGCTATTGAAGAGCAAGAGATGCAGATGACCGCAGTAATGGCTACTGCGATCGAAGCTATTGTGATTATGGACCAAAAAGGGGCCGTATCTTTGGTCAATCCGGCCTTTGAAAAGTTATTTGGTTTCCCCGCCTCGCAGATAGTGGGGCGGAATATTAATGTGATAATGCCAGAAGAGCATTCGGCTCTGCACAATCGCTATATTGCGAAATATTTAGAAACCGGCATAGGTAATGTGGTTGGTTTTACCAGAGAGATGGAAGCGGTCAACGCCGATGGGGAGCATATCCCCATTAGCCTTTCGGTCTCTGAATTTAGCCTTCGAGGGGTCCATTATTTAACAGCTACTATTCAAGATATTACCGAACGAAAACGGGCTGAAAAGGAACTTAAAGAAGCCAGAGACCAACTAGAGGTTAGGGTACAGCAGCGCACCGACGAACTAAACAATAAAGTTAAGGAACACATAAAAGCTTTAAACGAACTGGCTTTAGCCGCTAAGGTCTTCGAAAACACTTCCGAAGCTATCCTAATAACAAACAAAAACAACCAAATAGTTGATGCCAACCGCGCCCACCATGAAATCACCGGGTATTCTCGCGAGGAAATATTAGGTCTTAATCCTTCAGTTTTTCAATCTGGTCGGCACGGCGAAGGCTTTTATCAAAATATGTGGAGCCAGTTGGAAACCGAAGGTAGCTGGAGTGGGGAGATCTGGGACCGTAAGAAAACGGGCGAGATCTATCCGAAATGGAGCACCATTAACAAGATTTCCGATTCTAGGGGTGAGGTAGTCAACTATGTGGCTATATTCACTGATATTACGGAACAAAAAAAATCTGAATCCCAACTTAAACAACTGGCTTTCTACGATGGACTAACCAGCCTGCCGAATCGAGCGAGTTTTTTAGAGGCTTTAGAGCAAGCCCTTAAGCAAGCCCGTCGCGATAAAACTAGGTTGGCGGTTATGTATTTAGACCTGGATCATTTCAAATACATAAATGACTCTTTGGGGCACAAGGCTGGCGACGAGCTTTTGGCCAAGGCTTCGGTTTTATTAGGTGCCTCGATTCGGGAATCAGATCTGGTTGCCCGGCAAGGGGGTGACGAGTTTTCAGTAATCCTGCCTGGGATTGAGCACAGCGAGCAGGTTGGGCGGGTGGCCGCTAAAATCATTGAAGAACTGGAAAAGCCCATCGAGATTCAAGGGCAAGAGGTGTTTATTTCAGCCAGCGTGGGTATAGCCCTGTTCCCTGAAGACGGACAAAACCCTGAGCAATTAATCAAAAATGCCGACACCGCTATGTACGGCGCTAAAAACGCGGGTAAAGGGACCTTCCATTACTATGACCCGACCATGGAGGCCCAAGTCAAAAACCGGCTGGTTTTAGACGCCTTATTACGCCGGGCGATTGAGGCCAAAGAATTTGTGTTGCTTTACCAGCCCCAAGTGGAGTTGAAGACCGGCCTAGTGGTAGGGGCCGAGGCGCTGGTTCGTTGGCAAGATAAAGAGCGAGGCTTGATCTCGCCAATGGAGTTTATACCGCTCGCCGAAGAAACGGGGCAGATCATTCCCTTAGGTGAGTTGATCCTAAGGCAAGCCTGCCAGCAAAATAAAAACTGGGCTGACCGAGGAGTGGTATCGATTCCAGTCGCGGTCAATATCTCGGCCCGCCAATTCCACCAAGGCGACCTCCTGACCCTCTTAGACCAAGTATTAGCAGAGACCGGATTAGAACCAGAGCTGCTCGATTTAGAACTAACTGAAACCTTGGTTATGCGCGACACCAAAGCCACTATCGCCCAGATGCAGGCGATTAGGGCTCGGCGGATTAGGCTGGCGATTGATGACTTTGGGACCGGTTATTCGTCGTTGAGTTACCTAAAAACCTTCCCAATCAATAAATTAAAAATCGACCGTAGTTTTGTGATTGGTATCGTTGAAAACGAAAACGACCGGATGATTGCCAAGGCATTAATCGATCTTTCGAAAAACCTAAAACTAACGGTTATCGCCGAGGGGGTGGAAACCGAGGAACAGATAGAGGTGCTTCGGGAGTTGGGTTGCGACTTGATCCAAGGTTATTATTACGCCAAGCCGCTGGCCCCTGCTGAATTTGAGGCCTACGTATATAAAATGCGCGAGATCCACGATAACCTGCCTAAGCCCAGCTAAACAAACTCTCCACACTGGGCCAGATCCCGCCCTGTCGCGGTCCACTGCAATCCCTGGTCTAACCAGTCGGAAATCTCCTCGACGCGCTCTTTAGGCAGTCCGGTTACCTGGACCAGTCGGGCTAAATAACCGGCTGTCTGACCCCCTTCGCTCAGTCCTAACAAGGCCAAGGCCTCTGCCAAGGCCAGACGTATAAATTCGGGTTTAATTTGGGGAACCTCGCCTAATTCGGGGCGTTCGCCTTGGTCAATCATCCGGCTTAACCGAGCCCGCTGGGCGGGGTCCTCTAAAAAACCCAAGGCGCCTTGTAAAAAACTCATCTCCATCCGGGTCGGATGGCCTTGGTTCAGGGCGCTGATTAAAAGTTCGGCGTACCAAATGCGTTGACTTTGGCTAAGTTGATGTACCGGCACTCGCCCGCGGTGGGGTGTTAGCCCACACAGGTCAAGCCGGTCCTGACGCCAGTTGAGTCCTTCTAAACACCAATCCATCAGTTGGGCCTCATAAATGGGGCTAAACCCAAAGGCTTGGGAGATTTTCCTTAGGTAGGTGGTTTCAGTGGCGCTCAAATTGTCGTCAACTAAACAGATCCGACCTAGCTCAACAAAGATCTGGGGTAATATCTCCCTAGCTAGACCCGCTGGCGGCTTGATCTCGACGGAGAGGGGTTCGCCAGACTCGACCTGCTTGACTAGTTCCTCGCGCTCTTGGGTGGCGCTTAACAGGCTAGCCAACCGGCTGAAATACTCGAACTCACTCAGGCGAACCACGCCATCCGCCTGGATAGCGCCGATACAGAGGCGCGCGAACCAGAGTTGTTGGGCCGGGAGGAGCTGTTTCATTAACGATTGCATCCTGTCTCCTTTTCTTGGCTTAGGATTAGCCGGTTTAGCGGCAAATATCAAAAGAAACCGTTGTCAAAAGCAGTTCTCATTTTTTAAAGAATTGGCTTCAATTTAAATGGGCCAGGCTCTACATCAGCCTTGGGTGAGGGGGTTAAAATTTTTGTTTCTTGGCTTTATCAAAGGATTGGGGTTATGGTTTCGACAACCCTTTTATATAAGCTTCATGCGTCCTCTACTAATTGTCCACTCACAAACACAGATGGGTTCGACCATTTGTAAATATCTAGGTAATCGGTTCGAGGTCTTTTGCGCACGTGACCTAAGAGATTGCGAGGCCAAGTATCGAGACCAACGATTTGAATGTTTGCTTTTGGAATTAGGGCCCCTGCTTAATGGCGGCGGGCAATTGATGCGGTTGTTTCAGGGTTTGCGTCGCCAATATGGCTGTAACCGGCTGGTGGTCTTGGGGGGTAAAGATTTGGGGGCCCGACTTTTGGACGCAGTGCAGGCCGGGGCGACTGAGGTGTGGCAAGAGCCCTTAGCCAAGGAGCAGCTAAAGCTTTTTTATGAAGATTTAGAGAACCGGGCTCGGTTAGAGTCCGAACTGGAGATGCTGCGTTCCTTTGGTTCGGGCAGCCCAGCAGTGACCCGCACCCATAGCCCTTTAGTAAGGCAGCTTTACGGGCAGGTCAATTCGGTGGCGGTTACTGATTCTGCGGTTTTACTCTTAGGGGAGACTGGGGTGGGAAAGGGCGTGATCGCTCGCTTAATCCACCAAGCCAGCCCTCGGGTGAAGGGGCCCTTTGTTCATGTGCACTGCGGCGCTATTCCCGAATCCTTGATTGAGTCCGAACTCTTCGGTCACGAACGGGGTGCCTTTACTGGCGCGACCAAACGCAAGTTGGGTCGATTTGAATTAGCCAAAGGGGGCACCATCTTTCTGGACGAAATCTCGACCATTACCGGAGCGACCCAAACCAAACTTTTGCAGGTTTTGCAAGAAAAAATTATGCAACGAGTGGGCGGTGAAAGCCCGATTAATACAGATGTAAGGGTTATCGCTGCGACCAATCAAGACCTTTGGGAGATGAGCCGCGAAGGGCGCTTTAGAGAGGACTTATATTATCGGCTCAATGTTTTTCCGATCGAAGTGGTCCCACTGCGTGAGCGATTAGAAGACATTCCGTTGCTAGTGGACAATAAATTAAAACGGTTAGAGGCGCGTTACCAAAAGCAGATCCAGGCAGTGGACCCTGAAGTGTATCAAGTGTTGCAGCAGTACAAATACCCAGGCAATATCAGGGAGTTGGAAAATATTTTGGAGAGAGCGTACATCTTAGAAACCGGTCCTCGGTTGGAACGTTTTAGCCTGCCCCACGAATTAGCCACTCCAATAGAAAGTCCGAGCCCCTTCGATTGGCGGCGTTCTTTGGCCGAGGTCCGTCAACAGGCGATTGAAGAGATTGAAAAACGGTATTTAGAACGGCTTTTAAGCCGCCATAAAGGCAGGATCAAACCCAGCGCCGACGAGGCCGGTTTGGGTACAAGGCAACTTCGTAACCTGATGATTAAATACGAGTTACATAAAGAAAGTTTCAAGTCCAAAGGCTAGATCTAGCCACCCAATACGGGCTTTGCTTTAAACAACAAACAGACTTTGATTGATTCGGGACACCTGAACTGATTCGGACAGTTCAGAGCCCCGCAATAAACGGGGTTCCGAGCGGTATTCAGGCTGGAAAACCAGCCCGATTATTAGTGGGAAGCAAGCAAAAAGATGCCAAATGCCCAAACTAACGCGACTACCCACCAAGCTCCATATGCTGGATTCATTATGTCTCCTAAAGTGACGGTTAACAAATGCAGGTTGGGCGCTTCGCCAAAACCTGTTTCGGCCTTTATCTGTAAAACAGACTTGGCCTTTTTTAACCGAAATAACAAAAGTTGGGCTTTGTTGGGAAGAACAAAAATGCAAAGGCTCTAGGCTTTTTTGGAAAAAACGGAGGAACTGCATTGGGGCTAAAACCTATAAACTACTTACAGATAAAGGTTTGCAGCTTTTAAACCAACGCCTTTTATGGGGGTGTGCAGCGAGCAAAAAAAAACACCCTCTTTTTCGGGAGTTCCGAAAAAAAGCGCGAGGAAGCCGAGCGAATTGTTTTCCAGCTTTTTGCTGGTGCGGGATCGCAGTTAGTTCGCGTCTAACGCGGCTGCGAACCCGACTTTTACAACCACAGCTTGGGAGCGGATTTAGGCCGTTCCCCTTTGGGGTTTTTTAGTGAGAGGATAGCAAAAAGACGCCAAACGCCCACACGCCAAACACAAAAAACCAAGCTCCGTAATGAGTCATGACCGCTCCAAGGAATTAAATAATCGTTTAGGTCCAGACCAAATTGATCTAGCCGGAGCCCAATTTGAGCCCAGGGATTCTTTATTCCAAGGTTCGTGCCGTTCTGCGTAATCGACTGTTTTAAAGAGCTTAACAAAGCCTTACTTAGGCCAATACAAAGCAAAAACAGAATTTAAATTTCCGTTTTCTTTTAACTACCACACCCTTTGAGTCCCCAGTAGGCCCAGCCCATGGGAGTGGGCCAGAAAGAGGCAATCAAGTTTCGTAAAATTAGGAATAAAGCAATAGGATTGCCTATTTTTTAGAATTCTAAAAAATAGACTTGCTTTAACCCAAAAAAAACCACCGCTTTCTAAGCGTGGCTACCGGTGTTTAGTGGGAAGCCAGCAAAAAAATGCCAAAAATCCAAACCAAACTTACTGCAAACCAAGCGCCGTAATGAGTCATTTTTTCTCCAAACATAGGATCGTGGATGGCTAGAACCGCAATTGATTGCCAGTTCGAGGTGCCCGTTTTGGGCTCGGGTTATCTTTTCCAAGGAATGTGCCACAATAGGCAACAATATGAAATAATATATTATTTATGTTTATTTTGGGTTTATTTTTTTATTAATAGAGCAGCCCTATTGCCGCTTTTGGCTGATAAATTATGTAAAAAACCTATAAATGGGGTGGGCATGCATATGTATATGGAGTCCACACACAAGAGCAGCTCCAATGCACTTTTATTATAAACCGGCTATTTGATTGCCGCAATTTAGAGGAAACGGCTTTTTGGGGGGGCGGGTTGGATATTTTTACCTACCAAATTAGGGGCCAATGTTATCTAAATATTCGGGCCGAAATGTCCTTTAAAAACCCTTAGTATTCGCAGGGTGAGAGTCAGCTAAAGCGGCACTAGGTAATATTTATAAGCCAGGTGAGGCTTGTAGGTAGCGTTTTTTTGCATGCTTAATATGGGCAGGCCTCCCGATTCGAGGGCACCAATTGAGTGGGCCTCGCAAAAAAACTTTAAAAAAGGATATAAAAAACAATTAAATACCTTGATTAAATAGGCCCCTCAATTGGGTAGGATGGTTTTGTTTGCTTAAAGGAGCTGAGGCTTATATCTTGGACTCGGACCTAAAGAAACTGCCATGGAAAACTCCATTCAAATCCTTTACTTCGCTGATCCCATGTGTTCTTGGTGTTATGGGTTCTCTCCGGTGGTGCAACGGTTGCAAAAAACCTTTAGCCACTTAGATTGGACGCTGATTCCCGGCGGACTCCGGCCTTATGTTACCGAGCAGATATCCAAGGAACTAAAAGAGGAACTGTCCCACCATTGGCACCAAGTTCAGGTGGCTTCTGGCCAACCCTTTGACTTTGGCTTTAACTTTCCTGAAAGCTTTTGTTACGACACCGAACCTGCTTGCCGGGCGATGATGGTGGTCCAAAATCTGGCCGAGGCCAAGCGGTTCGACTTTTTGGCCGCGCTGCACAAAGCCTTTTACGAACACAACCAAGACCTGACCAATCCCAACGTCCTGGTGCAACTAGCCGAGAAAGTGGGCATAGAAGAACCCCAGTTTTTGGCCTCCTTTAACGACCCCGACTTGCAGATGCAAACCAAAGACGCCTTTGCCTTCACCCAAGAGATGGGGGTGCGCGGCTTTCCTAATATGATCGGCTACAAAGACGGAAAATTTCAAAGGCTGGCCGCCGGTTATGCGCCTTATGAACAAATGGAACTAATCTTTCAAAAATGGATGTCCTCATGAAGGCTTGGGCTTGGATGACTTTGGGTGCGGTAGCGTTGGTTGGTGCAGGCTGCGATACCGCCCCGCCGAATTTAACGGTTATAGGCGCCAGCGGGCCTTTGCTGAATCAAGACCAAGGGGTCTGGAAAACCGTAGAACCTCAAGACTTAGCCGCCGATAAACCCTTTAAGCTAGCCGGTGCCGCCGGGGCGCATGCGGTGTTTGAGTTGGATAATCGTATCTTATTGGTGATTCAACCCGAGACCGAAGTAAGCCTGAAAGGGCACGAAATCGACCTCAAAGGCAAGGCGCAGATTATTGTGCGTCCTGGGGTGCCCGTTAAAACAGAGTTGGCTGAGCTTAGTTTAAGCAGTCCTGGCGCAGTGCTTTCCTTTGAAGGAAGCGGCCAGACGGCGGCCTGGACCTTGGTCGAAGGGCAGGCAAAAGCCCAATTTGCCTCCGGCGAAAAAGAGATGCAAGTGGGCCACAGCTACCTAAAAACCGGCGAAGAGCGGGCTTTAGTGACTGGGGTTGCTGGTTTTAGCCGTCTTGGAGCCTACCGCTGGGCGGGCAAGGTCTTTTTTGAAGGGAGTCCGCTTAGCCTAAAACGGGGGGACCAGTCGATTGCAATTTTGGTTTC
>MFNE01000007.1 GCA_001783695.1 Candidatus Lambdaproteobacteria bacterium RIFOXYD2_FULL_50_16
GGGTGGCTTGTTTGATGCGGTCGGCCATGCCGGCTTCGCCTTTTTTGAGGTAGGCTCTGGGGTCGTAGTGTTTTTTGTTGCCCACTTCGCCTTCGATTTTAAGTACGCCGTCGTAGTTTTTAAACATATGGTCAACGACGGGTTTGGTGAAGGCGTATTGGGTGTCGGTGTCGATGTTCATCTTGATGACGCCGTAGCCCAGGGTTTCTTGGATCTCCTCTTGGCTAGAGCCGGAGCCGCCGTGGAAGACCAAGTCCATCTTGGCCTTTTGGCCGTGTTTGCCGGTGACTACGTCTTGGCCGGCTTTTAAAATGGCCGGTTTGAGCTTCACGTTGCCGGGTTTATAAACCCCATGGACGTTGCCAAAGGTGGCGGCGAGCATAAAGCGACCTTTGGGGCTCAAGGCCTCGTAAGCGGCTAACATATCTTCGGGGGTGGTGTATAGTTTAGCCGCAGGAGCCCCTTCGTGGGAGACCCCGTCCTCTTCCCCGCCGACCACGCCGATCTCGACCTCAAGAATAATATCTAGGGCGGAGCATTCTTCCATCAGGCCTTGACTGATCCGTAGATTTTCGTCCATTGGCAGTTCTGAACCGTCGAACATGTGGCTGTTAAAAAGATTGGGCAGGCCTTTGAGGCGGCGGCGTTTGGTTTCTTCCATTAAAGGGCGGATAAAGCTGTCCACCTTTCCCGGTTGGCAATGGTCCGTGTGTAGGGCGACCACAATATTATAACGCTCTGCGACCAAATGGACGTGCTGGGCAATAGAGATAGCCCCTAGAGCCATGTCATTTATCGAACTCCCTGAAGCAAACTGCCCACCCCCGGTCGAGACCTGGATGATTCCGTCTGACTTGGATTCGGCGAGGCCTTTTAATACCGCGTTCGCCGTTTCCATAGAGCTGACGTTAATCGCCGGGTAGGCGTAATGATTTTGTTTGGCGTGGTCAATCATTTGGCAATAAGTTTTAAAATCGGCGACCGGCATTGATTCCTCCAAGCGGAAATGTTACATGGAACTCACATGAAGCTTTGCCAATGAATATCTCAAAGGCAGGTCAAAGTACAGCCTTTTCCCCTTAGGTGAACCATGGAATTTTTAAAGCCCCTTCCTCCTGATCAAGACCCGCATACCCGACGGGCGCTGTTGCGCGAAGCTCTGGCCTACATCCAGGGGTTTACTGGGAGGATTGTGGTGATCAAATACGGCGGCGCGGCCATGGTCCAAGACGAGTTTAAAAAAACCTTCTCTGATGATGTGACCCTGCTTAAATCCTTAGGTATGAGACCCGTGATTGTCCACGGCGGGGGCCCCGAGGTGAGCCGGGTGGCCAAGACCCACGGATTGGTGCCCCGATTTGTCGATGGGCTAAGGGTGACGGATATCGAAGACCTGAAAATTAGCGAGATGGTGCTTTCGGGCGCGGTTAACAAAGAGATTGTTTCGGGGTTAAACACGGCCGGAGCCTTGGCGGTAGGGATTTCGGGCAAAGACGGGCGGATGATCGAGGCTAAAAAATTAGAGCATACGACCCACGATTTGGGATATGTAGGCGAGATTAAGCGGGTCAACCCCGATTTGATCCTAGCCTTGCTAGATAAGGGTTATATCCCCGTGATTAGCCCCATCGGTTCAGGCGACGACCACCAGACCTACAACATCAACGCCGACACGGCGGCTAGCCATATTGCGGCGGCTTTGCGGGCGCAAAAGGTGATTTTTTTAACCGATGTTAAAGGGATTATGATGGAAAAACAGGTAATTTCCCAACTAAGTGGCAGTGAAGCCAAGGGTTTGATCGAAAGTGGGGTGATCCAAGGGGGCATGAAACCCAAGGTGGAGGGGATGTTAAACGCGCTCGAAGCTGGAGTGGAATCGGCGCATATTATCAGCGGCATGGATCACCATGCCCTGATTTCCGAACTCTTTACCAACCGGGGTACAGGGACTATGATCATCCGCGATTAACCCCCGTTTTTAATCATATTAGGTAAAGAGCAGGCTAGGCAGTCAGGGTAGGCGGGCTGGCAAAGTTGATCGTAAAAATGAATCAAGCCTTGATGGTAACTTAGATTTTTTTTAAATCTCCCGCTTGCTAGCCCCAGTCGCGCTTCCATCGCCAAGGTTTTGTGATTTTCCCCTTCAGCGGGCAAGATCAAAAACAAAGAAAACAAGGTCCGCTCTAGGTTGCGGTCGCCCCGAGACTGGGACCAAGCGAGAAAAAAAGGCATTAAAGCGTTTATTAAAATCACTCGTTGCCGACTGGCCCCTAAGAGCCTTTCGGGCTGGGGCTTTATTTTTTGGCTTTGGGGGGATTCTAATTGGGCCAGGGGTTCGTTTGGGGCTTGGCCAAAGAGTTGGTCTAGGTCGTGAACTATTTTAGGCAAGGGCCGTTTTTCTTGGGCTAAATGTTTTTCAGCAGAAAAAAAGAACCGGAGCCAAACCTTCATCCAAGGCTCGTTTCCTAACCCAAGCAAATGATAATAAAGACCGGCCAGTCGTTTCAGGGGGTGATTGGAGGGACGGCCTTTTACAACCACAAGGTGGCGCAAGGGCGCTCGGTAGGCCCTCATTTGGGCCCAATCTTTTTGGTAACATTCGTGAACACTACTGGCTTCTAAAAGCCCCAATCGGCCGGCCCAATGGCCCAAAAGCTTAGCCTTGGACTCTGGACCTTTTAAAATTTCATTCACTTGAACCAACGGAAGATCCTGGGCGAGGGCCAAAAACGACTCTTTGTATTGGCTATAACCTAGCGAGGTCATAACCAGTTCAAACAAGGCTTGTTCTTGGGCCTCCTGGCTCAACTTTTCGAAATCAAGGCCCAATCGGCGGGCTTTTGCGAGCTGTCTTTGTTCGGCGGCTTGAAACAAAAGGCTTTTTACCCTAGCCTGGTTATTTTGATAAAAGAATTCCCCACAAGTCCCAAGCGACTTGAAACTTTCTGCTTTTTGCATTATATCTACCCCTCACCTTACCTTAAGGCCCATGTTAAGAGACCAGTTAACTATTCTGGTTGTGCCCCAAAAGGACGGCCCCGTCCTTCGACTGAATCTCTCTGCCCTTTTTATAAGGGTTTCGATCATAGGTTTAGCCTTGTTCGCGACCCTTTCTGCTGGGATTTTGATCGACTATATGTTTATCATTGAAAAGGGACAAGCCCAGCGGAATCTTTCTAAAGCCTTAAAGTTACAAAAGTTTCAGGTTCAATCAATCCAAAACAAGCTCAATGATACTAAAGCTCAATTAGCCCGTTTTGAAGAATTTGACCGCAAACTTCGGCTGATTTCAGACCTGCAAGACAACCGACCCACCGTCCTTTTTGCGTCAGGCGAAACCGATTTTGGTCATCAGAGCGAGCCTAGTCGGGTGATACTCACTAGCTTAGGGCGATTAGGCTACGATATCAAGGTAAGAGAAGCCAGCTTTTTTCAATTAGATTCTTATTTAGGGGAACGTAAAGACCGGTTGGCCCGTATCCCTTCGATTCCTCCAGCCGAAGGCCACCTCTCCTCGGACTTTGGCCTCAGAACCGACCCTTTTACGGGTAAAACTAAGATTCACAATGGGATGGACTTCTCTAACGGCCCATTTACCCCAATTTACGCCCCTGCAGACGGAGTGGTGGTTAACACCTTTTACAACGGGGGCTACGGGGAATTTTTGGTGATCGACCATGGTTATGGAATCTTGACTAGGTATGGTCACTTGGCCAAATATGAGGTCAAGGTAGGCCAAAAAGTAAAGCGAGGCCAGTTGATCGCCCGTATGGGCAACACCGGTCGTAGTACGGCGACCCACCTGCACTACGAAGTTTTGGTCCATGACGAGCATGTGGACCCGGAAAAATACATCCTCAATTGACCCCTTGATCTGGGAATATTTTAAGTCTGCGCCGATTTGCTCAAACCCCGGCCTGATCTGGCTTTGCCTACATTTAAAGAAGCTATAAAAATCGAACCCAAAAACCCAGAACTTTATTGGGAAATAGGTTGGGGGCATTGGCTGTTAGGCGAGTGGAGTGAGGTTTTTAGAGTCTTATCAAGGTAAACCAATTGCCTACATTAGGAAACGTTGTGGGGTTTCTAGGGCTTTCCAGTGCTGGGCCCTTAAAATATTCAACGATTTTGAAGTTATGCTTAGATCAAGGCGGTAAGCTCAAACGGCTCAGGGCGCTGCCAATTGAATTGAGCCCTAAACTGGTTCCTCACTTTGATTCCCCTGGGCGAAGTCTTAAACTTGATCAACAAGGGAATTGGAAGTCGCCTTTATGATTATTGGGAATCTTTGCTTGGGATCACCGGAAGATAATGGTTGATCATATCAAATAGATGAACCTTGTGAAACGGTTTTGCAATAAAGTCGTTCATGCCGGCTGCCAAACAGCGTTCTCGGTCCGATTCAAAGGCGTTGGCGGTTAATGCGATTATGGGAATATTAGGGTCTCCGGCCTCTCCTTGGCGAATCAGACGGGTTGCTTCCAACCCATTCATCACAGGCATTTGCATGTCCATCAGCACCAATTCAAAAGAGGTATTTTTTAATTTCTCAAGAGCCTCTTTACCGTTGTCGGCCACTTCGACCACAGCCTGATCGGAGGTAAGAACCTTGCTAGTTACCTGTTGATTGACCAGATTGTCTTCAACTAACAAAATTCGCCTGCCAGCTAACATTTTGGTATGCGACCTAGCTTTTTGGCTTTCTTCCTGGCCGTTTATTGTCAGGCCAAAAGGTAGGGAAAAATAAAACCGGCTACCTTGACCTAAGGTACTATCCACACCGATTTCACCACCCATCAAATCAACCAATTTTTTTGAAATAGTAAGCCCTAAACCTGTACCGCCATAACGTTTGGTGGTGGCCGATTCCCCTTGAGTAAAGGATTCGAAAATACGCCTAATCCGGTCTGGAGCGATCCCCACGCCTGTATCGGCGACAATAAACTCAAAAACGGTTTGGCCTGACTTTTGGTAGCGCTCTATAATCTGGACCTTAACCGAACCGTGATGAGTAAACTTCAACGCATTACCAATCAGATTCATTAAGACTTGCTTTACCCGTACAGGGTCTCCAAAAACCGGCTCAGGTAGGTTTGGGGGCACTTCTAAAGTTAGTGCCAAACCCTTCTCTGCACATTTAGGCTTAAAGAGGTCCAATAACTCATTGAGTTCATGGGCTAGGCTAAAATGGCGGTTGAACAGGTCCATTCGCCCTGATTCGATCTTGGAAAGATCCAAAATATCGTTAATTACCGCCAAAAGATTTTCTGTCGAGTGATTAACAATCGACATCATTTCTGCCTGTTCCTCTGTCAAATCCGAGTCTAAAATCAGGCTGGTCATGGCCAAAATGGCGTTCATTGGAGTGCGAATTTCGTGGCTCATGTTAGCCAAAAACTCTGATTTAGCGCGGTTGGCCGCTTGGGCATCGAGTTTTGCTTGAATAAGGTCGTTTTCGACCTGTTTTTTAAGCGAAATGTCCTCTTTTATCGCCAAGAAATGAGTAATATTCCCGGTTTCGTCAAAAATAGGCGAAATGGTTGCCGCCTCAGTAAAGATGGCCCCAGACTTGGTTTTGTTTACAAATTCACCAACCCAGATATTTCCAGATTTGATCTGGGTCCATAGCTCTTTATATAAGGAAGGGGGCGATTGACCGCTAGCTAAGAAATTAGGGTTTTTACCCAGTATTTCGTCGGGTTTGTAGCCGGTCAATCTGGTGAAATGTGGGTTTACATACTCAATGTTTCCATGAAAGTCGGAAATCATTATGGTCACAGGGCTTTGGGCAACGGCCAGGGAAAGCTTGCGATTTTCCTCTTCTGAATCTGTAAGTTCCTTAACCGCCTGTTCTTGCCTGTCCATCAAACGATTGAAGGCCTTACCTATACGACCAATCTCGTCGTTTTGGTTGACCGTAATCCGCTGGGTTAGGTCGTTGGTGGCCTCAATACGGTTTATCACCTTTATGATCGACCGGACCGGGTAAAAGAGGATTTTTCGTAAATAAAAAGAGGATAAAACAATAGATATCAGTAAAATAAAAAGACCCGATACCCCTCCCCAAATTTGTAAGTTAGAAAGCAAGGTTTCTGCTTGGTCGAGAGAGATCTGCACCACCATATGGGCTGTTAGGTTGCCCTCAAAGTCGAAGAGGGGCAGATTCATCAACAAATATCCTGGCCACAAATCTGCGACTACTTGATCTTGTTCGACCCATTTAGTAGGCAATCGACCCATTAAGGCTTGTCTTTCGGCGTTTTTTATGGTGCTAGAAAAAACCTGTCCGCCGGCCATCAAGGTAATTTCTGCCTCAGAGAGTTCTTTCATTCTTAAAGTAAAGCTTTGATCTAAAGGAAAGCCTAAGACAATCACCCCGATTGGTTGCGTAGTAGGCCCAACTAAAACGGAGGAGAGCAGAGTTAAGCGCCCTGATTGCTGGGCGAAACTAGAAAGGGTTAAACCGGTCTCCAAGGTATGAAAAACCATTTTTTGGAGGACTAAATCCAGGTTCAGGTCCTCCCCTTGCCGCAACAAAAGCTGACCTTTGTGGTCGAAAATATCAAAAATTGGCAACTCTAGTTCTATTTGATGACGCTCTACATTGGACCGGATCAAATTTAAGTCTTTATTCGCGATTCCCTGGATTAATGGGGGCATCAGGCGCAATAACTCACCTTGGCGATGTAGATTTTTGCGACGTAGATCAAGCATTTGCTTGGCCATTCGGCTAGCGTGGTGGAGTTGATCTTCGGTGACTAGTTTAGTAAAATCAGTGACAAAGTGGTTTGAAACCCATAACCCCAAAGCCAGTTGAGCCAGCAAAAACACCGCTACAATGCCCACTATCCTTTGATTTACCGTATTTTGGGGCATGATGTTCGACAGTTTTTTCGTTTGTGCTTTTAAGAGGTCTAACGCGAACCTGCAAAATTTTTAGGTACCACTAATTCGGTTATCTCGGAGCCTAATCCTATAACCTTCATCATGTCTAGTTTCGCAAATAGTAGTCTTGCGTTGGGGTGAATATTAAATCGACTTTGTGTTGATCTTATAAACCCATTTAGGTTAGGTTCTAAAGAGTGCTTCGAAACAGGATTTTATGAGCCAGTCAAAAAAACAAGTGTTTAGCGCCTTTTGGGACAATATCTTTCAGGCGGAGGAAGACCCTCGCAAAAAAGATGTCCGGGCTGTTTTAGGGCAGGTGCCGATGTTTTCCGAGTTGTCTCGCAACGAATTGAGAAAACTGGCCGCCATAATTCACGAACGCCGTTATAGCCAAGGCGAGGCCCTATTTGCTATGGGGACTCCAGGGGCGGCGATGTTTATCGTGCGTGCTGGATTGGTTAATATTGTTATTCCCAAGGACGATGGCAACGATCTGACCTTGGCCGCACTAGGGCCCGGTTCCTTTTTAGGGGAATTGGCTTTGCTTGACGACTCCCCACGCTCAGCTTCGGCCATAGCCGCAGAAGACACCATGGCCATGGCCTTTTTTAGGAGCGATCTGAACCGGCTGATCGAAACCGATGCCCAGATTGGCTCTAAGATTTTAAAAAGCCTCGCCCTGATTATCGGCAAGCGCCTTAAAGCAACCAACGAACAACTCTTCTCTTCGAACGCTAAGAAAAATGGTTAGTCCTTTAACTGATCGCGAAAAGAGACGGATGTGGGTGCTTTCGGTATCGGGGGTCTTGTTTCTTTTGACCACCTTGGCCTTGGTTTGGGCGCTACGCGCTTTAATACTACCTAGCATCGTTGGGGCTTTGGGGGCTTACCTTTGCAAACCATTACTTAATCGTATGAAGCACCGTGGGGTCTCCAACTCCTTGGCGATTGTGATTTTGTTTGCCGCTTTCTTTTTGATCATTATGCTGCTTTCCAAGCAGATTCAGTCCATCATCCCTGATAATGCAGGAAAACTGGAACTACGGGTTCGTATTCAATACCGGCTTAATCAAAAGTTTAGCCAGATTTTAGGAATTGAAGATGGGGGCAAGGGTAATATGGTTTACAACATGCTGGGCCGCGACCTTTTGCCGATGATGGACAAGGTTAACAGCGCCATCATGTTAGAGCGGGACGAACGAAAACAGTTTATCCGCAGTTATCGCTTGCGCTTTGACGACAGTTTTTTAGAGCAGAAGTACTTTCAGTATTTTTTAGCTAACGTCAATGCGGATAAGGAACGCATGGGCAGCCGTTACGGACAGCCTGTGGATTTGGACGCAGCTAGCAATCTGGAAGGTGATCCCAGCGGCGCTAACGCAAAACCCGCTACCAGCACCCTAACCAAAATTGGCAACCTAATCTCTATTTGGCTGGCCGCACCTTTTGTTTTTTTGTTTCTCTTGCTCGACGAAGGGGAGATCAAAAAAAATCTAGTATATCTGGTGCCCAACCGCTATTTTGAGATGGTGCTAACCGTCCTCGACAACGTGGACGATGCGATTGGCAAGTATCTACGAGGGACTATGTTGGAATGTAGTCTGGTGGGGTTTACCTTTTTTGTTTGCCTTTGGGTGGTAGGTTTTGAGCTTAAATGGGCTCTGTTGATCGGCTTAGTTGCGGGAATATCTAACGCGATCCCTTTTGTTGGCCCGGCGATTGGCCTAGTGGTGGGCATGAGTTACGCGCTGGTGGTGGAAAACTATGAACCGCTTTTGCCCTTTATTGATCCGAACAGTATGATCCTTTGGGTGACGATCTCGGTGCTAATCGCTCAAGGCTTAGACAATGCCGTTTTCCAGCCTATTGTGTTAGGCAGTGCGGTCTCGCTTCACCCCTTGGTAGTGATCATCGGCGTTATGGGGGGCTCGATCCTTTTAGGGTTACCGGGCATGTTGTTTGCCATCCCAACGATTGTGGTGGTCAAGGTAGTAGTAGGAACCCTCTTCAGCGAGATGAAGTCTTACCGAATCATCTAAGTAAAGAGTGGGATAGGTATAAAATGTCTGGGGGGGAGGCAATAAGGCAAGCTCCTATCCCGTCCTAGGGCGGCGTTGGGGCTTGCGTTAACGCTAAAAAATGAATGCCAGAAAACTGGCATCCCCAAGGGGATTCGAACCCCTGTTACCGCCGTGAAAGGGCGGTGTCCTAGGCCGTCTAGACGATGGGGACGCGTGATTCCTGGTGAGCCGGGGGGGGATCGAACCCACGACAACCTGATTAAAAGTCAGGTGCTCTACCAACTGAGCTACCGGCCCTCGCGCTGATATTTCGCCAGAGTAGGTAACCATACATGTTTAGTCAACCCTCTTTTTACCTCCTTTTTTAAAAGAGGCCCTTTTTGTGAAGAAAGATGACAAAGCCCACTATTTCGGGCACCATCCGATTGTTGATCTGGACTCCAATTAAAAGGATTTGTCTTGGAGCTTTTCTTAACTGCGTTGTTCCCCATCTTTTTTTTGTTTCTGCCAGGTTTATCCCTGGCTAAGCTTGCCGCCAAAAGAGGTTGGATTGAGCGCGCGAGCTTTAGCGGCCTGATCCTTTTTGGTCTCACCTTCCATTTATATTCTAGCCTCTTGTACCGACTGCTGGCCACCAGTTTAGGGGTGGGAATCTGGCCCTATTTTTTGGCTCATGGCGTTTTTTTGTGGATACCCTTGAGTGCCTTAGCACAGCAAAAACGCCCCTGGAAGGATTGGCTAAAAACCCAGTTGTTCGAGCGCTGGCGACCTGAACAAAAAGCTATATTTAGAGTCTATGTCGCTCTAGTGGTGGTGCTAATAGCCATGATGCGCCATTACCTGATAAAACCTCTCCAATATTATTATGGAGACGAACTTTTTCGCTTGAGCTTCGCCAATTTTATTCCCGCCAGGTTTCCGCCCAAGGATTTTTTAACCTATTCCTCGCAAAACATTCACTATTACAGCATTGCTGAAGCTTGGACGGCCAACATTGGGCAGTTTAGTGGTATGCCCATCCCCGAATTATATCTCCATTACTTGGTTTTTTTCCACTGGCTTTTATTGTTGGTGGGAGTCATCGGGTTATTGCTTGAAGGTGGGCAGTCCAAACCTTTACTGATTTTTGCATTAGTGTTGCTGTTTTTTTGGGTCCATGGTCCAGCTGGGGAACAAAAAATTTCCCATTTTGTCTTCCGCCAAAACAGCCTAGCTTTGGCAATTATGGCGCTTTCCAGCTTTGGTATATTTCGGTTTTATAAATCAGGTAGATATGTTTATTTTATTAGCGCAATTCTTTTAGCCTCCCTAGTGGTAGGGATCAAAACGGTGGGGATTATGCCTTTGGGGCTCTTGATTCCGGCAGTGGGTTTGGCGATGTTTATTAAAAAACGATTGAGTTTCAGCAAACTGACCTTAGCAGGTATGCTCAGTTTGGGTTCAATCTTGTTTTGGTATTTTCTTGTTGTGGCAACTCCCGTAGAGGGTGAGTCGGCTTACTTGATGTTTGAGCCGCGCCATTATTGGTCCATGGCCTATGCTCGGAGGATCATTGAGCACCCCATGTTTTTATATCCGCCCATTGAGCAATTTTTAGATCAAAATTTGGGCTTTGAGCCGAGACCCTTTTTACTGCCCCTGTTTTATAGCTTTGAATTTGTACTCCTGGCCATTGGGGCTTTGTGGGGTTACCAACGTGACGAAAGGGCTGCGCTCGACATGCCTGGGGGTTTTCTTTTGGCAGGTGGGTTTTTAACTATGATGGTAATGACCTTATGGCGGTTTTCTATCTCTGAATCATCGACGGTATATTTTTTGATTTTCGGGAGTTGGGCGTTTAATTTAGGGGTGCTTTATCTATTTCACCGGGCGGTGCCCTTGGTGAGAGCCCGTCACGCCTTGGTCTATGTTTCGGTAATCCTAATTTTTGCTTTAAACGCTTATGCGGGTCAGTCGCTGCGCCATTTGTATGGTCCTGGCTCGCATGTGCAAACTAGCGATGAAGAGATGGAGGCCTACCGGATATTACGCGAGGAAACAGATCAACGCAGCTATGTTTATCACAATCAATATCGCCAAAAAAAGTTTAACATCCCCGCCCTAGCAGAACGGCGAGCGGTCATTTCCTATTTATATGATGGGGCGATTTTTCAATCAAAGGAACTTTATCTGGCCCGCTTCGCCGAAGCCGACCGGTTCTTCGGTGGGCAGATGAGCCCCAAAGAGATGCAGCAAACCTTAGACCAGTATGAGGTTGACGCCCTGCTTTGGGATACCCAGGAGACCCCCCCAATGGACCTTGAGTTTGCCGGGTTTGTTAAACGAATTGACCACCCTCACCTCAAGCTTTGGTTACGGCTGAATCCTCTAGCTGGCAGGACTCAATGAGCGAATTAATCCTGCTTAGCTTATACGCACTCCTGTTTGTGCTCCTGCCGGGGGACTATTTTTTGCGTTTTGGGGAAAGGTGGAAGTTGTGGAAATTTACGGGAATATTGCCTAGATTGGCCTTGGGATTAACCTTCCATGGATATGGGTTGTTGTTTTTTTATGTATTGATGCCCACCAATGCGGCCCCTTGGTTTTTGAGTGTTCACTTGGTTTTTTTCTGGCTTAACCGAGAAACCCTTAAACCAAAACGGGTAGTTGCAGGTATATTTTCTCTTTTTACCTATCACCGATTAGGCGCGATTGGTTTTTCTGGGTTAACGTTGGTCTTGTTTTATGCACTTACAGGTCAAGCCGTTCAAGACCCGCTCTGGTCGTTTCAACCCAATGAACTAGAGGCGCTAAGCCGAGTAGTCTCCCACCAGTTACAATGGCCGCCAACGGACTTTTTCTTTGCTACAAACCTCACAGTTGCCCCGTTTTATTTAAGCGAGCTTTGGGGGGCAAACCTCTATTGGTTTAGTGGGATTGAGTTGCAAGCCCTTTATTTTCGTTATCAAGTGTTGGCCGCTTGGATGATTATTTATTTCGGTTTTATAGGACTGGTACAAATACAAAAAGAGCGGCACCTATTGGCCTGGGTGTTGTTCTTTATGTGGTTTTTTGTTGCTGGGGCGGCTACTCCAAGCCGTTTAGTGCTCCTAAGTCAACCTCGGTTTGCCTTCGGTTTTGGGCTTTTGCTTTTGGCGATAAACTTTTTGTTCCATTTTCGACGCCACCAAGATTGGGGTTCGTTTTTGGTGTTTTGTTTACTGGCGCCGTTGGTTTTATTGGCTCAACCGTTGTTAATACTAGGATTAGGTCTGCCCCCGTTTTTTATGGGTTTTTATTGGATAAGACAAAAAAGGACTTGGCCACCCAAGTCGCTGGCTTTTGCGCTGCTATTACCTTTGATGGTGATGGCCGGGTTATACACCTATGGGCAAGGTAAAAATATTGGATTGCCCGATATCCGGGTTTATCTAAGTGGAATCAACCCTCAAGCCTCTATTCTAGTGGACCGCGCGGTTGACCTGCCCAATGGAGCCCTGCTCAATTTGAAAAAAAATGCCGCTAAGTTGCATAGGCCGGGGCTGGTATATCTAATGTTGCCCTTTTTTTTAAGTGTGGAAGCACTGCTTTTGATTCTTAGTGCTCGCGCGATTAAACGGCCCAAACCTTCCGGTTTTTTTGAACCAGGCCAATTGGCCTTGCTGGTCTCGTCCATTGCGATTTACTTTGTTTATATCAAAGTCTCTTTAATCCCCGATCCTCAAGTTAGCGATTACCACTTGGTCTTGTTTACCTTCTTTTTTGGGCTCGTGGCGGCAGCCCAGTTCCAGGCGGTTGCCTCAAGTTGGTGGCAACGAAATTCAGTTTGGCTGGTGGTCAGTCTAATCTTATTAAGCTTCAATCAATACCTCTGGCGTGACCTGGGGCATCTACGCGGTGAGCCCGTAGATGGTAAGCCAGTTTTAGGCTGGGAGGAAGGATTGGCCGAGATAAAAGCCCGGACGGACCGTTCTAAACGCTTTTTACACAACCAGATCAACGCCCCTGGAAGCCATGCTTGGCCCATACTGGCCCAGCGTGCTTCCGCCGCCACCGGGGACGACAGCCAATGGGACTCGAACCCGCAAAAACAACTACGTGAAAAAGCTGAGGCCATTTTAGCGGGCAGTTTAAAGGGAGCGGCAGCGGCCAAGCTCCTAGAAGAGTGGCAGGTGGAAGCACTGTTGATATCGGGCCCTAGCCCCCAAGACTGGCAGGCCTTGGGGTTTAGCCCGGTCTGGGATATGGCGTCGGTAACGCTATGGATCAAACCTTAGCGCCTAAATCTGGGGGAGTTGGGGCGTCCTTAAACAGGTAACCAAAAGCTGGTTGGAGCCTTGAGCGTAGTCTTTGCAAATCGCCCATCTTTGGGGGCTCGCTTCTATTTGGGGTAAACTTAGCTTAGCCTTGGTTTCCAAGTCCATACAGGTGGTGCGGGCTGAGCGATTAACCTGATTGCAATAAAGCTCTGGACTAAATCCAGGGGTTAGGGAGGAGTCTTCGACCGATGGGCTAAACAAACCATTTGTGGCCGGTTTAGATTGCTGGGATAACATAAAGGTCAAAATTGCCAGATAACCCACAGCACCTAAAAATACAGCCCGCCAATCAAAGGCCCGTTGACCAATCGGCAACTCACGGTTGGCCCTGAATCCTGCATAGACTGAAACGCCCAAAGCCAAAACCGGCACGAGGCTAACCAGCATAAACACGAGCCCTCGTAAATATTGACCGTAGCCGATGTAGTAAAAGGGCGCGAAAAAAAAGGCGATCAAATTAAAGGGCTTGACCGGCGGTGGCTCGGGGTCAGATTTTAATTCTTCCCATTGGTTCATGCGGGGGCCTCGATGGTTAATTCAAGTGGTTCTGCGTTATGGCGATAACACAAAAAGCTAAGGGCAATGGCGGTTAAAAACAAAGGGTACCAGAAAAAATCGAAGGTTAGGCTAAAATAAAGGAAAAAAAGTAAAAGCGGAAAGTTATGGCGCGAATAATAATAAAGCAACCAAGCAAAAAAACAAAATAATAACAAACCTCTACTAAAAATAACCTGCACCACCCCAGCAGTCGCGCCCCCTTGGATCAACTCCTTCATGGGTAGGATCCCGATCCCAAAAAACATCTCCCAGAGGTTTAGTTCTAGGTATTTATTCAGTACTAAGACCAACCGATCAATCCTAACCAACGCAGAGCTATTAGGAAGCGCGTCTGGGTTAAAAACGATATAGACTATTGGGGGGAAGGCGAAAATAAAGATTAAAAAAGCCACCAATCCCAAACCAATTCGAGCCTTTTTGATCCACACAAAACCAAACCACAAGGCGAGGTAGAGATAGAAAGTATAACTTAAGCTCAAGATTCCCGCCAGTGTGGCAATTAAAGCATAGCGCCGGGCGTGTTTGGCTTCTATAAACAGGTCTCGGGCCATAAACAGGTTGAGCCCGCAGAAAAAAGCAAACAGTCCAGGCTCGTCGATCCAACCGGTATATCGGGGCAGCCAGATCCCCAATATGTTTTTTTGCAGCAGGTTACCCACTAACGGATGGAACTGGTAGGGATATCCGAGTGGGTAAGGGAAGGCTCGGAAACTCAAAATCCCAAAGAGATGTGCCGCTACCGCCAAAAAAGACATGGCAAAAAAGCTAAGCCATAACCAAATCCATAGACGCCTAACCCAAAGGTATAGATTCAGATACCGATCCATTACCCGAATGAGTAAAACAAAATATAACATCTTGTTAAAAAAGGAAAAAACCTGCTCTGGCTGGTCGCCGCCGAAGAGTCCATATAGGCCAACAAAAAAGCTCGCCCAAAGGAGTTGGGGCGCAACCCCAAATCCGTTATTCAACCAATAAGCACTAAGCAGTAAAACCAGCGTTAAGGCCTCAACCAGTAACCTAACCATCGGTGGGAAAGCGACGTGACTCACAAAGGGCGGGTACAGCATTTGGTAAGTAAATATTACGCCTGCCAATAAGACCGTGGCCAAGGTAAAGTCGGGTTTGCTAAAGAGTCTTGGGGTTGAATAAACTTGGAGCGATTCCATAGTTACAATGCCAGATAAGCAAGGGCGGCTTCTGTAGAAACAAAACACTTAAGCACTTGATCTAGCCGAGTAATCATAAACAAGTGGAGCAGGTTGGGCCTAAGGCCACAAAGAGCCAATTTTTTGCCCGATTGCCCGAGCCGTTTGTATAAAAAAACCAAAAAACTAAACCCAGCGGCATCAATGGTTTGTAATTGGGCGCAGTTGAGCACCACGCCAGGTCCTGGCTGGGTGAGAATCCACTCGATTTTTTGGTTTAACTCGGCTTTTTCTAAAGGGCCAGTTAGATGGATCAAAAGCGCCCCCGCAACCTGTTCAAAGCTAGGGTTCACTTGATAGCCAGTTGACGTTGCAGTTGGTCAATGCGTTTTTCTAATTCTAACTTGGAGCTACGCAGTTCTTCGGTGGTCTGGGCCAAACTAGCATAGAGACTGGAATTTTCAAGGGAAATCGCTACCTGCGCGATTAGCAACTTTAGGAATTCGACCCGTTGTTTGCTAAAGGCATGGGTCGCAAGATTATTCTCTAAATACAATAATCCCAATGTTTTACCGTGATTGATTACGGGCAGGGCTAAAATAGACTTTGGCTTCTCCGTTTTTACATAAGGATCGAAGGCAAACAGCGAATCCACCCTGGCATCGTCGATAGCCACAATCTTGCTCGTCCGGGTGGCGTAAGAGACCACGGCTTTGGAAAGGCCTTGGCACTCCTCAAATTTGATCGAGCAGAGCTTTACCGGGGGGTCTTGGCCCATAAAACCCTGGGCGCGAACTATATAATTGAGTTTTTGGTTCAGTAGAAAAAATCCCTTTTGCGCCCCGGCGTTTTCCAAGAGTACTTTGAGCATCTTTTGGATCAGGCGGGCTTGGTCGAATTCCAGACTAAGGGTTTCTTGGGTGCGGCTTAGGGTGGTGATATCAAAAGTTTCGGTTTTATTTTGGCTGCTTGGGGCCTGTTGGGCATAGTTTTGGTTGAGGTAAGGGCCAAGTTCTGCGGCCAATTGTTCCAGCTTGGCCTTCGCCCCCCAACGGATATAGTTAACCTGTGCTTCACCCAGGTAGGCACGGGCAATAATAGGTTTGTTTTTGCTTAAGTAATAGCGAGCGGCCCGCTCAAAAGCTAGCGCCAGAATATGGGTACGGTCTTGGGAGATAGCCGCGTCAATCGCTTGATCAAAAAGGTTAATGGCCTCTAAAAAGTTTCCAGAAACGGCCGACATCTCCGCGCACACCAAGAGGTAACGATCATTAAAGTTAATCGGACAAGCAATGGCCAACTTGGCCAACTTGTCTCGGTTACCCTTTAAAATATCCCAATACCTTTTGCGTTCTTCAGAGCTGAGGTTGGGGTAGTTGGCCAGGACAATCATTGAGTAATAAAAATAATGCTCTGGCACACTCAATTGGCCGTAGTTAAAGATCAGCCGGTCTGACTTTAAAATTAGCTGCATCGCTTGGGGTTGATCTCCCATAAAATAATGCAGTTGAGCTTGAATCAAATAATACCATTGCAAAGGCATCTGGTTTCGAGAACTCCGCAAGGCGTCCTCTAAGGGTTGATCAGGAGCGGTGGTTAACTGGTAATTGGGGTCAGCGAGACCTAAAAAAAGTTTGGTCATCACCATCATATGTTCGAGGTCGGGGTTGCCGACCTGATGCGCGAAGTCGTCGTGTTTACTAACCTCCATGGCTAGCCCGTCTAACGGGGTTCCAGCCAAAATATGGGTAAATAACAAAAACTCCACTGCCGAAGCGGCCCCGATCAAATCTCCAATCCGGTTACCCAAACTTACAGCCCCTTCTAAACCCACAATTGATTCGGTAGCGCTGGTCTTCCAATGGTTGATATAGGCGTAAAATAGGAAGTTTAGCTTGCTCGAATCGAGCCGATTTTTAAACCGGCGGTTGAGTTCGATTGCCATTCGCCCCATGGCATGGCCCCGTTGGTAGTCTTCTAGGCCCGAACAAAGAAGCACCGCAAAGTTCATATAGCCAAACGCCGAACTCTGCGAGTTTCCTTGATTTAGGCTAGTCTCGACCATCTTTAGGGTCAAATAGATCCATAGGCTCCGGCGGGCAAGACTGGCAGCAGGAATCAGGTTGCTAATTAACTTCATCAGGGCCTGATCGCCGGGACCTTCCATCTCCTTTAAAAAAGGCAGGGTCTCAATCTTCTGCGCGCCCAGTCGGGCCTGCAACTCGGCCATTTTGACTTGAATAACAATATGTACTTCTGCTTCGTTGGGTGGGATCGGCTCTTTAGAAAATCGGTTAATCGATTCAACCCCAACCTCTAAGGCCTGCTTGAGGTCGCCGGCTTTAATAAAGAGGTTTAACTTAATGTTGATCACCTCTTCACGTTCTTGGTCGGTCTTTAAGTGATCGTATAAAATGTTAAAAATGGGTTTAAACGCTTCGGTGTTGCCTGTATAATATTCGGCCTCTGCTCGGCGGACATAAAGTTCTTTGATTAGCTGATAATCGGTTTCCCAGTTGGAATCGTCGAGCAACTCGGTTCCGCGCATGTAATATTCCCAAGCCGTATCATAGGCGGCGCGGCCCCGAGCCAGATTGCCGGCGGTAAGGTTGAGTTGAGCCAACTGCTGGCGGTCTTTGGGGTTTGTGACTAGTTCGACCGCCTGATTAAGCTGGGCGACGGTTTTATAAACCCAATCCTCCCCTTCAGGTGTTGGGCGGTTTTCTAAGAGTTGTTTGCCAATCGTAAAGTGGCATTGGCGGCGACCGCCTGATTCCCAAAGGCTTAAAGCGGCCTTGTGGACGCGGTCGTGAAGAAAATGAAAGACCCCCGTGGCGTGAGGACGGCTTTCTTCGATTACCATTCCTTTGTGAAGGGGGGCTTTAAGAGCCGCCCAGACCTGCTCTAAACTCCAGCCTAAGGCCAAAGAAAGGGTTTTAAGTTCAAATTCGGTACCAATACAGGCGGCGGTTTTAACCACCACCACCGATTGTTCGGGCAGATTTTTTATTTTGTTGCCCAAAAGCTCAATTACATCATTAGAAAGCGCTTCTTTGTTGATCTGTTTTAGGTCCCATTGCCAAAGCTGCTTTGTTTCATTGTAGGTGATAAGCCCGCGCTCGATTAACAACGAAAGCAGTTGTTTAACAAAAAACGGGTTCCCATTGGTTTTTTGCAAAAACATCTTGGTGAGTTCGCCAAAGTCTTGTTTGGAATCAAAAGCTTCGGAAAACATATCCTTAAGGTCACGAATACCCAACGGGCGAACCTTGGTCTCCTGGCTAATTACCCCACTGTGGGCGATGGCGTCAAAAAACAATTTAAGGTTTGCAGATTGTTCTGCCAAGTTTTCGCGAAAGGCGGTCAATAACATGACATGCCGACTGTTTACATCGGTAACAAAATTTTGTAGTGCCGATAAACTGGCGGAATCGGCCGAATGGAAATTATCCAAGAAAATGACTAGCGGCTTTTTATCCTTAATAAAACAGGTCAAAAACTTTTGAACCGCGCGATTGATTCGCCCTTCGGTCTCGATTGGCTCCAGGGGGTCGCTGGAGGGGGCCGGTTGGATTAATAGTTTGAGGTCCGAAACCAATTCTGAAACCAAAACGAGGTCGTCGCCCAATTCGGATTTAATTAACTGCCGCCAATGTTCGAGCGCTTTTTCCTCTAAAGCCAAAAGTTGATTTACTAGCTGATTTAACGCCTCTTTAAGCCCATAGTAGGGGGTATCACGGTGTTGCTTTTCGAAGCGTCCCTCGATTAGAATCGCCCCTTCTGCTTGAACCCGCACTTTAAGTAATTCGACCAAGCTCGACTTGCCAAGCCCCGCCGCCCCTTTAATATGTACCGCCTCGACCCCGCCTGCTAAAACATGAGCAAAAGATTCTTCGAGCAGTTTTTTGTGACGTGCAATCCCATAAAGCCCTTGGGGCATTTGGAAACGTTTAACCAACCTTCGGTCATCAATCTCAAAGTCTTCAATCAAGCCCGATTCTAAAAAGCGGGTTTGACAGTTCTTGAGGTCAATTAAAAGATTTTCGGTGGTTTCGTAGCGTTCTTGAGCGGTTTTTGCGAGCAGCTTGTAAACAATTTTATCCACAACTTCAGGCACCTCAGGCCGCTCTCCATGGGGGTGCGTGGGGCTGATGGCGATGTGGCTGTGAATCAGTTCTAGTTGATCGTTGGAAGTAAAGGGTGGGTGTCCGGTCAAAAGCTCGAAAAAAATTGCCCCTAGCGAGTAGAGGTCGGAGGTTTTATCCACCGCCCGATTGATCCTGCCGGTTTGCTCTGGCGAGTGGTAAACAAAGGCTTCTGCAAGCGGATGGAACGGGCTTAAATCCTCAGGGATCAGGTTTTCTTGGTTTTTTAAAAACAGCCCGGTTAGATAACACTGGTTAGTATGAGGGGCGACTAGGATATTAAAGGGGGTTAGGTCTTTATGTAGTAAATTTAAACGATGAATCTCTTGTAGCGCCTCGGTTGCCGATATTGCGTAGTCAAAAAAACGGGTTAACTCGACCGGGCCATCTAGGAGTTGGGGTAAAAACTGGTAGGGGCAGTTTTCGTATAAAAACAGGACCTCTTTGTCTCCTAGTTGGATCTGGTCCGGGACCACCAGATGCGGCAGACTTGGGGTAGGCTCAAAGGATTGGGCGATGTATAAGGCTTCAGGAGTGACCGCTGCTAGTTCCACCAGCTTTATCAGCCCCCCGCTAGACTTAGCATTAAGGACTTGAGCATAGCTATGGGAGAAGGTCAGGCTAAAATCAGGAAATTCGGAAATTTTACTCATAGACCCCATTAACGGCGACAAACCCAAAATCCTTGGTGACCTTTCGGGATAACTTTAGCAGAGATTAACAGACTGCTCAAGGGCAAGCGCGGGGGCAGGCCTTGTTGGGCCCTAAGCGAATTGGAATAGACCATTGAATATTGGGGCTTTAACCCCTGTTCAACTGCGAGTTCAGCCAAGGTGGTGAACAGGATCTGGACTCCTAAGGAGCGGACCTCTTCAGGGTTGCCTTGGCTTAAAAAAAGCAACTCATTCGCGTTTAACCCTGGGCAAAATAGCTGGTCTAATACCTCTGTTTTAATTGGGTCTTCCCACCAAATGTAATAGACTAAAAGCCAATCCTCTAAAAGTAATTCCAAGGTCATCAGATCTTCGTCTTCCACCCTAGAAAAGGCCAAATCTTCTTCTTGCCGTTTTTTTAAAGGACCTTGCCAGAGTGTTTTGATCTGGGCTTTGTAAACCCCTGAAAGGGTGATGGGAACCGCCCAAAAATGAGTTTTGGCTAGGTTATATTCTTTAGCCTCTGGTGGGCGCTCAAAACCCTCGGGGTCTAAAAAGGGATGTAACTGCATTTGCGGAGCAGAACAGGCGGAAAGCCCCAAAACCAACCCTACAAGGAACCACCTGATCAAGGAACGGTCTCTTGAATCAAAGCCCCCTCGCTGACTAGATAGGCTTGATACGTTTCCCATATCTCTTTAAGCTGCACTTGGGCCACAATCACGCCTTGGCCTAAGGAGTTAAGCCCAATAAAGTTAAGCCCCTGGGCGCTGCTTTTTTTATCATGGCCGATGATCTCAAAAAAGGTGGACTGGTTCACTTTCGGATAGGTTATCTTTAAGCCTAGTTGGGCTAAGTGTTGACCAATTAACTTATAGTCAGATGGGCTCAGGAGCCCGCGGCGGACCGACCAAAAGGCGGCAAAGTCCATGCCGGCGATTACCGCTTCCCCGTGTAAATATTGATCGTAGTTGGTGTAGGTTTCAATAAAATGTCCAAGTGTATGGCCAAAGTTAAGCATGGCTCGGGCAAAAGATTCGCGTTCGTCTTTTTCGACTACGTTCGCCTTGACTTGGCAGCTCCGGCTAATCGCCTCGATCAGCATGGGGGCGTTTTGTGATAAGGCTTCGAGGGTGGTTTTATGAAGTAGTTGGTAAAGATAACTGTCTGCTATAAATCCATGTTTAACCAACTCTGCATAACCCGCCAAAAATTCGCGAGGTGGGAGCGTGGCTAGAAAATCTACGTCAATAATGGTTTGCAAAGGTTGCTTAAAGGCACCGATACTGTTTTTGCCAGAGGGGTGGTTGACGGCGGTCTTGCCTCCGATACTCGAATCCACCTGGGATAAAAGAGTGGTGGGGACTTGCACAAAACTCATTCCCCGCATATAGGACGCAGCAGCAAACCCAACCATATCACCAATCACCCCGCCGCCAAAGGCAACCAGCAAGCTTTTGCGGTTCGCTCCTTCTTTGGCTAAAAAATCAAAGATTAAGCTTAGAGTGTCTAAGGTTTTATAACGCTCGCCATCGGGCAAAACTAAAAGTTTGGCCGTAAAGCCAGCGGGCAAAGCTTTTGCGATTCGGTCTGGATAAAGGGCGTTGACCCGGTCATTGGTAACCACGAACACCACCGGTTCTGGGTGGTGCAAGATCAGGTCTGCCAAGGCACCATTGAGGATTCCTTGACCAATAAAAACCTGATATTGGTACGGCTGGCGAACCAGCGAAATGGAGATGTTTTTCATCCGTTTAGGATTTGAAAACTAGTTAACGAAGGATTGGTCTCCGCCTCGTGGCTGGTCAGGTCACTGACCTTTGCCTGAGGCGGTCCTTCTATACACCAAGCTTTAAATTCGATTAAGGCGGCCTCACTCCCTTGGGCAAAAATCTCAACCGTTCCTTCTACCAGGTTTTGAATCCAGCCCACAATTCCCAGATCTTGAGCCTTTTTTTGAGCGGAAGCCCGGTAAAACACCCCCTGTACCTTGCCATGTACCGTGATTTTTGTTGCTATCGTCATCTTGGCTACAATGTTGCAATTCCATTTGGACAAGGTTACTCAAACTAAGGGAAAATCCCTAATAAAGGAATAACTTGTCCTTAGCGACGCTTTTTTTTATAGTTGTTTAGCCTAAGCGCCTGCTTTTACCACTATGTGGCAAGGAGGGGCAAATGTCTAGCCCTTTGCCCCTTTGTGGGGTAGGTTGGGTTGGGTCCATCTTTAAAAAATTAGGAGGTCGTCGATTCTATGGTGTTTGTACCTTTTTGCAAGCTACCATGTAGGCGCTACCCAATATGAGTGTTCCTGCCAATCCCCCTGAACAGGTCAAAATTAACTTTGACCACCTGCCGCTTGCTAAGCGGTTGGAGGAGGTTAATGGGCTGCCTATTCCTACCTCAAGTGATTATTGGCAATTGGCGGAATTTTTGCCCAAACAGATCGGGAAAAAAATTCGTAAACTTTTCCAAAAGGACCTAACCGAAGCAGAGATGTCTGATCTTCGCAAACAGGCGATCCAATCCCCCGGCAAGACCCAAGGCGAGATTCAGCGGCTTAAAAAGTTACACCCAGACAATCCCGACCTTTTGATGCTTTCGGCGATCTGCACCTATGGCATGAACCAAAATTCAGCCAATAATGCCAAAATGTTTTTAGCCCTGAAACTGGCGGCCAAAGATGCAGCATTGGCTTTGGTTAATGATGGGTTGAGCCTTTATAACGTAGATAACTTCTACCGGCTTTATCATATTTTACTTGAACGCTACCGGCGGGAAGCTGAAAAGCTGGAAAAAGAGGTTCGCGGTGAAAAATATGCCGCCCAACGGGCAAAATTAGCGACGACCAACGCGCTGCTTAATATTTTGGTTTCTGAAAAAGAGAAGGGTCAGGGGATTTTGGACCATATGAAAAAGCGGGTGATGTCTAGTTCCTATCCCCACTATTTTACTTTTGCCAGGATTAGTAAAGCTTGCCAGTCGATTGACGAACAACGCCCCAAAGAGATGATTGGCCATTTTAACGCTCAAGACACAATTGCGGTGGTTTACGCGGTTGGGATGTCCATCGCTCGGGTGCCCATCTTACATCCACTACTAGACCGTTTTAACCAAGTCATGGGTGGCAGTACCCCCAATTTAGAATTGCGCCGGGTTTCGATTTTATCGGCCCAGCATTTTTTACAGTTGATTATTGCCGTATTGGATGAGGATGAAGAGCGCGTCAAACGGGTAGGGCGCGCGATTTTTGCAGAAAATCACGCGGCCACGCAAATCTTAGACAACCTCCAAATCCGCCAACCCTATGAAGCGGACCCCTTTTTAAACATGGCCTTGGTCACCGAGATGGGTTCAGGTGCCTTTGATACGGAAGAACATTTTCGCATGGTGTCCTTAGCACTCCACGCCCAAGACACCTTGCAGAAAAAAGATATGAGCAAAGACGGGGTCTTTTCTAATTCTGCCTATGCCCACAAACGGAAATTATCGGCTATGGTTAAAGAGGAAGCTTAAACGCCTTTGACCAAGTCGGCCAGCGCCGTGACCCAATCGGCACCGTCGTTTAAAGAAGGCACTAAGGCAAAGGCCTCGCCCCCTAAACGCAAAAAACGCTCAGCCATTTCTACACCCAGTTCGTCGGTGGTTTCAAGACAGTCTGCCACAAAGCTGGGACTAATTACTAAAAGTCGTTTGACCCCTTTTTTTGCCAGCGCTTCTACCTGCTCTGCCAAATAGGGTTCTAGCCATAACGCCCGGCCCAGTCTGGATTGAAAGGCAAAAGACCAGCAGTCCTCTTTAAGTTCTAATCGCTGGGCCAGGGCTTTTGCCGTGGCTAAACATTGGGCCCGGTAACAGCCTCGGGCAGGCGCGTCAGGTTCTGCACAGCAACCCTCTTTTTGCAAACACTTCCCACTCGAATCCGACTTTATAATCTGGGAGCTAGGCAATCCATGAAAACTAAACAATAGGTGATCAAACCCTCTTTCTAATAGTGGCTTCGCCCTATTCGTAAAGGCGTCTAAAAAACCAGGGTGATTAAAAAAGGCAGACACAAAGGTAAAGCTGGGCAGGCTAGACCATCCAGAGCAAATCCGGTGGACTTCTTTAATAACCGAGCCGGTGGTAGCGCTGGCGTATTGTGGGAAAAGGGGGATTATGATCAATTCCTTTAGGTTTGCCTCGTTAAAGCGTTTAAGCGATTTTTCCAGACTCGGCTCCCCATACCTCATGGCCCAATCTATCAGAAAAGATTCCCCTAATTCCGCATCTAACCTTTGGGCCAGATGGCTGGTGTGGCGGATTAAAGGAGCGCCCTCATCGGTCCAAATCGACTGATATCTAGGGGCAATCTTTTGAGGCCGTTTGGGTAATATAAACATCCGCAAGATTAATTGTCGAATCAGCCAGGGCATATCCATTACCATCGGGTCGGATAAAAACTGGGCTAAATAGGCGCGAATCGCCTTGGGCGTGGGCGCAGCCGGACTGCCCAGGTTGATCAACAAAACACCTGTTTTTGTGGATGAGGGCATGGCAAAAACTCTGGCAATAGGGAAGGAAAAACGCTAGCTTGGGCTAAGCTAACAAAGAGGAAAGCGGACGGGCAAGATGGAAGTGACTAAAAAAATCGTAGGCTTACGAGAATGGTTGGCCCAAAACCGCGGGGCTAGCTTGGGACTGGTGCCTACTATGGGCTTTTTACACCAAGGACATCTGGCTTTGGTTAAGGCTGCGAAGGCGCAAAACGAGCGGGTGGCGGTCAGTATATTTGTTAACCCCCTGCAATTTAATAGCCCTGAAGATTTTGAAAATTACCCGATTAATATAGAAGAGGACTTGCGGCTGTTAGCAGAGGCCGGGGTGGACTTGGTTTTTACTCCTCCGCCAGAAGAAATCTACCCTAAAGGTTTTGACGCCCAATTGCGGATTGGCGCTATTACCAAGCCATTAGAGGGCTCGGCGAGGCCAGGGCATTTTGATGGGGTAACCACGGTGGTCGCCAAATTTTTTAACCTGTTTACCCCAGATCGGGCCTACTTTGGGGAAAAGGATGCGCAACAACTCTTGGTGATTAAAAAAATGGCCCAAGACATGAACTATGGGGTGCAGGTGATTGGCTGCCCTACCGTGCGTGAACCAGGTGGGCTCGCCCTTTCTAGCCGAAATTCGAGGTTAAAAGAAAGCCAGAAAGAGGAGGCCCTTTTGATCTGGCAGGCTTTGCAGCTTGGAAAACAAAAGATTGCCGAGGGCCTTTCCAACTCTGCTCAACTGATTGAGTTAATGAGCGAAGTGGTGTTGTCGGGGGCTAGTGCGGCGGTGGATTATATCTCGATTAACGACACCCAAACCTTGGAACCAGTCGAAGAGATTACGGGCGAAGTCTTGATTAGCCTCGCTGTTTTTTTGGGCAAAGTCCGGTTGATTGACAATATCACTGTACCCCCAAAGGCCTAGATGGACCTTCTGGCCTATCAACTATGTAGCCGCGCTACTGAAGAAGGCTGGTTTGCGGGGGGCGACCGAATCTTGGTTTCCCTCTCGGGCGGAGCCGATTCTACGGCTTTGGCGGCGATCCTGGGGGAGTTTCGCGAAAAAATCGATTTAGAGTTGCAACTGGTCTATTTTGACCATGGTTTGAGGCCAGAACAACTAGAGGCCGAAGAGGCCCATTGCCGTAATTTAGCGGGCAAGCTAGGGGTACTTTTTGAGATCCACCGACCTGCCGAACCTTTGCAAAAAACTGGGATACAAGCCCAGGCGCGGGATTGGCGGCGGCAAACTCTTTTGGGGAGGGCGGAAGCAACTGGAGCCCGGTGGATTGCTTTGGGACATCACTTAGACGACCTAGTAGAAACCCAACTCTGGCGGATAATGCGGGGCACCAGCCTTTTTGGTTTGAGCCCAATGCAGGTTTGCTCCCCTCCCTGGCTTCGCCCCTTGCTGGCTATCACTAAGCTTGAGATTAAAGATTATTTAACCCGGCAGTCCTTGGATTATTGTGAGGACTCAAGCAATCAAGAAGAAACCTATTTAAGGAACCGCATTAGACACCGATTGGTCCCTTTGATGAGTGAACTAGCTGGGACGGGGCTAGAGGAAAAGTTAGCTAAACTAGCCAGCGAGGCCAATGAGTTAGGCGACTATTTTTTAAGCCTCTTGCCCACCCTCCCTTGGGAAGCGCCTGAACTGGAATACCAACTTCTTGTTAGTTTAAATCCCCTTTTTGCCCGCGAGGTGTTGCACCGGTTTTTGACCGACAAAGGCTGCCGCGAAATCAGCCGACACCATTTACAAGATATCTTGCGCCTCGCCTTGACCGGAAGGGGGGATTGGGAGGTGGCCCTCAAGGATCAATTGGTTGTCGAAGGCCGCCAAGGGCGGGTTCGTATTCGTTTGGCGCAATAGTTTTTTTGCCCCCTTCTTTTTGGTACGGGTCTTGGATTAAAAGGGCCCAAACTAAACTTCATTGCCCTTTATGCTTAAATCGCTCTTTTTTGGTCTGTCGCTATTGCTAGTGGCGCTTCCCGCCTGGGCTGGATACGACAATCCCCAGCTTCGGGTGTTGTTGTTAACCACTCGTCAACCCTTTAGCTTGGTTGCCAAAGAGGGGTTGCGTGTTCAAGGAATCGACTTAAATCAAGGCCAAAACCGACTCGATATTTTCCCCCAAGGGCGCAGTGGAATTGAGGCGGCTGGAAATTTACTTCCTAGGCTTAGTGTCCACTCAAAAGGCTTAATCGGACTGATTCAGCCAGGCCAAAAGGCTACCTTGTGGTACGATGGATTCTTGGAGGTTCGCACCTCAACCGAAGGGGCTCAGGTTATCAATCATATTGATACGGAACGTTATTTAGAAGGGGTTTTGGGCGGTGAGATCAAAACCAATTGGCCTATTGAGGCCGTAAAAGCCCAGGCAGTGCTGGCCCGTACCTTTGCTTTATACCGACGCTATGAGCGGGGGGCAGGGGCTTGGCACCTTAAAAATGGGGCAACCGACCAGATGTACCAAGGCAAAAACGTATCCGACCCAAGAGCCCGTTTTGCTATCGATAAGACTCGAGGATTAGTGGTTAGTTACAAAGGCCGTTTGGCGCAAACCTTTTACCACGCCGATTGCGGCGGGGTTACCGAACTACCTAGTGCCCTTTGGGACCTTCACTTGCCTTACTATAAAGTCCAAGAGGTTCACTACGGCCAAAACGCCCCTAACGCCCGTTGGCAGACGTTTTTGAGTCGGGCGCGGATTCGCGAGGTGCTTTATAAAGCCGGGTTGGCTGGCGATCAGATCGAACAGCTAGAGGTAAAAACCCGCAGTGAATCTGGTCGAGCGGCGGTGATTGATTTCCAGGGAGACTACACCCAAGAGCTTAAAGCTCAGGACTTTAGAAGATTGGTTGGCTATAAAAAACTACCAAGTCTCTTGTTTGACGTGGAAACCGTCGAAGGGGGCTTTTTGTTTACGGGGCAAGGCAGTGGGCATGGTATCGGGCTCTGTCAATGGGCCGCCAAAGAAATGGCTGAAGAAGGGCTTAGTTTTGAGCAAATCCTCAATTACTTCTATCAACCGATCGATCTCGGTTATTACGGGGGCTAGCTAAAGGCCTTTTTGCTACGGCAAAGACTCAACGCCCCGATCCGCTCGACCCCTTGGTTTTTTAAGGTCCGGGCGATCTGATCGAGGGTTTGGCCCGTGGTGCAAACATCATCAAACAATAAAACCGCCTTTCCTTCCACCGCTGTAGAACTAGCAAAGCTGCGTTTTAAATTTGTAAACCGCTGGCGTCCGCCTAAGGCAGCTTGGTGCTTGGTATAGCGAGTCTTTTTGACCCAGTCTCCCCTTACGGGCAAGAGTTTTTGACCGGTTAAAAGATAGGTGGTTTGATTAAATCCCCTAGCCTTTAGCCGGAGCCCATGGATAGGGACGGGCAACACCATATCCCACTGGGTAAGCCATTCTTGGTTATCGATAAACCACTGGGTCACCAAGGCTTTAAGCAAGCGGCCTACTAAGAGATTGCGGCCATACTTGAGCCCGGCGATCCAGGCGCTAACGGGCTCTTGGTATAAAAACAAAGCCTGATATTCGGCAATATCTTTGGCGAAGTCTTCATCGCAATCTCCCTTTAAATGGTGGTGACCACAAATAAAACAAATCTCGGTCTTAAACCAAGGCAAATTCTGGTAACAAGTGGGGCAGAGGTGTTTATCTTTGCGTTCTAAAAGGCGGTTGCAGACCATACACCAAGCCCCCAGTCCACCCAGCCAGTCCTTCATTGCGCCCTCAAAAAGTACTCAAACGCTTTATAGCTGCTGCGTACCATTGGTCCTGAGGCGACAAATAAAAAACCTAGTTCTCGACCCATTTGACCTAGCTGGTCGAAAATTTCGGGTTTTATATATTCGGTCACCAAAAGCTTTTGGCGGCTCGGCTGTAAATATTGGCCTAAGGTTAAAAAATCGACCTTTGCTTCGCGCAAATCTTTCATCGCCACCTCGACCTCGGCCAAGGTTTCACCAAAACCCAACATCAACGAAGATTTGGTTAATTGGTCTGGGCGAAGTTCTTTGATTGTTTTAAGCACCTTTAACGATTGTTTGTAACCGCAGCGAGGATCCCTGACCTTTTGGGTCAACCGCTCAACCACTTCCAGGTTATGTCCTAAAACCAAAGGGGGGTGTTTTAGTACTATTTCTAAGGCCTCCTGGTCCCCCCTAAAGTCGGGGGCTAAAAGTTCGATCTTTAATTCTGGATTTAAGGTTTGGGCGGCTTGAACACAGTCGGCAAGGTGTTGGGCACCCTGATCGGGCAAGTCGTCTCGGTCCACAGAGGTCAACACCAGATATTTAAGTCTCAAGTCTTTAGCCGCCTGGGCTATACGGGTCGGTTCGCCTGGGTCAGGCAAGGCAGGGCGGGCCAGGGTTTCGACTGAACAAAAGCGGCAAGCCCGGGTGCAAGACTCGCCGAGTAACATAAAGGTCGCCGTGCCACTAGACCAACATTCCCCTAAATTAGGGCAGCGAGCCTCCTCGCAGACAGTGGGCAGGCCTTTTTTATGGCCCTGCAAACTACGAAAGTCTTGGCCCTTGGGCAGGCTGGTTTTAATCCAGGGGGGGATGGGTAGGCGGCTCATAGGGTTTGTTAAAATCGTTGCCAAAACCACAAGGTGAGGACCCCCAAAACCACCAGCTTGAGTTGCGTTAAGGGTGTGGTCCAAAAAAATTCTCTAGTAATCCAACTGACCCACTGGCCCAACTGCGCTCGGCCAGTTAGGAACAGCCAAAACAGCATCGAACTGCCCAATAGGGTCTGAAAAAACCGGTAAAGCTGGGGCTGACTGGGTTCGCCGAAGAGCAGACCCCAAGCTTTTATTTTTAAGGGACTTTTGACTAGGCTGCTAGGTTCGCCGGTTTGGTAGGCCCGTTGGCGTAGCGCCAGCCCGCCGATTAGTCCGGTAAAGTAGGTTGGAGGGCCAAAACCTTTGCCTAATAAAAGTTGTCCCGTTTGCGGGGCCGGACCCTGGTGACGGCCAGTGGGTTTTTTTTCTACTAGGTCTAAAAAAAGCCGGAATTGTTGGTTTTTGGCTTGGTAGGTCAGGGCAACATGGTGGGGTTGATTGGATTTAATCCCTCCCAAAAACAAGTCCATGTGCTCTCGAAAACTGGAAAAATGAAGACCTCTAGTGGCCGAATCAATCCAAAGGCTGGCCTGGGTCTGCCCCGGCGGCTGACCGATCCAAAGCAGGTTGATGAGCCGGTGGGTTGGCGGCGGCGTGAGGTCAGTGGGGATAAACCAGAACTCTAAGGAAAAATCGGCACTAAAATCGAGGGGTTTGTTTGTGGCCCAAAAGGCCCCCTTTTGCAAGGCGAGCCCAGCGTTTAAATTCCGGGCAATAGGGGTGGTTACGGGCGGTTGGCGTTCGGCTGGCCAAGGGAGAGCGAGGCCTTGTACGTCAAAGGGCTCCATATTAGCCACCTGGGATTCTATCGCTGAAGTCCTTATGGCCCAAGTTCGCAATTCCTCGCCCAGCGTAAGCCCTAAAAAACCCAAGAGGGCCAGGGTCAAGGCTAATCCTTGCAAGAGCCGAATCATGGGGCCCTTAGACGAAGGGAAACTAAAAAGATCAGAGCGATCAATAATAGGCTCGCCCAGCGCAGATAACGGCCTAGGTCGTATAAGGGTGGGCGGAACTCGAATTTAACCAGATGCAAACCGGACTCCACCCTTACCGCTTTAAAGGCATAGTCCGCACGGACCAACGGGGCGGGTTGGTCATCTATTTGGGCTTGCCATCCAGGATAGTAGGAATCGACCCAGACTAGCCAGGCTGGGCATTGGGTATTGACTTCGGCCCACAAACCGTTATTCCAAAAACGGGTGACCTTAACCTGCCCTGGTTCTGCGCAATCCGTGGTTTCAGGGCTAGAGTTCGCCGGGAGCCAAACCGTTTTTCTTAAATCTGTTTGGGCCATTTCGCGCAAAAGACCAACTACTTGATCGGTCTTTTGATCCACAACGGGGAGGGTTTTTGCTTGGTAGGTTAAAAAGACTCTGGTTTGGTCAACTAGTTCGCCGTAACTGGGCAGGTCACCTCGCTTGGGATCGGCAAACTCACTTTGGAAACGGCTGGTTTCTTTACCTCCAGCGATGGAATCCACAAAACCATAGAGATGGAAACGATCGGTCCAAAGCAAAGCGGGGGTTACGTAACTGCGAGTAGCCGGGCGGTTAAACAGCACTCCTTGGTTGAGGCTGTTGCGGTCTCTGGGGCCTTCGAAATACCGTTCAATTTGGTCCGCTTGATCCGCCCAAATAGCTTCAGCCCCTCGGCCATAGGTGACAAAATCCTTTAATAAGGCCGTGGTTTGGGGCTCCATCTGGCGAAACACAAAACCCAGTTCGAGGGCTAAAAGGATCACCAGCCAAGGCCTGATTCGGCTGCCCCTCCCCTGGGCCCAAAGCCATATCAACAAAGAACCCAAAAGAACCGCAAAATAACCAAATAGATCAACCCGCTTAATAATTTCTGGCTTGGTTACCAGGGCGGCCATAGAGCCTAACGCCAAAAGTCCAAAAACCAAAGACAAAAGCCGTTGGTCCCGCTTCGATTGGGGTGGGTTTAAAAGGTAGTCCAAACCACTAGCCGCAAAGTAGGCCAAGGGCAGGCCCAAGAACAGGGCAGTGCGGTGGTGCCAGTGTTGGGTGGAATAGCCGGGTAAGCCTAGGTAAAATAAGTCGGCCACCACAAAAAAGGGCCCAGAACCAAAAAAGAAGATCAAAAGCCAAAGTTTACTAAATCCACCCGTCCATTTAGGGCGGGCTTGGGGCAAAAAGAGGGGGATTAAAAGCAAGAGGTAAATCGTAAAACCGAACCATGCAGATTGAAATATTTGGTATTCCATCGGCGAGAAAAAACGGTCTAATACAATCCCTGGCTTGAGCCCACTTAAAGAAAAGGAATAGAGGCTTTTGGTGCGCTCTGAATATTGGGTGACCAGTTCTAAAAGGTTAAATAAACCAGGAGCGGCGATCAGCAGGGCACCCAGATGGGCGAGGCCAAAATAGAGCCAAGTTTTTGGCCGATTCCAGGCGAGCAAAAAGAGTAGGGCGCCTAGGAGAAGGCTTTCGTAATATAGGACCGGCAAGAAATTGGTCGAATATAAGATCCCTTGGGTTAGGCTTAATAAAGCCCAGTGCTTGGCCCGGCCCGATTCTAAGGCTTTGAGCAAAAAATGCACCCCTAAGGGTGCCCAGGCCAAGCCGTAAAGCCATTCGAAACCGTCGGTGGCATTTTGGGCAGCAGAACTCAAGGAGTAGGTCAAAGCGCCTAAGCTGGCGGCCAAGGGGCTTAACTGGCGGCCTAATAAAAACAGGTAGGTAAACCCGGCAGCTAGACTTAAATGGAAAACCACATATAGGTTAAATAACCTTAAATGATGCACCGGACTGGCCTCAAAAAACCAGGTGAGCGGCCAGGCGATTGGGTAAAAACTAGTGTTGGCGATCTGCGCCAGGGCAGGATATCCTAAACTGGCATAGGGGTTCCACAGAGGCTCGCCCCCCTGGCTAGAGACCTTAGCGAAAAAATAGCTCCACCAATAAGAATAGGCTAAGGTGTCGTTACGAAAAAGGCGGAGTTCTTCTTTAGGGGGGAGGTAATATTGCCAATGGAAAAAAAGTGGGGTGAGGACCACCAAGAGGCCTAGGAGGAACAAACCCAGCTTTACCGGGCGCCCGGTCCAGGCCATGGCTTAATCCTTTTTGGAAAAACCCATCTCAGCCATAATCCCTTCCACTTTGGCCACTTGCAGGGGTTTGACCAGATAAAACTCACAACCTTCTTTAAAACTGTTTAGTACGTTTTCCCGGTCCCCTAAGGCAGTGGACATCACTATCTGCACTGGATTTTTCACCGCTTTATCCTGTTCCCATTTACGGACATCAGAAAGCACCTCATGGCCATCCATCAAGGGCATCATAATATCCAAAAATATGCAGTCATAGGGCGCTTTTTCATCCCAGGCCATTCGAAAGCTCTCTACTGCTTCTTCTCCATTAACCGCCACGTCCACCTCGCCATAGGGCCGAAGAGAATGGGTTAATAATTGGCGACTGATTAAGGTGTCATCTACAACCAGAATTCTCATTTTTTGTAGCCTTGAACAGTGGTTGTTATAACAGTCCCTTAGACCGTCAGTTTTAAGAGTGCAAACGCGCGTTCTATTTTTTCTTTGGAAACCGGTTTGACTAGGTAATATTCGCAGCCTTCACGAAAGCTAGAGATCACCTTCGATTTATCCTCAACCCCCGAAACCATCATTAGTTTGACTTTTTTATCAGGCGCCATAAGCGCTTCTTGGGCGCGGAGTCGCTTGATCAATTCGAGTCCGTCCATCCTGGGCATTAGATAATCGGAAACAATCAAGTCAAAGGGGGCGTTTTCTTCCCAAGCGGCTTCAAAAAGTTGCAGCGCCTTTTCCCCATCCAGGGCGCTAAAAGTGACCCCGTAAGGTTTAAAAATTAGCTGCAACTGCTTCAAGTTTAAGCTGTTGTCATCAACGAGCAGTATCTTCATTGGCCTCCTCTCTTTGGTCTCCAAAATACGTAAAAATGGGCGTCAACGCAAGTTTATTCTAAGGCCTTCACCCGAAGTTTCAAAAGCGCCTGAAGGGTTTCGAGGTGGGGCACCAAAACCCCAGATTCTTTGGCTAAACGAATCGGGTTTCCTAATATGGATTCGATTTCTAAGGGGCGGTGAGCTTCAAAATCGAGGAGCATGCTGGTCTTATAAGGAGGAAATTCTTCGGTGACCCGAATATTTTGCTCGATCAATTCTTCACTTAAGCCCAAACCTCTGGAGTTAGCGATAGCTAAAATTTCGCTCATAATGCCCTTTAGTAAAAGCCTGGATTGGGGACTGGTCAATATTTGCTGGGTGTTGGCGAGCCCTAAAACCGAAACCGGGTTAAACGCTGCGTTCCAAATTAATTTTTTCCAACGGGATTTTTCAATGTTGGTTGAGTGTTTGACACTCAACCCGGTTGGCTCGAACGCGGCCATTACTTGGTCTAACTCCAAGTCCCAGCCATGAGGATAAGCGCCGATTTCCAGGCGTCCGTGGAGTTGATGATGGATTTGTCCTGGTCCGGTTTTATTGACCCCAATAAAAGCAATCGCTGATAAGAGGGGGGTGTTTGGATAGGCATTGGCTAACTCCCGTTCCACCTCGATCCCGTTCTGGATCAAAAGCAACTTAACCCCAGGGGCGATCAACGGGCGGAGCAGTTCTACAAGGTTGGTCTCGGCTAACACCTTGGTGGCAATCAAGACTAGGTCTGGCTTCCCTTGATAGTCCTCTGTTCGCGCAACCACTTGGGCCGGGGTGACCAAAAAATCGCCTTGATAACTTTTAATCGTGATCCCCTTTGACTTTACCTGGTGGAAGTCACTACGACATAAAAAGGACACCTCTAGGCCCGCTTTGCTGAGACGACCCCCATAAAAGCTGCCGACCCCGCCAGAGCCAATCACCAAAACTGTTTTTATAGTTGGATTCATCGGTTTATCTTAAAGATACCGATCTCAAGGGTCAAGCAAGCTTGCCTTGTAGGCCCAAGCGCATTAGCCTAGGCTTATGGAAACAAAAAAACCTTTAATCGGCTTGGATTTGTGCGCGGTCTCCCCCAAATTGGGACCGGAGGTGGGCGGACTTTTGGCCTCTTTTTTGCGCCGCAATCAACCGGGCTGGGTGCAAAAACAAGCTTTGTTATTAGAGGGGGATAAGGCCAGTCGAGGACACTGTTTAAAGGGGCTGGCTGGTGCGGAATTGATTTTTGTAAGCGGGGTTTTGGTTTGGTTGGAGGGGCCTTTTTTGGTGCCCAACGACGCCTATGATCTGACAGACCCGGAGTTGTTGATCCCACTGGAACGAATTACGAAAGTGCCTACCTTGCTCCACCTTTGGATGGAGCAGGGGCAAGAAGCCTTTAGCCAGTGGCTCGCCTCCTACCAAGGGGCACCCTTGTTTTTGGTACTTGAGTCGGGCCCAGGGTTCTGCCCCAGTAAAATACCTGGAAGGTCCCTGTTTGCCGCCTTATGGGCACAAGCGTTTGACGGTTTTGGGCCGGCTTTAAATAACCATCTTCTAAGTTTTAGTTCACTGGCCCCATGGCTAAAAGACAGCGGTCTCCCCGTGTGGCTGCATGGGGACCAAACCTTGGCCGATTTCTCTGGTGCGGTGATGGGCCAATTTGGGGAAGGGAAACTGGAAGCTTTGGGCTTTGTCCAAGAGCGCCCCCTCCGGGTTCAAGAGGTATTAACCGAGATTAAAAACTGGAATCAATACACCACGGACCAGCTTAGTTTTTCCGTAAATAAAAATCTGGGGCCCTACCTTTCTTTAGAATTAGGCCGCCGAGCGACTCAACTTCGAACAGCATTAGGCCTTGCGGTGGCCGAGATGGATTTGGGGGAAAAAGAGTTGGTCTTTACGGGCGGAAGGTACTTTTATCACTATCTTGCCAAAGATAAACGCCAAGGCTCTTTAAACGAAGAGTTGTGGCTTGAATTGAGGTGGGCCCAGGTGCCCGATTCCCTGGCCCATATTTTAGATGCACTCGAATTAGGGCCAGAACGGGCGATGTTTTCCCTTTGTGAAGCAATCGAACCGCGCCAACTGATCGCCCCTTTGCAGGGCAAAGGCTGGAAGATTGAAAGGGAACTAGAAAATCGAGTCGAAGCTAGTTTAGGGAGGCGAACCTTAGTCGTCCTTCCCGAGCGCCTAGAGTTCGGCGGATTCAGCCTTCCAGAATTAATCGGAAATTTGTCTGAAGAATTATTAAGACTCTTGTGAGGGGGTTAAACACGGCCTTCCTTGACAGGCCTAATCAGGGTTTTTAGACTGGCGAAACATTTAAAAAACCATGGACAACCACAACTTCTTTTGTGACCTACGCGGCCAACGGGTCAACCTAATGGCTTGCCCTGCTTGCAAACTGCACCCCTGCTCTAGGCTGAATGCAGCCGACTTGAGCCTCCTGTCGGGTTCTCCTTTTTTGTCCCGCCGGGTTGAATCCTTAGATCCTGGAAAAACCAGAATGTTTGTAATCAAATATCAAGACGGCAGCCTAAAAGAGGTAGCCGACCTTAATCCTAACGACCCAGATCCCGAATTGATGGAAGGGGTCGAAACGGTTTATCAAATCAGCCGTGAATGGATCCCTCGCTGGGTGCTTAGGCCCAAGAGTAAAGAAGAGCGCCAACGGATTATTCAAGGCGAATTGCCCGAGTCTGAAGGCGAGGATTCAGACCCAATACAGGTTAGCTTTATCTAAAATCTTCTGGCCAAGCTGGAATGGTAATTGCTTTAACATTGGCATTAACCACCCACTTAACCCAGACTGATCGATGAAGGCCATGTTGCAAAATAATAATTTGTTAAGGGGACTATTTTTGACCCTGGTCCTGGGCCTGTATTTAGGCCTTAATGCTGAATCCTCAACCTGGGAACCTCGGCTGAGACCGTTGCAAAAGATGGATGTTAAGGCCAACGTCGATCGTATCCATCGCTTAGGCGAATGCCGCTATTGTTACCTTAAAAGGGCCAATTTGCATCATATCGACCTCACCAGCGTGGACTTGACCGGGGCCGATTTAGAGGGCGCGGTTTGGAGTGACGGGACCGTTTGCCAGCGGGGTAGCATCGGTCGCTGCGTGCCCCCAAAACCCGCCCAACCAGAGTAGAAAAAAGGGGCGTTTAAAAAAGGGGGCTCCAGCCTAACGTATTAGTCCCGCCCCCACAATCTTAGTCTCAGATTCTTTCGCCTTTTTTTTGAGTACTGCGGTGGCGTGGGAAATCCGCTCTAAAGTAAAGCCCCCCGAAGAAGGCGGAATCTCCAACAAAGCCACACTCACCCCTAATAAAGGGAACCGCCGCTGGACCCCTTCGCGGTCTTGGGCTTCGATGTAACCGCGCATGCGGTCCGCATCTTCATAGAAACTCTCAACATCGTTGCAAAAGGCGTTTCGTAAGCGGCTAATCCGTCGCTCTACCTCGGCGTAGTCGGTTTTCGGCAGCGCCGCGAAGAAGTCGTCCCCGCCAATATGTCCCACTAGGCTGGCCCAGTTCTCCAGGTGCTTAGAGAGCAGCTCAGCGAACAGCAAAATCGCCCGGTCTCCTTTGCGAAAACCCATGCGGTCATTAAAGGGCTTGAAGAAATCGAAATCGAAATAGGCTAAGGTCATCGGCTCGCCCCCTTCTAACGCTTTGGCCAAAAAACGGGTAATTCGGTGGTTGCCGGGCAGGCCGGATAGCGGGTTTTGATCCCGAGCGGAGGCGAGGTTGCGTTCCTGGATCAACTGCAAGAGTTTGTTGCTCGACAAAAACCCCTTATACCGCCCCTGTTCCGTTAAGATTACCCCAAAGGCGTTGTCCTCCGCTTGGGCGTAAAGCTCTAAAAAATCCTCGGTTCCCGATCCAATATCGGCGGTCGGGCAAGGCTCCACAAAGACGGCCACCGTTTTGCCGGTACTTTTGTTTTTAAGCAGTTCGCGGCCATAAGGGCTATAAACATAGTCCTTTAGTTGACGTTCACATAAAATACCAATCGGGCGCTGGTTGGCGTCAAGGACGGGGAAAAAGGTCCGTTCTTTGTGGAGTCCAAAGAGTTCTAACACCTGGGTCATGTCCGCGTCGATCCGCAGCGACGGGGGCCGCTCGATTTCGCCGATGATCCGCTGATCGGTTGGGCCTCCGCGGCGGTCTGCGTTTGCCAGTTCGGCGATGATCGGGCTTCGTCTGGCAATGGTTTGGGGGTCCAGGTTCGGTTTCATCACTAAGAAACCTTGAATAAAATCGCAACCTACCTCCCGGCAAACCCAGTATTCAAGCTCGGTTTCTACCCCTTCGGCGATCACTTGCATTCTCGCTAGATGGGCTAGGTTAACGATCTTGGCCAAAAAAAGCTTCTTTTTAGGGGCCTCAAAAACCTTGGCAATAAAAAACCGATCGATTTTGAGAAATTGGGGCTCGGACTCGTACATCACTTGCAGCCCAGAATAGCCAGACCCAAAATCGTCTAAAGCAATTCCATATCCCTGCGATTTATACCGCCTGAGCAACGCCATGGCTTGCTCGGCGTTGGGTAGCTGGTGGCGCTCGCTGATCTCGAAACAAATATGATGGCGGTTGAGCCCTTGCGCGTTGAGCAGGTCAAAGGTGATTCCAGTCTGGTAGTCGGTCGCCTCTAAAACCCGGTTGTCGAGATTATAAAAGAGTTTAAGCTCTTGGTGCCCGTTGAGTTGGCAAAACTTGGCCAGCGCCTTCTGGCGAAGGGCGATATCGATTGGGTAGAGGAGCCCGCTTTGATAAATAGCGTCGAACAAAGCGAAGGGATCGGCGAAACCCAAGGCTTGATACCCACGAATCAGGGCTTCCACCCCAAAAAGTTCGCCTTGATGGATATGGTTGATCGGTTGCAGCGCAAAATCGAGTTGATCGAGGTTGGCTTGCCACTTTTCCCAAAGAGGATGATCGGTTGGATACGGGGGCGAGGAAGTAGGAGCTTTCATAGAGGAGCCATGGCTCAGGGGAACTCCAAACAAAAAAAACGGACCGGACTAGGTTTTGAACCAAGACCGGCCCGTTTAGGTAGGTCGGTTTAGAACTTAACAACCATTCCTAGACCTGCAAAAGAGGCAGTAGTAGCCGTGCCCGATGCAGGGGTAGTGCTAGCTGCCGAGTAGAGCAGGCGAATGTCCGCGCCTTTAGCTACGGGCATTACATAAACTAAGTTGGTGTAAGCATAATCGGTAACGCTGCCGGTGGACTCTTGAGCCAAGGTAACCACAACCTGGTCGTCCCCCACATCTACACCAACCTGTAAAGCAGCGTCGGTGTACTTGGTTTCGTAAGCAGCGGTGGTTATGCCGGTGGTAGCGTTCGTGGTTTTGGGGGTGCCTTTGGTTTTAGAAGCACTGTCCAACGTCACAAAGAAGCTATCGGCCTTGTACTCAACCCCTAGGTGAGCGGCGCTAGAAGCGGCGGTCTCGCCCCCTTGGTGATCATCGGTCAACGCGCTGATACTACCAATGCGGTAACCAATTCCCGCGATCTTACCTTGAGCACCGACTTGAGTGGTGGAACCCTTGGTTTTGTTGATCCGGTCATCTTCATAAAGGTTAACACCCACTTTATGGTCACCGAATTTGTATTCTAAATCTAAACCGTCCCCTTCCAGTTTGGTGGTTTCCCCTTTGTAAAAACCATAATGAGCCGACTCGGAGGTGTCGGTGAAGGCGTCCGCGCTGAAGCTGTAGCCCCATTTGGGTTTAAAGGTACCCACACCCAAGGTCAGGCCATTTTCCCAGGTGTAAGTGATTTGACGGATGGTGATTGGGGCTACGTTGTCCTCGCGAGATTCAATCTCGTAGTAGCCCTTCATCCCACCGCGCTTCACTTCACCAGCGATGTTGCCTTCGTTAAACTCAGTCATATGGCCGGAATAGCCAGTGGCTCCGGTGGTGTACTGGCCGAAATAAGAACGAATTTTACCGGTCACCTTAAACTCGTAGTCGCTGGCTTCTTCGCCTTCTGCGTATGCGGCGCTAGCCAATATCAGGGCCGCCGAGGCCAAGAGAGCGGACTTAAAAAACTTTGCAGACATAGAGGTATCCTTTTAATGGTTGCTCACAAGGCGCGACGCGCCAGGAAAAAGACCGCTCGTGCATTTCGGTCAATTTTCCGTTTGGGTAAGCCCACCTTAAAAGGGTCAAACCTAAAGGGTATCAAACAGAGGTAAAATTAACGTAAAATCGCAAAGTTTACCTTTTTTTAAAGTGTGTACTTGAAGTCTAAAGGAAGGGGGGAGAAACTGGCCCCAAAGGGCCAGTTCAAAGTGGGGAAAACGGCAAAGAACTTACAACGAAATATTCATCCCTAAGCCAAAAAAGCTGGCAGTAGTGGCGGTGCCACCTTCGGGGGTGGTGGACTGGGAAGCGTAAGCTAGGTTGATACTAGCCGATTTTGCGACGGGTATAGAATAAACCACATTGGTGGTGCCATAACTCGTTTTTTTTGCGCCGGTGGTGTCATCCTTTTTGCTTTCTTGGGCTAAGGTAACAAACAGTTTGTCATCGCCCAGGTTAAGGGTGGCCATCAAAGCGACATCGGTATAGACGGTGTTGTAGGCAGCGGTAGTCGTGGAAACGCCGGTAGCAGAGGTGGTGGTAGCTTTCGCGTGGCCTACCGATTTACCTGCTGAATCTACTGCGACCCCAAAACTATCGGCCTGGTATTGAATGCCTAAATGGTTACCTGAACTACCTGCAGTCGCACCGCCTTGGTGGTTGTCGGTCGTCGCAGAGATGGCAGAAAGCCGATAACTTATGGCCCCAGCCTTGCCTTGAGCCCCGACCTCTGTGGTTGAACCTTCCGTTTTAGCCAATAAGTCGGACTCATAGGTATAAAGATCCAGTTGCAGGTCGCTGGTTTTGAATCCCAACTGTAAACCGTCGCCTTCGACTTTGGTTAATAGTCCCGAATAAAACGCAAACTTGCTTGATTCCGCCGTATCCGTACCCGCGTCAGAAGCGAAAGCGAAAGCAGCTTTGTTTTTGAAAGTACCCACCCCGAAATTAAAGCCGTTGTCTAAGGCATAGGTTACGTTACGCATGGTTACAATCGAGCCCGAATCGGCGCGAGATTCTAATTCATAATAGCCCTTCATCTTCCCGCGCTGTACGGACCCGGCAATGTTGCCTTCGTTAAATTCGGTCAAATAGGCATTGTGTCCGCTGGAGCCGTCGTTATATTGGCCATAAAACGAGCGAATTTTACCGGTGACTTTAAAATTGTAGTCTTCTGCGTCTTGGGCGAAAGCAGTGGAACCGATCAAAGTAGCGCAGAGGGAAAAAGCGAGGGACTTGAAAAGCTTGGAATTCATATTGCTTCCTTAAAGCAGGTTTATTGATCAAAGTCTCAAGGTGAAACATTACCATATAGTTGACCCCTAAACAGCCCTTGCTAAAAAAACGCTAAACATCGAGGCCGTACCCGACTTTTGGGACCGAACGGATCAACTTGCCCATAGGCCCCAATTTCTTTCGCAAAGAGGAAACATGTGCATCCACTGTACGAGTGTAAGTTTCTGAATCATAACCCCAGATGCTATTGAGCAACTGGTAGCGATGAAATATCTTTTTAGGTTTTTTGAGAAACAATAAAAGAAGTTCAAACTCTTTATTGGTTAAAATAACCTCTTCTTTCCCGGAAAAAACCTTGTGTTCATCTTGGTGGAGCCTTATGTCTTGGTAAGTAAGAACATCTTCTTCTCTTTGGCTAACCCGGCGCAAAACCGACTCAATTTTAGCGAGCAATACCTTTATCGAAAAAGGTTTGGTCACATAGTCGTCCGCGCCCAATTTGAGCCCAGTGACCACCTCTTGCTCTTCGGTCTTTGCGGACAAAATAATTACGGCCAATTGTCGATATTCGTCTTTGGCCTTAAGAATTTTTAGAAAATCCAACCCGCTAAGACCGGGCAACATCAGGTCTAATAAAACCAAGTCAAGACTAACGTCTTCTAATAGAATCAGTGCATCGTTGGCATTGGCGGCCTCGATCACTTCGTAATTTTGTTTTTTGAGGTTGTAAGCAATTAACTCGCGAACATCCTCTTGGTCTTCGATCACTAAAATGTGATTCATGATTCCCTGTTTTTTTTGGGGTGGTGGGGGCCTCGCTCAGGATTGCTAATAGGCTTCACCCTATAGTCGATGCCAACCCCCAAAAAATGTAAAACAATTGTAAAACTTTCTGAAGCTTATGTCTAATAATTGCTCCTGTTGCCTTGAATAAAGGGGTAAAATTGGGTCAGCTATAATAAGAGTGGTGTAACCCCCTGTTGTGCATTTTTTTAACTCACTGTAATCCCAAGCTCACTTGGGGTAAGCCAGAACGCGCGGCCAAATCCGCCGATATATCGTATTCGCAGAGGGATTAAATCAAAAAAAGTAAAATCGGGCAGGTTTATGTAAATTTCGGACTGAGGAAAACGGTTTTGGTAGTGATTACGCAGCGAGTCCAGTTCACCAATACGCCGACTAGCCCTAGAAACCAGGGTGAGCCGTTGGGACTTACGTTCAAAGTTGGGTAGGGTAATGGTCAGGCTAACCTTTGGCTCCTTGATTAAGTTTTGGGTGTGCTCTGCTAGACTACTGATTAAAACCACAGGCCAACCTTCGGGGCCTATTAGATAAGGCACAATTGAACCAAAAGGGAATCCTTCAGGGTCCATGGTGGCCAAAAAGGCCATTTTTTGATCCCTGAACAGGGCTTGGGCCTGGGTTAGATCGGCGGCTTCAGGCGATTGGGGGCGCATCTAGTTCCAAGGGATAGGGACCAAGCAGGGGGTTAGCATATAGGTCCATTTGCGATAAAGGGCTTAGGGGCAGGCCCAGATTTTGGGCAAATTGGTTTGGGCCTGGGGCTTGTTCAAAGGCCTTAGCAAAATAATAGGGGTAGAGATCCTCCATCAAGGCATTTCGGCAGGTTTTCTCCGCACCCAAACCGATCAACATATTTCGTTGCTCTTTGTGAAAGTTTTCCAGAGGCCCTAGATGCGATTGTAACCGGGCCAATTGAAACACGCCAGCAGCCCAGGTCTGCCGCCCCCAAGGGTCTGCTAGTCTATTTTCGTCAGCCAAAATAACCGGTAGGTTTGCTTGGCACAAGTGTTCTGCCACTAGTCCAGGTCCCAGTTCAAAGGCCCCACTCGGTCCTTTTGGGTATCGTTTGGCGTCGCTCAGGGCACAAGAGGGGCTTTTAGATTTAAGTAAAATTGCCTGCACCCCCTCCAAATGGCCGATGAGCAAATCTGCTACGGCTAAAATCGGTTGGCTCCAGTTGGTCTCACTTTGCACTTGGCGCAATTCCCAACTTTCCCCGTTTTGAACCAAATTAACAGGCAGGCGAGGGCAGCCCATTTGCGCGTCCATTTCGGGGCAAAAGGGCCACAAATCCCCCCATAATCCTAATGCTGGCCAGGGATGGGACAGTTTTGAACCATCGTAACGGCAAGGACTAAACCCCAAACAAGCACTCCACATAACCTTGATTTTGGGGTAGGGGTTCATCCTTCCATTGATGGGGGTTTTGGGTCTTATCTAGGGTGAATAACCGATGAGCTTATTCCAATTCACAAAGAAAAGGCTAGTCAAAAATCGAAAGATTCCGTATTCTAGTAAAAAAAATTAACACTAGGTGTGCATGGCACGTAAATCTCGATTACCTCTTTTTATTGGGACCTTGTTAACCCTCTTTCTTGCTGATTCGGTGACTAACCGGCAATCAGCCTATGGAGATCTTTCCCAAAAGGAAAGCCCACGGGCCATTCGCGAGCAAATGGACTGGATTCAGGTGCTTTCAGAAGCTCATCAAGTACCGGTGGAGTTAATCCTGGGGATAATGCAAGTGGAGTCGGGGTTTGATCCTAATGCGGTTAGTCCTGCCAGAGCTCTTGGTTTGATGCAACTGATGCCTGCCACTGCTCTAGGTGGATATGGTCAAATGTTTGCCTCTGAACCAGAACTCGATTTTTTCAAACGCCAACTCTTAGACCAACCCGACCTCAACATCCTTTTAGGGGTAAGGCACCTGTCGGTACTCCAACGAGTTTTTGCAGATGTTCCCAATAGGCAACGCCGCGAAGCCCTAATTATTGTGAGCTACAACGCCGGTTTTGAAAGAGTTAAGGCGGCCTTCGGGTGCCAAGGCCTGGATTGCCTTAGGCGCAACGCCAATCTGTTGGGCCAAGTCGCTTTCCACGAGCGATTAAACACCCTGCCCAAAGAAACCCGAAACTATTTGGTATCGGTTCAAGCGGCTCGTAAGCAACACACTAAGGCTGCTTAACTTGGCCAATTATGGCTTCTAAGTAAATCCCCCCAAGCTTCGGCCCCTTGTTTTGATAGGGCCACTCGAAATTCAGCTTTCCCCATTTTTTTCGGTTTGGGGCCCGATTGCACGAGGCCCCAGTTGGCGTTCATCGGTTGAAAATTGCTGGTGGCTGCGCCTAAGAGATACCCAATCAACCCCCCTATTAAACTATTTTTTGGCGCTACAGGAATCGGTTGCGCCCTTAATTCGGCTACCAAACAAAAGGCCGCCCAAAAACCGGTAGCCACCGCCTCGGTATAACCTTCGGCCCCAGTGATTTGTCCGGCAAATCGCATCTGCGACTGGGATTTTAGGACCAACCCCGGGCCGAGGTATTTTGGGCTGTTTATAAAGGTGTTGCGATGCATACTCCCTAACCTAGCAAACTCGGCCTGTTCCAATCCCGGAACCATACGAAATACCCTTTTTTGTTCTGGCCAAGTCATGCGAGTTTGGCACCCAACCAGATTATAAAGGGTACCCGCCCGGTTTTCCTGGCGTAACTGCAAAACCGCATAGGCCTGCTTTTGACTTCTTGGGTCCAATAGCCCAACTGGCTTAAGCGGCCCGTGGGCCAGGGTTTCGGGTCCGCGCTCTGCTAAAACCTCAATAGGCAGGCAGCCCTCAAAATGTTTAGCCTGCTCGAAATCCTTAAACCCAACTTTTTCGGCCTTCAATAAAGCCTCGATCCAGGCCAAGTATTGGTCTTGGCTAAAGGGGCAATTAAGGTAATCCGCCTCCCCCTTGTCCCAGCGAGAAGCCCTATACACCAAAGATGGGTCCACTGAATCCAAAAAAACCACTGGGGCGATGGCGTCGTAAAAATAAAGTCCGCTCTCACCGAGTCGGTTTGCAATATGCTCTGCCAAAAAATCGCTAGTTAAGGGGCCGCTGGCGACGATGAGGTGGTCGTATCGATCAAGCAAGGGGTCTAGGTCGGTAACTTCTTGGTTGATTCGATTGACCTGTACTGATTCTAGTCCTTCTTCGACAAACTTAGAAAATAGACTCTTATCTACCGCCAATGCCGAACCTGCGGGCACTTGAGCCTTTTGCGCAGCTTTGATGAGCAGTGACCCTCCTTCGAGTAGTAGCCCCTTTAATCCTCCATGAGCATTTCCTGGGTCCATGGATTTAAAACTGTTGCTACAGACTAATTCGGCCAAATCGCCCGTTTGATGGGCAGGGGTGTTTTTTAAGGGGCGCATTTCCCACAAATCAACGCCGAATCCAGATCGAGCGACCTGCCAAGCAGCCTCGCACCCAGCTAGCCCGCCCCCAATTACCGCAATTTTGTTTCGAAGGTTAATCATAAAGCTCGACCAAAAGGGAAAAGTGGGCGATTGTGTATCGAAAGGTTTTACTCTGGCAACCAGAGCCTTTTAAATAGTCGGTTGCAAGCTAACAGTTGACCAAACGAGCAAAGATAAAGTTTTTTTCATAAAAAATCTTGCAAGTTCGGGTAAATTGGACTAGTGAAGATTGGTATTAAAGCTGCGCTACCGGTCCGGTCTCA
>MFNE01000008.1:0-44530 GCA_001783695.1 Candidatus Lambdaproteobacteria bacterium RIFOXYD2_FULL_50_16
CGGGGAAAACCGCCTCACAAAGGGGAAATTTCAGTGAAAAAACGAGCCGAAAAGCCGGAAAGTTAGCTACCTTGAACTATGCAGCGGTCTTTCTTTGCTGATCTGGGATTGGAGGGCGCTAAAGCTTGAGCGCTCGTAAGGCTCGGTTTGGTCGGCCAGCCAATGCGCCAAGGCGTCTTCGGCCATTTCTAGGGCCTCTTCCCTCGTATCCCCGTAGGTAATACAACCAGGCAGAATCGAAGGGCAACCGCAAGGTGATAAATGGAACTTTGGAAAAGTTTAGGCAAAAAAAACCCGGCAGGGCCGGGTTTTTTAGAGGAGATGGAGACCCGAAAAGGCGGTAAAGCCCAAGGTATGCTTAGCCCCGGCTCATTTCGGCGAGCTTTTCGCCCTCTTCGAACAGGGAAACAAACCGGCGCTCTTTGGTCGGCTCGATGCGGTGTTCTTGTTTGGGGTATTCTAGGATCGACTGGTCCGCGAAGGGCTTAGTGATCCGGTACATAAACTCGGAAAGCACGTTCGAGAGTGCGTTCATAGTGGTCCGTTTCTTTTTGACCGTGGTAATGTCCACCTCGACCAAAAGGCCTTGCTGCAAGTGATAAGGGTTGACCAACCCTGAGAAGGCCAACGCTTGGTCTTCTAAGAAGTTGATCCGCTCCTCGATCACAAAACGGTCGCGCGGGTGTTGATTTTTATAGATCTCTAAGACCTTCTTTTTCATCAAGTCCAACTGCTTCTTGATGGTTTCATTGGTCCGAGCATTCGTCCGCGCATCGGTTTCGGCTTGGCTGGGCTCTTGGAAGAGAACCTCACTCCAGGTCCGTTCTTCGCCAGTGCTGGTCTCAACCGGGGTTTCAGGACCCCGGCCTTTTTGGCGTGGATCCACAGCCGGGGCAGCCTTGCCACCACCCAGAAATTGATCAGCAATATCTTTGTAACTTTTGATACTTTTATCTTTGCGGTAGCCAGCGTACACCTTTTCCACCACTTCAGCAGCCCGGTTGACCTGCGATAATAGGGCGGCCGATTGTTCGTCAAAAGCGGTTTTCATGGCGTTGACTTGCTGGCGATCCAGGTACGACATTCGAATGGCGTAGGTTTCGTCGGGCAACTCGCGGGCGTTGGTTTCGGCGTATTCGCGGATCACACAAACCCGCCCGTTTTTCAGGTTGTCTAACGACTGGAACCCCATCTTGGCCGTATCTAAAATGCTAGTCATCATGTTGACCGCATTGTTAAAGCCCTTATGCAGAATATGGGCTTCGTCCAAGATATGTTTGAGGTTTTCCCGAATATTGGTGGGATCGTATTCGGCGGTGGGCATTTCAAAGAAGGTGTCTTCTAAGGAATCAATAAATTTCTTAGCAATCACCTCATAACACTTGTTGCCTGGATCGGCTAAGTCGTTATCAAAGCCGATGTAACTCTCCAAGGCCTTCAATTTTTCAAAGACTACTTGGTCGCTCGAAAGCGTAGGTTGGTCGTCTTCGGTCAGGCTTTGGTTAATACGATTAATTTTTTCGTCGATCTGCCGATGGAAATGATTGGAGATAATTTCCTTTAAAATCTGCTGGATCGGCCTTTGGTAGTGATAGATCGGCACCCTTAAATCATTATCGGCGATGTTAAAAGCCAACCTAATGTCCATAACCGTTTTGGGCTTTAAACCGTTTGATTTAAAGCTACACTTAACCAAACAATAACTAGACTCGTTGCGGATAAAGGCCCCGGCGTCGGTTTTTTGAGCCAAAATAGTGCTGGTGCCCTGCTCGATCTCGTTTAAGGAGCGCTCAATATGGCCTTGCAAATGGGTATAAGCATTGCCAGCAGCTTGTTCTACAGCCCTAGTGGTAAAGGTTTTGTCCTGGCCCAGGCGGGTCATCAGATCGGAGATAAACCTAGGGGTGTAGCGGGAAAGTTGCGAGTATTCCTCGCGATCTACCAAATTGCGGTATTTTTTGGATAACTCATCTTCAACCGTCACCAAATAACGGTTGAGCATGTTTTGAAGGTTTTGGTTGTAATAGTTGTGGACCTTGGATTTGATCCCACCCATTACATCAAGCTTGGTCAGCACCTCAGGAGGCAACTTGGCGGAGACGTGGTTGAGGATCTTCGAGACCTCTTCATCTACCAACAAACCCGATTCGGAATATTCGTCGCGTCCGTCTCGAAAAATACTGTTCCTGGACCCGATAGCACTTGCGCGCTCAGGATGGATAAATTCGGGACCGCGGGCGATCTTTTCTCTGCTCACCTTCAACTCCTCAAAGGGTGACGCCTAATGGGGAACCCTAGACAAAGGGTTACTTGCCGAAATCATGCGGTTTTGGGCGGCCAATGTCAATCGAAAAAGCCTTTGTTTATCTTCGGCTAGCCTCGCTTGTCCAGATCAAGGTTGGATATCCTCGGGGCTTTGATAAAATAGGCTGCGATCTGAAAACTCTAGGCGGGCGCTGCCCTTGAGGCCGGAGAAGATGAGGGAGAAGGGTTTGTCGCCAAGGGGCACTTCCCGGTTAAGCTTGGGGAAGCTGATCCGGTATAATTCCACCCAGCGGTCAACCGGCTTAAAATACTTAGTTAAAAAAATATGTTCTTGATCCCGTTTGGCTAATTTTTTAACATTTACCGGCCTCAAGAGGTCCGACTCGTCGTCGCCTAAAAAGACCTGCCAATGGCTTGAGGGCTCCCCAAATTCTGGTTTTTCGGTGTCCCCTGTGTAGATCACCACCACAAAAGAATAAAAATTTTGGTAGTCCTCCACTTCCCTGGCCCACTTGGCTTCGGCTTGGACGGGAGGGTAAAAATAGGCCTTAGATTGTTCATCTAAAAAAGCTTTGCGGTAGGAAAGGTCGCGAAATAAAGCGTCCACCACAAAAACCGTGTCATAGTCTAAATAAACGTTGCCTGATTTGAACCGACCCTCCAAGAGTGCTTGGGTTTTATCGTCTTTGGCCTCCCAACTGCTGATTAGGTTGGTTTGACCGTCCCGGTTGCGTGCAGAGGAGCAACCCAAGAGGACAAGGCTTAATAAAATTAGGCAAAACCGGTTCACCGTTCCCCCGATAAAAGTTCTTGCGCCAGGTTGCGAGACGTAAAGGCCAAAACCAGCAAATAGCCACTAAGTCCAATTATTTGAGCCCAATAGGCCCCGTTTGCCCCTTGGCCTTCAGAATTCGGAAAGTCGCCGAAACCGATGGTGACCGATAAACCAAAGATTGCCACCGCCCCGGCCATTAAGAGCCGGTCGGTTAACCGGCCCATAGTCCAAGGGTCTTGGGAAGCAGTCCAAAACATAATCCCCCAGCCAAACACCAATACCGCTATAATCCGGTCTTGGTAGGACTCCGAAGGGATATCATAAAAAATAAACAGGCCCGGTAGCTTAACTCCGGCAAAATGGGCGAAGGCCACCAGGAAAAAATAGACCGCTCCGAGCCGAAGAAGGTAACCGGTGATCTGGGTTTTGCTAGCCATTTGTTAGCGTTTTAAACCAAAGGGGTCCGCCTCTTCAGGCAAGCGGGGGAACGATTTGGAACTTTTCATGGCCGCTTCAGTCGCCTTTTTTTCTGTCTCGTCGATCCAAAGCAGGCTTAATTCCATCCCGGTTTTAGTGGTAAAACCCTGGGGGCCTTTAAGGTAGCGCCACCACAACAGGCGGCTGTGGTCGCTGCGCCAAAAAGGGATCAAGAGGGCTTGTTGGTGGACCACTCCTTCAATCTGATAAATAGCTTGCACGCGCTTTTTTTCGTCGAGGTCGTATTCGAAGGTTTCGATCAACTGGTCCACCTTCGGGTCTGCAAACTGGAAAAGATTGTTGGTCCCTTTGATGGCGTTTTCTGAGTGGAGGAACTGGCGCGGGTCTGGGAATTGGCCGCCAGAATATACCAGAATCAGGGCCATGTAACTGCGCTCGTCAAAACTTTTATAAAGAGCTGCGCCATCTAAGAGTTTGATATCTAGGTCAATCCCCGCCTTTTTGGCGGTTTCTTTGTAAAAGCTTAGGTATTTAAGCCAAGCCTGTGATCCGGTCGAGGCCACAATCCGCAGAGGCTGCCCGCCTTTGGTACGAATCCCTTCAGGGCTTTTAGGACCGGTCCACCCGGCTTCGTCTAGGAGTTGATCCGCTTTCTTTAAATCAAAGGGATAGGTCTTGGTTTGGGGGTTTTTATAGGGGGCGTAGGTATCAAAAAAATTATGCTGCCGCTGGTCGAGGCCGTAAAGAAACTTTTCGTTGATACTCTCAAAGTCTAGGGAATAGGCCAAAGCTTGGCGTACTTTAATATCAGACAAGATCGGGTCTTTTAAATTCATCATCAACCCCCGAATCCCGGCCGGGGTGTCGATGTAAATCTTTTGTTTGTTAACCCACCCTTTTTGGATGCCCTCGAAATCGGTTTGTTTGACCCATCGGGTTGAGTCGGTGACCCCGTACATCTCAAAGGTCCCCTTTTTAAATTGCTCAAATTCGACCTCTTCGGTCCGCACCACTCGAATCTCGACCTTGTCAAAGTTATACTGACCTTGAAACCGGGCCTTTTTATCTCCCCACCAATCTTTTAGCCGTTCGAAGGTGACCGACTTGCCTTTTTGAAAGTCGTTAAGCACGTAAGGCGTAGCGGTGACCAGCGGTTGCCAGTTGGTTTTTTTGACCCAATTTTTATCAAGCTTAATGGCGTGGCGAGGCATGGGGTCCAGATCCATCTCGTATAATATCCGCCAACTTGGCTTTTTAGCGACAATTTTAATGGTGTGGTCGTCTATCTTTTCTACCGATTGATAGTGGTCCCTAATGTATTGGTTGTAAAAGGGGGCCTCAATATCTTTGGACTGCAAAAAATCGAAGGCAAACAAAAAATCATCTGCCGTGATCGGCTTGCCATCGGACCAACGAGCATCTGGGTCTAGGCGGTAATAAACGGTCTGGTTATCCTTCAGCACGGCCCATTCGGTCGCCAAATTGGGGATCAAGGCGCGGGTGTTGGGGTGTAGCCGGGTTAGCCCCATCATCCCAAACTCCCGATTAAAACTAACAAACGCCCCAGAATTGCTGTTGGGGCCGTAAAGTCTAAAGGTCAGCGGGAAGGTCTGAATCGCCGCGTGATAGGTACCACCCCGTTTGGCGTCTGGGCTAGCGAAGGTCGGCTGCTCACCCCCGTTTTCCCAAACCAATCCGTCGGGTAGGGGTTGAGCACCCAAAAAATAAGTGGGTAAAACTGCTAAAAGCGCCAAGGCAATCAAAAAACGCATAACCAATTTCCGAAGGAGGTTTGGGGCTATCATAGGAGTAATGGAGCTAAGTCTCAACCGCCAAATTAGGTGATTTGCCAGGCAAAGCTATCTGGATCCTTCGAATCATAGGGGCGCGAGCAAAGCGCGGTTTGCCCGATCGGTAATTTTCCAGGATTTTTTACTGCATGGCCCCAGCCAGGTTCGACCAAGCAGGCGAGCATCATGGGCCCGACAAAATTTTTGCTTTGTGTGTGTTCTGACCCGGGGGCACGCCAAAAGATTTCGATTAGATCCGCTACCTGAAAAATCAAAATCTCACGTTTTTTCAGGTGGTAATGATTCCCCCTAAGGGCCCCTGGAAAAAAGGTAGCAAAATGCAAATCCGCAATCTGGCCAATAAAATGGTAACATTCTTGCGGCAGTTCGAAACTATCGCCCCGATGGTCCCCTCGATTTTTGATCTCAAAAATCTTCATCCGTTTTTAATCCAGGCCCAGGCCTCTTCGACTTGACCCTCTTCAAAATATTGGGTGAGTGTAGAGACAAAAAACGCCCCAAATTGCGTCAAAAGGCGTTCCCAAAAGTGGTCGCCGATCACGGCTAAATGGGATATTTGGTTGATGTGTTTAATTAAAAATTGCAAATCTTCTAAGGCCGCCATCGGGTCCATGCCGGTCCAATGTTTCATCTCTACGAGCAACCTGATCTTCCCGTGAGCCTCAATCGCGGCTTCCAAATCTTTTATAACCGTTTCGATTTCTTCGGTCGTAACCCGACCCGAAATCTGGTATCCCAAGACCTCGGCGGCGCTGCCCGCTAACTTTTGGTACATTTTTGCTCCCCTTTGTTTTAAACTGACCGATACAGTTTAGCTGGATTGTCTGGGCTTGACCAGCGGGCAATGCCCATAAGGGCAGTCAAAGGGGGGCGTGGGTTTATTAGGCCGCTTTTGACCCCCAAGGTTTAGAAACTTAAACGCTTTGGGTTAGGCAATTGGGGCTTCTGGGTTGACCACCGGTTCAGCATCGCTTTTTAGGGCATCACCTTCTATATGGACGGGGGCGTGCGCGTTAACTTGGTGCCCGGTCAGTTCATCAAGTCTCGATTTTAATTCAATCTCTTTGCCAAAGGCCGCCGCCATTTGTTCAGCCCAAGCCATCAGTTCATGCTTGCCGTTTACAAATCCCAGGCACTCGATAATCTGGCGGAGTAGTTTTTTTTCTTCTGGCGAAAATTCTGAATCAGTGGAGGCAGTTAAGACCACTTCTGAAAAAATGTCCCAAGCCCGAACCGCAGGCAGGCCCACCAGCGGCTTAAAGGGGGACATAAAATAAGCAGAAGACATAGCTTTTTTAATAGCGGTCATATCGCTACTGCCAGCCAGCCCTGCTAGGGCCCAAAACAGGATACGCTGTTCGGTTGACTCGACCTTTTTATCCGCCATAACCATCCGCCCAATGGCCTTGTAAAGCCAGTTGCGCTCTTCTGAATCGAGCTTGGCAATAATGTCTTGTCGCACCGTTCTCCTCTAGCTTTTAGCGCCCTTTTTTTTGTTACTTGTTTAGGCTTTTGGTTGGGGAATAATTTGATTTAATCTGACGGCAAACCCGTTTTCAATGGAGTGGGCTTTGGCCATTAATTCTATCCATTGGAAGATGGGTTCACGGCCTAATTCTGCGAAACCTAGGCAGTCCATAATATTGTTTAAATAGGCTTTTTCTGCCGTAGCCAACCTTGCATCTACTACAGCAGTGCGGACCAATTCAACAAACAGGGCCCAAGCCCGCTCTGGCGTGATCTCGCGGGGCGCGGTCAAGGGCCTTGAGAAGGATTCAGAACGCATTAAATCCTGCACGTCCATCATGTCTAGGCTTCCGGCCAAGGCTTGCATAACCTCGTTAAACTCGTTTTGCTCGGTGTTGTCGAGCCGTTCATCGATCAGCACCAATTTGGCCACCGCCCGGTAGAGCCAGCCCCGCTGCTCCTCGCTAAGCATTCGCAGTACTTCAATTCGCATCTGACCTCATTGGTTAACGTTCAATATAAAGATCAAGGCGGCGGGCGAAGGCTAATTCCTCACTGCGCAGGTTCACCATTTTTTCGACCCAGCTAAACAGTGCGGCTCTGGCTTCTTTTTTAAATCCCAAGGCGTCCATGATCTGGTTTAACAGATCCAACTCCTCTTGCGCTAGTTCAGCGTCACTAACAGCGGTGCGGATTAACTCGGAAAAGATATCCCAAGCCTTGTCGCGCGGGATGTGTTGCATCGGGGTGAACTTGGCCAGAAAGTCGGCAGACGCCAAGACCCGCTTGGCATCGGCGATTTGGTGTTCATCGGCGATGAGACTAAGGGCATCAAAGAGTTCGGCCTGCTCGTTAATATCTACCTTTTTGTCGGCCATAATGATCCGGCCAATCGCCTTAAAGAGCCAATTCCGTTGTTCTTGGTCAAGCCGACTGATGATTTGTCTGCGCATTAAGTTCCCTGTTAAGCCCGCCTAGATAGGTTCAAGGCGGCCGATTTAGCCCTAGATTTGCCCCAAGCTTAACCTAACCAAAAGCAACTGCCAATAGACCTTATAGCCTAGGCTATCGGTGGTGGACCACAGCTTCCAAGTTGTATCCGTCAAGGTCCAAAATAAAGGCGGCGTAATAGTCGGGGTGGTATTGGGGCCGGTATCCAGGCCGTCCATTGTCTTTAGCCCCTTGGTCTAAGCCAACCTGGTAAAAGGCTTGCACCGCCCCTTGGGATTTGGCCCGAAAGGCCAGGTGAAGCGGTCCAAACGGTTGGGTTGCCTGACTAAGCCAAAATTCGGGTTTTTTCTCAAAGTTAAACACACAGAAGAATCCAGGGCGGTAAAGCCCCCGTTGATATCCTAAAGTGGCTAGGAGGGGCTCATAAAAAGCCACCGACCGGGCTAGGTCTTGGGTGGGAAGGCTAACGTGATCAATCAAAACGAACCCCTAAAAAAAAACCCGGACGAGCCGGGCTTTTTGGATGAAAACAACACTAAAAAATCTAAGGTTTATAAACCTCAGACATGCAGTTACCAATCTCGGCAGCGGTTTGGGCGACCAGGACCCCGGCCTTGGTTAAGGCGGAAATCTTGGATTCAGCCGAACCTCCAGAGCCAGAAACAATCGCCCCGGCGTGGCCCATGCGGCGCCCAGGAGGGGCGGTTTGGCCGGTGATGTAGCTGACCATTGGTTTTTTGACATATTCCTTGATAAACTCGGCGGCCTCTTCTTCGGCGTTGCCCCCAATCTCACCAATCATAGCAATTGCTTCGGTGCCTGGGTCATCCTGGAACATCCGCAAGCAGTCGATAAAGTTGGTCCCGTTGATCGGGTCCCCGCCGATACCGATACAGGTAGATTGGCCAAAGCCGTTGGCATTAAGCTGGGCTACGGTTTCATAGGTCAAGGTGCCCGAACGTGAAACCACGCCCACTTTGCCTGCGCGGTGAATATGCCCAGGCATGATCCCCACCTTGCACTGCCCTGGAGTGATCACACCTGGGCAGTTGGGGCCAACCAACCTAGACTTGCTGCCTTTAAGAGCTGCCGCCACGGCGATCATGTCGTTGACCGGGATCCCTTCAGTGATACAGATAACCAACCGAATCTCGGACTCAATGGCCTCTAATATGGCGTCCGCCGCGAACGGAGGTGGAACAAAAATCAAGGAACAATCAGCGCCAGTGTTATAAACGGCGTCGCGAACCGTGTTAAAAACCGGCTTGTCTAAATGGAGGCTGCCACCCTTGCCGGGGGTAACCCCACCAGCAATTTGGGTGCCTTCATAGGCGAGGCAGTTTTTTGCATGCAAGGTGCCTTGGGCTCCGGTAAAGCCTTGGACAATAATCTTGGTGTCTTTATTAACCAGTACGCTCATGTTATCCCCTTAGCCTTGATGAGTGGAAAGTTCGACCGCCTTACGTGCTGCCGGGCCGAATCCATCGACCATAATCAGCTTGTTTCCTAGGCCAGACTGGGTAATGATTTCATGGGCCAACTCGGCGTTGGTGCCTTCAAGACGAACCACTACCGGAATTTTAAGGGATACCTTTTTAAAGGCCTGCACCACACCGTTAGCGATGATGTCACAACGAACAATACCGCCGAAGATGTTGATCAAAATACAGTTGACGTTTGGGTCTTGGGTGATAATGCGGAACGCGTTTTCCACCCGATTCTCGTCAGCGGTGCCACCTACGTCCAAGAAGTTGGCTGGGGAGCCGCCGTAAGTGGCCAAGATATCCATGCTGGCCATCGCCAAACCTGCCCCGTTGACCATACAGCCGATCTTGCCATCGAGTTTGATAAAGTTCAAATCGTGGTTAGAGGCTTCTACTTCGGCTGGGTCTTCTTCGTCCAAGTCGCGAAGAGCCAAGGTTTCTGGATGCCGGTACAAGGCATTCGAGTCAAAACTCATTTTGCAGTCTAGTGCCAAGAGCCGCTCGTCGCCTGTGACAATCATGGGGTTGATTTCTAACAGGTCGCATCCCTCAGCCATAAAGGCGTTATAAAGCCCGCTGAAAAAGCCATGTGCTTGGCGAAGCACCTTGGGGCCAAACTTATCAAGACCCAAGCCAAAGGCCAGACGGCTGGTTTGGTAGGGGCGCAGGCCGATAACCGGGTTTACATATTCTTTTAAAATCTTCTCTGGTGTATGGGCCGCTACCTCTTCAATGTCCATCCCCCCCTCGGTCGAAGCCAGAAGCACAACCTGCTTGCTGGCCCGATCAACTAAAACCGAGAAATAAAGTTCGGTTTTAATATCCATCCCTTCTTCAACCAAAACGGTCCGCACCTTTTGGCCTTCGGGGCCTGTCTGGTGGGTGACTAGCTGCATACCCAGGATTGCGGTTGCATTAGCTTTGACCGCTTCGGTACCTTTAGAAACCTTTACCCCGCCGCCCTTTCCGCGCCCACCGGCGTGAATTTGGGCTTTAACTACCTTAACCTCGCCTTCGAGCTTGGCCGCTTGGGTAAGGGCGTCTTCAACGGTTTTGGCTACATGCCCCTTAGGCACGTTGACCCCGTATTTGGCGATAATCGCTTTCGCCTGATATTCGTGAATCTTCATGTGGTAGTTGTTAAAACGGGTTGGTTAGGGGGCAAAAAAGCCCCCCCAAAAAAGGCTTAAAGTCCGAGATCGCTTACCGCTTTGTTAAGTACTTTAACGGCGTCGATGGATTTGTCCAGTCCCACTTTTTCCTCAGCGGTCAACTCAATTTCAATGATCTGTTCAACCCCTCTGCCCCCGATTTTGGCGGGCAGGCCAACAAACAAGTGTTCCATAATTCCATACTGACCTTTGGTCACCTTTACGGCGCAGGGGAAGATATTACTGCGGTCGTGTAGGTAGGCTTCTGCCATAACCACGGCGGCGTTTGCGGGGCTGTAAAAAGCGGAACCCATTTTTAAAAGGGCCACGATCTCACCCCCTGCTTGCCGGGTCCGCTCTACAATAGCGGTGAGCCGTTCGCGGCTTAGCCGACCTTGGTTGACTAGCTGCTCTAAAGTCACCCCGGCCACGTTAGACATATGAACCAAGGGCACCATGGTGTCTCCATGTCCACCTAGTACATAGGCATGGACGTTTTTTACCGAAACCCCGAGCTCTTGGGCAATAAAAGCTTGGAACCTTGCTGAATCTAGCACCCCGGCCATACCAATAATCATATGATCGGGCACCCCTGAATGCTTCTGTAGCAGGTTTACCATGGCATCTAAGGGATTGGTAATACAGATAACAAAGGCATTGGGGCAGTTAGCCTTGATCCCTTCACCGACCGACTTCATGACCTTGGCATTGATCCCAATTAAATCGTCGCGGCTCATCCCCGGTTTTCTGGGGCTGCCAGCGGTGACTATAACTACATCCGCATCTTTAATGATACTAATGTCGTTGCTGCCACTGACGTGGTAATCAAAGCCCAAAATCGGGCCCGAGTGGAGGAGGTCCAGCGCCTTTCCTTGCGGAACACCCTCAGAGATATCGAAAATAGCGACGTCGCCCAGCCCCTTGATTAGGGACAAATGAGCGATCGTGCCGCCAATCATCCCGGCGCCGACCAGTGCAATCTTCTTCCTTGCCATTCGATCTCCCAGATTGTATCCAAGTGTAAAGGGAATAAGCCCTGCGGTGCAGCATCCGTAAGGATCTAAGTGGATTGGCCCCCGCCGGTCGAAAGTCCCTAAGATTTAGGTTTAACCTGCCAAAGTCAAGCGAAAGTTTCCCGACTCAATGGGCAACTACCGATTGAATTGCACGGTTGGTTAAGTTCCTTATAAACCTTAAAAAGAAGATGATCAACAATTCCAATCGGCATTTGAAAAATTATCCTTCGCTTTGCTGAAATGGAAAAAACCCTGTTTCGTTCGATTTGGTTAAGGCCTTTGATGGGGGGCTTGTCTCGCCTCTTTTTTGGCGCTTCGGGCTGGCGGATTGAGGGGCAGTTTCCCCCTGATAAAAAAATCGTGATCATTGGCGCTCCGCACACCAGCAACTGGGACTTTCCCTTTTTAGTGCTCACTGGATTTTATCTTCGCCGGGAGTTTCACTGGTTGGTTAAGGATTCGGTGTTTAAGTCCCCTTTAGGCGGATTGGCCAGACGGGCTGGCGGGATTGCGATTGACCGTAGTCATTCAGAACACCGGGTCGAGGCGTTTGCCCAAGCCTTTGGCGCGGTTGATGAACTCGCTTTGATTATCGCCCCCGAAGGTACCAGGAGCAAAAAGGAACGCTGGAAAACCGGTTTTTGGCATATTGCCAAAGCGGCGCAAGTGCCCGTTGTTCCTTGCTGGATCGATTATCCGGGCAAGGTGGTGGGGATCGGAGAACCCTTTTGGCCCAGTGAGGACCTAGAGGCAGATTTGAAAAAAATGGCGGCGTTTTACCAACCCCAATGGGCCAGACACCCAAAACTCTACACCCCGCCCTTAAGCGAAAGTTAGGATTTTTTAAGGTACTGGCGCTCGGCGGCGGACTCCCTAAGGTAGAGGAATAGGGGCAAGCTAAAACAGGGGCCTAAGGTAAAGGTGGCGGCAATCACCCAGCCTTTGCCCTTGATCTTAAGCCTCATCCCATCGCCATAAATCATCAAACTCAAAACCAACCCGGTCAACAGTAAATCGGCCCAGATCATTTTGATCACTGGGTTGGATTGCAAAAGATTGACAAAAAGGCCCAAATCGACCCCGTTTTCTAACAAAAACGGCAAAAATTCCAACCACGGCAACAAGAGCCCTAGGCCAGCGCAAAGCAAATAAAGCTGTTTGAGGTTCATCAGGGGATCCTAATGTAGGTGGTAAGCGAGGGGGGAGACAGGTTGATTGACCAATTTGACTTCGAAATTAACCTCCCCAATCAGGCGATTTTCTCTGGCAACTAATTCAACCCGCCACTGGCCTGGTTCAGTCTTGGTTTTTTGGTGAACATTGCGCCAGCCTGAGGGGCGGCCTCCGATGATTGTGACCTTGCGTTGTTCAATAAAAACCCATTGGGCTTGGATCGTATCGTACCAAAACCAGCGGGTAGAGACCTCTTCGACCAGACCTATGGGGGCATATAGGGCAAAAAAGGCCACCATTTGGTCTCCCGGCGCATAATGAAAGGGACGGTCTGATTCGCGCCAAAACTGGTACCAAGGGGCGGGCTCGAAACCCAGTTTGTATTGGTCCCCTTTGATCTCCCAACTGTGATAAATGCCCGCATGTTTAAGCGAGAGTGGCACCGGCGGGATTAGGTTCGCCCGATAAAGCCCTGCCAACCCAGAAAACATCAACAGGACTAGTCCAATGCCAAGATATAGTTCTTTATCGCGTGTGATCACCCCGGCCTGGAAAAAAAAAGCCCAGATTAGAATCACCAAGAGACCGCTAAACAGCCCTGCCCAAAGGAACAGGTCGTAACCCATACGGCCCAATAAGATGGGGAACAAAAAGGCAAAAAAACTATGGCTCACCAGCTGGCACATGGCCAATTGCAAATAGAGATTTCCCAAGCGGCGCTTAAACACCTCGACCGCTACCATCATAGAAACCAAGAGCCCCACAAACAAAAGGTTTTTAGAAAAACTGGCGCTTTGAAAGTAAAAAACCACATAAGCCGAAAATAAGGAGCCTAAAAAAAACTGCATCCCAGCCGGGTAATAGTCGGCATATTTTAAAAGTCTAGGGTTTTTGGCCAATAATCCTTTGGCCTGGAGGTTCGAGAGTATTACAAAAGATAAGACTAGGATTAAATATAGGGCCAGGATCAGGTTGTCACGGAGCCGGTCGATTCGGGTTAGGGTAAATGAATCCCAAAGGAACCCAGCAAAAAAGGTGAGAACAGGTTGGTATTTTTGATACCGCCAATAAAAGGACTCAACCCTTTTAAATTGGCGGTTTTCAGTGCGCAGCCGGTTGACCCGGCCTTGGGTTTGCACCCCTAGTTTGAGCCCAGTTTCTTTGGCTTTATCAACTAAAACACCCCCGGTCTCTTTGGCTATAGTCGCCAGCTCGTCTTTGGTTTGGCCAAGGGACTTTTTGCCTTTTTCAAAAACCTTGGAGACCCGCTCCTTGTCCATAGCTATAGCCCCTCTGCCACCTCATACAAAAACTGGCCATAGGCGGTTTTTTCGTAGGTTTTAGCGTGTATTAAGAGTTTAGCTTTATCAATATACCCCTTGCGGTAAGCGATTTCTTCTAAGCAGCCTATTTGCAAGCCTTGGCGCTCGATGATGGTGCGGATGAAGTTGGAGGCTTGCAAAAGGCTTTGATGGGTGCCCGTGTCGAGCCAGGCAATGCCGCGGCCTAGCTTTTCCACTTGCAGACTGCCTTCTTCTAAGTAGCGGCGGTTGAGGTCAGTAATCTCTAATTCACCCCTTAGAGAGGGTTTTTGCTCTTTGGCATATTGCGGGGCGTATTTGTCGTAAACGTAAATCCCGGGGACGGCGAAGTGGCTTTTGGGTTTGGCCGGTTTTTCTTCTAAACTAATCGCCTTGCCCGCCTTGTCGAACTCAATCACCCCGTAAGCCTCTGGGTCTTTGACATAGTAGCCAAAGATCTTGGCACCACTGGTGATCTGGCAGGCCTCTTCAATGATTTTAGGGAAGCCTTCGCCATAAAAAATATTGTCCCCTAAGATTAGGGTGCAGCCTTGCCCGTCTAAAAACTCTTCACCAATAATCAGGGCTTGCGCTAGCCCGTCGGGACTGGGTTGCTCTGCGTAGGTGAACTGGATTCCCCACTCGGAACCGTCGCCTAAGAGTTCTTTAAAGCGGGGCAGGTCACTGGGGGTCGAGATAATTAATAGTTCCGTGATCCCCGCCAGCATCAGGCTGGAGATGGGGTAATAGATCATTGGTTTGTCGTAAATGGGCATCAGTTGTTTCGAGACCACCTTGGTCACCGGGTATAGCCTCGTTCCCGATCCGCCAGCCAATACAATCCCTTTCATCGGTTCCTTGCGTTAAGGTTTGGTTGTGATCTTAAGCCCATCGAACTCCTTGGGCAAGTGGCCTTGGGGTCGCTTTGGACAGAGGGATAGAATTTTATTAATTAGCTTACGGTCTTGGGTTATTTGGCCTATAATAGGCACGGGAGGTTGGGCCATAAAAGTAAATAAAATAATAGGTCCGACCTTAGGACTGGTTATTGCAAATAAATTTTAAGGCTGGTATATATCGTTACCTGCATATGTAAGGGCTAAAACAACACCAGCTACAAGGTCTCGGGCATAAAGCCCAAGGCCAGGACCCCTGGAGAAACCATGCATTACGAAGACTTAATTACCGACCTCCCCGGCGCAAAGCGGGAATTGGTTTTGTTTAGCTTGGTTTTGTTTATGTTGACCACCGTCAATGCGGGCATGCTTTTTGTGCGCGGTTATCCCTTAATTCAGCATCGCCAATACGATTTTGAGACCACCTTTGAGTTCAGAGAGATCATGCACGATGGTGATTTGCGGTTTAAGGCTTGTTTCCATAAATCGGTGGCCGGAGGATTTTACCTCTGCTTTTTATTTCCACCACCAAAGTCGATGGCTTTAAGAGAAGGGCGCTACAGCCCTGAGCATTTTGAGCGTATCTTTGTGGATACCGAATACACCAAAAAGTATGTCGATCAATTTCGGGAAAGGCGGGTCGATTTAAGTGGCTTTGATGTGGTCAAAACCAAAGACAGCTACCGCGTCACCCCTATCTTCTACAGACGCTAAGCCTATTCAAGACTAGAAAAAACCTGCCCCTTAAAAAGGCGGGTTTTTTTAATGTTTCTTAAAAACAAAAAACTTCTGGCCCACAAACTGGGAGATTACCACCAAGCATAAGGCTAAAAATTGGCTTAAATATTGGTCCAGGCCAAAATGCTCAACCAACACCCATAGGACTGCGAGGTTGATCCCAAAGGTAATCAGGACGGTAATAACCATCTTGCCAAACAGGGTCGAGGTGGTTTTCTCATGGTGACCAAAGGTGAAACGTTTGTTCAGCCAAAAACCCACCAAGGTGCCCAAGATATATTCGGAGGCTAAGGCATAGGTATAATCAACCCCCAAATATACTAGGCTGGCGTAAAAGCCATAGGTCAAGGCGGTGTTAAACCCACCTACTAGATTAAATTTGACTAGTTCAACTAAGGTTTGTTTGAGCGAACCGCTCATGGGAGGGCCAGGTGAAGGGTTGGAGTACAGCTAGAGCTTTTCTAGCTTAACCACCCACTGTGGGGTTTTGTTTTGGTCGAGGTATTGTTTGCCCAGGTATTCGCCAATTAGACCTAAAAACACAAATTGCAGCCCACCTACAAAAAAGATGGAGGCGATGGTCGAGGTCCAACCCAGGGGCACCGATGGGTTGATGATTTTATCGATCATAAAATAGACCCCTAACACAAAACTTAACCCGGCCACACAAAACCCCAAAAAGGTTAAGTAACGCATTGGTTTGATCGAAAAATTGATAAACATATTAAGCCAAAGATTTACCAATTTACCCAAGGTATAACTGGACTGCCCCTCATCTCTGGAGAGGTGCTCGACCTCAACCGAGGTGATCGACTGGGTGGCCCGCAGGATCAATCCATCGATATAGGGGAAAGGCCCCCGATACTTGATCACCTCATCCACCACGGGCTTGGCGATGACCTTAAAGCTCGAAAGGTAGAGGTCTTTTGGCTTGCCCAGCATAGCGGTAGCAACTCGGTCATTAAAACGGCTGCCCAAATTACGAAACCAATGGTGCTTTTTAACAGGGTAACGGGAATAAACCACGTCATATTGCTCGGCGTGCGCCAAAAGCTTTTTGATCTCTTCCGGCGGGTTTTGAAAGTCATCGTCGATAATGGCGACATAGTCGCCAGTGACATAATTAAGCCCGCAAATCACGGCGTTGTGCTCCCCAAAATTACGCCGAAGCGAAATAAACTTAACCTCGGGATGCTCATCGGCAGCAGCGATGCAGTGGGACTCGGTGTCGTCAGTGCTGCCGTCGTTAACCAAAACAATCTCGATCTCTTGGCCCTCGAAAGTCTCTAACACCGCTCTTACTAATCGGCGGATTCGCTCCCCAGCGAAGTAAACGGGTACTACCACCGAAAGCTTCATCGGTAAGCCTCCAAAGCTTCGATCACTTGATTGGTCTCAGACTCGGACAAGCAGGGGCCCATGGGCAGGCTTAAAATCCGTTGATGAATCGCTTCAGTAATGGGGAAGCTTAGGTGCTTCCATTCGCTGTAAGCCTTTTGTTGATGAGGTGGTACTGGGTAATGAACCAAGGTGCCTATACCCTTAGCCTTTAAATATTCAGCCAATCGGTCTCGCTCGTCTGTTTGGATTACAAACAGGTGCCAAACATGGCCCGCTTTGGGGCCAGATTGGGGTAATTCGATTAAAGGGTTCTTGATCCCAGCCAAATATTGGGCAGCGCGGGCTTGGCGGTGTTGGTTTTCGGGGTCTAGGTGAGGTAGCTTCGCGGCTAAGACAGCCGCCTGCAATTCGTCGAGCCGAGAGTTGACCCCTTTGACCTCATTATAATATTTCTTGTGGCTGCCGTAGTTGCGGAGGCTTCTTAAGCGCTCTGCTAATTCAGGGTCATTGGTGGTCACCGCGCCCGCATCGCCCAGGGCACCCAGGTTTTTGCCGGGATAAAAACTAAAACCCGCTGCGTCCCCCAAATTCCCCGCCCGGCGTCCATCTGGGGACAGGGCCCCGTGGGATTGGGCGCAGTCTTCGATCACTTTTAGGTGGTGTTTTTGGGCGATAGCATTAATGGCGGCCATGTCGGCCAATTGGCCGTAAAGGTGCACCACTAAAATAGCTTTGGTTTTTGGGGTGATCAGTCGCTCGATCTCGTTGGGGTCTAGGTTATAGGTCTTAGGGTCAGGCTCTGCCAAAACGGGCGTCAGTTGGTTGGCGCTGATGGCTAAGATACTGGCAATATAGGTGTTAGCCGGGACAATTACCTCGGCGCCGGGATCAAACCCGTAAGCCCGCAAAATCAGGATCAGGGCGTCTAACCCGTTGGCCACCCCAATCGCTTCTTTTGTGCCGCAGTACAAGGCCCAAGACTTTTCAAAGGCGGTAAGTTCCTGCCCCATAATATACCAGCCTGAATCGAGGACACGCTCCATGGCTTGGGCAATGGCGTCCCGGTAGGGCCTGTTGACTGCTTTAAGGTCCAAAAAGGGAACCATTAATAACCCTCGTCAATATAATCGGTTGGATCGTATTCTTCGGATGCCAGCACTAACAGCACACAGTTGTCTTGCCAGTTTTCCATAATATGCCAGTCTTCTGGCTCTAAAAGCAGGAGTTTGGCCGCATCGTCCAGTAGGAAACTTTGTTGCTGTTTCCCATCGTGGTTTTGAATCACACAAGAGCCCGTAACCGAGACCAAAGCCTGGACACATTTTTTGTGTCGGTGCCCACCTCGGGGACCGGTGGCCCCGTAGATATAGTAAACCCGCTTAATTTCAAAGGGTATAATCTTTTCGATTACCGTCAAAAACCCCCTTTGCGGGTCGCCTAGTTTAGGCAGAGATAACAAACGGGCCATGAGGTATTAGCATTAGGTTTGACGCCCCTTTTACCCAGAAAAATAGCAAGCAAAGGGATCAAGCGTTGTGCAATATAAAACGCTTGGCCTAAATAAATCAAGCCCCACTCTGCCAAGAAGTGGTTTGTCAAGATTGAGGGATTGGTGAATAATGATACCTCTGAGCGTTGGGGCTCTAATTGCCCCTACCTAGCCATCTAATATCAGGCTATGAATAACACCAAATCGTTGTTGTTAATACTTTTTTTAATCCCTGAACCCCTTTGGGCAGCGGTAGAGCGCCCCTCCCCTCCTTGGGTTTTAATTGGGGTGTTGTTTTTGGCTTTAACCGCTCTGGCCATGGTTTCTGCCCTTTACTGGCGGGCAAGGAAACTACCGCAGTCCACCCTTTTGGCCCAACTCTATTTTGAAGTGGTGCAAAACAGCAGCAACGCTGTTTATGCCAAAGACTTAAAGGGTCGTTATTTAATGTTAAACAAAGCCGCCCTGGCCCAACTGGGTCAACCAATAGAAAACCTAATTGGCAAAACAGATACCGAAATTTCAGGCGAGCTTTTAGGGTCTAAAATCGCGGGAGAAGACCGCCAAGCCTTGGCCCAAGACAAATCCTTATTTTTTGAAGACAAAATAGAGTTCCAGGGAGCGCGACGCTGGTTTGTGACCAACCGGTTCCCGCTGAAAGACCCTAAAGGTGAGGCTTTTGGGGTATGCGGAATTTCGGTCGAGATTACCGCACCTATGCGGATCCAAGAGGAAATCGAAAACCGCGAACGCAGCTTTCAACACTTGTTTGAACGCCACGGCGCGATGATGTGGCTTATTGATCCGAACAACTGGCAAGTGGTTATGGCCAACGAAGCAGCCCAGGAATTTTTTGGGGTGGACGCCGAGAATATCCTCAAATGCACCCTGACCCAGTTCTCAAATTCTTCTGAAGCTGAATTAAGAGAGCACCTGGGCGAGGTATTGAGTGCCGGACGGGCGACCTTTGCGGGGGTGTTTAAAAGTGGGAGTGGAGAACTTAGAACGTTGCGCTCCCGGGCCAGCCTGATTGAATTTGGGCAGCGCCAACTGATTTTTTCGATTATGTCCGATATCACGGTACACCAAAAAAATCAGGAATCTTTGGTAGAGTCGGAAGCCCGGTTTAGCCTACTTTCTAGGGTAACCTTTGAGCCAATCCTGATTTTTGAAGACGGCAAGTTGACCGATCTGAACCTAGCGGCAGAGCGGTTTTTTAGATCCCCTATCGAAGAACTCAAAGGTTCCAGCTTTTTAGAACTGTTTCCCAAGGCTGAGGCTTTAGTTCCTGGGCAAAAGATGGATTTATCTGGGGAGCAGGAGGGGCAATTTTATTTTTGGGAATTGACCCCAGAGAGTATGTTTCATCAAGGCAAAGAAAAGACGGTTGTCGCCTTAAACGATCTAACCCAGATTAAAAAGGGTCAAGCCGAGTTAGAAGCCAACCACCGTTATTTACAACTCTTAATCGAGGTGATTCCGGCGCCTTTTTTCCACAAGAGCCCAAGCGGTTTATTGGTAAACTGCAATCGCGCCTTTTTGGAACTTTTGGGGAAAAATCGGGGTGAATGTATTGGGCAATCTATGGCTACACTCTTGCCACCAAGCGTAGTCGCACGGGTGGAGGAAGAGGAGGCCAAACTGAGCCAAAACGAACCGGCTCAAAGCTTTGAGATGGAATTGTCACTTGGGACCCAAAGGCAACTCCTCTGTTCTCATGCCCAACTGTATAACACCCAAGGGAGTTTTCAAGGCGTGGTAGGGGTGATGTTTGACATTACCCAAAGGAAACAAGCCCTACTGGAATTAGAAAAGACCCAATCCCGTTTGGACCGGGTTATTCAAGGGAGTCGAGACGGGATTTGGGAATGGGAGCTAGCAGGCCCAAGCTTCTATTTCTCCCCCCGGTTTTTAGAACTGTTGGAACTTGAAGAGATTCCCAGTGGGACAGAAAGCTGGGCGCAAATATTACCTTCTGCCGAGTTTAATAAAGCCACTAAAGTGATAACCGAAGACATGGCCTTGGGAAAAAACGAGGTGGAACATTTAATGGAGATTCCGCTTCGTTCAGGGCAAAGCCGCTGGTTGCGCCTTAGAGGGGCGGTGAGTTATGACGCTAAAGGTAAGCCAGTAAGGCTTTCAGGGGTTTTAGGAGACCTGACCCCCTTTAAAGAGGCTGAAGCTCGCCTAGAAGAGGCCAAACAAAAGGCCGAAACTGCGGCGCTAGCCAAAGCAGAGTTTCTAACCAACATGAGCCACGAGATTAGGACTCCGATGAACGCGGTTTTAGGTTTTGCTGAACTACTAGCCACCGAAATCGAAGACCCAATCCATCAAGGTTATTTAAGCTCCATTAAAAAAGGGGGCCAAAGCCTCTTGACCTTGATTAACGATATTTTAGACCTTTCGCGCTTCGAAGCAGGTAAGCTACAGTTACGCTTGGAGTCGGTTAATACCCGGGAGCTTTTTAAGGATGTGGCCGATATTTTTGGGCCCAAATTTAGCCAAAAGGGTTTGTGGCTCAAACTGGAGCTAGACCCCGATCTGCCCAGTTGGATTGTAGTTGACGATGTACGGCTCCGCCAAATTTTGTTTAACTTAGTTGGCAACGCGGTCAAGTTCACCGAACAAGGCGGGGTGAGACTAGCGGTAAAAGCGCGCCAAAAAGATCAGGTGATGTTGTCGTGCGAATTAGTCATTAGTGTAATTGACACGGGGATTGGAATTGACTCTTTAGACCGAAACTTCCTGTTTGAAGCCTTTGCCCAAGCCCCTACCGGACGCCCAAAGGCCGCGGAAGGCACCGGACTGGGTTTGGCTATTACTGAAAAGCTCGTACATATTATGGGGGGGCAGATCGAAGTGGAGTCGCAACCTGGGCAAGGGAGCCGGTTTACGGTGGTGCTACCTGGGGTAAATATTGGCAAAAAAATGTCCCACACAGAAATCGAAGGTCAAATCCAAAGCTATCCACAAAGATTCCAGCCGGCAGAAATTTTGATTGTTGACGACATCGAAACCAACCGGCTGCTGGTTAAAGAAGCCTTAAAACACTCGGGTTTGAATTGCCGGGAGGCTGAAAATGGGCAGCAAGCCTTGATCTTGAGTGAGGCCCTCGTGCCCGACCTGATTTTGATGGACCTGCGGATGCCTGTATTAGGCGGGGAGGAGGCGGCAACTCAAATAAGGGCTAATTCGCGCTTAAAGGGGATACCACTTGTGGCCATGACCGCTTCGATCATGGGGCGGCCTGAACGACTTTTAGAAAATGGGCTTTTTGATGAAATTTTGCATAAACCAATACGCTTTGATCGATTGTTTATAACTTTGGCGCGGTTCCTAAAAGCCAAAGTAGAACCGGAAGTAGCCAAAGGCCCAAGCTTTTTAGAAGCACCTACAAAAAATCCAGGCACACGAGCGTTAAATCGCCTAAAACCTTTAGAAAATTCCTATCCATCTGTTTTAGAAGGGCAAAACTTCGATCAAATCGCTCAATTTGGCAGGCGGATCACCGAAATTGCCTTCGATCTGGGAATAAAGCCACTTGAGGACTATGGTCGGAATCTTTTATTTTTGGTACAGGTATTCGAGATTGGTCAGTTAAATATCCGCCTAAAAGAATTTCCCTTAATAATGGCTAAACTTCGCGAAGCCCCCTAAAGAGACCGAATGGTTGGCAGAAACGCTGAAGAGAATAAAAGCTTTTGTATCTTGATTGTCGATGACGTGGATAAAAATATCCAACTCGTTGCCAACTGCCTTAAGACTGAAGGCTACTCCATGAGTTACGCCCAGTCGGGCGAGCGGGCTTTAGAAATGGTTAAAGCCCAAGATTTTGACCTGATTTTACTCGATGTGATGATGCCCGGCCTGGATGGGTTTGAGGTCTGCCACCAATTAAAAGCCGATCCTGAAACCGCGCTGGTGCCCGTGGTTTTTCTGACCGCCAAAACCGACAATGCTTCCTTGGTCCAAGCTTTTGAGATGGGGGCGGTGGATTTTGTAACCAAGCCTTTTAACGCCAAAGAGTTACGTCTTCGGGTGCGCACCCATTTGAACCTCAAACGGACCCGCGAACGGTTGACCCAAACCAACCAACTGAAGGATAAGTTTTTTTCCATTATAGCCCACGACCTCAAGTCCCCCGTTAGCTCCCTTTTAGGGCTGGCCCAGGTGCTGGCCGAGGGAATTGATGAGTTTAGCCCCCAAGAAGCCCAGGGTTTTGCCCAAAAGATATTTGATACAGGTCTGCGCGCCTCCACACTTTTAGACCAGCTACTTGACTGGGCAAGAAGCCATCAGGGTAAAATGCCCTATGAGCCAACCGAACTTAGTTTAAGTGCTTTGGCCCAAGAAAATTGCGACCTTTTTTCAGAGACGGCTCAGGTAAAGGGGATAACTTTGGTGAACCTTGTCCCTATGGGGCTTAAGGCCTTTGCCGATAAAAAGTCTATGTCTGTGGTCATTCGCAACCTTTTAGGCAATGCCCTTAAATTTACCCATTCAGGGGGGTTGGTGGAGTTAGGTGGGGACGTGATTGGGTCGAGGGCACATTTTTGGGTCAAAGACACGGGAAGGGGCATGGAACCTGACCAACTAGAGCGGATTTTTCGGCTCGACTTGCACAGCTCGACCGAAGGCACCGCAGGGGAAAAAGGCACCGGATTAGGATTGATCCTGGCGCAAGAATTTTTAGAAAATAATCAAGCTCAGATAACCGTGAAATCGACCCCAGGTAAAGGGAGTGTGTTCACCTTCGACCTCCCTCTAAATCCTTTTTAGGAGGAGTTATGACCCAAAAAACACCCCGTTTTTTAGTTGCCGACGATATTGCGGTGAACCGCCAATTGTTATCTTACTTTCTAAGAGGATATGGGCAGGTGGATTTTGCTCAAGATGGCCAAGAAGTCTTGGAGAAATTTTTAGCTGCCTATAAAGAAGGGACCTCATACGATGCCATTTTTTTAGACATTATGATGCCGGTTGCCGATGGCCAAGAGGCGCTGAGGAATATCCGCAGTTTTGAAGCCACCCAAGGCTTGGGAGTCAATAAAGAGGTCAAGGTGGTGATGGTCACCAGTCTAGGAGATTATGACAACCTAAAGGAAAGTTTAAAACAAGGAGCGGTGGAGTATCTGGTTAAGCCGGTCAAAGAGGCGGGATTTAAACAACTACTCGAACGGCTCGGGTTTAATCGAGTTGGCTAACTAACGGTAAAAAAAGCTTGATTTGAGTGCCCGATTGATTGGGATAGTCCTGGTGGTCCTTGCTTTTTACCTCAATCCGCCCGTTGTAAAGACCTACAAACTTCTGTACCAGCGGCATACCAAACCCGGTCCCGGTCTCCCCAGAGGTGCCTAAGCGGCTGGTGGATTTACTAATGTCAAAGAGCTGGTTTACCATTACTCTAGGAATGCCAATTCCTTGATCGTTAATTTGGATCAAGACTTCCCTTTCTTTGATTTCTCCAAGAACTTGAATTATTCCGTTTGGCTTGGAAAACTTAATCGCGTTGGTGATTAGGTTATTAAACACCGAGTTTACAAAGGAAAGCGGCTCGACCATAATCATCAGGTCCCGTTCGATTTTCACCTCCACCAGAATCCCTTTAGCCTTAATTTTAGACTCTAATATCATCAACGAGCGCGCCACTAAGTCGGACGCTTTAAAAGGTTTTAGTTCGACTTGAAACTTGCCTTCTTCAATCGCGCGCATCTTGCGCACCATTTCAATCAAACCCAACCCATTTTCAGCACTCGACTGCATTATCTTAGAAAAACCTTCAATGTTTTCGCTCAGATCAGCTATATCGAGACTCAAAAAACTTAATATACTGCCAAAGCTGTTGGCTAAATCATGACATAAAATGTGGAGTAATTCTTTGCGTTCCTCGTTTTGCTTGGCAATCTCACGGCGAGAAAAGGTGATTTCTAAGTGATTTTTAACCCGAACCAAAAGCTCGATAGCGTTAAAGGGTTTGGTAATATAGTCCACCGCTCCTAACGCAAACCCTTTTATGATGTCTTCGGTTTCCACTTTGGCCGTCAAAAATATGACGGGAATTTGGGAGGTAATGGGGTCTGACTTCAGGTGGGAGCAGGCCTCGAACCCGTCCATTTCGGGCATCATCACATCTAACAAGATCAGATCAGGCAAGAGCTTAGCCGCAGCATCAATGGCTTGACGCCCATTTTGGGCGACAGCTACCTGAAAACCTTCGGTTTTTAAGATTGAGCCTAATACTTGGATGTTCCTTAAGGTATCGTCAACAATCAGGACCAGTGCTTCATCATACTTAAACTTATTCACCTAGGTCCTTGATTAAAGGTCGGCTTGGGCCCAACGGCGTAGGTCGGCTACCATTTCTGGGTAGCGACCCAAGATGCGGGCTAGATCAACTATATTAAACATCTGCGCGCTTTCCCCAAGAACCTTGGCCCAATTTTCTAAAGCGGGGCAGCGGCCTTTTTGGCACAAATTAGAAATCTCTTGGGCAAATTCTTCGACTTGATTAATTACTTGGGTATCTTTGACCTGTTCCCACTTTTCCATCAAGGGGCCTTCGAGCTCGGCAATTAGTTTTTGATCAATCGGAATAAATGTCGGTGAAGGTTCAACCTTAGATACCCCATTCGCGCCCTCTTGATAGGGCAAAAAGCGTTTTAGGTGGAAAAATAACTCGGACTTGGTCAAAGGTTTTCTTAGGTATCCTTCGAAGTGTTTTCGAATCTCCTGCTCTGTAGAGCGCATTACCGATGCAGTTACGCAAATAACTGGGATCTTAGTAGTTACCGGATTTTTACTTAATTCCTTGACCGCTTCCATGCCGTCCATGATGGGCATTTTATAGTCCATCAAAATCAGGTCTGGGGGCTGGTTTGTCGCCATTTGTACTGCTTCGGCGCCGTCACCGGCCTCTTCAAAACTAAAGGGTTGCCCTTCTAGGTATGCCCGGAAAAGGTCCCGGTTAAGGGCAATGTCGTCCACTAAGAGTAGTCGTGCCGGGGCAAACTGAATCGTTGATTCATTGGCAATAATCTGCTCTAAAGTGTGGTCAGGGTCAATCTCAGCGATGATCACTTGGGGCAAGGTAAAATAAAACTGGCAGCCTTGACCTAGGTCGGATTCAACCCAGATCTCCCCACCCATCATTGAAACCAATCTCCGGCAAATGGCCAAACCCAATCCGGTCCCGCCAAAATTAGCATTGGACTGGCCCGGTGATTGTTCAAAGGCCCCAAAGACAAGGGACTTAAATTGGGGGTCCAGTCCAATGCCGGTGTCTTGAACCAGAAATCTTAGGTTTACCAATTCAGAGGTTAAAACCAAAACCTCAACGGTAACCTTAATTTGCCCATGGGCGGTAAATTTGATCGCATTACCAACTAAGTTAAGCAACACCTGGCGCAGCCGGGTTTCATCTAACATTAAACTTGGCGGAACTCGGGGGTCCATTTCTATTACTAACTCCAAGCCTTTTTCCTTGATTTTTTGGGAAAAAATTTGGGTTACGTCTTGGATCACTTGGGCGATGGATACGGGGGTAATTTCTAAGGTTAATTTACCCGCCTCGACCTTGGATAGGTCTAAGATATCGTTAATCAAAGCCAAGAGATTTTTGCCAGAAGCATTAATACTTTCTAGGTATTGCTTAGACTGGTTGTCTTTAATTCGACCTTTAAGTATCTCGGCAAACCCCAAAATGGCGTTCATAGGGGTTCTGATCTCGTGGCTCATGTTGGCCAAAAATTCGGACTTCGCCCGAGTCGCCTCTTCGGCCCGATCTTTGGCCTTAATCATCTCCAGTTCTTGCGCCTCTCTTTGCAGCCAAATGTTAAGGGCCATAAAGATGACCGCCCCTAAACAAAAGGTCAGTATAAAAAAGACAATCCCCGCTTTGATCCTAAGCTGCAAAGCTAAGGTGTCAATTTGCGCTTGGGGGATATAACTTAAAAGGATCAAACCAAAATCAGGTTGCCCTTCCCAAGCGATAGATCCGGCGAAATGATTATAAGCTTTGTAAACACCGATCTTATGTTGCACAAACCAGCCCTCTTGGGTTTGAAATACTTCACCTTGAACCCCTTGGTTTTTAATGCGTCTCCAGGCCTGAGGGAAGTATTGGCTTAAATACCTTTGTCCTACTTGGGGCTCATCAACTATAGCGACCCGGCTTGGTTTTACTTGGTTTCGTTTTTTAAAACTGGCTTTTTGATTATTGTGAGCGGTGCCCATGCGAGACTGGTCAAAGATTTGACCGTCTGCATTAGAAATAAAAAGTTGGCTTTGCCCATAGGCGTGAATCTGTTGAAGATTGGCCAATAGATGATCTACCGGGAAGTCGAGTAGTACCACCCCTAAACGGTTTCCTTTAAGATCAAAGATGGGCTTTGAGAGTTGCATCTCCCAATGGGCCGCCAAGTCCTCTGGGTCCTTTTGGAAAAGGAAGGGGGATATATATAAATGGTCTTTGTTTAGGTTTAAGCCCACTTCCACCGCAGGGTTCGAAATCTTTGGATTTAATCCCGCCTTAGGGGTGATCTGAGCGGTTTTATCATAAAAAACCCGGACCTGCTCCACCCGATTTAGATCAATAAAACTAGCGGAGGAATAGATCTTGTTAACTTTAGTGAAATTAACAAATTCTTTTTGCAAAATCTTATAGAGTTCATCTGGAGTGAGTTCGCCGTATGCTAAATGGCTTTGGAGATAGTTGAGGTCTGCGAAAATCATCTCAAGCTGGTGATGGGCACGGTCGTGTTTAATCTGGCCTAGCCGTTCCTCATGTTCGACAATCGCCGATTGTTGTTCACTAAGCTCGGTGCGGTAATACCCGGTCATCATAACCCCCACCACCAAGGTCACCAGCAAAAAGGGGGCTAAAAACATGCGGAACAAGCGAGGAAGATATCCTTGCACCTCAATGTCTTGGAGATTAGGTAAAGCCGAAAAAATGGGCCCAACCGTTTGGCTTTTAAAAAAGATAAAATAGGTCACCGGAGTGACTACCAAGGTCAGCACACTGGCATCTACCAAAGCCTCTAATAAGGGCGAGCGCAATTCCCCAAACAAGGGGATAAACAACATAATCGCCACTTCAATAGAAAAGACCAACACCCCGATTTTAAGGAAAATCGGCATCAAATTATTTGCTAGTTGTTGGACCTGTTTCTCTAATGTCATTATGTGTGCATAGACTAAGCTTACCCTAAATTACAGTGTACTAAAGCTAACATGGGAGCCAACAAATGTCTATTTTTTGTGTGCCCAAAAAACCCTGTTTTTTTAAATTGAGTACTTGGGCGAAACTTTTGCATATGTTACCCTCTTAACTGTGCCCTGGGCCATAAAGATTTTGGAGGCGACTTGCCAATGAGAACCGATATTTTGGTTGTTGACGACGATTTAATATTTCACCAGCTCTACAAAGCCCATTTTGCGCCCGAGGTCAAGGAAGGGCGCTACCGCATCTTTGACGCGCATTATGGCGAAGAGGCGCTTGGCCTGCTCTCTAAAGAGCCGGGTATTGAGTTGGTGATCAGCGATCTACAAATGCCGGGAATGGACGGATTGGAATTGATGGCCCAGATCCGTAAAACCCGCCCTGATTTGCCGGTTATTGTGGCCTCAGCCTTTGGTGAGTTGACCAATATTCGCCAAGCCATGAACCAGGGGGCCTTTGACTTTATTAATAAACCAGTCGATTTTGCCGATTTAAAACAAACGGTCGAAAAAGCGATCAAGTCGGTGGCCCAGCGCCGCGCCCTTAAGGCAGCCAAGCAAAAAGCAGAGACCGAACTAAGCCGTTTAGAGCGGACTTTAGAGCAGGTGTCAGGGGGCTTATTTCTACTAGACCCTGCAACCTTCAAATTTGTTTATGCTAACCTCCGAGGTTTAGAAATATTAGGATTGCCCTTAAACGAACTTCTTAATCAGGATTTAAGTTTTTTACTTGGGCCAGCAGGACTATCCGCCCAGCTTAACGCTCTGGCCCAATTACAAGCGGGCAGCATACCCAGGGTTGAGGTAGAGTGCCGCTACGCTACCCAAGGCAACGAGCCTCAACCCTACGAAGCGGTTATTCAATATGCCCAAATGGGCCTTGACGAGAAGCGTTTGGTGCTGAACCTGTGGAACATTTCCAAACGCAAATTGCTTCAACAAAAACACCAAATGTTGGCCAAAGCGATTGAGCAGGTTAAAGACCATATAATGATCACAGATCAAGACAATCACATTCAGTTTGTTAACCCTACCTTCGAAAAAGATACAGGTTATAGCTTGGAGGAGATCGAGGGGAAGAATCCAAGTATTTTAAAAAGCGACCGTCATCAGCCCCAATTTTACCAGCGGCTTTGGGAACAAATTTTGAGCGGACGGTCTTGGGAAGGGGAGTTAATCAATAAAAAGAAAGACGGTAGTTTCTATTGGGCCGAATCGACCATCTCGCCAGTGTTTGGGGAGGATGGTAAAATAGTTAATTTTGTGCAAGTCGCCCGCGACCGCACCAAAGAGCGAGCGTTAAAAGCGCAGCTTTTGCAGTCCCAAAAGATGGAGTCCATCGGCACCTTGGCGGGGGGAATAGCCCATGAAATCAACAACCCGATTGGGTTTGTTTATTCGAACCTAGGCTCATTGCAAGAATACTTGGTAGATTTTATGGACCTGCTCAAGCTCTACCATGGGCTAGAGGTGTTTGTAGATACCTCGGACAAAAAAATTAAACAGGTTATCGACGAAATTGAAGCCAAAAAGAAAGAGGTCGATCTTGAATTTTTGTTATCAGACCTACCTGGCTTGGTTTCAGATACCCTAGAAGGGGCCGAACGGGTGCGAGGGATTGTGCAAAACCTCAAAGACTTTTCTCATGTCGATTCGGCGATTTTGGAGCCCACTGATCTCAATGAGGGCCTGAAAAAAACCCTCAAACTATTAGCGGCAGAGCTTAAATATAAGGTTGAACTTAAAACCGAATTTGGGCTTTTAAAAATGGTGGACGGATTCCCTCAACAATTAAACCAGGTTTTTTTAAACCTGATCTTAAACGCCGCCCAGTCGATCGAGACCAAAGGCACCATTTCCATCACCACCGAAATGGATAAAGACTTTGCGGTTATAAAAATCAAAGATACCGGTTGTGGGATATCCGAAGAAAACCTGTCTCGCCTATTTGAACCCTTTTTTACCACCAAAGACGTGGGCAAGGGCACTGGGCTTGGTTTGGCGGTTAGTTATAACATAATCAAAAAACACCAAGGTAAAATCCTGGTTGACTCAAAATTGGGCGTCGGGACCCAATTTACCTTACGCTTACCCCTACACCCCAAACTTATTAACGAGGCCTAGGCGATGGACTATTTAGAATCTATCCGAGCCGATTTAATTCACAAGGCTAAAATTCTGATTGTTGACGACGAGCCCCAAATCCTTTCAGCGCTCAAACGCGAATTAAGGGGCGAAGGGTTTCAGATTGTCACCTTAGATAGTCCGATGGAGGCGCTTTTAGCGATTCAAAGGGAAGAATTTGCTTTGATTGTTTCGGATAATCGAATGCCCGGCATGACAGGGCTCGATTTTTTAGCCAAAGCCAAAACCATCGCCCCGATTACCAAACGGATCTTACTGACCGGCAAAACCGAACAAATCGATGCCATTCGCGCCTTTAATTCCGGGGTTATCCACCGTTTTATGGACAAACCTTGGAGCAAGGAGGAGCTGATCCAGGCGATCAAAGAGGACATTGATGCTTATTTAGTGGTCAAAATGGAGCAGCGTCTAGACCAGATTAAAATGGCCACTATCAAGCGCCGCAGCGAACAACTCGACTATGCTAATCGCCAACTACTCGAAGCGAAAACCGAGCTTAATTTAGAGCGTAGCAAAAGCGCCGATACCGAGATCGTGATTCCTAAAGAGGTAAAGGTCTTACGATTTTTGCTGGTTGATAAAAACCAAGGTGTCGCCAAAGGGCTGGAAGCGGCGCTAAGGAAGGGGGGGGTCGAAAACGTGGCGCTTGCCCCTGATGGGCTTGAGGCACTTAACCGGGTGGATAAAGCGGAAGAGATTTTTGACGTGATTATCTCTGAATGGGACCTGGAAAAGGTCAGTGGCCTGAATTTATTAAAAACCATCCGCGCCCGCCAGGAGTTACCCGTACAACCTCATTTTATCTTTATCACCAGTCTGTCTAACCGTGAAGCGGTTGAATATGCCCATCTGGCCCATGCAGACGGCTATTTGCTCAAACCCTTTGAGTTGGGTCGCTTAGTAAACCACCTAAACGAGTTGGTTTCAGGATTAGACCGTCCTCAAAGGCTTTATACCATAACCGGGATTAAAAAAATGCAGGTTTTGGTAGCCAATCCCGATTCGACTAAACGGCTGTTTTTACAAAAGTGTTTAGGCACGGTGGAGGCTAAGAAATATTTTCTGGCCGATTCGGGAACCAAGGCACTTAACCTTTTGGTAAAAGAGCATATCGACGTGATTTTATACGACGCTACCCTAAAAGACCCTACCTGGCAGAATCTGCGCCCTAAACTCGAATCGATCGGGTGCAAAAGTGATCAGCCAATTATGGTGACTAATTATCAATCCCCAGATAAGCCCGAAGAGAGTGGGGTGGAACCGAAGTTTTGGCTGAAGCCCGGCTTTAGCCAGGACGACTTTAACCGGGTTCTGATCGAATCAATGCAAGCGATTGAGCCTTAATTAAAAGCCCACCAAGTTTACAATCGAACGGGCGATACTCGAGATCTTCGCCCGTTTTGTGTTAAAGACTGCGTGGTAATGTTGAGGGTCTGAGAGGTCCGCCCCTAAAAAATCCATAAAAAACTGCCGCCTGTTTTGGTCGGATTCCGCAATCGCCTGGGTCGCCTCTTCTAGGGTACAAACGGTGCGGGTTTTAAAACTATTGATCCGGTATTCTAAGGGGGCGATTAGGCGGAAATGGAAGCAATTGGGCAGTTCAGCCGTAATGACCGATCCACCTCGGCCCACAATAATAGCGTGACCCGCCGAAGCCACTGAAAACAGAGTATCTGCGATTCGTTTGTATTTATCCTCGTTGCCTTTGCTCCACTGGCGGCTCAACATCGCCTTGAGCCGATCCACGGCGGCCGCTTTGTCGCCTAAATGTTCTAAAAACTCTTTGGTGAGGTCGTATTCAGCCTCCAGTTTTTCGATCAAGTTGCTGTCAAAGATGGTCCAAGTATCCCCAGAAATGTCGTCGAGCAGTTCTTTTATGGCTACGGCCAAAGGGAAACCTTCACAGCCAAACTCGCGACTGATCGTGATGCTCCGGCTCGACATTATTCGGTTCTCGGTTTCCGCTTCTTTTAAAGCCTTCTCCCGCTGCTGCTCTAACCAGGCCTTAATGGTTTGATCTAGCGCCTTTGAATCATCGGTCATCTTGTGGCTCCCTCAACCTTAATCTGTCGGCTTTGACAAAGAATTAACAAAAACAAATTCCCAGGATCGTGGCTATAGGCTATCATAGAACCAACGCTCAAGCAAAGCATATTGAGTCGAGCCAAGCCTATGAACGATCAAGCGATTCGCACCTCAAACCTAGACCGATTGGTTGAACATATCAAGTCGGAAGGGATAGAACAGGCCCACCGCGAGGCGGCCTTGATCTTGGCCCAAGCAGAAGAAGAACGCTCTCGAATCTTAGACGAGGCCCAAAAACAGGCAGACGCCTTAATCGAAGCCAGTGCCCAAAAGGTGTTAAAAGCCGAGCAGGCCATGACCCAACGACTCAAGATGGCCGGGCGCGACTTGGTTTTGTCTTTAGAAGAGGAATTGGTTAAACGGCTCCAGAGTTTTTTAGCACTAAAGTTGGCAGAACCCCTAAATACGGCAGACCTAAAAGACTTTATACTGGCCTTGGCCCAAGGTTTTTCTGGCCAAGGGCCTTTAAATTTGGAAGTAACCCTTCCTCCTGAGGTTTTGACCCGTTTTGAAACCAGCCTGATCGAGGCCTTTAAATCCAGCCTTGCACAAGATATCAAGCTCAAAGGGGACCCAAAGATAGGGGCTGGTTTATTGATTTGTGAACAAGGTTCTGACTTCTTTTTTGACTTTAGCGCAAACCGGTTGGCCCAGTGGTTAGCGGGCCATGCAGGGCCTCGTCTCAAGGAACTCTTTGAGCAGGGCGAGGAGCCTAGTCCGTGAGTATCCCTTATCTTTTAGCTAGTTTGCCACCGCTACAGTTTGAAGAACCAGCTCCCCTAAGTCAGGCCGAGTTTTTAGAAACCTGCGAAGTCTTACCTCCGGGCCAGCACGCGATTTTAGAAAATATTTTAAATCACCAGCCTGGGGATTTCGGGGTTGAAGCCTACCGGCAATATTTGGATTTTAAGTGGGGACTCGACCACGAACTGGTTCTTTTAAGGGCCCGTCAGTTAGGGCTTAGCGAACTAGAAGTGCTGTCGCTCGAACCCTTCCCAGAGGCCCCCTTGCCCCAAGCGGGCGATATCTTAAATGCCCATGACCCCCTAGAGGCGGAAATACTGCGGCTTCATATGCTTTGGGAGCGGGTCAACCTACTTGAGCCCGCCTGTTTACTCAATTTTAGCCAGCTAGTACTTTATACGATCAAGCTGAGTTTAATATTTAGAAAGGATCATTTTGACCCAGAACGAGGGACCCAAAAACTTAGCCAAGTTTTAGCACAATTAAGTGAGGGGGTCTTATGAGTGCGCAAGGAAGGGTTGAGGGGATCAACGGAAACTTGGTCAAATGCCGCTTTAGTGGGGCGGTGATGCAAAACGAGATTGGTTATGTGCGGACCGAGGGTAAGTTGTTAAAGGGGGAGGTGATCCGTATTAAAGGCGAGATGGCCGAGTTACAGATCTTTGAAGACACCAAAGGTGTAGGCCGGGGGGACTCGGTTGAGTTCACTGGAGCCTTGCTTTCGGCCCAATTGGGCCCTGGGCTTCTAGGTAAGCTCTTTGATGGTTTGCAAAATCCCTTAAACCGTTTGGCTGAAGAAAAGGGCTTTTTTACGCCCAGAGGTTATCAAATCCCGGCCTTAGAGCCTAGCGATTCCTGGGATTTTACCCCTAAAACCAAGCCCGGTGCAAAGGTTTTGGCCGGGGATTTGTTAGGCGAGGTGCCCGAGGGGCAGATCAACCATAAAATTATGGTCCCCTTTTTTTTAAAGGGCACTTGGAGCGTTATTCATATAAATCCCGCCGGGAAATACCGCCTTGATCAGCCGATTGGCGAGTTGCTGGGGCCCGAGGGACAGAAACATGAGTTGACCCTTTCCTTCTTTTGGCCCGTAAAAAATGCCATTAAGTTTTATCAAGAACGCCTCGCTCCTAACGAACCTTTGGTCACCCAAGTGCGGATCGTGGATGGCCTTTTTCCGGTCGCCAAGGGTGGCACTTACTGCATTCCTGGCCCTTTTGGCGCGGGGAAAACGGTTTTGCAACAAATCACAAGTCGATACGCCGAAGTGGACGTGGTGATTCTTGCAGCTTGTGGCGAGCGGGCCAATGAGGTGGTGGAGACGATCAAGGAATTTCCAGGCCTTAAGGACCCAAAAACCGGGCGCAGTCTGATGGAGCGCACCATTATTATTTGCAATACCAGCAGTATGCCCGTAGCCGCTCGCGAATCCTCGGTTTATACCGCCGTTACCCTGGGGGAATACTACCGGATGATGGGCCTTGATGTGTTGCTCCTCGCCGACTCCACCAGCCGCTGGGCCCAAGCACTGCGCGAACGCAGTGGGCGCTTGGAGGAGATCCCTGGCGAAGAGGCCTTTCCCGCCTATTTAGAATCAATGATTGCCGGATTTTACGAGCGCGCTGGGAGGGTAAGATTGCGCTCAGGAGGCTTAGGTAGCCTGACCATCGGTGGCACCGTTAGCCCAGCTGGGGGTAACTTCGAGGAGCCGGTGACTAAAGCCACTTTAAAAGTGGTGGGAGCTTTCCACGCGCTTTCTCGCGAACGCTCTGATGCTCGCCGTTTCCCAGCAATTGACCCTTTAGAATCTTGGTCTAAATACCAAGGGATCATCCCCAATTCCCGTCGCTTGGGCATGTCCAATCTATTAAAAACTGCTAACGAAATTGGGCAAATGATGAAGGTAGTGGGCGAAGAGGGGACTAGTATTGAGGACTATATTACTTTCCTTAAAGGTGAGTTTTTTGACGCCGCCTATTTGCAACAAAATGCCTTTGATGAGGTGGACGCGGCCACCGATCAAGACCGTCAAGAAGAGGCCTTTGCTTTGAGTGAAGCTTTAATTAAACAAACCTTTATATTTGAAGACAAAGAAAGCGCTCGGCAATATTTTGCCAAATTGCGGCACCGGTATTTTGATTTAAATTGCACCAAAAGACCAAGCGAGGCCTATGAAAAAGGGCGGCAATCCATCTTGGAAACCTTAAAAAAGGGAGGCCAAGATGGAGCGGATTTATAACCATATTCTGCAAATCGCCGGTAACGTGATTATGGTAGAGGCAGAGGGGCCAAAGTTTGCCGAGCTAGCCGAGGTGGAATCGGCCCATGGAAAAAGTCTGGCCGAGGTGATCCGTATTGATGGAGAAAAGGTATATTTGCAGGTTTTCGGCGGAACCGCCGGGGTCGCGACGAATGACCGGCTCCAATTTTTAGGGCACCAAATGCAGGTTCCCTTTAGTGGCGCCTTGCTGGGGCGAATCTTTGATGGCAAAGGAGAACCCAGAGATAGTGGGCCAGGGCTTAAAGACCATTTAATCGAAACCGCCGGGCCCTGTATTAACCCGGCGACCAGGGTGATGCCTAGTAAGATGATCCGCACCGGTATCCCAATGATAGATGTTTTTAACTCGCTAGTGGAGGCACAAAAAATTTCCATTTTTTCCGGTTCTGGCGAGCCCCATAATCAACTGCTCGCCCGCATCGCGCTCCAGGCGGAAGTGGACGTGATTGTGCTCGGATGTATGGGAGTGTTATATGACGATTACCTTTTTTTTAAAGAAGAACTCGAAAGTTCAGACGCCATTAACCGGGCCGTCTTGTTTGTCCACACGGCCGCCGATCCGGTGGTAGAGTCTTTAAAGGTTCCTGACTTGGCCTTGGCCGTAGCCGAAAAATTTGCCATTGAAGGCAAACGGGTTTTGACCTTGCTAACAGACATGACCAACTTTGCCGATGCCTTGAAGGAAATTGCTATTGTCATGGAGCAGGTGCCTTCAAACCGGGGATATCCAGGTGATCTATATACCCAACTGGCCCAACGATACGAAAAAGCCGCCGACTTCGAAGGCGCGGGCTCTTTGACTTTGCTTTCGGTGACCACCATGCCCGCCGGCGACGTAACCCATCCAGTGCCGGATAATACGGGCTATATCACTGAAGGCCAATACTATTTGGCAGGAGGCCGGATTGAGCCCTTTGGGTCTTTATCGCGCCTAAAACAGTTGGTTAATAAGGAGACAAGGTCCGACCACCGAGGGTTGATGGATGCGTTGATTCAACTTTATGCCGCCTTTAAGGAGGCATTAGAGAAGCGGGCCATGGGTTTTAAAATGAGCCCTTGGGATCAAAAACTCTTAAAATATGGCGATCTTTTTGAGGCAAAGTTGATGAACCTGGAGGTCAATATCACCCTTGAGGAGGCCTTGGACCAGTCTTGGGCTATTTTAGCTGAATGTTTCGAACCGGAAGAAACGCGGCTAAAAACCGAATTAATTGAGACCTATTGGCCAAAAGCAGGGCATCATGGCTCAACTTAAACTTACTAAAACTGAATTAAAAACGCAAAAGGACCGACTCAAGGCCTATCGCCGATTTTTGCCCACCTTGCAGGTTAAAAAACAATTATTACAAAAAGAAATACTGCTCGCGCGTGCGACACTAGAGTACGCCCAGGCTGAACTAGCGACCTTAGAGGATGAGGTTAAACCCTGGATTGCTTGTTTTGGAGAAGAGGCAGATTGGGAAAGTTTAATTAAGATTGAGGAGTTGGTGACCCACACCGAATCCATAGCAGGTATCGAAATTCGCCGATTTGAGGCAATTAAAATAAAGATTTCGCCTTATAATTTGTATATCGTCCCCTTGTGGGTGGATGGGGCTTTAGAGATTATCGAGCGGTTTTTAAAATCCACTTTTAAAGCGCGACTGGCCGAAGAGGCCATGAGGCGATTGCAAGCAGAATTAACGGTGACCACCCAGCGGGTCAACCTCTTTGAAAAGGTAAAAATACCAGAGGCTAAGCTAGCGATTAATAAAATCACCACCTATTTAGACGATCAAGCCCGAGTGGCGGTGGGTTGGGCGCGGGGGGCAAAGAAAAAATTGGCCCAAGCGGCGGAGGGCCTATGATTGAGACTATGAAACGGGTAAGTTTGGTCTTCCCAGCTAAACACAAAGAGCGGGCGCTGCGCCAACTGCAAGAGGTGGGGCTAATGCATTTAGATCAGCCCCAAGAGTTGCCTCGCCAAGATTGGGCCTTGGGGCTGAGTCAAGCGACCCGCGCTCTGGCGCTGTTTGATCCAGAGCTTCCAGTTAAAGGCCCCTGGTATCCCAAAGAGGGTAAGGCGAGGATGTTGCGGATTTTGCAGCTTGAAAAACGCCTTTTAGTGACTAGACAAAAAATTCAACTAAACCAACGCGAGGCGGAGGCAGTTTTGCCTTTTGGCGGATTTTCTTTAGAATCTATCGCCGCCTTAAAAGAAGCCGGTTGGGGTTTGAGCCTTTACCGGTTGCGGGAGAAGGATTTAGCCTTGATCGATCAAGAAGAGTACTGGTTCCCCCTATTTGAAGAAAACCACCAAAAGGTGATTGCGCTTTTTAGCCCTGCCCAAAATCCTTATCCTAATATTAATCGTCGCCGATTGCCTCACCACAATTGGGAAGAATTACAAACAATAATAGCTGAAGAAAAAGCGCGGGAAACCAAAATGCGCCGGGAATTGGACCATCTACTCACTGAATCGGCCCCTATTTTAGCCTATAAAAGAGAGCTTGAAAATAACCAAAACTTTGAAAAGGCCCAGCTTATTTTAGGGGCGGCAGAAGGTTTGGGATATATTCGGGGGTATTGCCCGATCTCCCTTTTGCCGGGGCTTGAGGCCTTGGCTAAGCGAGGCAATTACGCCTTATTAGAAGAAGAGGCAGACCCAAGCCTTGCGCCTACTAAACTTAAACAAAATCGGTTTTCTGAACTCTTTCGCCCTATTCTTAATTTTATTGGAGTGTTGCCTGGATACAGCGAACCCGAAGGGGGGGGCGTGTTTATGGTTTTTTTTGCGGTCTTTTTTGCGATGCTGGTGGGGGACGCGGGATACGGGCTGGTAATGTTGTTTGGTACCTTGGCCTACAAGGGGCTGGCCAAAAATACGCCTGCCCAAATTGTGCCTTTGTTTATTTTATTGGCCTTGACAACTACGGCTTGGGGCGCAGTGACAGGGTTGTGGTTTGGGGTCAAAGAAGCGCTGGCAATCCAGGTGCTTGCGGCGATGGTGATCCCTGAGTTGTCTGCCTGGGCTGCGGACTCGACGGGGCTGGTGATCCGGCTATGTTTTTTGATAGGTCTTGGGCAACTGGGGTTGGCGCATTTGTGGCAAATGGTGCGGCTCCAGTCTTGGTACGCCAAAGGGGCGGAGTTGGGATGGTTTTTGTTGGTCTTCGCCCTTTATTATTTGGCGCTCTATTTTGTGCTAGGAGAAGCAATGCCCCATTTTGTAATGCCGCTGATTGAGTTGTCTTTGGCCTTGGTATTGATCTTTAGTGAGCAAGGTCAAGGTCGGAGCTTTATCAAAGGGTTGGGCTGGGGGCTGGCCCAATTTCCAGTAAACTTGCTTAATGCGATCAGCAATTTTTCAGATTTGGTGTCTTATATAAGACTGTTTGCGGTCGGGCTGGCGACCCAACAAATGGCGGTCACCTTTAACGGGCTGGCTTTGAGTTTGGGTACTGAATCAATCTGGGCTTGGGCTGGGATGATCTTAATTTTACTTCTAGGCCACAGTGTAAATATAATGTTGGCCGCTATTGCGGTAATGGTGCATGCGATTCGCTTAAACTTTTTAGAATTCTCCAAACATTTAGGACTCCAATGGACAGGCCAAGCCTACGCCCCTTTTAAGATGTTACAGGGACATTTTAGAGGTTTGCCAGGTCGTTAAATGGCCATATTTCGAAAAATCTGGGTAAACCGTTAAAATAGGTGAATAAAATAAAAAAGACAGCCGATGTTGAATTATTAACAGAGATTTTATGTATTGATAATTTACTGAAATATAAATAGCATCAGGCGCAGAATTAGCGGGTTTTTGGTTGAGTACCAATTTTAACTTTAATGAGGTGCTATGAATCAGGATTTATCGGCATGGTTTGTGACGGTCCAGTAAGGGGGAATTTGGATAATTTGATGTTTTAGAGGTTGTTAAGAGGGAATTTAGCGGGTTTGGTAGGTTAACGAGGTTAATTGGTTGCAAATTTGGCAAAAGGGCCAGGAGGACAACATGGATTTACTACATAGTTTTGGGGCAGGCGCCTACGTCATGGCCCTCACCTTAGCCGCTCTGGGTAGCGCCTTGGGAACCGGGACTACGGGCATGGCGGCGGTCGGCGCATGGCGTAAGTCTTTTTTAAAAGGCAAAGCCGCCCCCTTTATTTTAGTCGCCTTCGCCTCGGCCCCGCTCTCCCAAACGATTTATGGGATGATCCTAATGAACGCCATTGCCCAAGCACCTGATACCGTTGATCCCATGGCCAAACTGATGACCGGCTTCTGGGGCGGCCTCGCGATCGGTGTCTCCGCTTGGTACCAGGGCAAAGCCGGGGCCATGGCTTGCGACGCGTTAGTCGATACCAACAAAGGCTTGGGCAACTATATCATGGTCTTAGGCATCATCGAAACCGTCGCCCTCTTTGTGATGGTGTTCTTGATGACCAATTTGAAGTAATCAGTTTTAAGCCCTTCGACGCTTTGGATCTTATAGTTACCTTTGGTTACAAAAATTTACCACTTGTTGATGACCGTTTGGTTGGGGTGGGGTAGGGTTTTTGGAACCAAGGAGGTGACATGAAGGCATGGGTGACGGCGGTGACGGCATTGTTGGTGGCATCTTGCACAGGGACTCAGGAGCGGGTGGTGCAATCTCCAAACTATCGCGACGGGGAATTTCGCAATCTTTATCACGATCTGGAAGCGGAAAAGTTAGGGTTTTGGACCGCCCTAAAATCGCTGAAATTGGGCAAGCAAGAGCCTTGGCCCGAGTGGCGCGAGACGCCTAGTTTCAAGCCCCAATGGGCCAAATTGGAAGGGTCTGCCGGAGAGGTGGTGCTTTTGGGGCACGCCAGTGTACTGGTGCGTTTTGAAGGGCTAAATATTTTAATTGATCCCCATTACTCGTTGCGTGCCTCGCCCCTACCTTTTGGCCCAGCCAAACGGGCAAGGGCTAATGCGATTGCCTTTGAGGACCTGCCGCCGATTGATCTGGTGCTGATCACCCACGACCACTTCGACCATTTGGACCTGCCTACCCTAAAACGCCTCGCTCAAACGCACCACCCTCGTTTTGTGGCCGGCTTAGGACATCAAGCACTATTATCCGATATAGGCATCACCGATTTAATCGAACTCGATTGGTGGGAAACCCTTGAATACCAAGGGGCTGGCATCCACTTTTTGCCAGCCCAACACTTTAGCTCCCGCTCGATTTTATCGCGCAAACAACGGCTTTGGGGCAGCTTTTTAATCGAAAAAAAGGGCAAAAAAATCTACCACGCTGGTGACACTGCCATCGGGCCGCATTTTAAGTTGATTGGCGAGCGGTTGGGCCCGATTGACTTGAGTTTAATCCCTATTGGGGCTTACGCGCCACGGGATTTTATGAGGCATTTTCATTTAGATCCCCCAGAAGCGGTAGCGGCTCATTTGGAATTAAATTCGAAAAAAAGTTTGGCTATGCATTATGGTTTTTTTATGCTCACCCTAGAGGGCATCGACCAGCCGCTAGAGGCTTTCGCACTGGCCCGCCAAACGCTTTCTCAACCTGAATCCTTCTTAGCCCCGCCTTACGGGGAGTTGGTCGCCTTTTGAGGGTCCCTTTCGCCCTCCTAAGGGCGGCAGAACCCTTCGGCTGCTAACCATCTAGGCTTGTGAACCGAGCGATTTTATGAGGCATTTTTATTTAAGCCCCTCAGAGAGGGCGGCGGCTCATTTGGGATTAAATTTTTTAAACCCCGTTTACCCAGCATTATGGGGCTTTTATCCCTATCCTAGAAGGGATCGGCAGCCGCTAGAGGCTTTCGCTGGTCTGTCTAACGTTCCCTCACCCTTCTACACCCTGCCCTATGGGCAGCAGGTCCCCTTCTAAAAAGCGGGTATAAAAAAAGTTGGGACTCCCCTATCCCCTCTAATAGCCCTACAAACCAGAACGTCCCTGCTTGCCCCCAACTGGGCTATCCCTCAAAAATAATACTCTATTTTCATCAATTTGATTTACCGCTTACAAACGATCCGATAGACTCTGCCAAAGTTTCCGAATAGGGCCTGCGTGGGTCTTAAAGGGAACAAAGGGGATGTATGATCTGCGATAAAAACCTAAGATTACCCCTGAATTAAAAAAACTGTGAAAATACTATCCCGACTACCACTGGTTATTTTGATTTTGGCTTTTTGGCCTGGGTCTTCCTTTGCGCAGGATTTGGCCGGGGTCGAGCCTTTGTTTATGCGGTGGGACCCCAAAACCAACCAGACCGACCTCTATCTCCTCCTGTACAATAACACCGACGAAGTCATTCGCTATGCGGGTCAAGTGGAGATGTCGAGTGGGCAATTCCAAAAAAAGGTGACCTTCGATTTGCCCTTTGACTTAGACAAGGGAGAACGGACGATTAAGGTAAAAATCCCAATGACCACTTTTGGCGGCGGGAACTACATCTTGATTGGTGGAGACTACCTTGTCCTTTCGATGCGGTTGTTTGACGCCAAAAGTGGGGCCTTGGCTGCCGAAAGTTCTAAGTATCAACTAATCATCCCATCAGAACAGACCAGTACAGGGCTGCCTCGGCCAACCAAGCCTTGGACCTTATTGTTTGGCGCTGAACCTGAAGAGGTGGCCAAGATATTAACTATGCCTTTTAAAAGGCCCGACTTGAGTACACTCACCCCGGCTGACTTGAATCAAAAAGTGGTCTGGCAAGCATTAGGGGACTCGGCTCCCTGGGATAAAAAGCTGCTTAAAAGTGTAAGCCCGATCGCTGGGGCAAAGGGAATTGATCTGCGACCTACCTTCCAGATTACCTTCACCGAGGCGCTTGAGCCTGCAAGTTTGTCCCAAGAACGGGTTAAGTTGGTGGCGCGAGGTGGAAAAACTAAGGACCAAGAAGTTCCTTTGGCGTTTGATTTAAACAAAGACCAACTTTTGGTCCGACCTAAGGTGGACCTGGAGGGCTTGACTCAATACCGAGTTAGTATTGACGAGGGTTTTGTTGGAGTTTCGGGGAATCACAACAAGTCAAGAAGCTGGGTGTTTACCACCAAAGAGGAAGAGATTGTTTTGGAGGTGAGTGGGACCAGCCCTAAAAACGGCGAGATTGATATCCCGGTGAAGTTGGCCGTTAGCCTATTGTTAAGCCAGCCCCCTAATCCCAAAAGTATCGATAAAAACAAGGTGCGCCTGATGTTAGGCGAGCAACCTGTAGAAGGGAAACTCCTCCTTCGAGGCGATCAATTGATGTTTTTGCCTAAAGCGCCCCTTTTTAACGAAACTTATTATTACTTTGTATTAGACGGGATCACCGACCTCAAGGGGAGAACTCTTAAACAGGCTTATAGCTTTGGTTTTACGACGGAAAAGCAGCATCGTGAGATCCCATTATTAGAAATCGCCAGTATGTACCCAGCCAACCGCACCCGCGACGTAGGGGTGGATTCGGAAATCTGGGTTCGCTTTAAGCAAAAGATCGATCCTGCAACTATGACTGAAAGTGCGGCTATACTTGAAGCCGATGGGCAGCCGGTGGCCGGGAAGTGGGTTTTAGAGGACGACCGAATTCGATTTAAGCCCGAGGCCGAATTACTGTACAATAAAAAGTACCTGGTTCGGGTCACCGAAGCCTTGAAAAATTTGGATGGGGGCGGTCTGAGGAAAGAGGCGGGCTGGGCATTTATCACCCGTAACAAGGTCGATTACCCAGACCACTTGGACGAAAACGCGCTGATTTTTAGTCCTAGTCACGAGATGGACTCCTATGTATTAGCCAAAAAGGGGGTCCTCAAAATAGGGGTGACCACCTTCGAACCGATCGAGCAGGTGGATATCAACGGGAAAATGATTAAGGTTCCCAAAGAAACGCAGATCGAATTTGACTTCCCATACGAGTTAAGCCAGCGAACCACAAAATTCGACGTCTCGGTCGTTACGGATGCAGGATTGGCGAAGAAGTCTTTTACCATCCATTTAGGAGCTAAAGAGGAAGGAGCAAGCTTTAAACTGATCAATATCCTAGCCGTAAGTATTATAGATAACATCAACAACAAAGCCAAAGACGCCACCCACGACGCCGCGACCAAAGAGTCGATTACCATCGTTCCCCAGTTTACTTACCGGTTTTCCAAAGAACATGCGGTAGGTATGAAAGGGATTGTGCTCCGCGAGAAATATACCAATAAAGCGTATCTTTCCAAAGAAGTAAGCTATACGCAATTGGCTTTTGACTGGGATTGGTCCGATACCTGGGCAGGAAAAATGACCAATGCTATCGGATGGAACGATATACGCACTCAAAATGATAAATTGACCCTAGGTACCAACAAGTTATTGGCCGAAACCTTTTGGTCGATAACCTTAGACCAACCTTGGGACAAAGAGACCGGACTCAAGCAAAAGCTTGAGATAAAAAACAAAAACGCAGTGGCCAAAGCGGCGAAAATAGACGACGAAACCGACGCGCAAGAGACAAACCTGACCCTGACCTTTAAAACTAATCTTTGGAACTTAGGAACCCAGTTTGAGGTTCAAAACACCCAAAACCAAGCAGTTGGCAAAAATCAGGATTTTACAGCCATAAAAGGTTCGTTTAAAATATCAGATAAATGGGGGCCTGTTAGCCCAAGTTTTAAAGCGGATACTAGCATAAAAGACTTTAATATATTAAACTCAACCACTGGGATCAAACAAAAAGATGTGGTCACCAACTACCAACTTAAGGCGACCATGACCGGTTGGTTTAAAATCGTTTTTGGGGCGGATTACAAACTTAAAAAACAAACTAGCAATCTAGTGGGGTCAACCTACGACGTAGGCACCTCTACCTTGAACGCGACCTATATTTGGTAACCTGATGAAGCGTTTTAACCTACTTATACTGATTTTAAGCTTTGCGTTGGTGCTGCCGTCTGCGCCCTTATTTGCAGCAGCAGACCAACCGGCGGGGGTTATGACGGTTGAAAAAGGGAATATCAAGGTTAGGCGAAATAACAAGGATACCATTTACAAAACCCCTGGAGAAAAGGTTGACCTCTTTAACGGGGATTCGCTACAGACCGGGGCCAATTCAGAGGCCAAGGTCTTTATTCACTCGAAGGGCGACGAGATTGTCCTTTATTCAAACAGCTTTTTAGGGGTGGAAGACGTTTCTGGCGACAAGCGGGACTTTAATATGCCTATTGGTAAGGCCCATTTTAAAGTAAAGCCCTTGGCGGTGCCGCTGCCTGCTGGAGCTAAGCGGCCTTTTATGGTTAAAACGGTCAACGCCTTGGTTGGGGTCAAAGGTACCGAGTTTGTTTTGGGTACGGGGGCCGAAACCACCAGCTTGCTTACCCTAGAAGGCGCGGTCACCATGGCCAACGTCGATAGCCCTGGGGTCGAGGTGGTGGTCGCAGAGAATCAGGCTAGTCAAATCACGAAAGCGGACCCTCCGACAGCACCGGTTAAATTGAGCCCAGCGGCCGTCCAACAGATTATGACTACCGATTCGCCCCAAGCCTTTAACGCGGTTAAATTCGGTGCGCCTGTGACCGATACCGGTGAGAAGAAGGCTGATAAAAAAGAGGAAAAGAAAGAAGAGAAGAAGGAAGAGAAGAAGGAAGAAAAGAAAGAAGAGAAGAAACAGGAAGAAAAAAAGCAAGAAGCTAAAAAAGAAGAAGCTAAACCTGGCGACAAAAAGGAAGCTAAAGCTGATGCAAAGCCCCTGGCCAAAGAGGAAGCTAAAGCTGATGCCAAAGGGGACCCGAAAGCTGGGCCTGCTGCCAAAGCCGAAGGCCCTGCCGGGGATAA
>MFNE01000008.1:44690-56821 GCA_001783695.1 Candidatus Lambdaproteobacteria bacterium RIFOXYD2_FULL_50_16
GTGGCGCGGATTTTGAGGGTGGTGCGGATTTTGGGGGGGACTTTGGAGGGGATTTCGCTTTTGAAGAGGTGTTTTTCGAAGATGTGATTATTGAGGATCTAGTGGGGGACATTATTGATCAGGTAACCACTAGTGTGACCACAGCGCAAGAAGCGGTGATTCAACAAACTACAGCACCACTGCCACAAGTGGTGACCATTGAGGTTGTACATTGAAGTTCTCCTTCGGGGTAAGGATGATGTTTAGGACTAAAAGCAGATGGCTAGGGTTAATAGCTGGCTTATTGTTGTTAGCTAGTTGTAACACACCAGAGGACCCTTCAGCCTATAATCAAGGCCCAGGTTACGCTCAGGTCTCCCTTAACCTGGAAAAGCCACAACAACGCAGGCTTTTGCAAGCCCAGATGATGGGTAAGATTTCCACCCTACCCCCAGATACCCAAAGTTCCATGATCGTGGCGGTCCCCGTCAGTGAGCCTTATCAACCAAATTATATAAATCTGGTCAATGTGGTCGATGCCGATATCTTAGACCTAACCACTGGGCAAGTCAGTCTGCTCCTCCCCTTAGATATTCCGGTCCAACTTTACGAATACACCTTTTCGGTGCCCATGGCATCAACAGACGAGGTCTTGGCCGAAACCCCGTTGGTGATTGCTGCCGCTAACTTGGGTCAAATCACAGTCAAGGCGGGCACCAGTTTGATTAGTTTGGTCTCAAACTTAACACCCGTAACCCCGCCCAAATCAATTAGTGTGGTTTCAGCGGTCAACGGGCTGGCGGTGGGCAAGGGAGCCCAGTTTGCGGCCATCGCCAACTACGCAGACGGTTCGAGTCAAGACATGACCGCCGCCGCCACTTGGTCCACCTCTAATACCGCTTTTGGCACCGTGACCAATGATGCGAACACCTCCAAAGGGTTAGTCACGGGCGTGACTTACGGCTCCTTGGATGTGTCGGCCAGTCTCTTAGGGATTACCGGGGCTAAAAATATTACCATTGGTACCGCCTCCGTGGCGGCGGTGGTTACCGATTTTGACCTGCTGCTCAAGGAGGGTTCTTACGCCCTCGAAAACCGAAAAGACCCAACCAATCCAACCCAACTCCTTTATTATTTAACGAGAAGCAACTGGGCTCCTACCTATTCGGAAGATTTTTGGGTCATAAGCGAGTTTGACCGGACGCCCACTTATGTAGGCAATCCCCAAACCCGGCTTAAGTTATTTGGCAAGGTTTGGTTACCGGACGTTTTTCTCCCCGCTTACGGTACCATCGATCACGCGACCAATTTGATCAATTTGGTTGATCCCTTTGGTTATGTATCCTTGGATGTAGCCTTTGATATTAGCAACGTAGTTGAACCAGTGCCGGTTGACGGCGAAGGGAATAAAACGATTAACGTGGCCATGGGGCCAGGAGCCAAGGTTTATTACTTGTCTCATTATATTGACAACGGGGCGCAGGGTACTTTTACCATTGAACGCCGAGAAACCAACTATCAAACGGGCACCACCTTTGCCACCTTGGCGGAATTTCTTGCCTACGGATCGACCAATTCTTTTAACTGCACTAAAACCAATGCCACTGGTGGTCAAACTTGTATGAGTTTTGACTATACCACCGGGGCGGTCAGCGGCACCTTGACTGAATATGATTTCGACAGTAGCCACCGCGTACTCGCCACCCGCACAGCCGGCACTTGGGCCATTACCCAAGTCAACGGGGTGGATATTTTAGAAACCGCCGTTACCTCCACCACAAACTATAACCAAGGTGGTGGCGGTGGGAGCAAGGATATCTGGGCGGTTTACCAAGGCCAAGTTTATCGGGGCCGTCATGAAGCCGGGGTGCAATACGGAACTTCGGTCGAATACAATGCTGCCGCTTCGGTAGATATTGAAAACTATATGTACTTCGCGACCGCAGGCGAGTTTGACAACCCCAACTATAGCGGTAGTTATGGCGGAATCGGTGGCAGCACTGGTTATTACACCCCCGAAGCCTTAACCTTGAATGGCACCACGCAGTGGGGGGGGACCTCTGGTTATCAAACCTTGGGGATTGCCAATACCTGGACCATTGCGGTTTGGTTTAAGACCGAGTACCGAGAATCCCAATCGCCACTGCTCTCGATTTATGAATCTGGCAGCAACGCCAACCGGATTGACCTCTATTTGTCCGCCGGGGTCGTTAATTATCTAACCGCCGATATTTACGATTCGCTCGTTCCCACTAAATTGGTTTCCGTCGCGGAAACGTGGGGTGTGGACAATGGGGCTCGACATTTGGCGATGCTCACTTGGGACGGGAGCGTATTAAGCCTGTCTGTCGATAACGCTTATCCGTACAGCACTATGGGCTCGGCCGTCTTGGCGGACGGTGTCCGAACGATTGATCTAGGCACGGACGCCTTAGGCAACCTCTTTTTGGGGCAAGTGATGTCCGTGGCCATGTGGGATACGGTACTCAGCACGAGTGAACAAGCGCAATACTACCTAAATCATGATCAATTTAAACAAGACTGGACAATCAACAGCGGGGTTTATGCCGCATCGGCTAATCTAGTGCATTATTGGCAATTTGACAGGGATAAAACCAACCTGGGTTGGGACTATGGGCAGTTAGGGGGGACCAGCAGCACTGCGATTGACCTGCTTTCTGGTAAAAACGGCTTTACCTCCAGCGGGTTGTCACCCTTCTTATGGGTTTATCAGGCCAATTACACGAAAGCGGCGTTAACCAGCCCCGTGGGCGGGGAAACGCTCCATGACGGCTATCCGTTTACCGTGAGTTGGGACCCTAACGTTTTGACGGGGATGGTGGATGTTTACCTGCTGACCGATGACCCCTCTAGCCTGGATACCACCCAGACCGATTTGGATGCGCGTGCTTCTGGTGTGATTTGGCAATGGGTGGGAGCCGATTCCAGTTATACTGGGAGCTATTCCTTTGATCCTTATGCTATCGGCAGCCCTAGTGGCAATGCCTACCGCATCTTAGCGGTGGATAATTTAGGCAACTGGACCCTGTCGCCCGGCAACTTTAGTATCAACCAAGGGACGGTGATGGCTGATTTCACCGACTTTACCTTTACCGGGACCTTAAATAGTGCTTCGGGGGTGACGCTGGATCGGATCGGCTTAGTGGGGGCCAATCAGATTAAAATCGCCGTGCCCAAGGGGGCTTCGGTAACCGCCTTGGTTCCTAGCTTTACCATCACCGGGGCTAGTGTCAGTGTCGGCGGGGTGGCTCAGACCAGTGGTTTTGATTCCCAAGATTTTACCAACCCGGTCACTTACGCCGTGGCTTCGGCAGATGGGACGGTGAAAAATTATACGGTGACTGTAGTAGCCCAAATCCCCATTCCCGACACGGGACAAACCACCTGTTGGGATCAGGCGGGGACGGTGATCACCTGTCCCGCAGCAGAAGGAGCCTTGGCTCAGGACGGGAGTTATAATACCGTTAATCAGCCAAGCTATACGGACAACGGGGACGGCACCGTCACCGATAACGTGACAGGGCTCACTTGGCAGCAATGTGCCTATGGAAAGACGGGGGCAACCTGTACGGGTACAGCTGTAACCAACATCAACTGGACCGCTGCCGATGCTTATTGCACCGCCAACACCGCTGCCCTACCAGGGACTGGCTGGCGCATGCCGACGCGGATCGAGATTTCTGGGTTGGTAAATACGGAAATCACCTCTGGGACCGGCGCCATCAACGCTACCTTTTTCCCGGCTACCGTGGCGTCTTATTTCTGGACGGCTACGGTCGATGGGCTAGCTACTACCCAAGTCTGGATGATGAACTTCAACGAGGGTAACACGGTCAGTAACTTGATGGGTAACACTGGGCCTATGACCCGCTGTGTTCGCTAAGGGGGTAGTTGGTTTTTTGGGGTAGTTTGGGCTTTTGAGCCCGTGTTTCCCGTTCCATTAGGGTGATGCTTGGGGGGTGTATCCCCTGGGAGGACAAGGTTCTTTATATGCCTCAAGGGAGGGCAGGGTCGATGAAACAAACTTGGGTGGTTTGGGGATTGTGGTTGGTTTTGGGCTGGGTCCAGGTCGCTTGGGCGGCGGACCCTTACATGGATCACGGCGACTCGACGGTGACCGATGTTTCCACTGGCTTGATGTGGCAACAAACCGAAGGGGGGGCCATGACTTGGGGGTCGGCTTTGGCCTACTGCGAGGGATTAACCTTAGCCGGTTACACCGACTGGCGGCTGCCCAACCGCAATGAGGCGGAGAGTTTGATTGATTTCACTAGGGCTACCGCCCCAACCATCAATATTACCTACTTTCCAAACGCCGTATCGAGCCCTTATTGGACCTCCACAAGCCTAAAGACGAGTGCGGTCAACGCTTGGCGGGCTAATTTTACCTCGGGGACCATAGATGCCTTCGGTAAAACCAATAGCTTCTATGTCCGCTGTGTCCGTTAAGGGGCGCTGGGGGTTGACTCTCCCGATCGATCCACGTTCGGCGAGGGACCTTGAGGGTCCCGCTAGCTAGCCCGAATCCCTCGCGTAGTCGTCTTCGAGCCGTTCGATGTCGTCCTCGCCCACATAGTCCCCCATCTGCACCTCAATAATCTCCACCGGCGATTTACCAGGGTTCTCTAGGCGGTGGACGGCGGTTTTGGGGAGGTAGGTGGATTGGTTTTCTGTTAAAAACAAGATTTCATCGTTACGGGTAACCTTGGCGGTGCCCGCGATCACCACCCAATGTTCGCTGCGGTGTAAATGCCTTTGCAGGCTCAAGCGTTTGCCGGGCTCGACCTGAATCCGTTTCACCTTATAGTTGGGTCCCTCTTTAAGCACCCAAAAGGCCCCCCATGGGCGGACCACTTTGTTGTGGAATTTATACTCGAAGCGGTCTTCCTTCTTGAGTTGCTCCACCAAGGCCTTGACCCCTTGGCTATGGCTTAGGTCGCAGGCGAGCAGCGCGTCTTCGGTTTCGATTAAAATCAGGTTTTTAATCCCCACCCCGGTGACCAACCGCTTGTCGGAAAAGATCAAGCAGTTTTCTGAATCTTTTAAGATCACGTTGCCCTTGGTGACGTTGCCTTGGGCGTCTTTTTCGGAGACCTGATAAATCGACTCCCAACTGCCCAAGTCGTTCCAGCCGACGGACATATTAACTACCGCCACTTGGTCCGACTTTTCTAAAATGGCGTAATCAAAGCTGTCGGGCTGAATAGATTGGTAAAGGTTGACTAAATCCGCACTGACCTCGCGCCTGGGCTCGTCGCCTTCAAAAAAGGCTTGGTAAAGGTTGGGGGCCAGCTTTTTATATTGGTCTAGCAGGGTTTGGGCGGTGGCCATAAAAATCCCCGCGTTCCAGGAATAGGTACCCGAAGCGAGGTAGGCTTGGGCGGTCGCGAGATTGGGTTTTTCGGCAAACTGGGCGACCTTAAAGCCGGGTCCCACCGCTTCGGCGGCTTTAATGTACCCATAGCCCGTGTCGGGCCGGTCCGGCTGGATGCCAAAGGTAACAATCCAGCCCTCTTGGGCTAGTTGAGCCCCGGCTAAAAGCTTTTCGCGAAAACCCGCCCCATCGCTGATCAAGTGGTCCGCAGGCAAGATAGCTAAGGGGACTTGACGCTGGTTTTTAGGGATACAGGCCAAGCCCCACAAGATCGCGGGGGCCGTATTTTTGGCGCAAGGCTCAAGTAGGATTTGTTGGGAAGGGTGGCTGGGCAACATCTGCTCCACCTGCCGCCGAAGCTCAAACTCGTGCAGCGTAGCCCCGATAATCCAAAGCTCCTTAGGGGTCACTAAACCTTCAAGCCGCCGGTAGGTCTCTTGGAGTAAGGATTCGTGGCTTTGACCTAGATTTAAAAACTGCTTGGGGGTCATAGAGCGGCTGTAAGGCCACAGGCGCGTGCCGGAACCTCCGGCGAGTATCATGGCGATCATTCTTTTTTCCCTACGTTAGAGGTGGGAGGAGTATAGGGGTTGGTCCGTAAAAAAGAAAGAGTAAAGGGTTTAGCTAAGCTTCCAATAGGGCTGACCTGCACCCAGTGGCTGGGAGCGGGCAATCGCTTTATAGGCATAGGCTTTGGCCTTTTGGACCGCTTGGGGCCAGTCTCCCTCGAAGTGCCCCAAAATCGCCGAAGACAACAAACAGCCCGTGCCCCTCGGGTCCAGCCCAGAAGCACGGGGGCCACCAATGGGCAGGGTTTGGTGGAGATCGACATACAAATCGACCGGTTCGCCCGCCAAATGGCCACCCTTGATCAAAACCCGCCGAGCCCCGCGCTTAAGCAGGGCATGGGCGGCAAGCTCCATCTGGTCCAGATTCTGGACCTCTTTGCCGGTGAGTTGGGCCGCCTCGGCCAGATTGGGGGTGAGCAGATCCACTTGGGGTAATAAGTGGATTAACATGGCTTCAGTGCCAGCTGCATCGAGCAGTTGGGCTCCGCTGCTGGCTTTGAGTACAGGGTCTAAAATTTTGGGGGTTTTATAAGGCAGTAACAACCGGGTGACCAATTCGACCATGGCGGCGTTGGCTAAGAGCCCAATCTTAAAGCCGTCTAACTTAAAATCTTGGGCCAGCGCCTTGAATTGAGCTTCAAACAGGCTTGGGTCACCGGGCACCAGCCCGGTTACCCCTTTTGAATTTTGCACCGTCTGCGCCGTGGACAGCGCCATCGCCTGGTGGCCCAACTGCTGCCAAACTTGGGTGTCCGCCAAAAGCCCCGCCCCGCCAGAGGGGTCGAACCCAGCTAGACTTAAATAAAGCGCCAAGAGCCCTCCTTGACCAGGGTACAAGGGGCCGGTAGGCTGGGCCCAAACAGGAGGTGTATGTTTTTTTGGTGGTCCAAGGTACTACGCATCTTTCTTGACCCTTTGTTTTGGGCGCTAATACTTTTGCCCTGGTTTTGGCGAGGCCGCAAGGTTTGGTTGCTGGGCTGGCTGGCCTTCTGGGCCCTGAGCACACCCCTTTGCGCTGAACTTTTGCTAGGCCACTTAGAACAGCTTACCCCTCCCGAACCCCTTCGAAAAGGCCCAGGTTACTTGGTGGTGTTAACTGGGATGTTAGACTTAGAAAACAGTGGGGAAGGCCCTGAATTTGGGGCGGCGGCCGACCGGATTTTAAAGGCGAGCCAGTGGGTCCAGGCCGGGTATGGGGACCATTTGTTGGTCGTCGGCGGTGACGGTTCTTTAAATCCTACCGGTCGTTCAGAGGCGCAAATCTTGGGCGATTGGCTCCTTGAACAAGGGTTCCCGCCGGACCAACTAACCCTACTACCCTACTCAAAAAACACTTGGGAAAACGCTTTAGAGGTGGCGCAGTTGACGGGAAGCTTGGGGGACACTAAATTAGGGCTGGTTACCTCGGCGTTCCATATGTACCGGGCGCGAGGGGCTTTTTTGAAGGCCGGGCTTAAAACCTCCGCCCACCCGGTCGATTACCGGGCCCACCCGAATCAGCAAGGTTTTTGGGCCATCTGGCCTAAGAGTGCCGCCTTGGCCCAAACAGTTTGGGTGTTTGAGGAATACGTGGGCATTCTGGTTTACCGCTTGAGCGGGCGAGCCGATTATTCAGAGCAAACATGAAAAAATATCGTATCCCCTTGCCACCGATGCCCCAAAACAAATACCAAATCCGCTTAGAACCTGCGGGGATGGTCTTCGAGGTGGACCCGGCCCTGTTGCCCTACAGCCGCCACGGCCTGCCGGGCAGTATTTTGGATGTGATCTCCGCTAAAGACGAAAGTCTGATCGATCATGCTTGCGGCGGGGTGCAGGCCTGCTCGACCTGCCACGTATATATAGAGACAGGCCTAGAAACTTGTTCCGAGATTTCTGAACGGGAAGAGGACCACCTAGACCAAGCGGTGGGGGTCAAACTCGAATCTCGCCTCGCCTGCTGCTGCGTGCCCGATGGGAGCGAAAAATTAGTGGTGGTGCGGGTGCCCCAGTGGCAAAAAAACGAGGTTAAAGAGGGTTAAAAAATTATAATAAATTAATAGTTTATGAGAATTCTATAATTGTGTTATCCTTGGTTTTTCCAAGGAGAAATTTGTTATCTGGATTTATTACCTTAGGCCTTATGGCCTTGAGTGTGCTGGTGTTGACTGGGTTGTTTTACTGGGCCCTTAATGAACGCTAGCTAGAAGTGGAACACAAGCCCCACGCTGCTGGTCTGCAACAGGTGGGCGCCTAGCTTAGTAAAGGCATGATCCGCCCGGACCCGAATCGGTCCAAAAATCAAGACCAACCCTCCCTTTAGAAAAAGCTGATTGCCTGATTGGCTATAGTTCTCGTTTAGGTAGGTAAAGCTTTCCTCGTACTGACTAACCCCGCCGCCTATAAAAAATCCCGCTAGCTCGCGGTCTGCTTGGAAATATACACCTAGTTGCGATTGAGTCACCTCTGGGCTTAAGGAGACGGGGACATTATTAAGGTAGTAGTGGCTTTGATAACCAAACTGGGCTTGGGCTAGCTCGAACCAAAGATGCTCAAAACCCAAACCTACGGTCACCGTTTGGCCGAAGATGGGCGCGGTGACTTCGGGGCTGTAGATCAGGCTTTGCCCAGCATCGCTCTTATAGGTTTGGGGGCGCGGCTGGATTTGGGGCTTGGTGCGGTGGCCCCCAAGCTCTAAATCCCAAGCCCACAGGCTTGGGAGCCCAAGCAAAAAGCTCAAGAACAAAAGACAAAAACCTTTAATTTTCAAAGGTCGCTCCCAAAATGAATTAAGGACCTGGTTTCAAAGATGCAAAAAAACCGCCCAATTAGGTAACTTGAGGCAAAATTGATTGCCAAGGTGCCTTTGATAAGACCAGAATAACCCAACTTTAGGAGGCCATGCAAGGATACAACCGCTGCAAAGTGATCTTTGATCCCAATTTAAGCGAAACTGAGATTGATCACCGGCTTGAGGCGATTCGCCTGATGTCGGGGGTGCTTCGGGTGGAAACCGAAGCTACCGATACCCTGGTCCCTGGACCCCGGCCCGAGAAGCGCTCGGGGTCTCAAGAAGGGGTAACGATAGAGCTGGAGCGGCGGCTTTCAGGTTCGCAAATCGAGGCCCAGCGCGAGTTGATCCACCGGGCCCTGATATGGGGGATATCTGCGGGTCGGATGACCGCAGCCCAAATCAAAAACCTAGACCCTGAACAAATGGTGGCCTTGGCTTTTGAGATGATCGACCTGATGCCTGAAGATCAAAAAATGAGTTTAGGCCGAGATTTCGGCAAAAAAGTCGGAGAGTGAACCGCTAGCCTTTTTTATCCATTGCCTCTACCAAAACCCCTTTTTATCGTCCCCTACTCAACTCCTGGCATTATGCCCAGGAGCCGCGTGAAACTTGAAAATCAGATCAATTTAATCGACGATAACCCTATAAAAAATTTGTATTTTTTACTAGTCAACCGGTTCAATTCCAGTTACCGTATATTCAGATATGTTGATATACGGTATATGGATCCGGTGAACCCCAGATTTCGTTCCCCGGGGAAAACATGATGGTCAGGGTTTGGGATCGTCCGATTCGTGCCTTTCACTGGCTTTTAGCCTTTTCGGTGACCGGCGCGCTGGTCACCAGCTTAGAGCCAAGTTGGTTAAGCGCCCATTTGTATTTCGGGGAGTTGGCCCTGTGTTTGGTGGTGTTTCGATTAGGGTGGGGGTTTTTAGGCAGTTATTACGCCCGTTTCGAAAGCTTTATTAAGGGTCCAAAGGCCTTTTGGGGTTATTTATGGCCCCTGATTCGCCTGAAGCCGCCAAAGGTTTTAGAGCATAACCCCGTGGCCTCTTGGGTGTTTTTGTCCATGTTGCTCCTCGTCTTTGGGGCCGGCGTCACCGGCCTCTTGGTTTTAGGGGGACAGGAGCGAATCGGGATCTTGACCGACTACCTAAGCCAAGCCCAGGGCGCCCAGGCGGATCATTACCACCGCTGGGTCGCTTATACCTTGCTAGGGCTTATTTGCCTCCATTTGGGAGGCGCGAGCTTCGACTCGATTTTACATAAAGAATTTTTGATCGGGGCCTTGTGGCACGGTCATAAAGAAGGCCCCGAAGATTATGCACCCCCGGAAAATCGGGGCCGGAAAAAGGGTGCCCTTAGCTTTTTTGGGATCAGTTTGTTGGCCACCGGCCTCTTTGTGGGGCTTTGGCCCCATGATTTTCGGAGTGAAGAGACCCTAAGGGCGCTCACCCAGCCCAAAGAGACCCCTCTGGTCGCCGAATACAAAGAGGAATGCGGCGCTTGCCATTTTCCTTTTTCGCCAAACCTGTTGCCCAGGCGCAGTTGGGTGCGAATGATGGCCGAGTTGGAAAACCATTTCGGCGAAGACGCCAGTATTGATGAAGAGGAAGCGCGAGAGATACTGGACTACTTAAAAGGCGGCGAGACCAGTCAGACCGAGGCGGCCTATTATTTGTTGGCTGATATCGGCCCCGAAGAGACGCCGCAGGAGATTAGTAAACTTCCCTTCTGGAAAAAGACCCATGAAGGGATTAGGGAGTCTGTTTACGCAAGAAAGGATATCGGAAGTAAGATCAACTGTGGAGCTTGCCACCAGTACGCTTTTTATGGCTCCTTCGAGGATGAGCATATAGCAATCCCTGAAGGTAAAAAACCGGCGGCAGTAGATCGCCAAACCGGGCCCTAAGCCCTAACCAACCGAGGAGTGTGACGCTATGAGTTTAATTAAATCAATCGTTTTGACTGGCATGGTGGCGGTCTTGTTTCCTTTGTCTGGCTTGGCTAACGACCGTTTGGTCGCCAATAGGCCCAGCCACTCCCATAGCCCGCTGCCTTGCGGCAAATGCCATTTGCGCGATCAGCCCGAATTGCTGCCCAAGATGAAGCGCACCGATGAACTGGGCGCCGGGGGGGTGACTTATGTAGATGAATGTGGCACCTGCCATATGCCCTACCAGATCGAACTGTTACCCAAGGCTTCTTGGGCTAAGATCATGGCGGGACTCAAAGATCACTTTGGGGAAGAGGTAAGCCTTTCTAGCGGCCAGACCAAGGTGCTGAACCGCATCTTTACTAAAGACGCCGCCGATGTTTCCAAGGCCGCCCGCGCCAAAATGGTGATGAATAGCTTGGCCGCGAACGAAGCCCCACTGCGGATCATGGACGTGCCTTACATCAAAAATAAACACCAAGCTATTAAGCCGGAAGTGATCGCCCGCAAGTCGGTGCGCAGCCTTGCTAACTGTGAAGCCTGCCATATCTCCGCCCAAGGCGGGTTGTACATCCAAAAACACATCCAAGTGCCCGAATAGGTGATTGGCAAGGGCTAGAAAAAACCCGGCTTAGGCCGGGTTTTTTTTTGCAAAAAAGAATTCCCTGTGGATTTAATTAGATGGACTTGGTGTTTTCTTGCTGAGTAGTTTAAGTTGTTCGAGGACGATCAATTCTCTTTTGGACCTAAATCAGTTGATATGAATTTGAGTATTTTAAGGAGTTAAATATGAGAAAAAAGGCGTGGGTTATTACCTGGGAATGTTTAGGAGATCATGCTGAAAAGGACGATAAAGTTGTCATGTTTCTTCATCCAACTACCGGGCCGTCAAAGATAAAAGAAATAGTAGAGTTGTTGTATGCAGCTTTTAAATATACACCGGCAGACAAGCTAAGCTTTTTCGTAAATAAGAGTAATCCTTATCCTGCAGAATATCGCAGAATCGTGGGAGGGCAACAATGGACGGGGGAAATTACCTGTGGCCATAACCCATTTTTATGGGCTCGAAAAGTTGAAGATATTCAAATAGATAATAATGAAAACATTAGATGGAAAGAGACTCCGAAGCCGAGGAAACCGTATATCCTTTAAATTAACTTTTATAAGCTTTGATGGCGTCGAAAAAGAGCTGTTTCGATATACTTCAAGGTCTAGTAGATGCGGCGCGCTCGAACCAGAGTTTCATCGCTAAGATAGCGCCGGCCAAGACGAGGGTGACCATATTAGAGAGGATCACCGGCAGTTCGCCGATCATCAGGCCATAAGCTAGCCAAAGGGCGACGCCGAAGGTGAGGCTCGCCACCCAGCCGAGCGAGATGTCTTTCGCCGAGCGGCTTTTGTATATCTTAATCACTTGGGGTAAAAAACTTAAGGTGGTTACCGTTCCGGCCAAGAGGCCCAAGCTTTGCGCAAATTCCA
>MFNE01000008.1:56868-56971 GCA_001783695.1 Candidatus Lambdaproteobacteria bacterium RIFOXYD2_FULL_50_16
CCCGGTCAATCTGAAGTGGACCCCATTGTCCAGACAAACTTCCCGGCTTTTTAAGATAGAATCGGGGTTTGTTTAAGCAGCCAAGCCCAGGATTGGGTTTTGG
>MFNE01000009.1:0-4736 GCA_001783695.1 Candidatus Lambdaproteobacteria bacterium RIFOXYD2_FULL_50_16
CCCCTCCTCCGGCGACTGGCGCGAGTTCGACGCCGACTTCACCCCCCACTTCGCCCCCTATCCCGCTTGCGCCCCGCTGCTGGAGGCTTGGGCGGGTAAACTGGTTAAGGGTGCATAATGGGCAAGGGGCCCTCGGCCCCTTGTGGGGTGCAGGGGTGAAACCCCTGCAAGAGGTCCGCGTTTGAGGAAAAATGAGAATAGAGAGCAAAACCCAGAAGGACGGTCCGTCCAGGGTTAAAGGCTGTGGGCAGTCGAGCGGGTATTTCGCCTTGGAAAATCCTGGGACAGAACACCTATTTTGTCGCCCTACCCATTTCCTCTACATGGTCATATGTATCTGTTTTAATAGTCTTATAGATGATTTTCTAAATAGTTATACTTTCCCAGGATTTCCCGCATTTTCAGGGCTAAGTTGGGGTCGCTTATTAACTAAGAAGGTATATTGGCGATAGTATATTGCTTTAAACCGTTGACCGGGATTTTGTAGCCGAGGTAGATAAATAGGGGCGGTTGATTTTGCATGTTATAGGGATGGAAATATGTTGGAAGCAATTGATTTTTTCTGTGGAGCGGGCGGCGTTACTTGTGGCTTCCAACAGGCTCAGATTAAAGTTCTAGGAGGAATAGATATCGATGCTTCTTGCCGTGAAACCTATGAGAAAAACAACACTGCGAAGTTTTTTCATATAGATGTCTCAAATTATCCTGTTGAAAACCTATCAAAGGAAATCAATTTTTCCAAAGATCAGGACAACTTGATATTTGTTGGATGCAGTCCCTGCCAATACTATTCGAATATAACCACGGATAGATCCAAGTCTAAAAAAACTCGCTATCTGCTTGCCGATTTCCAAGAATATGTCGCATTTTATCGCCCTGGGCATGTTTTTATCGAGAATGTGCCAGGAATTGAAACGAAAGCAGGCTCCCCGCTGGAAAAATTTAAATCTTTCTTAGTTAAATCTGGCTATTCATTTAGCGAAAATAAACTCAATGCAAAGCACTTAGGAGTCCCGCAAAATCGACTTCGATACGTTTTAATAGCATCGCGGGTTAAAAAAAGAATTGAACTGAAATTGCCGGCAAATGAGCCAATGCGAACGGTTAGGGACGCAATAGGTGACACAAAAATATTTCCAGAAGTCCCGGCGGGTTTTTTTGATAATTCTTTTTTTGCCCATACCACAGCAAATTTGTCTGATCTTAATATTGAACGGCTAAAAAATACACCGAGTAGCGGAGGTGATAAGCGAGATTGGCCAAAAGAGCTACTTTTGGATAGTAATAAAAATTATTCTGGTCACTACGATGTTTATGGGCGAGTGGATTGGGACAAGCCGGCACCGACAATTACAACAAAGTTCAGAAGCTTATCCAATGGAAGATTTGGTCATCCAGAACAGAACCGGGCCTTGTCTCTTAGAGAAGGAGCGACTCTTCAATCTTTTCCTTTAAACTATACTTTTTACAGCAACAGTCAGGGCACTGTAGGCCGAATGATTGGTAACGCGGTACCCCCAAAACTGGCTAAATTTATTGGAGAGCAATTTAAATGAAAGAACTCATTAGCAATCTAGAAAAATTATTTAAACCAAACCAGCGACATAGCAATTTCCAAAACTTTATTACACAAATCAATTTCCCTTTTTATAAGGGCCTTGCTGAGTTTACTCAAATCAATTTTTCTTTTCCGCTCACGCTGCTAGTTGGACAAAACGGTTGCGGGAAGAGTTCTGTCCTGCAAGCGCTAGAGACTGCTCCTGAACAAACTGCACTTACCTTAAGATGGTTTACTACTCATTTAGACCCTATAATGTTGTCAAAGGATGGGCAAAGGCCCTGCTATTGGTACGAGTATTTTAACAAAGAGGCTGGAAAAATTGTTCAAGTTTTAAATACTCGGATCAATAAAAAAAATAACCCTGATTACTGGGAGTCTTCTCGTCCTGTTCTAAAATATGGAATGCAACCTTTAGAGGAGTTGTCTGATGGAAAAACACAACCGGGTCGCTCTAAAACTAGATGGAACGGGGTGAGCCGTAAGGTTGTCTATATCGATTTTAGAGGTGAATTAAGTGCTTTCGACAAATATTTTTACTTTGAGAAAGCACCAAGGAAAAAGCTGTATTCTTCTCGCCAAGATTACCTGAGGTATTTTTCAAAGTTTTTGAAGATTGTTTTTGAAAACAATCGCAACTCTTATTTATACAGAAGCAAGCAAAAAGTCCGCTCTTTTTATGAGTTTTCCGCCCAAGAGTTGGACGCTCTTTCTAGTATCCTTGGAAAGAACTACTTGTCAGCGAAGATCGTTGAACACGATTTATACAAAAATTTTGGCTTCAGTGTATTTTTTAGAACCGATGACAGGGGGTATTCTGAAGCCTTTGCGGGGAGCGGCGAAATGTCGGTCGTCACTACGGTGCATAAAGTATTTAATGCGGAACCAGGCAGTCTAATCCTGCTTGATGAGCCAGAGGTTTCTTTGCATCCAGGCGCCCAAAAAAAACTATTAGAGTTTCTGCTTCAACAAATACTGGAAAAGCGGCATCAAATAGTAATAAGCACGCACAGTCCATCTATTGTAGAAAACCTACCGAAGGAAGCGATCACGGTTTTAACCCAAAACCTTGCAGGGAAATTTAACGCTATTGATTGCGTCCCTGCTGAACTTGCCTTTCAGCATATCGGACACCAAAAACAAGGGAAAAAGCGAATTTTTGTGGAAGACCTTGCCGCAAAACAATTACTTGAAAAGGTGCTGTCCTCCAGAAACGATCAGTCGGACCAGATGATTGAGGTCGAATTTCATCCAGGTGGAGCAAAAGATCTTTTTAAGGAAGCTCTGGTTATTGCCCGCTTGGGTATTGAGGGCATTTTTATCTTTTTTGACGGGGATCAGAAAAGGCGGACCATTCCCAAGGACACAGATATATCTGATGGCCAACTTGATGGTTTGATAACTGAGGTCACTGGGATTAAGATTGGCAGCTTTAGTTTTACGGCAGATTCTGGTAACTCTGACCACATTCCTCAAGAAAAGCGAAAACTGCTAAATTTTATCAGGGAGCGCTGTTTCTTTATGCCAGGCAATGATCCAGAGGACACCATCTGGGAGTCTTCTGGGCTTGCCGTTAAATTAACCCAGTATACCCATAGTTGTTACAAAGAACGCATTTGCGCTTGGGCAAAGGACGAGGTTGATAGTGTTGATGCCCGTGATTTTAAGTCATACAGAGGGCGACTGCTAAAAAAAATGTATACTTTCCACCCTAAAGTCCTTGAAATAAACGATTCGATCAACAAAATAGTTAATGGGAGCTATACAGACTAGGGCGTAAGCGGGCCAGGGGCCCGCCTTGCCGGACACCGCTATTAGGCGTTAGCGGCGGGGATGATGGAGATGAAGCGTTTGTTCCCCGTTTTGTGGATAAACTTTACCGCACCTTCAGTCAGGGCGAAGAGGGTGAAGTCTTTGCCTTGGCCAACGTTTTTACCGGCGTGGAATTTGTTCCCTACCTGGCGGACCAAGATGGTCCCGGCAGTTACTTGTTCTCCGCCATACTTCTTGACACCCCGATACTGGGGATTGGAATCGCGTCCGTTTTTAACGGAACCTTGTCCTTTTTTATGAGCCATGGTCTCTCTCGTTAGCCCTGGATATCAGTAATTTGGATCTTGGTGTAATCCTGGCGGTGACCCTGTTTCTTCTGGAAACCCTTGCGGCGTTTCTTTTTGAAGGTAATAACCTTAGGGGCTTTGCCATGAGCCAGCACTGTGCCGGTAACTTTAGCGCCAGCCACAAAGGGGGCACCAGTTTTGTAGTCGTTTTCGCCAGCTTTTAGAAACAATACTTCGCTAGTCTCGAATTTTTGGCCTTCGTCGGTGGTTAACTTGCCCACGAAGAGGACCATGTCTTTTTCGACGCGGTATTGCTTGCCGCCGGTTTTAATGATCGCGTACATCTCTTTCCCTGCTGGGGTTTGGAACTGAAACGACATATATAGGTTTCTAGCACCCAACCTGTCAAGTAGAAATTGGCGGTTCTTTAGGTAGGATGGGTTAGTTTTTAATTTTTGGTAGCGGTTTTGAAAATGACTGTTCCAACAAGAAGGCGATCATGGAAAGGGCGAATACATCAGGCTTGCAGGTCTTTAATAAGAAAAGAAGATCGTCGAATAAAGTTGTATCTGAAGGCGCATCATGTGGGGTTTTTAGGATATAAATTGCCATTATATTAATTCTGTGGTCTTTCTTCTGGCATTTTTGTCCCCCAAAAATACCTGCTAGGAAAATACAAAGCGCCAAATGGTATTTTAGGTCTAACTGGGTCTCCGCGTAATTGCTCGGATCTAACTTCATTTCTTCAAGATTGAAAAGGTCTTGGGTTTCCTCTATTACTGCCATACAAATTGCAGCGGAACTTTTGTGATAATCGAGACCTTGTTTCTTGTTATCTAAAAGCGCTTCTGCTTTTTTAAAAAGAGCCTTCCGCCTTTTGTCGATGCTGGCAATCCGATCAGTGAGGAAAAAGATGGTATTATTTGGATGCAGACGCGCAAGGTGGTCCCGCTCCCACTTGTTAATGTAGTCCTTTAAAACTTGCGTATATCTATCCATCTCCACCTATCCGTGGTATTAAAGTAAAATTCTGTTAGGTCAGAGGCGACCAAGAGGGGGGCTGAGAAGAAAACTACTTTTTCCTCGGCGACAAGGTAAAAGTGTCAAGGCTCTCCAGC
>MFNE01000009.1:4801-47071 GCA_001783695.1 Candidatus Lambdaproteobacteria bacterium RIFOXYD2_FULL_50_16
GCTAATAAGTCCATATAATTTTTATCTACAACGGTCATTGGGGGCTCCGTGATGAGACCTAAATGAGGTTTTCAAAATGTGGGCCAAAATGTCCACAAATCCGAAACAAGCTAGCCTCTGGTCGCTCAAGTTGTCAACTAATGGGTTGGTTAAACGAGGACCATAGACGAAGCTACTACGAATTTCAATCTTAGGCCAAGTAAAATATGTATATTTTGCCGGTTTTTACCCCTTAATCCCGCTTTTGGGCGGCCATGAGATTTAGGGTGGCTTCGATGAAGTCGTCTAGGTGACCGTCTAGGACCTTTTGGGACTGGCTGGTCTCGAAGTCGGTGCGGTGGTCTTTGACCATTTGGTAAGGGTGGAGCACATAGCTCCTGACCTGACTGCCCCACTCGATCTTGGCTTTTTCGGCGTGGTCTTTTTCGGCCTCTTCCCGGCGTTTTTGTTCTTCTTGCTCAAACATCATGGCCTTCAGCAGTTTCATCGCGGTGGACTTGTTTTTGTGCTGGCTGCGTTCGTTTTGGCACTGGGCGACTAGGCCAGTGGGAATATGGGTGATGCGAACGGCGGAATCGGTGGTGTTGACGTGCTGACCGCCGGAACCAGAGCTACGGTAGGTGTCGATACGGAGGTCCGACTCTTTGATATCAATGTCGATTTCTTCGTTTAAATCGGGCATGACCCCCACCGAGGCAAAGCTTGTATGGCGCCGTTTGTTGGCGTCGAAGGGGGAGATACGCACCAAGCGGTGCACCCCCACTTCGGCCTTGAGTTTTCCATAGGCGAATTCACTTTCAATGCAGAGGGTCGCCGACTTGATCCCGGCCTCTTCGCCTGGTTGGATATCAAGCAAAACTACCTTAGCCCCTTGATCCTCACCCCACCGGCGGTACATCCGCATCAACATACCCGCCCAGTCCATCGATTCGGTACCTCCCGCCCCCGAATTGATAGTGACAATCGCCCCCGCATGGTCGCGAGGGCCCGAAAGCAAATGGGCTAACTCAAATTCTTTCAGCGCTTTCTCCGCCTCGTCTAAGGCCCCATCGGCCTCCAGGAGGAGTTCGGCATCTTCTTCTTGTTCGAGTAGTTCCATCACACTTAAGGCGTCAGCCAAAAAACGCTCGATCCGCTCGAAGCGCCCTAGTTCCTCTTTGAGGCTGGCAATCTCCTTGAGTACCGCTGCCTGGGCCGCTTGCGGCTCAGACCAAAAACGGTCTTGGGCGGTTTTGTATTCGAGTTCTTCTAAGCGGGCCCTTTTTTTGTCCCAGTCAAAGGTAGCCTTGGAGAGTCTCCGCCCGGTCTTGGACGGATACGATACGGGCCTGGGTTTTATCTACGCTCATAAGGATTTGATAGTATCTCGCACCGCTTGACCGATCAGTTTTAGGCCTTGAGTGGTTTCTTCTTCGCTGATTAAAAGGCTAGGGGCCAACCGGATCACGTTAGGCCCAGCCACTAATATCAACAAACCCAAACCTAAGGCCGTCTGCACAAATAGTTTGGCTTTGTCTTGGTACGGGGGGGAAAGCTCGCTGCCAATCAACAATCCTCGAGCCCGCACTTCTCCAAAGACCCCGGTTTCGGCGGCAATTTTTTGGAGGCCCGCCAAAAACTGGGCGCTCCGCTTATTGACGTTGGCCAGGGTTTGAGGTTTAGAGATAATCTCTAGGGTGGCTTTGGCGGCCACAGCGGCTAAAGGGTTACCGCCAAAGGTGCTGCCGTGAACGCCCGGCTGGAAAACCTGGGCGATTTTGGTGCTGGTCAACATGGCACCAATAGGAAAGCCCGAACCCAAGGCCTTGGCCGCAGTCAAGACATCGGGCATGACCCCTAATTGTTGGTAGCCAAACAGGCTTCCCGTCCGGCCTACGCCTGACTGGACCTCATCAAAAATCAACAAGGCTTGGTGCTGGTCGCAAAGGGCCCGCACCGCCTGGGCAAATTCAGGGGTGGCAGGCAAAACCCCGCCCTCGCCTTGGACGGGCTCCATAATCACAGCGCAGCACTGGTCTGAAATCAGCCGTTTAAGGTCGTCTGCATCGTTGTAAATCCCATAAATCATCTTGGGTGGCAACGGGCCAAAACCGGTGCGGTAGGCCTCTTGGCCTCCGGCGGTAACCGAAAATAGGGTCCGACCGTGGAAACTTTTGTGAAAGGATATAATCTCGTTTTTGTCCGGGCCAAAATGGTCGTGGGCGTATCGCCGGACCAACTTGAGGGCGGCCTCCACTGCTTCAGAGCCCGAGTTGGCAAAAAAAGCACGTTCAAAGCCGGTCAAGCTGGTGAAAAGCTCGGCCAGTTCGACCACGGGCAGGTTGGCGTAATAATTAGAGACGTGCCAAACCTTATCCAGTTGGGCTTTTAAAGCCGCCGCAACCTCGGGAGGGCAATGACCCAATCCAGTGACCGCAATACCGCCGGTGAGGTCTAGGTATTTTTTTCCTTCTACATCTTCAAGCCAAACCCCTTGGCCCTTGATCGGCATAAACCGGGCTGGGGCATAATTGGGGACCATAACCTTTTTGTATCTGGCTAAGATAGCGTCTGTTTTTTCCATGTTACTTTCTTTTAATCACAAGCCCTTTGGGGTGGCGGAGGTCAACATAGGCGAGACGGTTTTCTCGCTGGTGTAGATCGGCGCTGGCCCGGTGTAGTCGTTCTAATTTTTCTTCAAACTGCCCTAACCCAAAGCGGAATTCGAGGCCGCTGGGAAGGGTGATTAATTTTAGGTTCAAAGGATCAGTGAGCACAATCTCGCTAACTGCGGACAGGGGGATCACCGGGTCGTTTTCAAGGAGCTTCATCAACTTAAGCGCCCGCTCTACTGCGGCTGAATCCAACCGGTCGCCCTCTTTGGCCTCTTCTAATCCTGGGTCGGTCAAGACCGGAAGTTCCCAGAAACGCTGCTTGTCGGGCAAGGACAAAAGTACGAGATTTTCGTCCATTAAAAACAGTTGGTCTCGGGTTTTGACATAAACCATGGGGGTGCGCTCGACCACCTCGATCATCAGCCCCAAGCTACTGGTTTTTTTTACTTTTGCTTGAGCAACCCAAGGCTCTTTAAGCAACTGTTCGGTTAAAACATAAGGATCAAGCCCCCACCAGCCAATCGGCTCCTTGCCCAGTGCCAACCGGGAAACCAGGGCCTGGGCCGAAAGAATCTGATTGCCCGAAACCTGCACCTCCCGCAAATCGCCTGCCAAATAAAAAGGCATCCAGCCCCAACTAGCAATAAACAGGACCATCGTAGCCAAGGTCAGCGCCGTCCGGCCCAAACCCGGCAACATGGGCACCTTGGGCGGGGCGGACCTTTGCCGGCCAAAGTCCTGGGCAGCGAAGTCCTTCATGGGGTCAGTTAAAGAGGATCTTACGGAGGTCGCGGAAATAGATCTCAAACTTGCCAAAACTGGTCTCGCCAAACAACTTCGAATTCCCCTTTACGGTCAAGTCGATGGTCTCACCTGATTTAAGGGTCACCTTAGCGGCTATCGAGCCTGGAGGGGCAGCGTTTTCAGGGAGAACCTCCACCTGATTCAGCTTCTCAAAACTAATCGTGGTCAAAGCTTCGCCCCTTTTCCCTTGCAAATACACCTTGCCGTCCCAGCTAACCCGCTTGGCAGTGGTCTGGACTGCTTGTGCGTCCACCACAATCACTGAATAGTTGATTTCAGGCAGCGGAATCTCTCGGTCGCCAGAACTGGAATTGTCGCCCAAGGCAAACAGGGGAGCGGCCCAGAGGGTTAGAAAAAGCAAAAAGGGAGTAAATTTGAAGCCCATAGGTTGCCCTTAGTTTAAGAGTGGCCCAGTCTAACCGGGCTTGGGGGTGGTGTCAATCTTGGCCCAAGACCAAGTATTGCCGAACCGCTTTTAAGGTGGCGTCTTCGCAGTCTTTAAGCGCGGCTAAAGAAAGGTGAAGGCCAGGGTCCTGGGTTCGGGCTTGGGTCTCGATGTGTATGGCCCAATGTCCCGCCCGCTTTACGCCGATATTAACACAAGAACCTTTGAGTTTGTGGGCCGTTTGGCTGATCAAGTCAAAACGTCCGGTTTTAAGGTGGGTTTCCATCGCTTGCCTGGCTTCGACAAACTCTTGGCAAAAAAAGCCCCCTAGTTCGGTTAAAAGGGTGTGTGCATAATTGGCTTTTAGACCTTGGATGTAATTTTGATCGAGTATAGGCAAAATATGTGGGTCGATGGGTGCTGCGGTCTTTGGGGCTTCGCCTGCTCCCATAAAAGGCTGCCCAGGAATTCCTTTCCAATACCGCCCCCACTTTTCAATCATCTTGCCCAGGTGTTCAATCTCCACGGGTTTAGGCAAAAAGTCGTCCATCCCGGCCTCTAAACATTGGGCCCGGTCCTCGGTGTTGGCGTTGGCGGTCATCGCCACAATCAGGGGGCGGTGGTCGGTGGGCCAAGATTCTTTAATAATCCGGGTGGTTTCTAGGCCGTCCATCTCGGGCATTTGCACATCCATTAAAATGAGGTCAAAATCCTCCTTTTCTAAGGCGACCATCAATTCAACCCCGTTGACCACGTGGGCGGCGGTGTAACCAAAGAGTTCGAGATTGGCCAAAGCAATCTTAAGGTTGATTTTGTTGTCTTCTGCGACCAAAATTTTAAAGGGATAAATTTTTGCCAGATTGGGGTACTTTGCCTGTTGTTCAGTCATTTCAGGTAAAGAGGTTTGCCCGGAACTCAACCTAGAAATAGCCTCAAGCCATTGCCGATTGTGTACTGGCTTAGCCATTTGCACTTCAGGCATAGAAGGATGAACCCGCAAGGTTAACTTTTGCCCTACATGGGTCATCATTAAGCAGGGCAAAGGGGTGCTAGCTTGCAGAACCCGAATTCGCTTTAGCAGTTCCGTGCCCTCAACCAAAGGCATCATTCGGTCTATCACCGCAAGGTCGAAGGGAGGCCCGGCCTGAACCGCTTCCATGGCGACCAGCGGGCTTTGGCAGGCGGTTACCTGCATCTGGTGGGATTCCGCCAAATCAGTAAGCTTAGCTAATTGGCTTTGGTTGTCTTCGACCAATAACAGGCGCTTGCCTCGCAAGGCAGCAAAACTTGGGGGTGCTGGGGTAGGTTGATCTGGGGCTTGCAGGGGTAGGGTAAAGAGAAAGGTTGAACCTTCTCTGGGGACCGACTGTACCTCGATTTTTCCGCCAAAAAGCTCGACCAGTTTTTGACAAATCGAAAGCCCGAGGCCTGTGCCGCCATACAGCCTAGAGGTATTTCGGTCCGCTTGGGTAAAGGCGGTAAAGAGTTTGCTTAGCTGGCTTGGTTCAATGCCAATTCCTGAATCCTTGACACAAAACAACAAGGCTTCTTCTTCGCCAGTTCCTTGGCAGGTGACCTCCACCTCGACCTGTCCCTTTTCGGTGAACTTGATTGCGTTGTTAACTAAATTGACCAGTACTTGAGCCAGCCTAGTTGGGTCTGCCATAAAGGATTGCGGGGCCTTTTGGGTGCGGTAAACCAGTTCTAAATTTTTTTCAGCTGCCGGGACTGCGACGAGATCAAAAACCCCTTCAATCAAGGAGTCTAACTCGATGGGCTGAATCTCCAGTTCCAAACGTCCTGATTCGATTTTGGAGAAGTCCAAAATGTCGTTGATTACCACCATCAAAATCTTCCCCGAAGAAATGATGGTCTCAATGTAGTCCTGCTGGGATTCGTTTAAGTAGCCGTTTTTTAACAGGTTTGCACTGCCGATCACCCCGTTTAAAGGGGTGCGTAGTTCGTGGCTCATGCTGGCGAAAAAGCGGGCTTTATCGTCGAGCGCCTTTTCTGCCACTTCCTTAGCGTGGGTGAGTCGGACCTGGGATTCTCTAAGCTTTATCTCCATCTCCCGCCGCCGGGCTAACTCCTTTTGCAGCCCAGATTGAGCTTCCCTGAGTTCGGCTTGGTCCCGGTCGTTGATGTTGACCACCTTGGCAAACTGGTTGTAGAGCTTTTTGTAGGCATCTAATAGGGCTAAATAATCCTTGGCCAAGGGACTAGGGTCCCCAACTAGGGAGTTGGCAACCTTTTCTCCCTGCTGGAGCCGACGGTATTCCTGGCCAAATAGGATTGAATCTTCGGGGTTTGCCATTTTTGGTGACATTGAGTTTGGTTACCAGTTTAAAGCTTAAAGAATAAAAAAAATACCCCTTTTGCGAGGAAATTGAAACGAATTGATCTAAATCAGGCCTGGGGGCAGGGGATTTTATACGGAATCACGGACGCCCACTTATTCGGCGGGAGTTGCGCAGAGGCCGCTAAAGCCTTGGTGTTAGCTGGGGTTTCTTGGGTTCAGTACCGGGCTAAGGGGCTAGATTTGGCCACCCAACGAGCCGAGCTAAAAGACTTGATCCCTTGGGTTAGGGCTCAAGGGGCCTATCTATTAGTGAATGATTCGGTAGAGCTGGCCCAAGAATTGGGGGCGGATGGGGTGCATTTGGGTCAGGGGGACATGGAACCCCAAAAGGCGCGGGCCCTCTTGGGGCCTTACGCGATCCTGGGTTGGTCCACCCACAACCTAGCCCAAGTCCAAAGTGCTCAAGGGATGGACCTGGATTATCTGGGAGTAGGCCCGGCCTTTCCTACTCAAACCAAACCAGCAGAGCCAGTCGTTGGATTGGATTTTTTAGGGCAAGCTAGTTTGTACTCAAGCTTGCCCTTGGTGGCCATTGGTGGGATCGACTTAAGTCGGATAAAGGCCGTTCAAAAGACCGGGGTCCGTTCAGTTGCAATGATTCAGGGGCTTTTTGAGGCCCCCGATTTGAGGGCCCGAGTTCAAAGGATTAAAGAGCGTTTAGCCCGTTAACCTTGGGGAAAGCGGGTTTTCTCAAAGGGGCGTGGGCGGGCCTTGACCTGCTGGCGGACCTCTTCGATTAAGCCGTTGATCTGTACAGAATGGTAACCTAAGGTGACTCCCGGTTCGCCCGATAACATTGGCTTGCCGTTAAGCTCCAAGGTAATTAGATTTTTTAGTTCGTTGCTCATGGGCAGAACCTCGCCCTTTTCTAAGCTTTTTTCCAACTGCGCCCGAGAAATAAACAACTCACCTAAAATCGCGGTCGCTTTATAATCAGCTTCTTGCTCAATGATCCGCTCTAAAGGTTCCTTTGGGGTAGGCACCCGGCCCGGTTCGCCAGTTAGTAGGGCCTTTTTGCCATAGCGCTTTAAAATGGGGTCTAGTTGATAGGCAGAAAAACAGAATTCTAGGTGGCTTTTAAACCCTTTATATTCAACCGCGACCTGGACACTAACGCAAGATTCGCCCGGTTCCATGATTTTAGCCTTGATCCGGTGGCTGACCAATTTCTTCACCTTAACTTGGCTGGGCAAGATCCGGTTCCAGCAGCGGTTAAAAATTTCAACAATCTCTTGAACCCCGGTTTCGAGTCGAGGATAGTTTTCTAAGGTGACTGCAAAGTCTTTGGGTAACTTGGCCCGCCCTTGTTCCACCAGTTCCTTGCGAGCCAAAATCAAGTTGGATAAGGGGTTTTCTAAGATCAAAAGACATTCCCCGCCCAAGACCGACATTTCGACCACAAAAATCGGGGTCGGTTGAGGAATCTTGGCCAAATAGGGCTCAAATTTTCCGGCCGGACTTAGCTTAGACGAGAAGTGGCAGCTTATGGTGAACTGGTCAAAAAAATAGGATTCCAGTTCGCTTAAAAAATGCCGGGTAACCACTTCTAGGGTTGTAAAATAACCGGACCTTACCTGTTCGCCTCGGGTTAAATCGTAGGGCCTGACAACAGCGTTCATGGTTCTCCTAATAGTCGATGCGGGTGACCCGAACGCCCAATTGATCCTCGTTTATCTGCACCACTTCGCCCTTGGCAATCACTTGGTCACCCAAGCAAATATCCACCGGGTCCCCGATTTTGCGATTGAGTTCGATCACCGAACCATAATCCAGCCGGGTTAAATCCTCACCAGAGAGATTGGCGCTACCAATCTGCACGGTCAGTTGGTGTGGGATCTTATAAAGCAGGTTTTTGCCGACTAAAGCCTGCTCCGTCATCTTCGGCTCGCTAGCCGGGGGGCGGACTACCGGGGACTTGGGCAGTTCAGGGCCCAGGTCAACCTTCATCATCTCGGCCGGGCTGGCGGTTTGGTCGATATCGAAGTCTTCGGGCTCACCAAAGACATCGTCGTTCTCTTCCGCCTCTTCGATAATCTCGGTTAAACCAGGACCCATGTCTTCTTCGAGGTCGTCTAAACCGGGTTCGTCAAGATCAGGCATCGAAAAGTCGTCCTCTTCTGAAATCGAATCCTCTTCACCCATAAGAGGTTCTTCGAGATCATCAAAACTGGCCTCTTCGGGTGCCATGTCAAAATCTTCGGGCATTGATAGTTCCTCTTCCGGCTCTTCGGCATCGGGCATTTCTAAGTCATCTTCGAGGCTTTCCTCTATCAACTCGTCGTCCTCTTGCACTAAATCGTCTGGCAAATCGGTTTCTAATTCTTCTTCTAACAGGTCCTCGTCGTGTGCCTCTAGGTCGAGGTCGTCCGAGAGATCTACGGCGGCGTCCTCTGGGAGACTCGGGGGCTCGTCAAAGGGCTCTGCGTCTTCTTCGGTCGCGGCCAGATCGTCTGCCAGTCCGGCGTCCATTTCGTCGGCCTCAAGGTCGCCACCCATGTCCAAATCTTCTTCAGGCTCAACCACTTCCATTGATTCGTCTAAAACCAATTCCTCTGAAAGACTGGCCAATTCGGCGTCTAGCTCGTCGTCTGAATCAATTTCTTTGATTTGATCCACCGTTTCGGGCAAATCGGCCTCATCCAGGCCCAGTTCGTCTTCTAGGCCACTCATGTCCACTGCGGGCAGGTCGTCTCCCATGTCTAGGTCGTCGCCGCCTAGGTCCAGGTTATCTGCGGAATCGTCTAGGTCGCCACTTAGGTCCTCTTCTCCTAGGTCCGCGTCCATGTCTAGGTCCCCACCTAGGTCGAGGTCGCCATCTAGATCGAGATCCCCGGCCTCGCCGAGGTCATCCATGTCCATATCTAGGTCTAGATCGAGTTCGTCAGTTTTTGCCATGGTCTTACCGTAGGTTTGCTTTTCTGTTTACGAATTTGCTTGCCCTTGTGAGGCAGTCTTTCCAAAATCAGGTACTCAGTCGAAACTAATTTCGACTCTTGGCTTGGCCTCGTTTATGCGAAAAGCAGTCCAAATTCAAAACGCGGTTCAAAATCTTTTTTCGGGCTTGCTGATCAACGAGGCCCAAGCAGACCAACTAGAGCGCCTGCTAACGGGCCTGGAGCGGTGGAACCAGAAGGTTAATTTAACCGCCATTTCTGGTTTCGAGGGCTTACTTAACAAGCACCTACTAGACTCCCTAGTACCCCTGGGTCTTTTGACCAACAGACAAATGACTCACTCCTTTGCCGGTCGTGGATTCGATCTAGGGAGCGGAGCCGGGTTCCCGGGATTAATTATAGCGCTGATGTTGCCACAAGTCGAGGTGGTATCCGTAGAGAAGGTCGCTAAAAAGGTAGCTTTTCAGACCTGGGCCAAAGCGGAATTAGGATTAACCAACTTCACTGCTTGGTCCAAACGCTTTGAGGAATTAGGAGGGCAATCTGTTGATTTTATAATCGCTAGAGCCTTGGCTGAAATGGCAGACCTACTCCATTGGGCAGATTTGTTTTTGCGCCCAGAAGGTCTATTGTGGGCCTGGAAAGGGCAGGGCTTCGACCAGGAGTGGGCCCGCTGCCCCCAAGCTCTTCAAGCCCGGTTTGAAAGGGTTGAAGACCAGACTTATCAAATAGGTCCAGATCTAGGCGGGCGGTTGTTGGTATTTAAAAAACTGGCCAACTAGTCAAATCGCAACCTTGGGAAATGGTGCTCTAAGGCCTGCAATACCTCGCGGGCTTGGTCGCTGCGGTTCATGGTGTAAAAGTGGAAGTGGCCAAATCCTTGGGAAACGAGATCATCGACCTGCTCAATCGCGAATTCAGTGCCAAATTTCTGCATGGCATCTGCATCTTCACCCCACTTTTTGATTCCCGCTTCCAACTTCGCGGGCATTTTTCCACCAGAAAGTTCAAAAATCCGGGTCACCTGCCGGGCGTTGGAAAAAAGGAAAATCCCGGCCAATAGAGGCACCGTGACCTTTGCTTGATCTAGCTTTTGGGCAAAGTCGAACAGGTAACGATTTTCAAAAAACGCCTGGGTCACAATCCCGTCAGCCCCGGCTTTGACCTTGTCCACTAACCGCCTAAAGTCGTTTTCTTTATCTGGGTTTTCCATATGCCCCTCAGGATAACCAGCGACCAAAATTCCCAAATGGGGGGCGTTTTCGCGGATAAAGGCGACCAGTTCGCTGGCGTAAGCAAAGCCATTTTCGGGGCGCACAAACTGCTCGGCCCCTTGGGGCGGGTCCCCGCGCAAGGCGAGTACATTATTGATCCCATGAAATTCGAGTTGGCCAAGTAGGGCCAAAACCTGGGGCCGGTCCATGCCCACACAAGTAAAATGGGCCACGCAGGTCTGGGAAGCCAGATTGGTTATCGCCGAAGCCACGTCTAAACTCCGCTCAGCCGTGCTTCCGCCAGCACCGTAGGTCACCGAAAAAAAATCGGGTCCCAGCTTTTGGAGTTGTGCAATACTCTTGTAAATCTGCCTCAGCCCCTGATTGGTCCTTGGCGGGAACAACTCAAAAGAGACATGCCGATTGCTGCCCAATATAGATTTAATGTGTTTTTTGTAGCTCATAGGTCAACTTCTACCTGGCGCAGTTGTTCTGCGGTTTTAGAAAAAAGGTCGCGCATTTCGAGGAGGTGCGCCTCTACTTTGTACAGGTGGTTTTCGCTAGCGAGTACCTCTAGCTCAAAACATAAACCAGCTAAAAGTTCGGCACCGATGTTATCAGCCAGCCCTTTGGCTTGGTGGGCGATCCTCATACAGGAAACGTCGTCTCCTTGATAACAGGTTTGCTCTATTTGCTCAATCAGGTTAGGTAAATCATCTAAAAAATGGGTCCGTAAATGATCAAAAAAGAATCCCCCCACCCTAATACGGGAATGGATTACCTTCGGGTTGAGAAGCTGTGGGTCTCGCTCGGGCAAGGCTACGTGGGAAAGGTGTTGGTGTTTTTTAATGGTTCGGCCCCAATAGGACAACACCGATCCCAAGTCACTAGGCAAAATAGGTTTCGAGACCAAGTCTTTCATGCCAATCTGTTGGTATAATTCCCGGTCATTAAGCATAACATTGGCAGTCATGGCCACAATGATCGGATTTTTGCCGGCTCCCAAGATTCGTTTGGTTGCTTCCATCCCGTCTAGTTTTGGCATGCGGATGTCCATAAAAATCAAATCATAATCCCGCTTCAGCGCCATCTCGACCGCCGCTATACCATTATCTGTATGGTCAACGCGGTACCCTAAGCGTTCGAAGATTTTTGTGGCCAACATTTGGTTTACATAGTCGTCTTCGGCCAAAAGGATTTTCATAGGATAAATCGCCGCGAGATTGGGCAATATATCCTCTTTTTTGCCGGTCTCTTCTTCGATCTGGGTACTCTGCCGTTGGCATAACAAGGCTAGTAATTTAGATGCCCGTAGAGGTTTTTTTAGAACCGAAATTTCGGATCCTGCTCTTTGGTGGGCGCCTAAAAAATACAAACAGATTGGCTTGATATGAGGGAGGCTACGGGCTAGGCTGGCTGGTTCGGGAGAGCCAGCGGGCAGGGGGATATCCAGGAGTAAAAAGGGCTCTTTTTCCCCTCTGGTTTTATCTTCAATCTCAACTAGGGAAAAAACCGGCACCACTTCCATCTTGACCGTCTGGAGCATTAGTTCCAAACAGCGGCCAAATACGGGGTTGGCGCTCCAGTAATAAAGTTTGCGGCCTTCAAGCTGGGCTAAACGAAGGCGGACAGGTTCGGAGGGGACGGGGGCCAGACGGGTTTGAATACTAAAGCAAAAAACCGCGCCTTGCCCCAATTCCGACTTGAACCAAATCTGCCCACCCATTAAAATACTTAGTTGTTTAGAAATATGGAGTCCGAGACCAGAACCAAACTGGGCTTTGACCTGCGGTTGTGCTTGCACATAAGCGTCAAACAGGTTTGCTTGCGCCTCGTAGGGAATCCCTGGGCCCGTATCGGTCACCTTAAACAACAATTCCATCCCCTGGTGCTGCTTTTTGGTGACCTCCACCTCGATATAAATGTAACCCTTGTTGGTGAATTTAACCGAGTTGCCAACTAGGTTGATTAGAATTTGTTTAAGTCTTGCTTTATCCACCAAAATTGCTTTTGGCACCCTTTGGTCAACTGAATAAAAGAGGTCAACCCGACGTTCAGCAGCCTTTAAGGCAAACATATCAGCCACTTCTTCTAATAAACCCCCCAAATCGGTGGGGGACTCGACCAGTTCTAATTTACCAGCTTCAAGTTTAGATAAATCTAATACCTCATTGATTATCATCAAAAGGTATTCGCTAGAATAGGTGATCGTGTCTAAATATTCTCGCTGTTCAGAGGAAAGTTCGGTTTCGGCACATAAACGGGCTACCCCAATGACTCCAGAAAGTGGAGTCCTGATTTCGTGGCTCATGTTGGCCAAAAAGCCTGATTTGATGGCTACCGCGTTTTCCGCCTCTTGTTTAGCTTCTTCGTATTCGCGGGTGCGCAGCGCAACCTGTTCTTCTAGGTGGTCATGTTGGTTAGCCAACTCTTTTTCGTACTGTTCGATCTGATTAAATCCGCTTTGACTGCGCCAAGCAAACAGCCCAATGGTTATTAACCCTAGGAGGTAAAAAATAAGATGGGTGCGTTGGTTTTCGAAAATCGAACGTTCTTCAACCGTATAGTAGTCCTCTAAGGGAATGGAAACGGCGATAGCCCCACGTACGTCTCCTAAATGGTACCCTTGATGGGAATGACACTTCAAGCAGCCTTGGGCGACAAACAAGGGCTTGATCAACTTTAAGAAGGGTTTCCCTTCTATGCTTGTAATTCCATATTCTTCGGTTTTGCCTTGATCGAAGGACTCTAAAGCCCTCTTTTCCCACTCGTCAGGAGCGTTAGCCGGGTTCAGGGGCTTGAGGCTGGTTATCTTACCATAAACCCCAAATATTTCAGAATATTCGTTTAAAACCTGACGCAACATGTAGGCCGGGTTCATCAGGGTCAACTTTTTGCCACTTGGGGTCACCACATCCCGTTCAGGGACCTTTAGGTAGGGATTCGGGGGGGTCCTTTCCGTGATGGGGACATAAACCCCGCCGTGTTCGGTAGCCCAGTGACGAAAGGCGAGATCCTTAAAATAGGCGGCACGGGCCGCATGAAGCGCCAGATCCAGGGTTACCCGTTTTTCATGACTGACGTTGATATGAAGGGAGGTCAGGATGACCAAGCTCCACAAGGCAGCCGCCAGAAAAGCAAATAACTTAACCGGAGGTCTTCTAGGAGGGGCTGTAAAACGAATTTGATTTAACTTGCTGCTCAAACAATCCTCTTGCTACTAAACGGCCTAAACGTAACAAAGGCTTGGGGTTTGGGGTAGGAAAACGAGCTATTGAGCAGGAGCTTCTTGCGCCAGACATTTGCCAATGGACCCTTTTTTGCACACCGTTTTCCCGTCAACCCACAAGGCACCTGTAAAATTGGCCCCTTTAAGGTTAGCCCCGCCAAATTTTGCATCGGTCAGGGTAGCTCCGAGAAAACTGGCATATTCGAGGTTGGCCCCCGATAGGTCCACCCCGGTCAGATCGTGATGTGCGAAGTTGGTCCGAGCCAGATAACACCCGGTACAGTGGTTTAGGTGACGCACCTGTTCTTCCGCAGTGTAAGCCAGTAAAGACCCAACCAACATCAAGCTCAGCAGGGTTAAAAAAAACAAGGTGCGTTTCATGGGGTTTATAAGAATTGGGTAGGTCGTTCTTTATGTGCTTGAAATAACAAAGCAACTAGGAAAAACGGAATCGAAACCAGGAAAAATCCAGCCTGTGTTAACATGAATCTCCTCTAGTCTAAATGGGTAGTTATTTACCCTAGTTGGCTAGTAACCTAATACAAAAGCGAGACACTTTGCAAGAGTGTCTCGCTATCGTAACCCGATTATTCGATCGTGCTAAGGTAGCTGGCGAGTGAACGCAGTTCCTTGTCGGTCAGCTTCTCGGCTTTAAACTTATCACGCATGGTTAAAGCGTGGTTGTTGGTCCGTTTGCCTTCGAGGATCCGTTTCATTTGCCAGAATAGATAATCGCCATGTTGTCCATTCAAGCGGGGGTAAGCGGCGAACTTGGGGTCTGATCCTAAAGGCATCCCTTTGCCGCCAGCCCCATGGCATTCGGGGCAACCCATGTTTTTAAACATAGCCTCGCCCTTGGCTACATCGGCCGGGTCCACCTGACCTGGGGTAGCAACACGCTTAAGTCCCGAAAGGAAGGTAGCAATATCTTCAATTTCAGCTGGGCTGAAATCTTTCAGTTTCGGGTGGTTTTTCATCAAAGCAGACGAGCCCAATTCGCGCTTGCCGAAAATAATGGCGTTGAACTGGTTTACTAAATATTCTTTGTTCTGGCCCGCCAGATGGGGATACTGAGGGGTTTTAGAATGTCCATCAGCACCGTGACAGTTTACGCAAAACTTTTTAGTAAAAAGCGCTTTGCCGTCGCCAGCCAAAGCCGAAGAAGAAATCAAAGCGGCACAAAGTACTAAAAACGAACCCAGGGTCAGGACTTTTTTCATCGGATTACCTCATAACACTTGAAAAAGTGGTGTTGTTGAGTAGGATCAAAGGAGAAACCTCTTCCAGACCTAAGTGCCTGGACATTGTTTCTTTCGGAGTGGTTATACTGTAAAAAACAGATAAAACCAAGTCTTTTGCCGCATAGGACCCTAAAAAAGCGACAAGGTTAGTTGAATGTTCGTGCAGCAGACTGAATTAAAAAGACTTATTTTAAATGTTAGCCCTGTTCAAGTTTGGGCTTTCGCATCGGGTTATATGAAAAAGACGATATGCTTTGGCCGTTTTTGGGTGGTTTGGGTGGTATTTTTGTTCTCGCTCCAACCGGCTCTTTGGGCGCTGGAATTGGACTTGAGCCAGTTCCCATTAACCGATCAACACGACCAAACCTTAAAAGCTCCCCAACAGGTTCACTATCTCCTATTCGCCGGGGACCAAGCCAGTTTTGAGTTGGTCTCTGATGAGCTGAACCAAAAAGGGCAAGACTGGCTCGACCAACGGCAAACTATAATCCTGGCCGACATCCATAAGATGCCCCGTCTAATCTCCAAACTGTTTGCCCTGCCGGCGATGAAAAAATTTAGCTTCCAGCTTTTTTTGGACCACCAAGGGGATTATACCCAAACTTGGCCCCACCCGCCCAAGTTATTGGTTCTTTTCGATCTACGCTCGCCCACCCTGGTTTCGCGGCAGATCGGTAGCTTTACCGAATTGGAAGAGGCACTTAAACCATGAACTTTGATGGAGTAATTTTTGACCTGGACGGAACCCTGCTCGATTCCTTAGAGGACTTGGCGGCGGCGACCAATCGGGTTTTGGCAAGGCATGGACTGGCTGTGTATCCTGTGGCCGCCTATCGGGGGTTTGTCGGTGAAGGGGCGAGGCATTTGATCCAATCGGCGTTAGGTGGGCTGGCTCCTATGGACCAAGTCGAGCAACTGCTGGCCGACTTTCAACAAGACTACCAGCAAAATGCCCGAATTCGCTCCCATATTTATCCAGGCATAAAACCAATGCTTGAACAGCTTGCCCTGCGTAAGCTTAAGTTAGGGGTGCTTTCGAACAAACCCCACCTGATTACACAAGCCTGTGTAGCGCATTATTTAGGGGAGTATCCGTTTAACCCGGTGTTTGGTCAGACCGAAGGTTGGCCCAGAAAGCCAGACCCCAAAAGGGCTTTAGAAATCGCACGGCTTTGGGCCGTTGAGCCTTCGCGTATTTTGTACGTGGGAGACACGGCAATCGACATTAAAACCGCTCGGGCTGCTGGGTTTTATCCCTTAGGGGTCCGTTGGGGGTTTAGGCCCGAAGAACTGCTTCCTGCCGGGGCTAAAGAGGTGATTGATCAACCACAAGCCTTACTAAAGCTACTCTAAACGCCAGGGGGTTGAAAAAATAGATTGGTTAGGTTAGTATTGCGTCCAGAACCCATAATTAAAGGTAAACAATGAGACTTTTGGTTTTTGCGCTGATGGCCACCTTGCTGACTGTGCCCTCGGTTTTTGCAGTGGTGCAGACCGAAGCCCCTAGGAACAAAGAAGTGGTCTATAAACAGCAATACACCTGCACCAACGGTGAGTGGAAAACCGTGATTCGCCAACGAACCAACGATAACGGTTTGAACGAACGGGTGGTTGGATATAAGTGTATCCGCGAGCCAGGTAAAAAAGCTAAAACTAGTGAATAGATAGCCATAGTTATAGTCAAACTTAGCCTCGTTAGGGTTCGTTTTTTAAGGACCCCAGCGAGGTTAGTTACCCGGCATCCCCGGCCCTAGGTAGTCTCCCTTATCCCCCTTTGATCCCCTTAAACCAAGTCTAAGACCATGGACAAGGCACCTAACCTCTGGTAAATAGCCAGACACGGCTAGGTTAAGGCTGACCCCATACCAATTAGATTGATGAAAAAAAGGGTGTTAATTATTGGGATGGGCTCGATCGGTCGCCGTCACGCACGGGTGTTTAGCGAGTTAGGCGCTCAAGTGGAAGCGGTTAGTGCCTATCCGCAACCGGAAATAAAGGTGTATTCAACGCTACCCCAAGCCTTCGAAGGGGGAGCGCCCCACCTAGTGCTGATTGCTAATCCCACCTCCCAACACTTCTCCACCTTAAACGAACTCGCCCATATAAAATATTCTGGCTTGGTGCTGGTCGAAAAACCCTTGTACCAGGAACCTAAAGCCCTTGTAGGGCTGGATAAATCGGCGATCTTTGTGGCTTACAACCTGCGGTTTCATCCAATCCTAGAGCGCCTGAAGGCCCTATTAATAGGTAAACAAGTGATCAGCGTACAGGCTTATGTAGGGCAATATCTGCCTACTTGGCGACCAGAGCGACCATACCAAGAAAGTTATTCGGCCAAAAAAGCCGAAGGCGGGGGGGCGCTTCGGGATTTAAGCCACGAGTTGGACTACCTCCACTGGCTCTTTGGGCCTTGGGCTGCGCTTAGTGCGCTGGGGGGTAAAGCCAGCGACTTAGAGATCGATTCAGACGACCATTTTTGCCTCTTGATGGGTTTGGCCTCGGGAGCGGCGGTAACCTTAGAAGTGAACTACCTAGACCGGCGGCCTGCCCGAAGGATTAGTGTAAACTGCGTGGAGGGTAGTTTTTATGCCGATTTAATCGCTGGGGAGTTATATCAAGACCAAAATCTGGAGTCGATTAAAGCCGAGCGAGACCAGACCTACCGAGGGCAAAACCAAGCTTTACTGCTTGGCCAAACTGAAAACCTGTGTGACTACGCGACAGGCCTAGCCCATATGGAAACCATAGCCGCCGCTGAACGAGCGGCCCAAAAACCTTACCGCTGGATTACCCAAGAGGGCGCATGAAACGACTTTGTACCATCTCTGCTCGGGGCGGCAGTAAAGGGGTCTTAGGTAAAAACCTGCGCGACCTCTTAGGCAAACCCCTGCTGGCGCATAGCATCCTTCAAGCCAAGGCCAGTGGCCTGTTTGAGGCGGTTGCGGTCAATAGCGATTCAGACGCCATCTTAGAATGTGGTCTTAAATGGGGGGCCGACTTTGCTTTAAAGCGGCCTGCTGAAATGGCTAGCGACACCGCCCCTAAGCTGCCTGCCATCCAGTGGGGGGCCAAAGAGGTAGAGCGATTGATGGGGCTCGAGTTTGATACCTTTGTGGATTTAGATGCGACTAGTCCTTTGCGAATCGTAAAAGACATTGTGGGGTCAGTGGCGCTTTTAGAAAGGGAACAGGCCAGTAATGTGTTAACCGGAGCCCCGGCGAGGCGTTCCCCCTATTTTAATCTGGTTGAACAGGACTCTACGGGCCGGGTTAGCCTATCGAAACCACCTCAAGGCGCGGTCTTCCGCCGTCAAGACGCCCCCCCTTGTTTCGATCTGAACGCCAGCATCTATGTTTGGGACCGGGCTCATATGTTTGGGCCTACTAGTGTGATCTTAGAAAATACCCGTCTCTTTGAGATGCCCGAAGACCGTAGTCAAGATATTGACACAGAATTAGACTTTGAAATTGTTGAATTGCTGATGAAAAAGCGCGGGGGGCAGGGTGGTGTTTAAGCTGGTTTTATTAGGCTTTTACTTGGTGCTTTTTTTGGGCCTACCGGCGTTGGTTTTGCAACGGGGGTTTAAGGCCAAAGGCTGGATCCAAAACGGCTCTATTGCCCAGTTAACCCTGTTTGGCTTGGGTTTCCACTTGCCTAGCTTGATCCTCTATCGGTTGGCTGCCACACCTTTAGGGCTGCCTGTGTGGCCTTATTTTGTTCTGCCATTGGGATTTTTGGTTTGGGCCTTTTTAGAGACCAAAGCGGGCCACTGGGCCCCCAAGGCAGAGCTTAAGGCTTGGGGCCTAAGCCTGCTTAACGCGCAAACCTTTAAACGGGCCCTCTTTTTTGGGCTAGGTTTGGTGATGATTATTGCCGCAGTTAAAACCTATAGCTTTCAGCCCATAGAGGATTACTACCAAGACGAACACCAGCGGATGAGTATTGCTCATTTTATTAAGCTCGCCTATCCGCCGCCCGAATTCCACGTTTACGCCCCTGATAAAAGTTACCGCTACTATAATTTCTCTGAACTCCTGGTGGCCACGATTAGCCAGTTCACCGGGATTTCCGTAGCCAACCTCTATTTCAGATTTTTATTAGGTTTTAACTGGACCTTAATCTGGATCGGGTTTTGGGGCATGTCCCATGCCAAAAAAAATCATTCGCCAGGACTCACCTTTTTGTTGTTTGCTTTCTTTTTTTTCATCCAAGGGGCAGGTGGGCAACAAAAAATATGGCACTTTAATTTTCACCAAAACAGTTTTGCCCTGGCTTGTGTACTGCTTAGTTTTTTTGGGCTTTTGCGGTTTTATCATCACCGGCAATTTAACGACTATTTGTGGGCGATTGCAGTCGGGAGTCTGGCGATTGGGACCAAGCTAGTCGCCTTTGTGCCTTTGGCGGTGGCCATTCCCTGGATTGGGTTAGGAGCCTTTTTAAAGGGTTGGATCTCGTTTCGCCGGTTTTTGGTTGCCGGGATTTTGGCGGCCTGTCTTTCTGGAGGTTGGTATTTTGGGGTGGTTCGAAACTATAGTCCTGAAGCCCAACCAAAACTAGCCTATGAATATGAGCCTAGCTTAAAAAACCATTGGATGTTGCGCGAATCCATTCGCAAGATGAACCTTGTTCCCAACCAACTCTTTAACTATTTAGTGCAAGCGTCCGTCCATCGGTTCGGGGACCCGCTTTATTGGTTTTGGACCCCGGTTTTTTTAAACTTGGAATATGTAATTTTACTCTTGGCCGCGGTTTTCTTAGGCCGCCAAAAAAGGGCTGGGCCCTTAGGGGCAGTATTTTGGGTATTGGTTTTAGGCTGTGTGGCTTCGTTAGAGATTTTTTCCCTCTTTATGTTTGATAAGTCGGGAGGGTCCTTGGCCTATTTCCTCTTTTTTGGTTCTTGGGGTTTTTGCGCACTCGCGGCCTACGCCTTTTTGCAGCGCTTTGGTGGGGAAGATTCCCGATTAGGTATGGGTTTGGTGTTAATTTTGGCCTTTTTGTCGCTGAACCACTACGCCTTAACAGACAGCCAAAACTTTCAACCCCTTACCAACCACTGGCACCATAGCACTTTAGAAATGCAGGCCTTTAATACGATCAAACACCAAACAAACCCCCAAGACTGGGCGCTTCACAACTATTACCGCACCAACCAGATCTGGTCCTTTGCCTCCTTGGCCGAACGTCGAGCGATTATTACTAGTTATTACCCCGGTGCGGTGAATCAAGACCCCCTATACTATGGTACCATCCGTCCCCAGGCCGACCGGTTTTTTAATGATCAAATGTCCAAAGAGGAGCTAGCCTCCTTTTTAAAGCATTACCCGGCCAAAGCGGTCATGGCTTTAAGAAAAATGGGCTCAGGACCCGATTTGAGCGGGTTGGGCTTTAAAAAGGTGATGGAGAATAACGAATTGGTACTGTGGATCAAAGAAGAAATTTCGCCAGAAGGCTAGAGAGGATTGGCAAAAAGGAGTCTAACCAGTTAGATTAAGTGAAAAAAGGCTACATTCGGGAAAAAAATATGAAAATCAAGGTGCTGATTGCAGACGACCATAAGATCATGCGGGACGGCATGAATCTGTTGATGCAGCGGCTCGAAAATATTGAGGTGGTTGCTGAAGCCGAAAACGGACAGGACGCCGTGCGCCTTGCTCTGGAGACCCAGCCGGACATTGTGTTGATGGATATCAACATGCCTGGCATGAACGGAATTGATGCCACCCAAGCGATTTGCCAGCAAAACCCCCATACGCGGGTGATTGCCCTGACCAGCCATACAGACAGCAAAATGGTGCAGGAGATGTTTCGCGCGGGGGCCATGGCTTTTTTGGGGAAAAGTTGCACGAACCAAGAGATCTTGACGGCTATTGAGTCGGTCGCAGAGGATCGGTATTATATATCGGAAGAGATGACCAGTAAGGTTATTGAAGACTTTGTGGTTAAACACATTCCTCAAATAACCGAAGTCTCTGACAAGTTGACCAGTCGGGAGAAACAGGTGCTCAAACTGATTGCTGAGGGACATTCGACCAAAGATATTGCAGAGTCCTTAAATCTCTCTTCAAAAACAGTGGGAGCCCATCGGGAAAACCTAATGAAAAAATTGAACCTACATAATATCGCTCAACTCACTCGATACGCGATTCAAAAGGGCCTACTTTCGATCCACACTTAAGAAGGGGCTAATGCCCCCAAACTTGGGGCATAGCCTACTTGACCCCTTTTTCCTCAAACAAGGGCAAGTACTTTTCGTCTTCGCCTAAGATATGATCGATTAGCCATTGGGTCAAAAAGTTCAGCAAATCAGAAGCCACCCCGAAATTACCTTTTGAGTCAAATTTAGACCTAAGCGCTTTCATATTAGTAATAAACAAATCGTGTAGGGCTAAATGCTGGGAACTGTTAGCATATTGGTATTGTGAAAAGAGCTGTTCTTCGTGGCCGAAGTGAAATAGGGTATATTCTAAAAGCCCATCAAAGATCGGGGTCAACACCTCTTTTGATTTCCCTTTGCTTAAGGCGGTTTCTAGGTCGGCAATATAACCAAACAATCTTTGGTGTTCGTCGTCGATCGACTTAATCCCGGTTGCTAGAGATTCATCCCATCCAATATCCATCCTCTCCTCCTGCCCCTTTTTGGCTTATTTAACCCCGTTTTTGTTAAACAAGGGTAGATATTTCCGATCTTCACCCATCACGTGTTCAATTAACCAATCGTTTAAAAAGTTCATTACATCCACCCCAATCATAAAGTTAGATTGAGCGTCGAATTGGCTTTTTAGGACAGCCATTTTGTCGGTAAAAAGGTCATGTTTGGCTAAATGGGCGGCCCGGTTTTCGTATCCAAGTTCTTCAAAGAGTCGGGCTTCGTGGCCAAAGTGATTATTGGTATAGTCGATCAATCCCGCGAAGATTTGTCCTAAGGCGCTGCTCGACTGGCCTTTGGTCATTGCTTTTTGCAATTGGTCGATCATCTCAAAAAGCTTTTGGTGCTCACGATCGATCGACTCGATGCCCAACGCCATCTTTTCATTCCATCCAAACTTGCTCATACTACTCTAAAGCTAGAGGTTTGCAAAGGATTGTTTATAATCCACCTTTGCCCTTTTGAAAAGCCAAAACGACGCTTTTTTATAAGGGTGGTCCGCTTACCTGGCGTAGAGCCGGGCTTTTCCTTGATCCTTTGCTAAGGTTGGTTTAACCCTAGGTAACCGGGGTGTGACCTTTGGGTCTATTGATCCCCCATAATTATAGGTGATGGAGCCCTAAAATGGAAGTGATAGAACAGGTGGTCGGTTGGCTAAACGGGCTGGTCTGGGGGCCTTTGATGTTGGTGTTAATCTTGGGAACAGGCCTGTATTTAATGGCTGGGCTAAAAGGGTTTCCGCTGCGTAATCTGGGCCGCGGGTTTGGCTTGCTGTGGGCCGGGCGCAAGGGCAGCGGCCAAGGGGATATTACTCCCTGGGGCGCGTTGATGACCGCCTTGGCGGCAACCATTGGCACGGGCAACATCGCTGGGGTAGCGACCGCTATTTTTTTAGGCGGGCCTGGGGCGCTGTTTTGGATGTGGTGTACCGCCCTATTGGGCATGGCGACCAGCTATTCAGAGGCGGTTTTGGCGGTTAAATACCGGGAGGTGGACCAGCGCGGCGAGCATGTGGGTGGGCCTATGTATTACATCCGCAAGGGATTGAGTGAGGCGGGGCCACTCTGGGCCAAGCCGTTAGCCAAACCTTTGGGGCTGGCCTTTGCTTTTTTCGCCATTTTTGCGGGCTTTGGAATTGGTAACGGGGTTCAGGCGAACAGTGTTGCCGCGGTACTTTATTCGAGTTTGCAGGTCCCTTTCTGGGTCAGTGGGTTAGTGATGGCGGTCTTGGTGGGGTTGGTGCTTTTAGGGGGCATTAAACGTATTGCCCAGGTCTCAAGTAAACTGGTTCCCTTAATGGCAATTTTGTATGTGGGTGGGGGGCTGGTGATTATAGCTCTAAATATTGGGCAGGTTCCAGGGGTTCTCGCTCTAATCTTTACCGAGGCCTTCAGCCCTACCGCCGCCCAAGGCGGCTTTGCGGGGGCAACGATCTGGATGGGGATGAGATATGGGGTGGCTAGGGGGGTGTTTTCTAATGAGGCCGGGCTAGGTTCGGCACCAATCGCCCACGCCGCCGCCAAAACCGAAGGCCCGGTCACCCAAGGCATGGTGGCTATGTTGGGCTGTTTTATTGACACCATCTTGGTTTGTACGGTGACCGGGCTGGTGATCTTGATAACCGGGGCTTGGACCAGCGGGCAGACGGGCTCGGCATTGTCGGCGCTGGCCTTTGAAGCTGGTATAGGGGTTTGGGGGACAGCGACCGTGACCATAGGGTTGGTGCTTTTTGCTTTTACGACCTTGATTGGTTGGAGCTTTTATGGAGAAAAGGCCGCCGAATTCCTCTTTGGGGAACGCTCGATTTTGCCTTACCGCATCGCTTGGGTCTTGATGGTGCCTGTCGGGGCCTTGGTTAAGCTCGATTTTATTTGGCTCCTCGCCGACACCTTAAACGCTTTGATGGCCATCCCCAACCTGATTGCCTTAGGGCTCTTAGGCCCTTTGATCTTTAAACTCACCCGGGAACGGCGGTGAAATTCGTTTGGGCCTTGGGCCTGTTTATTCTGCCTTGGACGACGCTGGCGTTTGAGGGAGCGGGGGCCTTTAAAAACATTGAAACCCAAATGGGCTTTGGTCCCCGTTATGTGACCAGCGAGGGCCAGAAAAAGGCGCGGGCTTGGCTTAAAAAAGAGGTGGGCCAGCTCGCGGAAGTGGCCGAGGTTCACGCCTGGAAACACCAAGACGCCCATGGGAAGGTTTACGCCTTAGAAAACCTAATCTTCCGTTTTAACCCGCAAGCCAAACGCCGGGTGATCCTAGGCAGCCACTATGACAGCCGTCACTATCCAGACCAAGACGAAACCGATCCTTACGCCCCCTTTTTAGGGGCTAACGATGGGGCCAGCGGGGTGGCGGTCTTGGTGGAATTGGCCAGGGACTTAAGGCGGGACGCGAAAAACTGGGATTTTGGGGTGGATTTGATCTTTTTTGACGCCGAAGAGGGAGAGCTAGACCCCAAGCCCCGCCGCTGGCGGCCGATTGGCTCGATTCAGTTTGCCGAGGAATTGGGGAAATACTACCCCAAGGCCAAGCCTGAATTGGCGATCGTGATCGACATGGTTTGCGATAAAGATTTGCAACTTAAATTGGAGCAATTTTCGATCGATTCGGCGAGTGGCGAGGTTTGGCGGCTCTGGCAAATCGGCAGCAAACATTCCCCCGGTTTTATTCCCGAAATGGGCTACCGCATCTACGACGACCATTGGGCCCTGATCCAAAAAGGAATCCCTTCTATGCTCCTAATCGACTTCGACTACCCCCCCTTCCACACCCAAAAAGACCTAATCGACCAATGCTCCATACAGTCACTGGAAGCCGTCGGCCAAACCCTGCTGGAGTTTTTGAAGGGGAAGAGGTAGGGGGGGCTTGAAAATTATTATTGATTGTGATGTTTTTAATAACCAAAATGGTTAATAAAAATATGGAAATATACTTTAGCCCTAGTTCACTCGAGAAGTTGATTAACAAAGATGACAAGTTACGCAAAAAATACGGAACCAAACAAACAGACCTTATTCGGCGAAGGCTCGACGAGCTGGAAGCGGCGGCAAACTTAGAGGAATTAACCAAGATTCCTTGGCTAAAGGTTCATCCGTTAAAACATAACCGGGCGGGGCAAGGGTCGGTTAATTTAGATGGGGATTGGCGGTTTTTTTATTCCGAAACCAAACAAGCAACTGCCTTCGGGAGGGCTGGTTCTAAAAGCAGCGACCGCAGTTGAATTACAAGAAATCGTTGATTATCCCCCTAAAAGCTAGGGGAGAAGGGGCAAACATGAACGCTAGAAAAACAACCCAATACCGGCCAGATCGGGTTTCGCCACCGGGCCATAGCTTGCGCGAAGCACTGGAAAGCATGGGCATTTCTCAATTTGAACTAGCCCAGAGGTCCGGGGAAACGCCTAAATATATTAGTGACCTAATTAACGCCAAGGCGCTGATTTCACCTGAATTTGCGCTTCAGTTGGAGTCAATATTGGGCGTTCCGTCCCAATTCTGGATTAAGCGAGAAAAACGCTATCAGGAAAACAATACAGAACCCTACCCCGCAATAGGCCGATTATAATGGTTGGAGTAGTCGATGATTTGGCGGGTGTATTCGCCGTCCATGAGGCTGGAGGAGATCAAAAAGTCGGCGGTGGCGCGGTTGCAGGCCATGGGGATGTTCCAGAGGACCGCGAGGCGGAGCAGGGCCTTGACATCGGTGTCGTGGGGCTGGGCGGCTAGGGGATCCCAGAAGAAAAAGAGGAAGTCGAGTTTCGCTTCGGTGATCATGGCCCCAATCTGGGAATCGCCGCCTAAAGGACCGGACACCAGGGAGGTGACCTTTAAGCCCACCTCTTTTTCCAACAAGGCCCCAGTGGTCCCGGTTGCCCAGAGGAGGTGCTTCTCTAAGATCACCTTGTTAAAGCGTGACCATTCAACCAAAACCTTTTTGCGGTTGTCGTGGGCGACCAGCGCAATCCGTTTGACCTTATCGATTTTCCGATTTTTCATAAAACCCAGGGGGTGAGGATTTTTTAACTATAGTTTAGGACCTGTAGCCGCCTCGGACAACCTTTATTATCCGATTTTGGGCCTCTGACTACTAAGTTTGATTTTTTGCCTGTGCCCGTTAACTGGGATTTGAGGTTTTTTTTTGTTTAAGTTAGGTTGTAACTTATGAGAGGGACAACCTAAACGGGGAGCCGCATGGAATCTTTTTATAAAAAGTGGTTTTTCCCACACCTGATGGACCTGGCCTTAGGGGGCGAGCCCTTTAGTGGGCTTAGAGGTGAGTTGCTGTCTCGAGCGAGGGGGGAGGTTTTAGAGATTGGTTTGGGTACGGGGCTTAATTTGGCTCACTATCCTAAAACGGTAAAACAGGTTCACGGGGTGGAGCCCAGCGAGGCTATGCTTGGCCGGGCGCAAAAACGCATTGAGGCTTCGGGTCTGAGTGTCACCTCTTATTTGGGCGGAGCCGAGGAATTGCCTTTTGAGGACCAGCGGTTTGATCAGGTGGTTTCCTCCTGGACCCTGTGTAGCATTGCCGATCTACCAGCGGCCCTGCGCGAGATCAAACGGGTGCTGAAGCCGACGGGAATCTTTTTTTTCGTCGAACACGGGGCCCACCCCAATTGGCGGGTCAGGAAGTGGCAAGATCGGCTCAATCCCCTCCACCAACATATCTCTGGCGGTTGCAACCTAAACCGCGACTTTGCCACTTTGCTACGGGCCCAAGGTTTTTGCTTTGAGAACCTTAGCTGCTTTGAACTGCCCGGTGAGCCGAAACTCTTTAACTACCACTACTTCGGCACGGCTCGGATTTTAGAGTAGGATTATATTTTGTAATCAAGCCCCAACCAGCCGACGGAGTCGTTATAACTTCCGGCAGCAAAGCCGGGGAAGGTCACCGAAGTTTGGCTGAGCCTATACCCTATGATCAGGCCCCAAGGGTTACCCATAGGCCAAGTCCAGTCGAGGTTGATATTTTGGCCCGATACGGATGAAGCCTTGCGATTAAATTGGCTGCAAACGGGGTTGTCATAGACGATTTCCGCCGTTCCAGAACGCAACAACCCAAAACCCAAGGTGAAGGGGGACTTGTCGCCGAAACTATAATTGAGGTTTAGGTAATCTAGTTCGACAAGGGTGTCAGTGCCCGAATAATATTGGTAATACTTAAAGGTGGTGTCTGCTTTGTAAAAGTGGCGCTCTTTAGAGACCCCAAAGCCCCAACCACTTTTAAACCGTAGGCCGACATCAAACCCCGAGGCCCGCCGAGATTGGTTTTCGATCAAATAAGTGCTGTCTTCAAAATTGGCCCTTGGGTGAGAGGAGGGTTCGGGGGTCAAAAACCGCAAAGCTTGAATCTGTGCTTGGGCAGGGAGGCTCCATAACAAAAGAGCGATTAGGCTTAAACAAATTCGGGTTCGCATCTGGCCTCTGGTTTTTAAGGGAACGGTTTTAGAGTACGATATGCAAAAAACCGGCCCCAACCCATAAAATACGCTATTTGGTGGGCTCGAATAACCCTGTATTTAACCCGTCGATACTTTTTTGGTTATTTGCCTTTTGGTAGTCCACAATCCCTTCAGGCCCTTTCTTTTCAGCCCATTTGTTTAAAGTGTCTCGCTCGCCGTGGTATTCAAAAAAGGGGACTGATTCACCACAACTGGTTTGCACGGACTCGATCTGGATTAAAACAATCTGTCTCGCTCCAGGCAGGGGGGGGAACTTGGGGTATAAGGTTTCCCATTCTTGGTCCCTAGGATGGATAGAGCGGCCATGGCCGTAGATTCGAAGTATCAAGGGAGACTTAGTAAAGCTGCAAAACATAACCGTAATCCGCCCGTTTTGACTTAAATGGGCCGCAGTTTCATTGCCCGAACCGGTCACGTTTAAAAAGGCAGCTTGGTGGGCATCCAGGCATAAAAAGCTATCCATTCCCTTAGGGCTCAAGCTAAGTCGCCCCTCCAAGGGGGCGGTGGCCACAAAAAAAATCTTTTGTTGCCCCACAAAGTCTTGGTATTTGGGGGGGAGGTGGTCATAAAATTTGGCCATGTCGTCGCCTTTGATTAGGCCCCAATAAAGGATTGGGGGAGGTGAAGAAAAGGATTCGTTTTTTTTGCGGCGATAGCCGTTTACCTTACGTTAACTTTTTTATATACTACCGAGGTTTTCCCCGTCTATTGCCCGATATGAGAGCCGAAACCGAAGCTTTAAAAAAAATACTCGACAATCCCCCCCTAGCGCAGATCTATGCGCGAGAGGCCTTTCTGCATATGGGGGAGCAGTTAGACGAGATGATGGGCGATTTTTTACAAAAGCAGCTACTCAAATATTCTAAGATAACGGTTTTAAAGGACAAAATTCATCGGGCAAAAGACATATCCGAAAAGTTGCAGGTGGTAATAGACCAAGTTCCTGGACTTTTGTTTATGTTGCCCTTCCGTTTTAATGCGGGCGGTAGGCCGGGGATGAGCCTTAAACTGCTGCGTATTGCGGTGGTCGCCTACGGGCTAGAGAAATACCGCGAACCTCAGACCTTTTTGAGCGGTTATAACGCCTCCATCCCCTTTAACATGACCATTGCCCAAATCAACGAGGCCATGGGCAGTGAAGAAGGAGATCCCAGTTTTTTACCGCGCACCTTAGCCACCGACTTCACGCAAGTGGCCCAAGGGTTTTTGAAAATCCCTCAGGCCGAAAAAATTAAAGACGCAGTTGAGCTTTATTACCTCGCGCAAGGGACGGCGCAGGTATTTAATAACTTGTTTTTTGAACTGATCTGCCGCACCCCAACCCAGACCTCTTTGGCGCTTTGCGAAAAGGTGTTTGGTTATCTTTTGGCCGCATTGAGGCGTTTTGAACTCGACCAGTTTGTTAAAGGGAAGTTTACGGTAGAGCAGATTGAGGCCTTAATCGAAAAAGACGCCCCAAATTTTCGCCACAGTCATTTGAGAAAACCTATCTTTTCAAATGTGACCAACTTCAGCCCGATCTTGCAAAACACCAAGCAAAAAGGGATGAGTGCCAATGGGCAGCGGCTCATGCAGTCGCAGATGGAAAAGGTCCGCAAGCTCAGTTCAGACCGGGCCAGTTTGCTTTTTAAATCACTTAGACGTTACCGAGGGCCGCAGTCGGTGGTGTTGGTAATGGGGCTTTTGCAAAGGCTTGACCCTAGCAAGTTGACCGAAGTCGCCGATTTTTTATCCTCGAAAGACACACCCGAAGAAAAAGAGCTTTATCAATTAGTCGAGCGGTTTGCGGAAAAAATTAGAAAAAACACCAGTAAGCCCGTCATTAAGGCGGTCTTTACCAATAAGTCCTATGAGACCGAACGGCTCGAACAGGCCCAAGCTAAACTGGCGGCGTTAGACAGCGCAAAAATGATGAACCAGTTTAAGGTTAACGACTACTTAAAAGACCGACTGGCCAAGTTATACGAGCGGGTTAAAATGGAAGGTGCCTTGACCCAAGGCGGCATCGCCAAGCACCTTGAAAAATTCGCTTATGCCGCTGACGGCTTGATTGGCAAACCTACAGTCACCCAAGCAGAGATTGACCAATTTGAAGAAGACGCCATTCAGATTGTTGAAGAAATCGCCGCTGCCGGGGACCTTTCGATAGAAGAAGTAAAGCAACAGACAGACGCAATCAAAGAACTGGCCGAGGGTATGAAAGGGTCCAGTGCTGACGAACGAGAAGACCTGATTTCCAAGGTGGGGATCAAATTGATGGATGTCGAGTCCATAGCCCAAGAAAAACTGCCTGAAGAGGAGCGCCGGAAAATTGATTTTGCCAAGTTAATGGCGGCCGAGATTATTCCGATCGGCATCCAGCCTTCGGCGCCCAAAATGAATGTGGCGGATTTCTTATCCTTTCCCTTAGCTAAAAATAAGGAAAAAGCGCAGGCCAATTGGTTTGAATATCACCAGAAATACTTGCGGATTTTAATTGATAATAAGAGAATAGCCGAGAGCAAGGTATTAGATATTGAAGCGGTTTTACCTAAGATTCCGGCAGGCAATTTCAAAAAGTATTTTGACATTTTCCCTAACGAACAGCTTGAAGAATCAGTCTTAGGTGCGGTATATTCGTTATGGGAGAACAATGGGTTATTAAAACTAAGAATTTCAGCAACTGGCCCGGAGGGGGCGCAACCCGTAGAAGAACCGGGCGAAGAAACCCAGGCAACAAAAACCGATGCGGTATAAGGAGTTTCTTTGGAAAAGATTAGATCTCGCCAAGTGCTCTTAGACGAGTTAGACGAATCGATGACCATTACTGGTTATTTAAGCCTGCAAGCCCCTTACAGCCCTGCGACAGACAAAGCCTGCCAGTGGCTGATTTTAAACTTCAAGGGGGCTACGGCTTCGGTTGAGCGTGCTGGAAAAAAGGGTGCGATCCCGGTTGAGAAGTTGCAGCCTGGCGATGTGGTTAATCGCATCTACGACTTCCCCCCTACCTTAGCCAAGTTAACCAAAGTTTCGCCTGCGTTACTAGACAATCTCCAAAAACGCGGTTTTACCAAGTTTCAGATCGAAGAAGAGGTGCATAGTGCCACCTCCCCTCGGCAATTAACCAGAGAACACCAAGAAAAGGTGGCTGAGGCTTCGGTCTTTATAGAAATGGTAGAGGCGTCTGTGGCGACCCACAAAGAGGCGTCTGGGGCGGTCGAAAATATGTTGGATGACGCCCGTTTAGGGAAGATTAACGCCGAACAGGTCGGCAGCTATGTAAACCAGATTTGCGAAGATGGAAAGGGCGAAGCCCTGACGGCCATGGCTTCGCTTCAGGCTTCGGACCAGACCTACGCGCACTGCGTCGAGGTAGGGGCCATCTTTCAGACCGCTTATTTAGAGATTTGCCGCTACACGGGCAACAAAAACATCTTTACCGACTTGAACCAAATGACCTTGGCTGCGTTTATGCACGACTTTGGTAAAGCGAAGGTGCCCAAAGAAATCCTAGACTCAACCACTCGCTTTGAGCGTGATTCGAAAGAGATGAACCTGATGCAGTCCCATCCTCGCTTTGGGGCGGAACTGCTGACGGACATGGGATTGCCGAACTATGTGATTAACATGGCCCATTACCATCACACCAAAATGGACGCAGGTATGAAGTCTAGTTATCCCCCGGCTGACTATGGGGACGTGATCTTCGAGACCCGGCTTTTGGCTTTGGTGGATGTGTACCAAGCCCTGATTGGCAAACGAAAATACAAACGCGCCTGGACCCCCCCTGAGACTATACGCTACCTAGCCAGTCTTTCTGAAATTGAGTTTGAAGAGAGTTTGTATCAGCATTTTGTTAATGCTTTAGGCAAATTCCCCAAGTCTAGCTTGGTGCAGCTTTCAGACCTACGCACTGGCTTTGTGATGAATGTGCCCGAAGACAAAAACTTGCTAGAGCGCCCGCAAGTGGCAGTGGTGCTCGATAAGGACGGGGAACACTTTGAGCACAGCGAGTTGGTCGATCTTTCTGTAGAGTTGGACTTGCGTATTATCAAAGAGTTAGACGCCCAAGCGGTCTTTGGCCAACATGCCCTAGACGTTTTTTGTCGGATTAACGTTTCTTAAACAACCTTGGTTTAGGCTTCGAACAGCCTTTTTTTTTATGAGCCTGCCTTGGTGGATTAAATTGCTTTTAACCGGGGCCATTGTGACCGGCGCGACCGAACTTGCCAAAACCTCGGGCCGCCTGGGCGCGTTTGTGATGGTCTTACCTTGGATGACCCTGACCACCATTGTCTGGTTGCGTGTCGAGGGCTATCAAGACAAAATCCCTGATCTACTCCGGCCCACCCTCTGGTATATTATTCCTTCCTTACCGATCTTTATCGGACTGCCTTGGCTGATGGACAAAGGATATAACCTTTGGATTTCCCTGGGGTTTTTAGCCTTTTTAGGTACCCTATTATTTGTGGTCGAGGTTTGGATCTTGAAATTTTTTGGTGTCGAACTTTTGTAAACCCCCGGCCTAAACCGGGGGTCCTATTGGCCCTACATCGAAGAGGGGGTTAGGGTTAGGGTGGCGTAGGCGGTGCCTGTGGTGGTGCCGTCGCTAGTGGCATAGACGCTGCCGTCTCCGTCTAGTAATACCCTTACATATAGGGTGGCCGCGGTGCCACTAGTTAAGCCCATGCCGGTGGCGCTGTAATGGCCATCGTTACTTGCCGAGGCCATGGCGCTCCAGGTGGTTTTGTCTTTGGAATATTCCACCGTAATAGAAGATGGGGTCAGAGCATAAGCTCCGCCAGAGTTGTACGTGGTCCCCGTTTTAAGGGCCGGGAAGCTCATCATACTCTCTTGGGTGACTAAAAACAGGCTTACTTTGTCGGTGGTCACGCTATCTTTAAAGAGGTAATAATACCGCTTGGTGGACGCAGCCGAGTACAATACGGTCGAGCGCAGGGTAGCCCTGGTGGTGTCGGTCATGGCCATGCCTACTGCCGGATAAAAGACAACGGATTCGTCACTGGCACCTGATTTAGAAACCTTAGCGGTCAACTTCCAATATCCCATCCCTGCTCCGCCTGCCATTAGGTAATAAACCCTACAGGTAAAGATATTAGTGCTGCCCGATTTTAAGCTGCAGCCTTCTTGGGGGGTTGAGTGGGACATGGAGGCCATGTTCATCAGCAAGGTTAGGCCGATTGAGGCACCCGAAACCGCGTTGCCCGATAAATCGGTGACCGCTAGGTCGAAGGTAGTTAGCCCTTGCATGGCCGCCATGGTGCCAGGGGTGTAGGTCACCAGATAGTTGCTGCTAGTTGCGGTTTTGCCAAAGGGCAGACCGCCAATTTGCGCTGGTGTCAAGGCCGAAAGGTTGGCGCTGCTGGCCATATAGGTTAACAGGGCCGTTTCCCAGCGGTTTTGGATGCTGGTGGGTAGGGTTTGATTAGCAACACTAAGGGTAGAACCATTGCCTTTGCCGTCGAGACTACCATCGGCCAAGTCATCGGCAATTGCGCTTAAAAGACTGATCTTTAATCTGGAATCCCCCAAAACATCCTTGGCCAGTTGGCTAAAGGCAGCCTCCCGTAAACCTTCAAGCTTTTGGGCTTCCGAATCGGTGCTAGCAGGAGTAGCGGCGGCGGATACGGCTTTAACCGTATGGTCTGGCGTATAACCAAAGGCAGTGGCGTAATAGGTGGCTAGGTCTTCAAAGGTGTCATCTAAGGTATGGGTGTGACCATGGGCGGCGTGGTATTGGACCATTGTGACCGCGCCAAGATAATTAAGAGTGGTTCCCGCGTTGAGGTTGACCTCGGTGGCGGTGGCACTCAGCGCGTTGGCCGGGACCATGGCCGAAAAGCCTTGGGTGGATCCCAAGAATACCTGCTGGCCTGAAACTTCGTCGGTATAACTACCACCAGTGGTGCTAAACAACAAACTGGAGGACAACGCGGTTTCGGGGATGGCCAGTGAATAATTTCCCTCTGCATCGGTCACGGCGCTGGCTCCAGCCCCACTGACGGTAGCTCCTGAAACTCCTGCTGCACCTACGTGACCGGTGATCGTGACGGTGTTGGTTGTGTTAGAATCGGTGGACTTACAGCCGGTTAAAGATAGGCCTAAGAGACCAATCGCCAGATATAAAAAGATAGGTTTCATCGAGTGTTTCCAAACGAGGTTTTGCCCAAGTGTTTTATTAAAAAAACATTTGAGCGCCAAATAGGGTTTAATTTTAAGGTGTTGGACAAATTTGCCCAAACTAAATTAAACCGCCGGAGGCCCTCGACTGGTAGGAGGAAAATAGAGTTTTGCCATCGCAGCGGTTTGACGCTCGATGGGTTGCAGCGGTGCGGGAAGCAGAAAAAAACTAAAGGCGACCTTTGACGCCAGTTGGCCCACAACGTGGCTTAGACAAAAATGGCATTGCGCACAGTTATGACGATCCTGGCTAGGGGCCTTTGGGCTGCCGGCGGGATCTGTAGTACAAACAAAGTGGGCGTCAAAACCGCTGCCATTTTGGGCCACACTAGAAAGCGGCCCCCAGACCAAAACCAAGGGCAGGCTCAAGATCCCCAATAAAAACAGGGTCAAGATCCCAAGCCTAAGGGCATGGGTCGTTTTTAATAAAGGGAGGTTCTCTCGCAACACCAGGGGGCAGAGTTAAGGTTTATAACACCTGCCCAGATAACACGGTCACGCTTACCCGGTCAAGGCCCAGCTAAAATCTTGTCGAATAGGGGCGGGAAGAGGTCGAGATCTCCTGGGCGAAGTTCAACTAATTTCGGGATTAACTCGATTCCTTATGGCGCGGGCTGATAAATCACCCAGGTGTAGGGGAAAAGCACCCTGTTTTAAAAAATGCTTTCCTAGACTCCCTGGCAAATACTTGCTAGACTCTCCCCATAGGTGACATAAACAACAAGTTATACCAACTACCCATTAACCAAGTTTGTGGTATAGGGGGAGCCGGACTATGAGGAATCTGATCCCTTGATAAGGGCTCGCCTGTTCTGGCACGCAATTAATGCGGCCTAAAATTAGGCAATATTTGGCTGAGAGTGTTATGATTCCTAAATACGATTTAGTTGAGCATTTGTACCAATCCAGCAGCACCACGATCTGGCGGGTCAAATCTCAAAAGGATCATTCTTTTAAAATCATCAAAACCCTAGATGATTCGGCCACTTCCTTTGACGGCCGCGTTCGGCTGCAACATGAATTTAAATTAGCTCAAAAAGTTAGCCATCCGAACTTGATCTCTTTTGAAGAGATTATCAGCACAGGTAATACCACTGCCCTCTTAATGGAGGATTTCGGTGGGGTTTCTTTGACTGAAGCTTTTAACGGCAAGCGACTCGCTTTAAAAACCTTTTTTAGTATCGCCATCAGCGCCGCCGAGGCCCTTTCGGCCTTGCATGAATCGGGGATCATCCATAAAGACATTAGCCCAGGTAATCTTCTATATAATTTAAAAACCGGCCAATTTAAATTAATTGATTTAGGAATCAGTTCCGAGGTTCCTCAAGAATCCCAACAGTTAGAGGCGGTTTCTAACCTAGAAGGAACCCTGGACTTTTTAGCTCCCGAACAGTCTGGACGAATCGCTTGGCCCCTTGACTACCGTGCCGATTTTTATAGCCTTGGAGCAACTCTTTACTACTGCCTTGCAGGGCATCCGCCTTTTTTGACTAAGGACCCTTTAGAGTTGATCCACGCCCATCTAGCCAAAAAACCGGCTCCCTTAGCCGAGGTCGCCAAGGAGGTCCCTGCCTACCTATCCTTGGTTATCGCCAAGTTACTAGAAAAATCCCCAGATGATCGATACCAAAGCGCCCAAGGTTTGATTTATGACCTAAAAGAATGCCAACGATTTTGGGAAAACCTAGCAGATTCTAGCCAGTTCGTTCCAGGTTCCAAAGATATTAGCGCAAAATTCAAGCTTCCCCAGACCTTGTTTGGGCGGGAAATGGAGATTGAGTTGCTTTCAAATGAGGTAGAAAAGGCTTCAAACGGAAACTGCCGACTGTGTTTGGTGACCGGAGAGGCAGGGGTAGGCAAATCCGCTGTGATTGGCCAAGCGCAAAACTTGATTTTTAGGGAAAAAGGGCTGTTTTTCAGCGGAAAATATGACCAGTTGCAAGCTAAAACCCCGTTTAGCGCCCTTTTGCAAGCTCTTTCTAAAATGTTGCAACACATCTTGCAAGAACCAGAAACCGTTAAACAGTCCTGGCAATCCCGCATTAATTCGGCCATTGGCCAACAAGGACGGGTGCTTTTGGAGGTTTTGCCCGAATTAGAGGCACTTTTATTTGAATGCCCCGCTGTCGAAGGTCTTCCTGCTTTAGAAGCACAAATTCGCTTTAACCGAACCTTTTTAGACCTCATCCGGGCTTTGAGCCACCCCGACTATCCCTTAATTATTTTCCTCGACGACCTGCAATGGGCTGACGAGGCCAGCCTCAATTTTATTGAGGAAATCATGGGTGATTTGTCGATTAAAAACCTCCTAATTATTGGCGCATACCGCCAGAACGAGGTGGGCCCAGACCATTATTTAACCTTTATTTTAGGGCGGTTGCAGCAGAAAAATGGTTTTAAAGGGCGGATCGACCATATCTTCTTGGTGCCTTTGAGTTTAAAAGCCATTATTGACCTGGTCGAGGCTACCTTTTTTGTGGACCCACAAAAGGCCGAAGGCCTCGCCCAGGTGTTGCTTACCAAAACCCGCGGGAACCCGTTTTTTCTTCATTCTTATATTACCAGTCTTTTCCACCAAGGAGCGGTCCATTTTAACCAAAGTCAAAGTTGCTGGACTTGGAACCTTCAAGAAATTGAGCAGCAATATGTCGCCAATAACGTCCTGCAACTACTGCTAGATCGGTTTAGCCAACTCCCTAAAGAAACAGTCGAAGCCATGGGTTGGGCGGCGGTCTTAAGTAATTATTTCAACCTAGGGGCCCTCTCTGAGGTAACCGGGGTCAGTGCGGTGCAGCTTCGCGAACGCTTGATGCCCGCCCTAAAATTGGGTTACCTAGTCAATCTTAACACCGCTTATCGATATAGCGACGAGGGTGAAGAAAAATTAGCCCTGGCGGAATATCGATTTCAACATGATCAAGTCCAGAGCGCAGCGCGCAACCTAATTGATCCAGAGGATTTAAAAAAATTACACCTAAATGCCGCCCGGCAACTTTATCAAACCCAAGGAGAAGGGAAAGTAGGGGAACGGCTCTTTGATATTGTACGCTATTATAACGAAGGTTGTGAGCAGGTAGTCGAGCCTGCGGAGCGCCATCGGATTATTCAGCTAAACCTACAGGCTGCGCAAAAATCAATCAACGCCAACGCCTATGATGTGGCCCTAACGTTCGCCAACAAAGGCTTTGAATTGTTAGGGGAACAGCCCTGGAACACTAATCATGGGTTTGCCTTTTCCTTATGTTTCCTGCGATATGAGACCTATTTTTTATCCAGTAAATATGAGGAAATGGATCAATTGTATGAACTACTTCGAGAAAAGGCCCAGACGGTTTTAGAAAAGGTTAACGTCATCAATTTAAAGATGTTGGCCGCTGGCAATACGGGTTTTCTAAAATTGTCCTCTGAACTTGCGGTTGAGGCATCGAGTTTATTAGGGCTCAATTGGCCCAAGTCATTTGGCATGGCTAGCGTCGTGGCTACCTTGCTGGGCACTAAAATTTTTCTTCGGAAATTTGATCCAAACAAGTTAGACGACCTTCCGCCAGCCGAGGACCCAGAAGTCCTGATGTTACATGAAATCATGCTAAACGCGGCAGGGGTTTTGTATCAACATGACCCCAATATGTTTGCCATAGGGATGATGATTTGGACCAAGATTTCATTGACGAAGGGATTTTCGCCTCGTTGTGTCAGTGGGTTTGTGACCTTTGCCATTATTTTGATGAATACGGGCTCACCTAAACAGGCCTTTGCCTGGGCGGATTTAGCCTCTAGACTTAACACTAAACATCCTAACGACAATGCCCGCGGAAAAACTCGATTTACTTTAGCCGCTTTTATCGATCCCTGGCGTACTTCGATCCACGAATTGATCAACGAATATGTTGAGGTTATTCCCATCTCTTTGCGTGTAGGGGATACCCAATACGCTTTGTTCGCGGCCAACCACATCGCCCCCAACATGCTTTGGGTCGGCGCCAATCTTGATGAAATCATCACCCGACGAGCGTTAAACCGGCCCTTGATGACCCAAACCGGGTTTACCAACGGTTTGATCTGGGACGACGCCTTCGCTCAAACTGCTCGGTGTTTGCAAGGCAAAACCAACTCGTCTCTGACCTTTGACGACGCCCACTTTATTGAAGAAGAATTCCAAAAAGAGATCCTCGCCATCGAGATAATGATGGTGCAACTATGGTATTATATTTTTAAGTGTTTTTGTTTGGTGTTTTTTGGCCATTATAAGGAAGCAACCCATTATGGCGAATTAGCCCAAAAAAATCGCGGAGCCTCTGACGGATTGGGCTTTATGACCGCGATTGATATTTTTTACGGAATCGCTTTGTTGCGCTCCGCGCATACCGAAAGCGAAAGGGACTTCGCCAAGAAACAAGCAGGCAAATTTCTTAAACAACTTAAAAAATGGGCCACCGGATGTGAGGCCAACTATCTGGCACCAGCACTGCTTTTAGAGGCAGAGTATGCTTTATTTCTTGGTAAAAGAAATGAAGCCATTGGGTTTTATTTGGAGTCCATTGGATACAGCGCAAAATATAATTTTGTGCATTTCCAGGCGCTTGCCTGCGAACAACTCGCCAAGGTTTATGACGAGTCCCAAAGCAATTTTTATTATCGGCGCCTCTATTTGCGAGAAGCGGTCGGGCTTTACACCACTTGGGGGGCGCAGGGCAAAGTGGACCAATTGATTCAAGCCAACCCCGACCTTCGCCTGACGGGCTCGCCCAGTCATGGAAGCTTGCAAACCTCTATTAGCGGTTCGAGTGGTTCTGCTTTTGGTTCGCAAGGTAGCCATATTGGCCGCTTGGACTTTGAGAGTTTGCTTAAAACCACCCAAACCTTAAGTGAGGAAATCAATTACCAACGGCTGCAAGAACAGCTATTTAACCTAATCATTGAAAATGCTGGGGCGCAAAAGGCTTGGCTGATTCTAAAACAAAACGAAATGTGGCAGGTGGTGGCCTCTATTGGTGAAGAAATTAAGACCAATCTGCCCATCGCCCTAGAGGATTGCCACTTGATGTCGGGCCGAATCATGCGTCGGGTGATCCAGTCTGGGGAGCCCGTAGTGGTGGTTAACGCCAAAGAAGACCCCTTGTTTAGCGATGAGGCCTATATCCAACAATATCAGGTCCGCTCGATCCTTTGCCAACCCTTGATCCTGGGGAAAAAACTATTAGGCGCGGTTTATTTAGAAAACAATTTGATCAGCGGTTGTTTTACTCAAGAGCGTTTGGCAGTGTTGCAAGTGATTGCCAGCCAAGCGTCCATTAGCTTAGAAAACGCCCGCTTGTTTGAAGAAGCCAAACTGGCAAGGACCAAGCTGGAAGAATATGCCCAGAGCTTAGAACAACGGGTTGAGCAGCGTACTTTTGAGCTAAAAGAAGCCAACGAAACCAAAGACCGGTTTTTCTCTATTATCGCCCACGATTTACGAGGCCCAATTGGCAGCCTGTCGGTTATCTTTAACGAAGTGCTCAACGCTGGGGACGTACTAGAAGAAGAACTGTTTGAATCCATTCGCTCGACCACAAAAAGCACCTACGAACTTTTAGAAAATCTCTTGACCTGGGCTCGCAATCAAAAGGGGTTGATTGAGGTAGTCAAAGGCGAGATTCTCCTCAATGGCCCCATTGAGGAGAGTTGTCGGCTCTTACAAGCCTCGGCCAAAGCTAAAGGTATCAGCTTAACTTACAAAATTAATCTGACACATCAGGTTCATGCCGACGCCTCGATGATCACCACTGTGGTCAGAAACCTGATCAATAACGCCATCAAATTTAGCACCACTCACGGAAGTATTCAAGTGGTGGCTACTGAAGAGAATGGCAAAGCAGTGGTCTCGGTTATTGATAACGGACTGGGGATGTCCGAAGAACATGCACTGGTCTTGTTTGACGACCATGCTCCTAAAAAATCCTTCCGAGGCACTGGTAACGAGCGGGGAACCGGACTAGGCTTGGTTTTGTGCAAGGATTTTGTTTTGCAAAATGGAGGCGAGATTGGAGTAACCAGTGGACTAGGCAAAGGCAGTCGTTTTTGGTTTAGCCTCAAATTGGGCGAACCGATCGAAAAGGAAGAAGAATCTAGTTTGCCTTTTCAAAACAAACAAATCAGAACCCTGCTGGTTGAGGATGATTCCTTGTCCTTACAAGCGAGTGCCAATGTTCTAAAAGAAATAAAAATTCTTTTTGATCACGCTGAAAACGGAGAAATCGCCGTGGAAATGGCGAAGTCGGGTGGTTATGAAGTGGTCTGGATGGATATCGAAATGCCGGTGATGGACGGGTTAACCGCCACTGAAATCTTGCGCCAAATCGATGCCCTCAATCGACTTAAGATTGTTGCTTTAAGCTCTTATACAGAGATGGAATTAGCTAAAAGGGTCGATGATCGTCCTGATTTAAGTCATGTCTATTTTGACGGATACCTGGCCAAGCCACCGGTGAAAAAACAAATCGAAAAGATGTTGGAGCGACTGTTTGCTCCAGGCCCGCAAACGATACTTGAATCTACTGAATTGGCGGTTTTGGTGATTGATGACAATCTTTTAAACCTAAAACTCGCAGAAAAAACGTTGGCATCGCTGTTTAATAAGGTGGTCACAGTTCAAAGTGGGGTAAGCGCATTGAAACTTTTGGAAAACAGTAGCTTCCAACTGTTTTTTGTGGATATAGAAATGCCTGAAATGGACGGGTTCCAAACCACGAGGCAGATTCGGCAAATGGATATTACGGCACCCATTATCGCCCTAACCAGCCATGATCGAAATGAAATACTTAAAAAAGGTGAGGCCTTTGGGATAAACGAAGTCATCACCAAACCGATTCACCTCGAAAGCCTCAAGAAACTGCTCGAAAAGGAGATCTTTAGGCGCTGATAGATTGATTTTTTCTACCAAACCAACCCAAATAAAGGAGGCGTTAAATGACGGCACCAAGGTATATTAATCATATTAGTCCCATTATTTTTTCGGGGCCCTACCGATTGCAAGACACCAAATTGTTTTTGTTCGCTGTCGAGGCGGACCAAAAAAAGGTGCAAGCCTCAGTAGATAGCTTCTTTTTAGAGGTACTTGAAGGCTCGAATATTTCGTATAAGGCCTTTACTAGTCACGTTGCCCTGGGCGCAGCCTACATGGACGCGATCAGCACCGACCCCTTTACCCAAACCATTTTTGGTGGTTTTCCTGAAACCGATTATGCGGTTTGGATTCCTTTGTTAAAATATGTAAATGGCTGGCCTGTAGGTATTTATTGGTTTATGTCGGTGGTATTGGTGGACAATCCTTTGGCTATTGTCACCGGTAGAGAGGTCTATGGGTTTCAAAAAAATCAGGGCCAATTTGCTCCCCCAGATAAACCCGATGGCCCGGTCAATTTCTCTGCCTCCGCCTGGAGCTTAGAGACCTACTCCCCAACCTCTAGGGTGAAGTTGTTTCCTTTATTTGAACTGATAAAAACCGGCCAGCCCGCCAAACGGGCGGGTCTTTTAAACAAGATAATTAAGGGGACCGAAGAGCTGGTTGGCTTGATCGAAGACGATTGGACAAGGGTTGCCGAATCGATGGCCAATATGAGTGGATTTGCCCAGTATTTCCATAGGAACCTTAAGGCGGGTGTGGTGCCAATGGTTTTTTTAAAACAATTCCGTAGCGCCACTAACCCTCAAGAGGCCTGTTGCCGCGCGGTGATCGAGACCTCTTTTACTATTACCGAGCTCACTAAGGTGGCGGCGATTGAAGACGAATATCAATTTAATTATTCGACCAACGCCACTTACGATTTCCTCGAAGATTATGGGGTCACCAACCACAACCTGCTTGATCTCAATTTTGAAATAGATATGAGTTTTAACCTACCCAATGGGGTTCAGATTTACCCTAAATAAGGGCTAATTTTGTTTTTAGCCAAAAAGGGCGAAGTGATTGAGGCCACTCGCCCACACGAATTGTTGCCTCTTTTCTAAATTTAATAAAGGATTACTATGACCCAACCAGTAGAAAAGGTCGCTGTCTTAGGAGGCGGGCTTGGTAGTTTAATAACCCTAGCGGGTATTGTCAGTCGGCCCGAGTGGAAGAACCAATACGAATTTACAGTTTATGAAAAAAGTTGGCGACTAGGTGGTAAAGGGGCCAGCGGGCGTGAACCGGTCAATCCGAATGGCAGTTGGGAGGATGGCAGCCGGATTTTAGAACATGGTCTTCATATTTGGTTGGGATTTTATAACAACGCTTTTCATTATATGCAGGCGGCTTTTGAGGCCTTGGGCGAGGATTGGGCCAACTTTTATACCTCCCTCGATTTGCTGGTTTTTCAAGAATCTCTAGTAAAGGTTCCAGACTCCCTTAAAAATCCAATTCACTACGAACCCTGGCCCATCAATTTTCCCACCAACCCTGGAGTCCCTGGCACCCCGAGCCTGTTTGGCTGGGAGGGTGCAGAGGAAAGCCCCGAGGATTCAGCCGCCCAACTTTTAGGCGCCTTAATTCCTTTTGTACGCAAAATGATGTCCCAAAGTGGAGTAGCGCGCCAATTTGACGAACTGATCAAAAACGCCGCTGAAAGCGCCGAAGGCTTAAAAAAACTGGCTCTACTTGGACTCGACGAACTCCTTAAGACTCGCTTAAAAGGCGGGATTTCTAGTTGGCTTGATAGTCTTGAAGAGCAAGTAAAAAAGATTTTAGAAAAAGACGCTGTCGAAGCAGTGCCTTTTACGATTAATTTAATCACTTTTCTGCAAAGGTGGCTGCATACGGTTCCTTTGATTTACAATTTAAATAAAAACAGCGGGGCCCGCCATATTTATATCGCTCTCGACTTAGGCTTGGCCTTGCTTAGAGGAATTATCGAAAGCGAGGTGATCACCAAAGGTTTTGACAGTGTCAACGATCTCGAATGGACCGCTTGGCTAAAGCAAAACGGGGCTAGCGAATGGACTTTAGACAGCGCCCCCATCCGCGCTTTGTATGATCTGGTTTTTGGTTATGAAAAAGGGGACATTAACCAACGCAGCTTTTCAGCTGGGGTTTCTCTCTACTGCATTTTCCGCATCTTTTTGACCTACAAGGGGCATATTCTTTGGAAAATGAACATGGGAATGGGCGATACCATCTTTACCACCTTAGAGAAATATTTGAGCCTTAAGGGTGAAGTGGACCCCATTGTCCAGACAAACTTCCCGGCTTTTTAAGATAGAATCGGGGTTTGTTTAAGCAGCCAAGCCCAGGATTGGGTTTT
>MFNE01000010.1:0-28198 GCA_001783695.1 Candidatus Lambdaproteobacteria bacterium RIFOXYD2_FULL_50_16
CCTACCTCAAAAAAGGCGAAGCCGGCATGGCCGACCGCATCAAACAAGCCACCCTCGACCTCAAATCCCAAGGACAAACGATTTTTGGGAAGTAGGTTACTAGGTTTTTGATTAGACTAAGAAAGGCCTCCATTCGGGGGCCTTTCTTTTGTCAACCAATCCCGCTGGCAACGTTAAAAATTCTAAGGTCCGCCATTAGTGGGCTTTTTTGATAAATGTTTTGGAGTGGAGAAATGGCAGACGAGTTTTCAAAGAAGATTGACAACCATCGTTATGACACCGACGACCATTGGGTGCGATTGCACCTAGGATTGGCCAAGATTTTTGACCCTCTTGTTTCCTTTGTTTTGTTGGTTCGCACGCCAACTAAATTGGTGCTGGTCCCCCGATACAGGCAACCGCTTATTTTTGTGGTGGGCATGGCCTATTTATCCGCGTTTGTTTGGACCGATATTCCAGCCAATATTGGAAACTACCTCAAAGTTTTTGGAGAACGTCCTGCCTCGACCCTCCTCCCAGCACTCCTAGCCGCCCCCTTTGCCTTTTTGATCTGGCTCTGGCGCGACCAGGACCGCCGCCAAGAAATCGACCACAAATCCCAAGAGGTTGCCCTCGCCCACCGCCGCGAAGAAGAAGACCGCCGGGGAGAGCTGCTGAGACAAGCGCAAAGCTTTGAAAAAGTGGAAGATGAAATGGTTAATTTACAGCAGTTTAGCCGGTTTTTGTCTGGTATGTATGGAGCCCCACTTGAAGAAGAAGCTTGGCAGGTGTTGGCACAACGAATCCAAAAGGCAATTGGAAAAACGATTAAGGAACGTCTTGATGCCGCTCACCCAAAAACGCCTAATAATCTTCAAAGTTTACCTAGTGATCTACGCAGCTATTTCACGGAAATCGAAAAATGTTCACTCCCCGTTTGGTACCAATGGTTTTGCGAAAACACAGCAGCGCAGAACCCTATTCTCCTGTTTCGGAATTTACCACAAATTGATTTTGTTTCTATTTCGTTTGCGGAAAAACTTGAGATTTCCCGAACCGATTTAAGAATCCGTTTTTGCATAATCCAAAATAGTAGCCTTTTAACTCTTGCCGCTGGTAGCTCTTTTTTTGCAACAGGCTCACAGTTCGACCAATGTGGTTTTACCTTTTACAGCAATTCAAAATCCTTCGCGAATTTTTGTTTTTTCCAAGATTGCCAATTTGAATCCCCAATTGGCATCAAACGGAGGAAAGAAACTTTTCAAAGAAGTTTCTTCAAAGGCTGTACTTTCAAGCAAACCGAAACATTTAATTTTTTGGACAATGTCTTTGAGGATTGCATTTTTAACGGAGAATTACCTTCAGGTACAAATAACCTACTCATCAACTGCACCTAGCCCTTTAATAAAGCGGCAAAAGCAACTTCCTTAGTTTGGTGACCCCTTCAGCGACTAGTTTGGCTTGGAGTTCTTGGAGGTTGTATTGGTTGCGGGTGGTGGAGGCGAGGGCGGCTTGTTCTTGGTAGCGTTTGGTTTCGAGCATTAACTTAACTTGGGCCTGTTCTAACGCCTTAATCCACTCGTTGACGAAAATGGCGAAGGCTTCGGGAAAGTTGGTCAGATCTTCGGCGATTTGGATGAGGTTGATCGCGGGGCTTTCGGTGGTGGCTAGATTAAAATAACCTGCTTCGACCGATTGTTTGATTCTTAAAAAAATCCGGCGGGCGTCGTCTTCTAGGCCTTTGAAGTAGTCGGTTTTATTAATCGGGCGGTTTTGGTTGGGGTCGTGCGCCTTGGCTAGGGCGACCATCTCGGTTAGGTGTAACCGAAAGGCGGTGTAGGCCCGGTTGCCCACCTCGTCTAGGCTCAACTCGGGGCTTTCGGTTTTAATCGTCCGCAAGAGGTGGTTATAGGTAGCCTTGGCTATGGTTTCAGAGGGTTGGGGCTCGCTAGCACTGGGTTTCATACCAATGGCGTCCACTAGGTAATGAACAATAGCCTGCCACTGCTCTTTATTTAGGGGTAAACGCTGGTTTTCGAAGGCCTGGACCCGGGTTTCAAAATCGCGCACCTCTTCCGACTTGGTGTAGAGGTCAAAATGGGTATCCCGTACCGCCCCTAATTCACTAATAAAGCCCAACATCCGGTCGCTTAGCCATTGAGCCAGCCGCCCGTATAGGGGCATCCTCTGGGGATCGAGTTTGCCTTGGCTCCAAGGTTGTTCTTGTTTGGGAAAACAAACCAGCCCGGCCTGCCACTTGGGCTCCTCCGCCTTTTTGGCCCGCACCTTGACCGTCATCGCCCGTTTGGGGTCCCCCGCATAATCCATCCAACTATGTCCGCCCAAGATGGTCCCTGGTTTGATCTGGGTGACCACCCCTTGGACATTTTCTAAAGTCAACCCTGGCGAAAGTATAATCCAATGGTTCATGGCTAACTGCTCTGCGCTAAGAACGTCTCCGGGCTCGGCGTTGTATAAGTAAAACAGCCGGTTAGAAGGATATCCGGGCACGTTTAATCCGCAGATCTTGGCCAATTGTTTATAAGCCAATTCAATATTTTGGCGGATTGATTTGGATCCGGTACATTTAATCAAATCCTCAATCGTAGGTAGCTCATGTTGGTACCAAGCAATGGTGCCAATCCGTTTGCCCATGTTGGTTTCTTGTTTTAGTAAAAAGGCGTCGTAACTCTTAAAAATCAATTCGACCAATTTGGGCAAGGCCGCAAAATCGTCTTTGACTGGCGCAACCTCCCCACTGCCTAGGTCCACCGCCATTAACTTCACCTTGTCTAAAAAGGTCTGCATCCGCACGATGCTGGCGTTAAAGTCGTTTTCGCTTTTGGCGGCGATTTGGGCCGTTTTTTGGGCGACCATCCCTTGGAGATAGTTGGGTCTGGGGATATTAAAGGAATTGGCAAAGCTTTCAAGGTAAGAAAAGAGATCTAACAGGTTGATTTTTTCAGCGCTGCCAAAGTGATCCTCTGCCTTATGTTTATCTGATATTGCAGGGAATTTTTTTTCAAACGCCCGTAACAAGAGCAGGATTTTAACCTTATATAGTTTGGGGTTAAAAAGTTCGACTTCGCCAATATCAATGGGTAACGCCTCTTTCGGAAGGTATTTAACCACCCCCTTAGCGAGTTCGCTCATCCAAGTTTCCCAGAGCCTTGCGCGAGCTTTTTCGTAATCTTCAGGGCTCAATTTTTGTTTAAGTGGCAACATTTTGGTCCCTAAAAACTTAGCCATTAGTTTATAGAGATTTTCCTCGTTGGTCGTAAAGGTAGCGGGCCAGTCAAAGCCCACCAGTTTTTTTACCGATAACTTCGCTTGTTCCCAGGTTTTAGCGTCCCAATTTTTGGTTTTGCCTTTTTCTAAGGACTTACCAACCAACTTAATATTAAGCAGGGTTAAAGTGCCGTTTGCCTCCTCCCAGAGCGTCTTCTGGTGTGTCATGTAACTGAAGAGGCGGTCTTGAATGGTCTGAAACATGGCTGCATAAATCGAGACCTCTTGGGCGAATTCTTGGTCACTTTTTACTTTGGTGGTGAAGTCTCTTAAGAAACGGTCCATCGGAATCTTGACAAACAGACAGGGGCGACCTGAACCGGCTTTAATGGTGGCGGCGCGGGTCGAATCGGAGTTGATGATGCCTTTGTCGCCCAATAAAGCGGGTGATTTCATCGAGACCACCTTCTGACCACCAACCAAAACATCCACCTGGCCATCGGCCAGCAAAAAAAGGTCGCGACCCTTTTCGCCTTCAATGATCACGTCCGTTTGGGCAGACAAAAAGCCTACTTCGACCGATTCAGTAAGTTTTTTGCCTAGCACCGAGAGGCAGCTACGGGTCAGGGGATAGGACTTTAAAAGCCCTTCAGCGACCTGGGTTCCATGCTCGCCAACACTGGCTATAGGGTAGAATTGGTTGTTTTTCCAGCTCATAAATCCTGCCTTTTTTGAGCTTAAAGCAGCTCAATTGGCCCCATTTAATGAAAAAATCGAGCCAAAAAACGCGGTCGGCCCTTTAATTTTAAGGCTCCAAAGGGCGAGTCCCTAAAAATTAAAGTTTTGGGCCAAACTGCCGATAGGTTAGTGAGGCCTTCTACTCGCCCAAAGTGGCGGGGATTCGACGATTTGAGTGAAACTCAAAAAGAGGAATTTAAAATAAAGTGGACAATAGTTCACTTGTAAGGCTATAAAGTGTACGTATGTTGCATTTCAACCAGAAAAACATAAAGGCCCGCTTCATGCAGCTAGACTCTTTAAGGCGGCAAAAAGTGGCCTCAAAAAAGCAGAGAACCATGCAAACTAAAGAACCACAGTTGGTGCTGATTGGCATTAGGCGAAAAGGACAAAAGGGATTTACCCTGGTCAAGACCCAGCTATCCCGCCCAAAGTAGTTTTGGGCTCCAATTTTGGACCACTCGCTGACTTGGCCGTCATCGAGCCTGATCTAGCCTTTGTAGGCGAGGTCAGTCGTCCTTGGGGTCCTAGAGGTTCTACCCAGCGCCGTCATGCTCGCCAAGCGATGAATTAAAAACCGGTCCTCTAATCCTCTCGTTTGAAGAGGTAGGCCCTAAAGCAGGGCAACAATACCTTTTTATAAGCCAGAACTTTCAGGCCCAGCCGGTAAAGCTCTTCTTCCAGTTCTTCAAAAGTAAAGGCCCCTTCTTGTGGGATAGCAAAGCCCGCAAAAATTCGGAAAAAGGCGCTCGCGCGTCCATTAGGCTCTTCAATAATCAAATGCCCGCCGGGCTTAAGCACCCGAGCAATCTCAGCAGCCCCTTTTTTCCAGTCTAACAAGTGGTGTAATATCCCAAACCCAAAAGCCGCATCAAAAGCCCCGGTTTTGAAGCCAAGCTGGGTTAAATCCGCTTGCAAACGTTGGGTCATGGCGGTGGGCTCTTGTTTGGCAAGCTTAATTTGTAGGGGCATTAGATCAAAAGCGGTAAGGCTTTTAGGCTGATAGTTAACTTCTAAAAGCCAGTTACTCCGCCCAGAACCGCAGGCAATATCCAGCAGATGTTTCCCTTTTAAATCGAGGCTGGCCTCTTCAATTAAAGCCTTAAAAATCGGAAACTCTAAATGAGCTAATAGGGCCTTGCGGGCCCAATTGTTCATCGCCAAAAGCTCAATTTGGTTGAGTTCCACCTAGGAGATTAAAAGAGGGAGGAAGGTTTCAAAAAAGTCAGGGAAGGTTTTAGAGACACAGCCTGGATTTTCGATCTCCACGCCAGAAACCTTGACCCCGGCCAAAGCAAAGGCCATGGCCATTCGGTGGTCATCATAGGTAGCTAGGGAAGCACCCCGCAAATTCCCCAGTCCCTCCACCGAAAGTCCATCCGGCCATTGCGCACAGGCAGCGCCCAACTTGCCAAGCTCGCTGGTGACCGCTTGAATCCGGTCACATTCTTTAATCCGCATATTGGCAACGTTATTAATCACGGTTTTGCCTTTTGCAAATAGCGCTACTACCGCCAGCGTGGGGGCCACATCACTCATGCTGTTCATGTCCACCTCTACCGCTTTTAAAGGGCCCCCCTTAAGGGTCACTTGGCCAGTTTCCCAAGTGACTTGGCAACCCATCTGCTCCAATATTCCCACTAGGCCCAAATCCCCTTGGGTGCTGTTTTTTTGAATACCTAGAACCGTAATCTCGCCGCCGGTTATAGCCGCAAGCGCAAAGAAATAACTCGCCGAGCTTGCGTCTCCTTCGATCTGGTATTCCCGCCCTTGGTAGCCCTGCCGACCTTTGATGGCCAAGTTTTTTGGTCCCAGCCAATGGCTCTGCGCCCCGAAATCGGCCATGATTTGCCGGGTCATTTCGACATAGGTCTCTGAAACCAAAGGGCCCACAATCTCAATCTCCGTGTCCCCTGCGGCGCAGGGAGCGGTGATCATAATCGCGCTTAAATATTGACTACTTTGGTCGCCTCGAAGTTGTACCTTTCCGCCTTTGAATTGGCCTTCAATACGTATCGGCGGGCAACCGGTCTGGTTAATATCCTTAACGGTAACACCCAGCGGGTCCAGCGCCACAATTAAATCTTTAATTGGCCGTTGGCGCATGCGGGCATTACCGTCTAAGAGGTAGGGCCCCTGACCCAGACCCAAGGCGGCGGTTAAAAAACGTGCAGCCGTGCCTGCGTTTTCCACATAAATTTCTTGGGAGTAAGGTCCTAATTTTCCAGCCGAACCCTTAACTAAAAGCGCCCCTTCTTTAGACTCCAACCTGACCCCTAATGCCTCTAAGGCTTGGGTCATATAGCGAGTGTCGTCCGAATGCAACATCCCCTCTAGCCTACTTGAGCCAGTGGCCAAAGCGGCAATCAACAGGGCTCGATTGGTTAAGCTTTTGCTGCCAGGGATACGAAGTTGGGCGGAAATGGGCCCAGATAGCGGTATTTTAAGACTATTGGTCATGGAGGCTCCGAAAGCCCCATGAGTAGCCCAACACGGGCCAACTGGCAAGGGGTTAGGGAATCAGAATTACCGATTCGCCAAACTGGGCTTGGTGCCCCGAGGTTAGATTTTCCGCAGAAATTGGGCTAGAGGTATGGGCCCAGAGGATATCGCCGCTAGCGTCATTGGCAAAATCGTCAACATTGCCATGGACCGGCCCCCCGCCCACATCGACCCGTTTGAGGTCCATGGGCTCTTGGTAAATCTCTACCAGCTTTTGATAAAATTTTTGGTACTCCTCTGGGCAGGTAGTTTGGCTGCCCAGTCGCTTTAATACCTGTAGGTTTGCAATATCCGTCAAATGCCCATAACTTTTAAAGCCATTTTTAAAAGGCACCTTAAATAAGAGTAAGGTAGTGTCGATCGGATGGGCCGAAGGAACGGGTTTGACTAACAGTCCCTGAATGTCGTTCCATTCCTCCTTCTCCATGATCTGGTAATGAATATCTGAAAGCAGTTTATCCTCTCGAATCCCAGAAAGAGCCGAGTATTTTTTCATTAAACAAGCAAAGACCCTTATGGTTACAAAAACCTTCAAGTCGGGATTACTTTGCACCAGACCATAAAACCCGCCAAAATGGTCGTCATGGACATGGGTGATAAATAAGCCTGAAAGGTCGTGGGCGTTTAGTCCCAGTTTGGCCAAATTGCGATCTACAAAAGGCCCTGCATCGATCAGGTAAAGTCGTTTATGAAAGCTAATCAAAGTAGAAAGGCAAGGTCTTGTTGGGTCCCAGCCATCGCCGTCACCAAAGTGGGTCACAAAAAAATTAGCTTCAGGAAGTTTGGCTGTGGGTAACTGGTAGGCACAGCGGTATCGCTGCTCTGCCCCAAGATTAAGGTCTATTTCTAAAACCTCTTGGTCTAGGGTAAAGCGGAACTGGTTAAGCGCCAACCGCTCAATCAATAGCTCGCCCCGGATCCAGATTTGGTCCTGATCAAAAGGGGTGAATTCGATTAATTCCTTAGATTCTATAAAACGCCCGTAAGCGAATTGGCGTTTGATGTCTAAATAAAGCTCGGTTTGCTCCGGGGTATAACCTAAAACTCGATATTCTTGGGGATCGTAAAGTCCGTAGTTTCCCCGCTTTAGGTATTCTGCTTGGGCGTCAAGCTCCAGACTTTTACCAATCAATAGGGGTTTGTTTCGTCCGTGGTTGGGGTGCCCAGGGATAGCCATGCCTTGAAGGTAAAGCATGTGTAAGACCGGGAACTCGGTTAGGTTCGAGAGTTCCCCTTGTTGAGCGGGGACATCGGCCAACAATATGGCGTTAGGTCCGGTTTGGGTTTTGACTCCACATACCTCCGTCGCCTCAACCAGCCCTAATTTTCGTAAGTGTTTGATCGAATCAGGAGGGCAGCCACACAAAAGACGCAACCCTACCTTAGGAACTTCCAAATAGAAGCTACCCGGTTGGACTTGGACCAGCAAGAGGCCTTGCTGTATGCCCGGCATAGGGTCTCGGCTAAAGTTCATTTTTGAGGAAAAGATCCACCTCTTCGTTGAGCGCAAAGGTGGTCTGGCGATAAAGTCGGACATGATCTTGCCTTGCCCAACGGAAAAAGTTTTCGATCATGTATTCGACCATCGGGTCGATTTCATCTGGACTTTTGACCCCCAAGCTTGATTGGGCGAAATACACAAGCGAGTGAAAATCGGCCCGCGAAACGGCAACACGGTCGTTAATTTTAGCTAAATAAACCCGCTCGTTGTCATGCAAAAATCCATCGGCCATGGCCATAAAGATCAGGTCGAGCAGAAAAGAATATTCCATCCGCTCTTTGCGGATCGCGTCAAACCCCCTATCAACTTCACTCTCATCCATCTTGCCCCTGGCCATAATAGTTTCGGCATCGGTTTCATTTAGGCCCAAGCGTTTTGCTTCGCTTTTTAACAGCTCAACCTCCGATTCGTCCAGGTTTTCATCGACATGGGCCATGTGAGTGAGGAGTGAAAAATAAACCTCACGGCTGTATTTCGGTGCCAAAGCAATATCAGGAAGATTCATCTGTCCCAGGTTTTAAGGGTTGAATTCGGAATTCTCGTTTGTGGATATACAAAAAATCTGCCATAATCGAAAGTATTAGGATTGTAAGCGTTTGCTAAGGTCCTTTTTACCGACTTTTTAACCATTTTGTCTCTTGATTTTTAACTATGGTAACCCTTAGCGATCTTGCAGACCAATTAGGTCTGGCCTTCCAAGGCGATGGCCGCATGCGGCTTAATCATGCCTGTGGCTTTAGCGAATTAAACCCTGGTGGTCTAGCTTACCTAGCCGACTCTAAGTCCCTAAACGTGCCTGAAGGGGTTTTTTCGAGCAAAGCCCTCGACTTGGAGGGCCTTAAAGGCAAGGGGGGGGCGGTGATTGTGCCCCAAGGGACCCTGGCTTTGGGCCTTAACCTAATTTTTGCCCCAGATCCCTTACTGGCCCATGTGGCGGCGACGCTGATCTTGCACCCTGGAATGAAACCCAACAAACGGATACACCCCCAAGCCCTGGCCCAACCTAAAGCCAAAATTGCTAAAGGTGCGGGAATTGATTTTGGGGCGATGGTTTATGCCGGAGCCACGGTAGGCAAGGGCACAAGAGTGATGGCCGGGGCGGTTATTATGGAAGGAGCCCAAGTAGGCGAGGACTGTATTATCTACCCAAACGCGGTGATCGGCCCAGATTCGGAGATTGGCGACCGCTGTATTATTCACGCCGGGGTTTCAATTGGCACCGATGGATTTGGTTTTTTCCAACGAGCCGGGGAAAACCATAAAATCCCACAAGTAGGAAAAGTGGTGATCGAAGACGAAGTGGAGATCGGGGCTAATAGTTGTATTGACCGTGCCCGGTTTTCAGTGACCCGGATTGGGCGAAATACCAAAATAGACAACCTTGTCCATATTGCTCATAACGTCGAAGTTGGCCCTTATTCCCTCATCACGGCCCAATCCGGCATTGCTGGCTCCACCAAAACCGGCAGCCATTTGATGATGGGGGGACAGTCGGGGATCAGGGACAATCTGGTTTTAGGTCAAGGTGTCAGCTTGTTGGCCCGTACCTTGGTCACCGGCAAAGCTCAAGACGGCGAGGTTTTAGCGGGCATGCCTGGGCGTCCGATGAAGGAATGGCGTAAACTCCAAGCGGCTTTGGCTGGGTTAGATAAAATTGTAGAGCGCTTACAAAAGATCGAAACTTTTATTATGGGTCTTGGATTTAAGCGTAAACCAACTAACAACCCTTAAGGGATAGTCCTTTATTTTTTTAAAGCTTCCGATATAATTAGACAGCTTGCGCTTAAAAAAAGGAATCATGGAAATTATTGAAAAATTAGTCGCTACCCCTGGCGAGGTGTACAAGCCCTCAAGTCCCTTTTTGGCGGAAGTGATCGAAACCCGCCGCCTAACCCCTGCAGGCAGCGCCGATGATATCCGGCATATTGTCCTAAGTATTAAAGGGTCTAAGATCCAATATATGGAGGGTCAATCGGTGGGTATCGTCGCCCCTGGCCTGCGCGAAGACGGCAAGCCCCAAAAGGTCAGGCTCTATTCGATCGCCAGCGCCCGTTGTGGTGAGTTGGGTTGCGACTTAGGGGGGCACCCTGAATCAGTGACCCTTTGTGTCAAACGGGTGATTTATACAGACCCAGAAACAGGTAAAGAGGTGCGTGGGCTGGCTTCGAACCATCTTTGCGACGCGAAACTTGGGCAAAAGCTTCAATTAACTGGACCCACTGGCCGCAAGTTCCTCTTGCCTGCCGACGATTCGGTCCCCTTGATTATGATCGCAGCGGGAACAGGCATCGCCCCTTTCCGCGCTTTTATTAAACACATTTATCACGAAAAGGGTGGATGGAACGGGTCTGTAAAACTCTTTTACGGGGCCAAAACCGGACTAGAAACCCTTTACATGAACGACGAAAGCAACGACATAGGTCAGTATTATACCGAAGAAACCTTTGCCGCTTTCAAAGCCCTCTCGCGTGCCAGCAACCAGCCCAAGACCTATGTTCAAGACAAAATTGCTGCTCAAAAAGACCAGCTTTGGCCCTTGATTTCAACCGGGCGTTTTTGCCTTTACATCTGCGGCCTCAAGGGAATAGAAGAGGGGGTTTCCAAAGTAATGTCCGCCTGGGCAAAGGAGGAGGGTAAAGACTGGGAGCAATTAAAAGAGGAATTCGAAAAATCTGGGCGGTGGAACGTGGAAGTTTACTAAAAAATTAAACGAAAAATTCAAATGGAAACCTATCAAATCGCGGTTATCGGCTCGGGGCCCGCTGGAGAAAAGGCAGCGATAGAAGCGGCCCGATTGGGAGCCAAAGTGGCGATTATCGAACAGGGCCAGGAGCCCGGCGGGGCGGGGGTGATCTCGGGCACCATGCCCTCAAAAAGTTTGCGCGAGACTGTACTTTATTTAGACCGGCTCAATAATGACCGGATCAGTGGGATCGAGCGGGAATTGGGACACAAAATGACCCTGCGCGAGTTGATGTACCGCAAAGACATGGTAACCGCTTTGCGAGTACACAAGATTCGCACCCAGTATAAAGAGGCCGGGGTTGAGTTGATTTTGGGTAAAGCTCGACTGTACGGCCCCCACCAAATCGAGATTGAGCAAAGCAACAAACCCGCGATTCAAATCAAGGCCGATAAAATTATTATCGCTGTTGGCACCGGGCCCTACCATCCGCCAGATGTAGATTTTACTAAGTCTAAAATCCTCGATTCAGACAAGATCTTGGACCTCCCTGAAATCCCAAAAAGCCTGATTGTTTATGGGGGCGGGGTGATTGGGTCTGAATATGCGTCTATCTTTGCTAAGATGTCGGTGCCCGTTACCTTGGTCGAGCCGAGGGGTAACCTACTCGACTTTTTAGACCCAGACCTTTCTAGTTATTTAGCCCAGTCTTTGATGGCTAATAAAGTTGAGTTGCATCTAGGGGAGTCCTACAAAACCATTACTGCTGACCAAAACCAAGTAGTAGTGCGCCTAAATTCAGGGGATCAATTAACTGCCCAATACCTGCTTTACGCCAATGGCCGCCAAGGGCATAGTGCCGACTTGGGGCTAGAAAAACTAGGGGTTGAACTAAACCATCGGTTACAAATTCCGGTTAATAACAACTACCAAACCAGCCTTCCCCACCTATACGCCTGTGGGGATATCATTGGCCCTCCGAGTCTGGTTTCGATCAGCAACGAGGAAGGCCGCATGGCCGCCCGCCATGCGGTTTTAGGTGAGCCTGGGCGACGGATTACCGAAGCCATTCCCTGTGCCGTTTATACCCTGCCCGAGTTAGCCATGATGGGACCAACTGAAACCGATTTAATCAAGGCAGGGGTGGATTACCTAGCAGGAGCCTGCTTATTTACTGAACTGGCGAGGGGGTTGATCCTAGGGGTGGAAGAGGGGCTGCTCAAGTTACTTTTTGAGCGAGAAACCAAAAAGCTACTTTCCGTACATATCATGGGACAAGGGGCTTCTGAATTGATCCATCTAGGCCAAGCAGTCATCGCTTTTGGCGGGACTATCGATTATTTTGTCAATTCGGTCCTAAACTTCCCAAGTCTGACCTCGGCTTACAAGGTTGCCGCGCTTAACGGCCTTGCTCGGCAAAGCGCTGTCTAAAGCCCTTTAAACAATAACGCCCAACCTAGATTTAGACGACTGGTGTGCCGTCCTAAATAAAGTGGTAGATGGGCCAAATCAAATCGCTCGGGCCACTCGACTTGACCAGGGTCTTCGCTAAACAAAAGCACCAAAGGTTTTGAGCATAATTCAGGGCTCTTTTTAATCTCTTCGGCCAAACCCAGACTAATCCGCCAGGGCTGCGCCAAAAGGATTATATCTGCTTCCAGGGCACCCAACTCTGAACAAACCATCTCAAAAAACCGAGCCATTTTGGGGCGGTTAAGTTCAGCAAGGCGCAAGCGAGGTTCGACCTCAACTTGATCCAGGTCTTCGGGCAAGTCTTTTAATTCGAATAAATCAGGGGACGCAGCAAACCCCTTGAGCGGAGTGGGGGCAAATAGGTCTTTAATCCGCAAATACTGGGTCCCACTGCTAGTCACCAAAGCCAGGGTTTTGCCCTCTAGGGAAAAGGACTCTTTAAAACGAATCCGGGCGCGGGCTGCTAGTAAAGCTTCCGCCTTGGGTAACCAGTTTTCAAACAAAGGCTTGGTCCGCCCCCAAGCCTCCAAACAGGCCAGCCCTTCAAAGGCCTCCTCTAGTCGCCTCTTTTCATTTATTAATTCTTCCTCATCTTGATCGGGTTCTAGGTCCCTTGCGTGAGCGGTTTCTACTTTGATCCGCTCAACCTTATTTAACAACATTGCCTTGGCTTTGCTCGTGACCAATACGTGACCTGATTTCAAAAAAGAAACCAAGTGATCTGTGCGGTAGGTAAGCAGACTGGTGGGGCTGGTAAAGCCGCCGACATCAAAAAAGAGGTTTTTACCCCGACCTTGCAGGTGGCGACTAATCGACTGCGCGACCCGTTCGTCTTCATAAAAAATCAAACAATCCTGCCCTAGTTTCAGGATCATTTCATCTGATCCTTCTACAAAGAGTTCGGCCCGCTCCATTAACTTTAGCAACAGATCAAGCTTGCGACGGACCATCACTTTGGTGTCGTCCTCTTGGGCCTGAATCAACCTAGCCCCTTCTAAAGCTTTTTGACGTTCTAGGAGTTTTTCCTTCTTTTTATAAAGCAGTTCTCGGTGGTGGATAACCGCTTCGGCGGAAAGTTCTTCTTCTGGAGGCAGCAAAAAGCTGTCCCCTTTGTTACTAATCTCTGAGAAAAAGGGGATATCTAAAAGGTCTTCGGCAAAACAGAGGTCTGCGGTGTCACCGCCAAATTGCAGGGGGATGGCCCCGGGACCTGCCCCAATCCGAAATCCGGCTTCTAGCAGGTGGTGGCGAGCAAAGGCGCTGATTGCTGAATGCTCGGCTTTGATTTCAATGGGCAGATGTTCTTTAAGCCAATCTGGCTCACCCAAAGCCCAGCCAATTCCCAGCAACAACCCGGTTTCTCGAATCAGGTCGTTTAATTTAAACTTAAAAAGTTCAAAGGCTTCCGATTCTTCTTGCCGATCCCAACGGCCAATAACCCCTTCAATATTAAGGCCCTCAAACTCCAATCCCTCAAGCTCCCTTAGGTGATAAGCCCGCTTGAGGTAGAGTTGGTTTTCAAAGAGGAAAAAGCCTTCTGATAAGGGAGTGGGGACTTTTTCTTCGATCAAATAGCCAGCCAATTCAAATAATTCGGCAGGCTCAAACGCCTTACCCTTCCAACGCAAACCCTCAAAAACACTAAGCGGCAAGTTGCCAAAGGGCCGCAATTGCCCAAGTGCGCTTAAGGCAAATTCTGGGTTGGGTATAAGTGGACGATAGGCCTCTGGGTCCTCTTCAAAAAAACCAAGCTGCCCTAAATCTTCAATCACAAAAGGGGCTAAGCCCCGAAAAGTCAAAGGCCTACCCTCTTCAATCCAGGCGGCAAAGAAGGGTTTAACCTCTTCAAAAAACAAAAATACCCGCGGGCGGGCGGGCGGGTCTAGCTCCTTTAGTTGGGTCAAAAAAGCTTTGAGCAGTGCCCAGGGACCTGTTCCATCAATAAGTAGAAAGTGGGGCCCAAAGTCTAAGACCCGCTCAAACCATCTGGACTTGTCTGTCTCTTTTTCCACCTCTAGGGTAGGAGACAGTGGCTCTTTAGGCAGGTCTGGTTTGAGGCTTGAGATTAGCTCCTGAATCTTTGGACCTAGGCCTAACAGTTTGAGTCTGGGGGTCGCCATGGTTTTTATAAGCGAGGTTTACCTTAATTTTAAGTGATCATAGAGGATTATCCGTCTCCCTTCAACCGACAAGGACCTAGAGTCAACTTTTTTTTTAGTTATCCCCCCAACCGTTCCTTTTTAAATGACCCCACAATCTAACTTGTATTTTTAAAACAATTACATAAGATACATAATTGGTTACGCCACCAACACTTGTGTGCCCTTGGGCGCAACCTAACCCAAGGTTTTGTTTTTTTTAAATTAACACCCCACTGCCCTTCCCTAAACCAAAGCCCAAGGCGGATTCGACCAATAAGGCGAGCTAATTATCGCCCTTTTTATCCCGCTATTCTGGGTTTTATACTCAAATCATCTTTACCAGGGAACTGGAATTAGGTTAGTATCACTCTCAGACCGTTGAGGATACATGGCAAAGCAAAATAGTTTTATCAATGAAACCAATCAGGAACTGATCGACTACATGAAGTCGTCACGGCTCTTTAGCCATCTTCCTGAATCACTTTTAATGCAGTTAGTCCCCCTTTCAGAAATCAGGACCTATCTTACGGACGACGAAATCCTCGTTGAAGGCCAAGAAAACGACCGGGTCTTTTTTATGATCCGAGGCTGCGTAGAGATCTATTCAGGTGGCGAATTTATACTAGACCTAAAACGCCAAGGAGACCTCTTTGGCGAGATGAGTGTAATCAGCAATCGCCCCGTCTCGGCTACCGTTATCGCCAAGACCCGAGTAGTTGTGTTCACCGTCCAAGGCCGCAACATTGGCCGCTACACCGATATTGATGTTGAGCGGATCAACCACGTTCTTTACCGACTTTTCGCCGCTGTTCTTACAGATAAACTGGCTTTGACCACCTACAAGGCCAAACAATATGAAATTGTAAACATCTACCTCAACAAAACCCAACAAGCTTTAGCTGAAAAACATAAGCAGTTGGTCAAAGAGAAAAAAGCCGCCGATGCCGCTGCCGATGCCAAGGCCGCCTTTATCGCCACCATGAGCCACGAGGTACGCACTCCGCTTAATGGTATTTTGGGCATGACTGAGCTTTTACTCTCCACCCGACTTGATCAGGAACAAACCGACTTTGCCAATGCAGTGTTAGTTTCGGGGCAGAATCTGTTGGCGATAATCAATGATATTTTGGATTTCTCCAAAATCGACCAGGACCGGTTGGAATTGGTTCCCCAAGATATGGAATTAAAGTCTTTAGTGGAGGAATGCCTACAGATCAACAGTCCTTCAGCCGCAAACAAACATCTCGAATTGTTTTCTCGAATAAGCCCTAACCTGCCTCCGCGAATTCATGGTGACCCCAAACGGATTGCACAGGTGATTAACAACTTCTTATCAAACGCCATTAAATTCACCGCAGTAGGGCAAGTTGAATTGTTGGTGGACCTATTTGAAGCGGACGATGGCCCCGAAATTCGGTTTCAGGTCAAAGACAGTGGAATTGGGATCAAAGAAGAAAATCACGCTGAACTTTTCCACCCCTTTCATCAGGTGGACAACAGTATTACCCGCCGCCATGGCGGAACTGGCCTGGGACTTGCCATATCCAAACGTTTAAGCGAACTGATGCAGGGCAGATTATGGCTAGAAAGCAAAGAGGGGCAAGGTTCGATTTTCTATTTTTCTATCCCACTAAAACCGATAGGGACCGCGCCTGCACAAAGCCCTCTCACCCCGCTGCCCAAGGGTAAAAATATTTTATTTTACGAACCCGGCGACGAGCAACGCGACAACCTCGAAACCATGATGACTGGATGGGGTTTAAGTGTCACCACCTACGGTTCTAGGGCACCACTCTTAGAAAGACTCAAATCGGAAGAGATCTTTCACTTAGTGTTATTGTGTTTAGAACCTGATGAGGTCGCTAAAACGCTGATTGAAAAGATTTATCAGGTCCCAGGACGCCAAGGACTGCCAATAATTTTAACCAGTCGCTTAGGCAAAGAACATCTGGGTCTGGGAATCCCAAATTGCCGCCAACTGTTTAAACCTATTCGCGAACGCAGCCTCCATCGGGCGCTAAACGATCTCTTGGCCAACCAGAGCGAAGTTCAAACTAACGACGCCAAGCAATATGAGAACCTGGCCCAGGCCTTCCCTCTATCGATCATGTTGGCGGAAGACAATCGGATTAACCAAAAATTGTTTATGAAGATTTTGGCCAAGGTGGGCTATTCGGTTGATCTTGCCGCAACGGGGTTAGAGGTCTTGGAACTGGTTGATAAAAAAGACTACCACCTCATATTTATGGACATTCAGATGCCAGAAATGGATGGACTGACCGCGACCAAAAAAATTCACGCGCAACTTGGCAAAGACAAAAGCCCTTACATCATTGCATTAACCGCTAATGCGCTTGAAGAGGACCGCCAGCGCTACTTTGAAGGCGGGGTAGATGATTATATTTCCAAACCCTTCTCGCAAAACACCATCTTCCAAAAGCTCAAAACCGAAGGCAGCCGCATCTTCGGCACCCCCCTCTAACCACCTATTTTTATTAGGTGGGGATAACAGCCTTGTTTGGTGGGAAGCTGTCGCGGTTCCTCTAGCCACCTATTTTTAAATAGGTGGGGATACCCCGTTCAAATTCAGGTGACCTGGGCTCCTGGGGTTTTACTAACCCTTAACTTCATAGTTAGCCTCTGTTTTTCCAACCTGTTTTATCTGTTCTGCCTGCCTGGTTTGCCCTCTTGCTTAAGAGGTGCATTTGCCGAGTGAACGGCTAAAAAAAGGGCCTCAAAAAAAAATCCTGTCTCCCCTCGCACCGAAGCCCTAAACTCTTTGCTAGCAAAATTTATTTACCCAGGTTTTACGCCTATTAGTTTGTTTTTTTTAATATTAATATCCATATTTTATTGGTTATATTACGGCGTTAATCCTCAAACGATTTCCTTGTGATCAAATTATACTGAACAGTATATTTTTTATTTTAAAACAAAATCGGCAGGAGAAGAAGTTAGGATACCACCCGGTATATTCAAGCGAAGTGCAAACAAAAAAAGGGTACATGGCAATAATATACTGACCAGTATTTTTTGCCCCCTAGGATGGCCAAGCAGAGGGGAAATTGGGGTTTTAATACGGATCGGTATTTTTTAGCCCTAGGCTCATTGTCGGATAAATTTAAATTTAGTGTTTATTTTTAATAGTTTACATGGCCTATTAAGGCACCTTCAGGTTTTTCTAAAAAAGACATTACTGAAAACAGGATTCTAACAGCCTCCGAAAAACCCACTCAAAAACAGATAGTTCCAAAGTGGTTTTATCTAAACTGCATTGGTTCAGATTGGCCGGCTAAACCTCTAACTTTTAAACGCTCACCACCAAAACAGAATGATTAAAGCAAATACGAGGCCTTATCCGAATAACTTTGGTCGTTCGCCTTTTGAATATAAAAAGGCGGGAAACGCTCAGGATGATTGGTATTTGTGAGGGAGACTAACCAGCATTTTTAAAGAACGCGGCTGATTTAACTATTGAAACGCCTTTTTGATTTCCGTTTCTAACTCCTGGCAGACCGACTCCGACTCCAACCACAAGCTGGCTTCGAAGTTAAACCTTAGCGCAGAATCGGTCAGATTGTGACTGCCCACCATACAGCTACGCCCGTCTATTACCGCCGTTTTTGCGTGAGAGCGACGTTCAGGTCGATCAAATTTCACTTTACCCCCTGCCGCTTCCAGACGCCGAGCGATTTTTCGATTTTCGCGGTTGAGGTCACTTTTGTGCCCTGATTCCTGTTCCAAATAGATTTCAACCGTTACCCCTCGTTTGGCCGCTTGTTCGAGCGCCTTTAAAAGCTGCCTAGTGGAGCTAGACGAATTTTTCCCGAGCCTAAAAACATAGGTCTGAATCACCACCTTTTCTTTGGCCCCTTCAATCGACTGGAGCAACCTTGGCAAGAGTTTGGGTCCAACTAAGAGTATCGGTGCCTCTTGCGCCTGTCCCAGGCCAGCCCAGAACAGAACCAGCGGGAAAAGCAGTAGCTTTTTTAGCCTAGAGAGGTTAGGTTCAAAGACCAAATCAAGGTTTGCCATGTCTGTTCCTAACCAGTTATTACGTTTAGTGCTTGGCCACAAAGGGCACCTCTTCTTCGGGGTTGTTTTTATGGTGTTTTACGCCCTGTTTACGGTGGCACCGGCCAAGTATATGAAGGATATAGTTGATGCCTTGGGCTCCGGCAAGGTTCCAGAGCAAAGTCGTTTTATTTTGGTCGGATTCGGTATCGTATTACTATTTTTTTTCAAGGGGATAACCTTCTTTGGCCAAAATTATTTGATGAACTCCATGGGCCAAAAGATCATTATGGAACTGCGCGAAAAGCTCTTTCGGCAGATCCTAATGTTGCCCGTTGAGTTCCATAACAAACAGTCAACTGGCGACCTAATCAGTCGCTTCACCACCGACTTAACCAGCCTCGCCGAAGCGGTAAAAACCGCCATATCTGGCCCACTACGCGACCTGCCCCAGATCTTGATTTTGCTGGGCATTATGGGATACCGGAGCTGGCAACTGTTCCTGTTGACCCTGCTTTTGCTCCCAGTTGCAGGCTGGCTCATTCAGACTTTTGGTCAACAAAACCAATTGGTAACCACCAAAAGGCAGTCGAAATACGGCGACCTAACCAACCTTCTTAACGAAACTATTACAGGCATAAGAATCGTCCAAGCCTTTGGCATGGAAGGTTACGAAGCCCGCCGGTTCAAAGCCGAAAACCACCGATTATTCCGCTACTTTTTGCATTCGGTCAAAATCGGCAGTTACTCTTTCCCTATTTTAGAACTGATTGGAGGGATCTGTGGTGCCTCGGTTTTGACCTTTGGGGGTTATTTGATCATTCACGGCCAAATAACCGGCGGCGATTTTGCTAGTTTTATTGTCGCTTTTTTTATGATGAACGAGCCAATCAAGAAGTTCAACGGATTTACCCTCAAAATTCAGGAGGGTATGGCCTCAGCCAACCGGATCTACGAGATTTTACAAACCGAAAATCCCATCCGCGACCGTTCAGGCTCGGTTCTATTGGAACCGCTGCAAAAGGAGATACGTATAAAAGTGGAGCGGTTCGATTATGGCGGCAAGGCGGTACTCAAAGATATCGACCTCGTACTGCCCAAAGGTAGCATCACGGCCTTAGTTGGGGCCTCAGGATCAGGCAAGACCACCTTGGCCAACCTCCTTCCCCGCTTTTTCGACGTACCCGATGGCATGGGCGTGATCACCATTGACGGGGTAGATATTAGATCGGCCACCTTAAACAGCCTCCGCGGTCAGATTGCGCTGGTTACCCAGGAGATTGTTTTATTTAATGATACGGTCAGGAACAACATTTCATACGGCAAAATTGATTGTGACCAAGCCGCCTTAGAACACGCGGCCAAGGTTGCATATGCTTATGATTTTATAACTAAATTTGAAAACGGTTTCGATCAAGAAATCGGGGAAAAAGGGCAACTGCTTTCCGGTGGGCAGCGCCAGCGCCTCTCTATAAGTCGCGCCTTAATCAAGGATGCTCCTATATTGATCTTAGATGAAGCCACTAGCGCCTTAGATACGGAATCAGAAAAAGAGGTGCAAGCGGCCATCGAAAACCTGATGAAAAACCGCACTAGCCTAGTGATCGCCCACCGTTTATCTACGGTCCAACACGCAGATATTATACATGTATTAAAAGAGGGCCGGATCATTGAGTCAGGAAGCCACCGAGAATTGTTAGAGCAAAAGGGAGAATATTACCGTCTCTACCAACTCCAATTCCGCGATGACCCTATAGAGGATTGATGTTAGAACTGTTTTTAGATGTGGACGGGGTAATTTTGGACTTTGAATCCTCGTTTATGGACTACATACGCGAGGTTTGGTTGCCCGACCTGCCGCCTGATTATCAACCCCGATCTTGGGAGATGAGCGACCATGCCTTGGCTAGTCTTGATATAGACGAGGTTTGGGAAGCGTTTATGAGTTCCGGTCGGTTTAACCGTCTAAAATTATTAGCCGATCCCGCCAGTTTTAACCAATTAGCTCAAGCCTATCCACTACATCTAGTGACCAACCTGCCTCAAGAACAATATGGCCCAAGGTCCGAAAACCTAGAATTCCACGGGCTCAAGTTCGCTAGTCTAAACATGGGCGGACACCATACCTTTAATATCCCCAATTACCCTACTAAATCAGCAGTTATCGCCAAAATCCGCACCCCTAATCGCCGACCCGTCTTTTTAGACGACCATCCAGTTAATTGCCGCGATGTAGCCGAGGCCTTTCCAGAGGCCTTGGTTTTTCTGATGGAGCGTCCGCATAATCAAAATTTAGAATCGGGTCCTTGGATACGAGTGGCCAACTGGCAAGCCTTTGTGACCCGTCTAAACCTGGAATAAGCTTCCTGTATAAAGAGGTTCGTTTTTGTGTTTCGTTTTAAACGATTGCGCAGTATAGTTGGGGCCAAGCCAACGGCATTAGCCAAAAGATGAGGTTTGGCATCAGAATTTAGGTGGACTATCCTAGGCCCACCGCAAGGAGCAGTGTTGAGACAGGTTCGGTATAAATTAGGGCTCGGTTTGCTGGCTTTGGCGCTTTTTAGCCTAAGCCCCTTATCCGCTTTGGCTCAACAACAGGTGCCCATCCCTAGTTTTAACCTAGAGATTGGCCGGGCCTCTAGCCCTGATCAGGTTTCTTCGACCTTGCAGGTGATTGCGATGCTGACGGTTTTGTCGTTGGCACCGGCCTTTTTGATCATGACCACCAGCTTCACCCGCATTATCATTGTTTTAGGATTTTTGCGCAACGCCCTGGGTACACAACAAAGCCCGCCCAACCAGATTTTGTTGGGCCTCGCGATGTTTTTAACCTTTTTTATTATGGCACCGATCTGGGGTCAGGTGAACGATGAGGCGTTGCAACCGTTTTTTGCTAAAAAGATCAGCCAAGAACAGGCGGTTAATCTGGCCGTTAGGCCAATTAAAAAGTTTATGGTGACCTTCACCAGGGAAAAGGATTTAGCGTTATTTGTGCGGATCGCCAAGATCGAACGACCTAAAAACATTGCAGACGTACCCATCTGGGTGGTGATTCCAGCCTTTGTAATTAGCGAGTTAAAGACCGCATTCCAAATGGGGTTTATTATTTACATTCCCTTTTTGGTAATCGACATGGTGGTTTCATCGGTTTTGATGGCCATGGGTATGATGATGCTGCCGCCGATTATGATTTCTTTGCCTTTTAAACTGATGTTATTTGTGTTGGTCGATGGTTGGTACTTGATCACCGCGTCTTTGGTTAAAAGCTTCACCGGATAAACATGACCCCCGAATTTGTCACCAGTTTCGCCGCCGAGGCCATTTTGGTGGCGGTAAAGCTTTCGGCACCTTTACTTTTGGTCGCTCTAATCTTGGGCCTTGCGGTTTCAGTCTTCCAAGCGGTCACTCAAATCCAAGAGATGACCTTAGCCATTATCCCCAAGATGATTGGGGTGGCTTTGGTTTTAGTTCTTTTCCTGCCTTGGTTCCTCTCGACCGCTTCTGAATACTTTATCAAGATTTTCAGCAGCCTGCCCTTCTATATGGGAATCACCGGTTAGTTTAAACTCACCGGTTTTTCCCATTTTTTAAAAGTCACTTTTTAAAAAATCTCGGCCCCTGTGAGTGCCAAAAGCGAAGGGATGGGGTTTTTACCAATGTAATCAGAAAGACAAAAATGGCCAAGCAACTTGAGTATTTATTGGGGGGCGTACTGATCAAAAACTGATTGCAGCATTTGGGCGTTGGGAGGTTTGGGCAGGTGGGTGAGAACACCCAGGGCTAGGACCTCTTCGACTACCTTTTTTTGGATGTCACCAGAAATCACCACTATCTTTGCAGAAGGATCGAATTCCAAGATACGTCGGCTGGCCCCGATGCCGTCTAAAACGGGCATGGTCAAATCCATCAGCACCAAGTCAGGCCGCTCGACCTCAAACAGATCGGCCCCTTCCAAGCCATTTTCTGCTTCAACCACGCTCCAGCTTTCCTTGACCCTTTGCGGCAGGTAGCGCTTGATCATCTGCCGCATGATCGGTGAATCATCTACCAACAAAAGCTTCATGCTGCTCCTAGGCCTCAGCTTTAAGTAATTAGTGGTTACGCCTTTTCCGACGTTATATCCCCTTTTCCCAGCGCTCAAAGCCCCCCCAAATTGGTTTAACCCCTGGGACCCAGAACGGCACCCTCGAACCTACAGCCCCCCGCACCCCTTTGCAAGCAAGTATTTTTTCCTGATAGCCCCCCTGTTTGTCTGAATTTTTTCAATAAAACTAGTTGAATCGACAATTCTGCTTTACTGGTTATTTTCCCCCTAAAAATATTACCTTTCTTCGACAATCGCTAAATTAAATATAGCAAAAATGCGTATAGAAAAATCGGAAAATGTCTAGACAAATTGACAAAATCAACTATTTACATTAAATTTCTGTTATAAGATATTTAACTTAATGATTGGAGCGAAAATGAAAGGTCCTCATTTGATAAACCTACTGGCCGCATCCTTAGTTGTAATTGCTGGCTGCAAAGATTTAGATAAATTTCCTCCTAAGGCCTCGGTTCAACTCCTTACCTTTACTAACGTCACCGCCAACTCGCTGGACGTCGGTTGGACTGGTGCCGCCGATGAAGGCCCGATCAAAAGTGACCTCAAGTATTCCATTTATTACAGCACGGCCAAAGGCGGGGTGATGGATATAAACGGAATGAAAAGCAACGGAACCCTAGTCGGATCGACCATAGACCAAAGCTTTGGTGTTAACGATCTATCCGAAGCAAAAACATACTACTTCAACGTATTAGCCACAGATCAGGGGGGAAACGAACTCGCTTACCAAGAAGCCGAGGTCACGACCGCTGACGTAACCGCGCCTACCCCTGGAGGGGAGGGTTGGATGTATCTTGGCATTGAATATCGGCCTGCAATTAAAGACTATATGTTTTATCTTCAGTGGTTGGCGGCCAGCGATAATGGCACCCCGCAAGCGGAGCTTGAATATAAGCTGTTTGGTTTGAAGACTGGTTACAACGAAAACCTGATTCCTGATGCTAGTGACGCTGTAGTGGTGCAATACTTCTATGACCATGATCAGTTGGGGAAAACCTGGACCGTAAATTTGCTTCAAACAGATTTGGGCGTTATCGAGGAGGTGCTGGGTTATTTCGTGCTATTTGTGGCGGTCCGCGATAAAACGGGCAACATCGGTATGTATTACGCTGGCTATTCAGACACGCCCCTTAAAGGCAAACAATTAAATCTTTCGATTCAAGGTAAGCCCTCAAAAGATGGCTTTAAAAAGGCTTTGCAAAAAGCAAATCAGCTAAACGAAAAGGGCCGCTAAGAGGCAAACTTAGTCTAGGGGCCAGCTAGACTAGGTTATTGGCGCTGTCCCTTGGTTGTTTTCGCCGCAAAACCAGGGTGTGATGTGTTAATCCTGCCCTTTTCAATAGATAACCAATTACTCGCCTGAAGGTTTTTTGGGCTTAGGTGAACGGGGTTTCAGCAATAATTGGTTTTTCTTCTTGGGGTTTTTTCGTTTTGACCTTATAATAAGGGCTCAAGCAAACGAGAAAAATGGACCCAAACCGATTTATTTTGACTGCTGAGCAGTTTTTGAACGCCCGCAAAGCCTCGATCCCGCCTGCGGTGATCGACCTTCGAGGCCCTGAACTCTTTGAGGCCGGACATTTGGCCGGGGCGCGTAACATACCTGCTGGGTACCTAGCCGAAGAGGCGATCTTTTTCCCGCCCAAACGGCTCCATCTCCTTTATGCCGACTCCCCCGAAGTGGCGCAAGCAGGGGCAGAGCTTTTAGCCCAAAAGGGTTTTGAGGCTTTAGGCTGGCTTAAGGGAAGCTACCAAGACTTAACCAACAGCCTGACCCAAACCGGTGAGCTTTGTTTAGACAAAGAGCCGGTAGAGCGGTGGCCAGACTTGATCGAGCAGGTTTTAGACGACCGCGTGCGGCCCTATTTAGAAGAGGATGGAGGCGGGCTGGTATTGTTCCAGATTGAAGGAGATAAATTATTTGTCGATTTTACGGGCAACTGCCAGGGGTGCGAATCAAGCCGTACTGCAACCCTGCGACTAGTGCAGTTGAGCCTTGCAGTAGGGCTGAATCACGACCTCAAAGTCATCGCCCGACGAACCCAAGAGGCTAACTGATGCGCGCCCTATCCCTGATCATCTTCTTAACTATTTGGGCAGCTCCACTTTGGGCGGAAGAATCGGTTGGCCAACTTATTCTTGATGAAGGGCAGGCCAAAATCGACCGAAACCACTTGGATATTGTGCTTTTAAAGCCAGGTAAACAAGAAAAGGTTGAAGTCGGCGACGAATTATTTATCGGAGATGCCAGCCGGGCGCGTTTGGTATTGGCCAATGGAAACGGGGAATTGAGGCTTTATTCAAAAAGTTTGGTGCGGCTGTATAACACTGGCAAAAAAAATCTGATCGGGCTTCCCATTGGCAAGGCTTTGGTGGAATTGAATGATTCGGCGAATCTGGAAATCACCACGGCCAACAGTCGGTTATCTACCAAAGGTGCTAAAGTGCTGGTTTGGATGCAGGGCAAAGAGACCTGGGTGCTAATGCTTAAAGGATCGGGGCAGGTTATTAACCTAGTTGACCCTGAAAAACAGGTAAGCCTCCAAGCAGGGCAGGCGACTGCGGTTTATCAAAACGAGGCTCCCAGCCCCCCTTTAGCCTTTGATCCAGAGACCTTGAGCGAGGCACTGAACCTTGATAGCAACCAGCCTGCCTTAAAATTACGCCAGCTATGGCCTCTACCTTTGCCGCCTATTCCGCCCAAGGGTCCACTCAATAAAAGCTCAAAAAGCGAGAGTGACCGAATAGACGAGGTAGAGCAGCAATTAGATCAAGCGAGAGAACAAATCAATGAAATCCAGAAGCGAGATTAATTCGTTTTTGAGATGCCAAAATAGGAAGTTAATGTTAGGTTAAACACCGTTGGCGTTCCCACGCAGGGCTGACCTAGCGGAGGGAAGGAATAACAACCTGGAGGTTAAATGCGCCGAGCGCTTTTTTTGTTTTGTATGCTACTTTTAATGGGTTCACCGATTTTCGCCGATGAGCCAGAGGTTAGACGCTGGTTGGCCCAGGCCTCACTGTCGTTTGAAACCCAAAAATATGAAGAAGCCCTTGCCCAGGTTCAACAAGCCTATGAATTGGCAGGCCAACAGTTGGGCTCCAGCCACCCGGCGACCCTAGAAGCCGAATTGGCCTTCGCCGAGATGCTGGTTCAGTTGGGAAACCCTGAACCAGGGTTGCAACTCCTTCAAGACCTCTTGCCGCGCCTCAAGCTAGATCCAGGCAAATTCCCAGAGTTTTACGGACGGGCCACCATGGCTATTGCTCAACTTTACGGGGAACAAGGGCGCTATGATGCGGCTGGGCTGGCCTTGGCCGACTGGGCAAAATCAGGAGTGCCGATTAGTTTGAGTGCGTTGAGCCTTTACTCGCAGATGTTAATGGCCCAAGGCGACCTAAAACAGGCTCAAAAGGTTTTAGAATCAGCCTTGAGCGAACATCAAACCGAAGCCCAATCTGCTGAATTCTTTTTGGCCAAGGAACGCCTAGGTCAGGTGCTTTCTCAAGGTGGTAAATATGCAGAAGCCATTAAAACCCTAGAGCCACTATTTACAGAAGAAAAAAAGGTCTTAGGCGAAACCAACCCCCAAACCTGGATGACCCTGGCCGAATTGGGTGAGACCCGAAGGCGGGCGGGGGACTATGACCAAGCAGAAGCGGACCTTAACCTTGCCAAAGGCAAGCTGGCCAAAGATGACCCAGCCCAAGGGCAGATCCAAGGGTACCTAGCCCAACTCTACCAAGACGTTGGTAAATATGATGAAGCCCTCTACATCTTCCAAACCATAGCCCAGCAAGACCAAGAAGCCTTGGGCAAGGAACACCCTAACTATCTGGTGGACCTTAACAACATTGCCGGGATAGAGCGGTTAATGGGGCGCTGGAACGAATCTCGCGACCATTACAAAGAAGCCCTTAAGCTGGCGAGCAGCCTTTGGGGCGAATCCAATCCCGAGACTTTAGCGATAACCAACAACTTGGCACTCTTGACCGAAAATCAGGGGCTCTTTGAAGAAGCCGAACCGCTTTACATTAAATCACTGGACCTCGCTAAAAAGACCTTGGGCAAAGACCATCCGACGACCTTTAGTTTGATGAACAACTTGGCGATGTTATATGAAAGCCAGGGGAGTTTTGAACAGGCCCAGCGGTATTACGTTGTTGCGATCAAAGGGGCCGAGGTGGCTTTAGGCAAAGACCACCCGACCACCTTGGCCATGACCAACAACCTAGGTTATCTGTTTTTAGTCTCCAACAAATACCCCGATGCGCAAGAGCGTTTCGAGCGGGTTTACTCCATCTGGAGCAAAACCTTGGGTGAAAAACACCAAAAAACTTTAAAGGCCAAAAACAATTTAGCGAGGGTGTTCCATTACCAAGATCAATTTAACAAAGCCGAACCCCTGTTTGTTGCCGCCTTGCGAGACCGGATCGAATCTTTAGGTAAAGACCATCCCGATGCCGTCCGTAGTCGCATCGACTACGCCGCCCTACATCTAAGCCAAAACCGGGTTGTTGAAGCCAAAGTGTTATTAAAAGCTGCCTTAGACTCGGCGGCTAAAACCTTGGGCGACAAACACCCCTACTACTTCGAAGCCTTAAACCTCATGGCTAAGGCGCAAGAAGCCGAAGGTGACTATTCGGGGGCCATTCGCACCCTACAGGACGTTTTTGTTAAACGCTCTGAATTTTTCAATCGGGTCTTATGGGCGGCTGGCGAAAACACCCGGGCTGGTTATATTGAGCTACACCAAAAGGAGCTTTTTAACCTCTACCGCCTCTTGATTGAGCATCCTGTCCCTGGCGGACCGGAAATGGCTTTGCAGGCTAGCATTGAGCGCAAGGGTCTGCTTTTGCGTATTTCGTCGGCCATTAAAAAGGTGGAAAGCCTAGAAGGCAACCCAGAGATAGGACAAATCGCCAAAGAACTACAACGGCGCAAAAAGATGTTGGCCAAAAAAACCTTGGCCGGAGCAGAAGGGCAAGATCCTGAGGCCTTTGCCTTTTTGATCTCTAAACTAAACGATAAAATCGGCGAGTTAGAACGTCAATTAGGCGAAAAAAGCGCTCCTTTTGCTCGGAAAAACATCCAAATATCGACAGGCCAGGTAACCGGGGCGGTGCGCAGCGACGAAGCCTTGGTTGACTATCTATACTACGAAAAAGACTCAAAGCCCATGATGGCCGCGTTAGTGGTCAGCCCGCAAAAAGGGACCTGTATTGGCTTTTTCCCTTGTTGGAAGAAAAAGGTAGAACTGATTGGACTTGGGGAAGCTGGCCCCATTCGCGAAGCGGTGACTCTAATGCGCGAAACCATCCAGGATGAAGAGGCCGACGAGGACACCTTACATCAGGTATCCCAAGAGGCCTATACCGCCATTTACAAGCCCTTAGAAGCACAGCTTAAAGACAAGGCGGCCATTTTTGTGGTCCCTGAAGATATGTTGTATCTCTTGCCTTACGACGCGATGGAGGATTCAGAGGGCAAGTTCTTAATCCAGCGCCAAGGGGTTCGGATTCTTTCAGCTAGCCGAGATTTAGTGGATGAACCCGTACCCGCTCGCTCTGAAGAAATGGTGATTTTAGCAGGGCCCGACTATTTTACAGAAACCCAAGCCGACCGACCGCATTCGGATCGCCGGGGGGCTTTGGCGATTTCTTCGGGTGGTCTTCGTTCCTTGAGTTTTGACCCCTTAGATGGGGCCGAAGCCGAAGGCAAAACGATCCAATCCAATTACAGCCGAAAATCAAACATGTGGATCAAAAAAGAGGCTGAAGAAAAGGTAGTCCACGACATTAAAGCCCCTAGGATGATCCATATTGCTACTCAC
>MFNE01000010.1:28245-40886 GCA_001783695.1 Candidatus Lambdaproteobacteria bacterium RIFOXYD2_FULL_50_16
CGCCAATGCGCCCTATTTGGGCGAGATTGACGGGGCCAACGACGGGGTGTTGACCGCGATGGAGGTTTTAGATATCGACCTTTACGGAACCGAGTTAGTGGTACTTTCGGCTTGCGAAACTGGGGTAGGCGAGATCCACGCAGGCGAGGGGGTTTACGGCTTGCGCCGAAGTTTCCAAGAGGCCGGGGTACGCACGGTAGTAAACAGCCTCTGGCCAGTTTCAGACGAGGGCACCCAAAACCTGATGACCAATTTTTACGGAAATATGGAAAAAGGGATTGGTCCAAGGCAAGCGTTGCGAGACTCCAAACTTAAAATGATTGAAAGTGGGGATTGGGCTCACCCCTATTTTTGGTCAGCCTTTGTGATGGTAGGCCCGCGCCAGTAATGGGTTTGGCGGCTTATATAAAGCAGATTCCTTATTGCCCTAAGGAATTGGTTATGTCATGACTTGAAGACACCCAAGCACTTTTGAACAATGGGACTGTTTTCGAAGACGCCGACAAAAAAAGCCGCCCCCCCCACCAAACCGGCCCAGCCTAAAGGTTTGGAGTCCCTGTTTGAAGAACCGGTCGCCCTGCCTCCCGAGCTTAGGGACCGGCTCGACAAGGAGATCAAAAAAGGCAAAGACCTATTTGAGAAGTATAATAAAAACCGGCTCGAACTAGCCTTCGGCAGTTTCGACGAGCCGATGAAGCACGCCCTTTACGACATCATCTACATTCTTCACACCAATGATCCCAGCCTCAATGGGATCACTTATACCACAACCGAGGTTGTTGATTATAAAGAAAAAGAGGTCTCCCATGTGGCCGACCTTTTTGTGGAGGGCGCTCCAGCAGGGGTGGTGGGGCTAGATTTACTACCTGACTTTATCAAAACCGACTGCGACGAACATCTAAACAAAACCTTTGGCCACGGCCTTGGTCCTGCGCCCGAACATTGCCCAATAATTGGCATTTTTTCGATTGGCTCAATCGGTACGGTGGGGCATAAGCACTTAGCTAGTGACCTAGACCTACAGGTGGTTTTTCGGATCAACCCCTTTTTAGTACCCAAAACAGACCTGACTAACGAAGCCATTAGCAAATTGATGCTGGCGGCCCATAAGATTTTAGGGGCTAAGGTTCAAAGGGCAAACAAGGTCACCCCGGTTCAATTGAAAAAAAATCCAGAGCTCGAGGCCAAGATCAACCAATTAGCCAAGCAAAAGCTCTGCGAAGCCTATCCGCTCCTGTCCAAACAATTTGTCACCAAGCAAGTAAATCTTACCCAAAAGTTGGCCGAGACCCCCAATCCTAAATTTCGAAACAAGATCGTTCAGGAAGTGATCCAGCTATATGCCCTGGCTGGCAAACGAGTGATTAAAAAACAGATGGAAGAGGGGGAAGCGGCACTAAGATTAAAAATAGCCCGGCTCCAGTCCTACTGCGAGGAGCGATACCCAACCGCCGAGATTTACCTCTTCCCCATGCGCGATGAGGACATGATCAATGGCCGCTTCGGCTCGACCTTGGAGTCAAAAGAGTCTTCTGGCTCGGCGTACGAATTGATCTTGACCTACGACACCTTGATGCCAGGGGTCTTTTTTACTCCTGTTGCCCCGTCCCACTTTATGTTTGGAGCTAATACCAACAACAGTCCACTTTATCACCAAGCGATGGACTTTTTGCGTTTTGGGGTGTTAGACGACTTGGCTGGAGATCTCAAACGCGGGATCGCAGACCATGGACCCACGCCAGACCTAAGCGAAGAATATGTAGGGCGGCACAATGGGGCGATTTATTGGGAGGCGTTTAAGGGCTCATCGGGGAACTTGCCCAAAGCTCTGATGAACCTCAGCCGTTACGAGACCCTGCTCTTTGATAAAACCCGCAAGACCATGATTCAGCTGATTAAAAGGCCGGAATATTTGGAATCATTGGTCACCCGGCTGCCAACCGGACCCTGGGCAGAAGCTTTTTTACCCAATCAAATTTTAACGATTGAGAAAACCTTTCCAAACCTAGCCTACGACCCTTGGTGGTTGCGTTATAAGGTGCTTAAAATCGCTTATTGCGAAAGGGGCCTAATTACTACCATCGACGAAACCGCCGCCCTGGAAATGAGCCGGGTTCTTGACCTTGCCTTTGCCCTGCATGTGCGGATTTCCGACGTTTTTGCCCGTCCAGGCACGCCCCTTGAACTAACCACCCACCGAGAAAAGGTGCTGGCCAAGTTTTTAGAAAAAGCCTTCCCCGAAGGTGGGCGTAAACGAAAACAGTTGGACATGATTTTTATTGGCGAGACCGATGCAGTTAACCGCTTTGAAGAAGACATGCGAGTGATGTTCGAGGCCTGTATTGACCGAATTGAAAAACGCTTTCACGAAATCGGCGTTACTTCTGAAAAAGATACTAACGAAGAGTTTAAGATTTGGTACCACTATTATAAAAAGAACTTCCATCCCCAGCCCAATGTGGTCCAGCCTTCGATCCTCACCCACCTCAAGGTGCCTAGGGGGCGGGTATTAACGGGGTTTGACAAGGAAAAGGGTTGGTTTTTTAAGGCTTTTCAGAAAACCAGCAGCAAAAACTTTGGCAAAGAGGCCCAAATTGCCCATCTGCCTGAAGAAACCCTACTGGTTGAAAGGGTTGGGTTTTTAAAGGGGCTCGCTTACTGTTTGCTTAATGGCTATTATGGTCTGCTAAATCAAGGGACCCTCAAAGAAACCTTTACCAGTTTAGAGCTAATCCGTACTCAAATTGATTTGGGTTCTGAATTGGACAATGACTATGCCCATGTCCAACCCGACCAGATCGAAAAGCTGGCTCGCCTTATTCTCCAACTCTTTCCAGCGCAGAAGATTGATTATCGGAGCTGTTTAAAAAAAGAGATGCATCTGACTGAGGTTTTGATCTGTTTTAACCTACTTCGCTTTGGCCAGATCAGTATTTTATTTCGCAACAGCTTGGGCAGTTTGATGGTTGAGGAATTTACTATCGATAAGTTCCGCAAACAATCCAAACGATACCACGAAGCCTATAAAGAATGTTTTGCAGACCCTGCATTAGAACTGCATTTGCAGAATATGATTAGAGACTATCATATTGATGTTAATCGTGTAAAATTAGGTGCCTGGGTCAACCACAACAGCTTTGAAACCCAGCACAATATTTCTGCTTTATCCCGCAAAGAGCAAGACCTAAACCGAGAATTCCGCAAATCCCTAGTCGAGCGCTTGGCCCCTGAATCTCTGGCGCCCAGCAAGACGACCTTTGAGACCCCTGGGGCGCTGCAAAAAGTACTGTTTGGGGCGGCTTTGGTGGCGGCGATAGATGGGGGTATTGCCAACAAGGAATACACGGTTTGTAACCAATATTTAGAAGAACATTGGAATCCCAGTTGGGGCGACAGTGAAGAGGGGTTCACCCAGGTCTTAAAAAATCTGCAATCCTTTTTTTCGGTGGGTTCCAGCTTGTTGAGAAAAAATATCGCTGACCGGGCTCAAGAGATGGTTTTGACCTTAACCATCGAGCAGCAACGGGAATTGATTCGCCTGATGGACAAAACCGCCCTGTTTGAAGAAAAAAACCAAGCAAACAAATTAGAGGTGGTGCGGGTTTTTAAAGTTGCCTTAGACCTAGAGTAGCGCTGGGATGGTCACCATTTGGCTTGTTTTGGTGTACTCGGGAAACCGCCATCTCCGCTTTTATAATTATCTGAGCCAGTTGCTGGTAAAACGGATATGTTGATGGATCTGTTTTTTGAAAAGCGTAATCTGCCAGCATGATTTCAATCGCTGCTAACCTCGCTAAAATCTCATCTATTAAACGTTCTCGTTCTAGGTTTGGCGGGAAGGGCACCAATTGAGTTGAAGTCAGCGCGAGTCTTTTCAATTCACCCAAGGTCATTTGGTCGAAGGGGTCGGAATCTGAAATAGGATCGGGCGAAGTCATAGTTCTTCCTTTAGCAGGCCTCCAGCCTACTCTGCCTAAACTCAAGGCAACAGGACATTAATAGGCACCCTGCTGCTGTTTGACGACGAGAAAGCCCCCCGCAAATACCATTTAACTATATGAATTAAAACTATATTTAATAAACACAACCTCAATAGGACATTTTTAGGCTGCCCTGAACATACCTACCTAGGTCATTTATTTACAAAAAGTTTACATATTTTGTTGCTACTGTGTTACCATGTCCCCGACTCTTTGGATCGCATTCTGAGATGAAAACCCCATAAGAAGGGCCAACATGAAAACGGTTTGGATGGGTTTGATTGGGTTGGGACTGTTTCTTCAGGGGACACTTTGTGCCGCTGAACGCTTGGCTCAAGCGGAAGTAAAACAGGGTAACGCTGTTTTAATACGCGCCAACAATGTTCAGGATATTAATCCAAACAAACCTACCGACCTCCTCGAAGGCGACCTTTTACGCCTTGGCCCTGACGCGCGAGCAACTCTAAACACCCCAGATGGCGGCAAAATCGAGTTAGGAGCCAACGCCATTTTCCAGGTAGAACCCTGGAAACTCGGTGAAGATCGTGGGTATTTGAAGCTGGTTTATGGAAAAGCTCTGCTTCAAAAAGCCAAACTCCAAGGGGGTGACCGCCCGTTCCGAATACGAACCTCCATGGCTGTGATTGGAGTCAAAGGGACCCAGTGGTGGACTGAAGCCAGCTCGGTAGGTAACACGCAAGTACATACGAAAGAGGGAGCAGTCTGGCTTAAAGGAGGCAGCGGCGAGCCCGTGGTGGTTTCGGCCAACCAGATGTCGGTGGTGATTAATTCAAGCGCACCCACTCAACCTCAAACCGTGACCGCCCAATCAAATCTCAATTCCTCCCCCGTAAATAGCCCAGCAGCGGCAGAGCTGACCGGTGAGGCGCAGATGATTGAGGGAGGCTTAATTAGTGCTTCGGCCCTAGAAGATAGCAAAAGTACGGAGGTAGGGGCAGACGAAAGCTTCGAAGGCAGCCCAGTCATACAAGTACTCCCCAGCCCTGAAGATGCAGGTTATACCCCGGCCACCCCACTTAACCAATCGAAAAGCGCCAACATAAGCGCACCACCGATCGAGATTCCAAATCCCCAGCCCAGTACCGAAGTAATCCAACAAAATCTGGTGAAGTCTGGATCGATTCAATTGGGAACGGAGTTTTAGATGAAAAAGACCAGCCTTTTACTGATCGGGTTTATGTTTATTTTTCCCCCCTTGTGGGCTCAAGAAACACCAGCCCCCGCCTCTTTAAACACGGAGTTACCCACTACAAAACCCGCTTCACCGGCGCTGCAAGAACCTGGAAGTACAACCCCAACAATTGAACCCGTTCCTTTGACCCCGCCCCCAGAAACCACACCTCCACAAATCTTGAGTCCAGACCTACTCAAGAAACAAGTGATGATGTCTGAAGATTGGCCAGTTAGTTTTGTGATCCTCGATGACGATCTGATCGTTGAGGTTAGCCTAAACGGAGAAACCCTGCCGATCACGCCTGCTTCCACTATTGTAATCAAGCAAAACTTACATTTTAAGACCGGGCGTAATCTATATACCCTACGCGCGGTTGATCAGGCGGGAAATGTTAGCACCCGAAGCTTTTTGGTGGGCTACAACCTGGAAGAACAGGCCTCAGATGAAGGTGGCGATGACCAAAAAGGTTGGGCCTTGGGGGCGGTTTTAGGGTTTTACTTAGAAACAGACGACAACCCAACCTTAGACTTAAGCAGCCCAATTGATGTCGGAGGGCTTTCGGTTCAAGGGGTGGTGGAAGACAGTCAGCAAGCGGACCAGAGGCAGCGGTTCCAGCTTGCCTTGAGTGCCAGCAAACCCAATTACAACCTTTTTTTGGGTGCGGCTAAAACAGATTATTCCAAGGTGGACAACCAAATCCTGGGCAGTCAGGTAATGTTTTTAGGCGGTGGGGCTGGTATAAAACGAGGTGACAGATCTGCTTGGAATTTAGACTTGTTGCTGACGGATATTAACCTAGGGGGTTTTGACTACGCCCAAACTATTGGCTTTAAACCCAATATAGAATTTAGCGGTAAAGAGGGTGTTGAGCGTTACCGGCACCAATGGGGCTTGGAGTTCGCCACAAAAAGTTTCGCCTCAACTAGCCTAACCAGTGGCAACCAAACTGGGCTTTTCTGGGACTATCGTAGTTGGGACCCGCTGGACCGCTACAACTTTAAATTCACCTACGGGCAAGACACCGAAGGAAGCCTCACCAGTGATCACAGCTACCTAACCACCCAGTTTGACTGGGCTAACCGTTGGGATGCGGGGTTATTGTTCAACATTGGGTTTGGGATTCAATACTTAAACTATAAAAATGAGGAGCCCTTAACCACACAAACCCCTTTAGGGGCCACCCGGGTTGATTTGCCCTTATTGTTTAACACCGCCCTGGGCTGGAAGTTATCCAAGTGGACCTTTAAGGGCACCTATGATTATAGGGCCAATCTGTCTAACAAGGTAATATATGTGCGGACCCTTACCGGGTTGGCGGTTAACGCGAGCTTTTAGGAGAGCCTCATGAGATTCAGTATCGTATTGGGATTGTTGCTCTTGAGTTTTAGCGGATGCAAGGAACTGAACAACCACCCTGCTCCTGAAATGGTCAAGGTGGATATTCGGGGGCTGAAGGCCCAGCTGGGTTATAGTTCTACCGCGAACTCGGCGATTAGCGGCCAACCCGCCAGCCCAGCCAATGACGAGGTCAAATCCCTCCTCATTGGGGCCCTGGCTGTAACCACTCGCAGCACTCCTTACACCAAGGACACGGCTATCACACCAGAGGTTTCTAAAAACCTGGAAACCGAGCTTACCAACTCTGTTAACTTTTTCACCCTGGTTGCGCTGCCCACCACCAAAGACTACATTGAGTTCAAGGTGCCCCCGCCAGCAGCGGGTAAGTGGCAAGTGATCGCGGTAGGCCTAAAAACCCAGCCAGAAAAGTTAGGTAATCTTTCCGACCCAGAACATGAAGATTCGGCGGCCTATTATGGCTTTGTGGAGAGTTTTTTAACCTTTAACGAGGTAGGTAAGACGCCCTATGATTTAAGTCTATACCGCGCCTGTTTAATCTCCAAACCACCCAAAGGTTGTGCTACCTTCGATGATTCCTTGACAGGCACGCCGATTGTGACCGCGGCGGTAGAGATTCAGACGATTTTGGTTAACGACAAGGCCTATAGCCCTATTACCTTGACCTTACCCCTAATCGCCCAAACCGACGCCGAAGCCAGCGCGGCGATTACCGGTTTAAACACTGAATTGACGGGGATCAAAGCGGCATATAGCTCTGTAACTAGCTTAACCATTCAGACCACTCATTCCAAAAATGCTGGGGAGGCAGCAGCTTGCCAAGCGGGAACCTATTCTGCCTGTCAAGTGCAGAGCTACCGGGTAAGCTTTTAAAACCTGGGGCGGGGAGGGCTTAGTTCAGAGCAATTAGAGGTTCTTGTGGCCCACAGCCCTTGGCGAAACGCATTAAATAAAGTAGTTCGGCTGACCAAGCCGCTCCTTAAACCGTCCTATTTATTGATCGAAGGGCGAAAGCAACTTATTGATTTTTAAACGCGCACCGTCCGATAGCTGGCCAGGGTTAACGCGATTTTCGGCTTCGGCTTTCGCGTAGATCGAACTAAGGTTTTCTACAGTCTCTAAAAAAGACATATCAGAAAGCAAGTCTTCCTTAAAAAACTGGTTAGAACGAGCGATGGTTTCATCCAAAAGTTCGCTGATTCGTTCCTTTTTGTCCAAGGGCAGTTCGTTTAATAGGGGTAAAATTTCGTTTTTCATCTCTTTAAGATTCTGCACCTGAATACCTTTTACCTGGCGGTAAGCCTCTCGAATCAATTTTAAACGTTGGGTGCTATTTTCGATGATTGATTCAATTTGCTGGTTTTTTAAGCTCAATGAAAGCCGTGATTCAAACTCAATCAGCCGCAATTCGAATTGATTGAGCAAGGCGTACACCACCTCCACCGCTTGGCGCAGTTCCAGGTCGTCGGTGGGGCTATTACGGACAAGCACGGCCACCTTGCCCAAGCGAGATGGAATCGCTGTATAAGAACCCTTCCTTAAAACCACCCGCTCTTGAAGGGTTTGCACCAAAATCAGATGGTCCAAAGTGCTTTGGAGCCCGCGATCACTCCGGTCCACGTGCATTTCTCCAGAGAGTAATAAAGAGCAGCGCAGGGAGCCCCCCAGACCGCCCTCTTCACTGGCGGCGCTATTAAAATGGAGCTTCTTAATGACCGCCATCAAAAGCTCCAACATGCTTGAATAATCAACACATTGCCCACCTTTTTCGAAAAAATCTAAAACTGCGGTTTGATAAATATGGTCAAGCTCGGCGCGGTGGTGTTCGGTGAGTAAGGTTTTTTTGGCGTAATCAATTACAGCCGATATTTTACTGGAACTTTCTTTGTGACTAAACCTTTCGTTTTCATAGGCCGCTAGGGCCAACTCGACGGTGGTCAGCAGTAATTCGTTGGAACAGGGTTTATGCAAATAATGAAAAGCCCCTGCTTTTAAACCGGTGATAAGTTCGCTTTCAGTTTCTTTCGCGGTGAGGACGATAAAAGGGATTTTGGCCAATCTCTTTTCCCGTTTTATCTGCTTTAAGAGGGCCATACCGTCTAAAACGGGCATCATCCAATCGGAGAGGATCAATCCAATTTCGCCGTTAAAAGTGTGCAGCAGGCTGAGTGCTTTCTCGCCATCGGTGGCGGTAAGGGTTCGGTACCCTCCACTACGAAGGCAGGTTTCTAAAAAAACAACTTCCCTCGGCTCATCTTCGACAATCAAGATCCAATAGGCAGAAGTTGTATCCACTTTTCCTCGCCGTTTTAGTTAATAAGGCAGCTCGACCCCAGGCTTTATCTTACACAAGAAAGCTATTTTATTGCAACTACGAATCAAACTTGGATTGGAAGTGAAAATGGAAAGAGCGGTTATAAGGCCTTTGGCCGGCTAAAACCTCAACACAATAGAGGCAGTGGTTACCTTGCTGTCTATCTGCTCCGCGTCTGGGGCTTCGATCAGTTTCTGATTCGCTTGCGATAAAGAAAGGGTCACATAATCCCCTAACCCCAGCCGAATGCTGGCATGGTTGCCACCTTGATAAAGGTAGGTGAAGCTGTTGACCTCCAACGCCTTGTTACTCGCCCGAAAGATGCGCTCGCCCGTCCACTTCGAAAAATGGAGCATAAAGGGGCTCAAATAAAACCCTAAACCGCCTTCGTTGCTAATAAACTCGGTTTTGCCAAATCCCAAAGAATCAGAAAGTACAATCCTATCGCGCCTTCCCTCCAAGCTCACATAGCCCCCAAAGAGGGACAGCGCAACGTCTGGGCTGTTTTGGTTTACCTCTAGGCCTATGTCGCCAGTGGCATCGGTCAAGGGGAGATTGGGGTAGGTGGACTGATAGCCCTCTACGCCCACACTCAAATAAAGTAGGTCGTAAATCTTTATCCCCGCCCCTTGGGTTTTGGCCCCTTCAAGTGTTTTGTCCGTGGTCGAGACCTGATGACCTCCTACAAAAATCACCGCCGGACCCAACATTAGGTTCAGCGCCCCGCCGTTATCGCCTTGGCTTAGGGGGTCCAGGGTTTTATAAGTAATGTCAGTCTGTTCATGCGCCAGTTCAGCAAAGGCATAATTGCCTAGCGGAACAAAGAGGTAAGCCCCCCAAACGCTCGCATCTTTCTGCTCGGACCGCTCGTCGATTTTAAATTGGCTTTTCTGCAACAACAGATCCACCCCAATCTGGGCCTGAGCGATACTGGCGCTCCACAAAAACAATCCTAGCAGAATCGCCAAAACAAAAAGCGCCTGGGGATCGAGCCGACCGATCCAATCCTTTAAATGTAAGTCTTTTTTAAACATCTTGGGCTAATTTTTAAGGGCCTCAAGGGCCTAGGGACCACGCTCCCCAAGCGGATTAGGTGGGCCAAGGGCATAAAAACCCAAAGCCGTCCCTTTGTTATCGGCAGAACTAGGGAAAGCTTGAGGGATTTTTTGGGGAATCTAAGCAAGGGGGGGAGGGGGGAGATAGCCGGGGCAGGGGGAAGAAGTAGGGTGCCAACCTGCGGAGGGAGGGGAAAAATCTGGGGGGAGGGGGGAAGAATTTGGGTGCAAAGTTGGGGGGTCTGGGGTAGTCTGTCCTCAAATTTTAGGGAGCCCTCAAATGAAGCCTTACTTCCTCCTCTGCCTGACCCTCCTTTTTCTCTCCCCCCTCGCTTTGGCCACCGACCCCAAAACGGATTCAAAAAGTGATTTGAGCCAATATCGGCTTGAGCAGTTGGAGAAGCGTTTTGAGAAATTGGAGCAAGACCAAAAAGCAACCTATGCTGACTTCCGGCAAGGCGAGGAACAATGGCGGGACCGGATTGATTTTTTTATTATGATAGCTAGCGCCTGTTTGGCGGTGGTGTTGGCCATTTTGGCCCTGTTTGGGATCAAAGGCGCCATGAGCCGCCACGGGATTATGGAGGAATACCTGGACCTAAAAAAAGACTTGGAAGCGACCGTTAAAGAAGTCAAAGCTAAGCTAAAAGATGAGTCTGAAAGGATTGATGAGTTGGTCACTAAAACCCATAAAAAACTGGATGATGCCATTGAATTAGAAAACAAGGTCAAAGCACTTAATGAGTCCCTCTCCAAAAGACCGGACCAAAAAATCACCGAGCAGGAAAAAAAGGATTTCCAAACCTTATCCCAAAAAGTCGAACAAAAATCAGCGGAAAACCGCAGTGCAGACGACTGGGTTTTATTGGGCTGGCGTGACCTAAACACGGACAGGTTTGATCAAGCACTTGAAAAGTTTGAAAACGCCCTGAAAGTGAACCCAGAAAACCCCAGGGCCTACTTTGCAATAGGCTATTTATATCAAGAAAAGTTGAACAAACCAGCCGAAGCTCTGGAGGCTTATAACCAAGCGATTGCCCTCGATCCAAATTACGCTTTGGCCTACAATAACCGGGGTAACCTAAAAGACGAATTAGGGGACCCCGACGGGGCGATGGAGGATTACAACCAAGCGATATCCCTCGATCCAAATTACGCTTTGACCTACATTAACCGGGGTATCCTAAAAAATGCGAAAGAGGACCTAGACGGGGCGATGGAGGATTACAACCAAGGGATTGCCCTTGATCCAAAGAACGCTGCGGCCTATAATAACCGGGGAATCCTTAAGCAAATTCAAAGGGACCTTGGCGGGGCAATGGAGGATTACAACCAAGCGATTGCCCTCGATCAAAAATTCTCAATAGCCTACAATAACCGGGGTCACCTAAAGAAAAAGCAAGGGGACCATGACGGGGCGATGGAGGATTACAACCAAGCGATTGCCCTCAACCGGAACTACGCGGATGCCTACAACAGCCGGGGAGCCCTAAAGTATTTACAAGGGGACTATAAAGGTGCGGCAGCCGATTTCCGACGGGCTTGTGAACTCGAGCCTAGCGCCGATAACTTATTAAATTTAGCGGAGTTCTTGATTTGCCAGGGCCAAGGGGGCGAGGCTAGAAAGCGGCTGGCGCTGGCCAAGGAGGTCGGGTTAAACGGACCCTTTACTAAGATCCATCCCTTCTTGGAGGTCTTGCTGGAAATCGTCGAGGGCCAGCCCAACCAAAAAGCCCAAGATGAACTAACCAAACGGCTGATCGAAGATCGAGGCCAACAGGCCATGATTTGGCGTTTTGATGAACTCCGCGCTTGGATGCCAAAATCCTCGTTAACGCCGGACCAGAAAAAAGCGGTCGCCGACTTAATCGCCCAGATGGAAGACTTCAAGGCCACCTATAAACCTAGCTAACGCCCCAGCCAGGTTTGGAGGGTGGCTAGGTAGAGCTTGGCTTGGCAGGGTCACAGCCGGAAGGAATGGCGGTAATAGGTGAGGGTGGCGGCGCGTTGCACTTGGAACTGGCGGGCTGCGTTTACAGGCTTACTATTCATAATGCCCGCCTAGGGCGAAGAGGTAGATAGAGTGGTCGTCGAATTTGTAGATTAGGCGGTCCCTTTGCGAAAGGCGACGGGACCAAAAGCCCGAAAGCTGGTGTTTAAGGGCTTCGGGTTTGCCTAAGCCCTGGGTCGGGTCGTTACGCTGCAACTCTTGCAGGATTCGGCAGAGATTTTGGTGAAGTTTTTTGTCCTTTTGCCGAAGCTTTTCGTAAGCCGCCCAGCGGTCCCCTTCAAAGACGATTGATCTCATCTAGCTCATGGGCATTGGGCTGATATCCGGCTTTTTGCTGGTGGGTCAATAAGGAGGCGGAGATTTGGCGCATCAGGTCCGAATTGCCCAGTACATACAGGGTCTCCTGGTCCCGCTCCCAGTCCTCTTCGCTGATCACCACAAAGGCCTTTTCCTGACGCCGGGTCACCCGCAAGGCTTCGTGGTTGGCAACCACCTGCTCGACGTTTTCTTTTAGATGACTGCGAAACTGATTAACCGAAACTTCCCGCATAAGGCCTCCCTTTTATGCTTCAAATGTACGGTATTTCGGTACATAAGTCAACCTTAACGCCCCAGCCAGGTTTGGAGGGTGGCTAGGTAGAGCTTGGCTTGGCAGGGGTTGAGGCGGAAAGAGTGGCGGTAGTGGGTGAGGGCGGAGGCGCGTTGGCCTTGGGCTTGGTATTGGCGGGCG
>MFNE01000010.1:40896-41545 GCA_001783695.1 Candidatus Lambdaproteobacteria bacterium RIFOXYD2_FULL_50_16
ATTGGCGGGCTTTGGCTTTGATGTATCCCTCGCGCTCCAAGGGGGTGGGGTTGGTCAAGGCTTGGTAATGGTGTTCCAAGAGATTCATTCCCGCCAAAAAGTGCCGCTCCACACGGCTCGAATTGTTTGCTCCATGGAGGCGGTACTTGGCCAGGGGTTCGTTAAGTATCTTAGCCTTAATCCCCACCTGGGCAAGCTTGAGCCACAGGTCGTAGTCTTCAACCGTGATCCAAGCTTCATCTGTAGAAAATCCCCCAACCTTCCAAAAGAAATCCCGCTTGACCAGGGTCGTGGTTGGGGTCAGGCAGTTGCCTTCAAACAGCATTACCTTATAATCCATCTGCCGAGAATGCACTGGCTTGGTTAGGCCCAAGGGGCCTTCTTGATTAAAGCGCAGTGCTTGGTGGCAGATTAAATTAGTAGGCTCCTTTAATCCCGCCAAACAGCGCTCCAACTTGTTGGGCAACCACAAATCGTCTGAATCCAAAAAGGCTAGCCACTCGCCAGTCGCCAGACGGGCCGCTTCGTTACGGCTGGCGGCGATGATCCCTTGATTGGCAAAGTCCACCAGCTTAAACCGGGCCTCGCCAAAACCCTTTACCACCGCATGGGTGTGGTCGGCGGAATAGTTGTTAACCACAATCGCTTC
>MFNE01000010.1:41598-100365 GCA_001783695.1 Candidatus Lambdaproteobacteria bacterium RIFOXYD2_FULL_50_16
CGGCTTGGTTATAGGTGGGGATGATAATCGAAACTTGAGGCATGATCAGCCGCCAAAGGCGTCCTGGCAGAGTAACAGGCTTCGGTCCAGTTCGGCCTCTTGGCTGCCTGAAAAAACAAAGCCCGTTGCTTTGAGTTTATCCACACAAAAATCCAGCGAGCCCGTGCTTTCGCCCGGTTTGGGCTGCGGGCGCTCGATCGGGGGGAGGTAGCCCAAGACCGTGTGAGCCCGGCGCTGAATAGCCAAGGCGAGATCGTAAACGGTGCTCGAATCCTCGCCGCCTAGGTTAAACAGACCGTTCCCTAAACTGTCTGGGTCGAGGCCCACAAAATGGGCCACCCCCTGGGCCACATCGGTCAAGGTGATGAAGTTTCGTTCTTCTAAACCACTGCCTTTTAAAACCAATTTCTTCTGGGTCACCGCTTGGCGGCACAGATCGTTGGCGACCAAGGTCCAGCGGTCAATACCGGCGTCCCGTGGGGCGCCGTAACCATTAGATAACCGGATCACTACCCCTTCGAGCTGCTTTTTATCATGAAAGCTAAAAACATAGTCCTCCACCGCCCGGTGCGAATAGGCGTAGGGATGGGTTGGTCGGCAGGGGAGGTCTTCGGTCAACCGGCCCACTAGAGGGCTTTTGTAAACGTGGGCGGTGCTGAAATAGATAAAGCGTTTAACCCCCGCCTTTTGGGCGGCCAAGAGTAATTTGAGGCTGTTAACTGAGTTGAGGATGACCGCGCCCAAAGGGTCTGTTCCGGCGACCACTTCGTTCATCGAGGCGAGGTGGACCACTTGGTCCATCCCCTGGCAAAGCTGGGCCAAGTCGGCCTCCTTACCTAAGTTGGCTTGAACCGTCTCTACCTCCTGAGCCCAGTCTGGATAGTCCTTAGCCGCTCGTCTGGTGGGGATGCGCAGTTGGTGGCCTTGGCCATAAAGATGCTCCGCAATACGCCCGCCCAAATAGCCAAACCCGCCGGTGAGTAAAATCCGCATCAGCCCTCCCGCCGGTCCCAAGGGGAATCGCCAGAGCGGTAAAGACTATTAAGCAATTGGAAGTCGCGGGCGGTGTCCATACATTGCCAAAAGCCTTCGTGCCGATAAAGCATCATCTGTTGATCTTTCACCAGATTTTCCATCGGACCTTTTTCAAAAACCAGGTCTTCCGCGTCCGAGAGGTACTCAAAAATACGCCGGTTAACCACAAAAAAACCGCCTGAAATCACCCCGGCCTTAGCTTGGGGTTTTTCGTTAAATTCGGTGACCAGCCCCGAGGGATCGGTGTCTAACTCGCCAAAACGGGCCGGAGGGTGCACCCCGGTGACCGTCAATATTTTGCCGTGGCTTTTGTGAAAGGCTAGGAGTTGGTCGAGATCGACATCGCTAAGCCCATCGCCATAGGTCAAAAAGAAATTTTCTTCGTCTTTTAAAAAAGCCTGCACCCTTTTTACTCGCGCCCCGGTCATGGCCGATTCGCCTGTATCCGCGCAGGTCACCCTCCAATCGACGTGGTCTTTGGTGCTGCCGTGATATTGAGTCTCACGGGAGCCCAGATCAATCGTAAAATCGTGGGTGCGAGACTGGTAGTTCAGGAAAAAGTCTTTGATTTTATAACCTAAATGCCCGGTTGCTAAAACAAAGTCTTGGTGCCCGAAGCTTCGGTAGTAACGCATAATATGCCAGAGGATCGGATAGGGCCCCACCGGGATCATCGGCTTGGGTAGTTCAGCGGAGACATCGCGGATACGGGTGCCTTGGCCGCCACACAAAATAACGGTTTTCATCATTAGCCGTGTTTGAGGTCCCAATCGTAGCCTATCGCCTGATCGTCGTGGGGGCGGCGGCTGATTTCGCCGGGGTCGTGGGCCAAGGTGGCGCAGTTGGCCACAATCGCCATGTCCGGCCCATACCCTTTAAACCCGTTCCACACCAAGGGCGGCACGGTGACTAAACAATAATTATCAGCCCCCATAAAAACCTCTTGGGTTTCGCCCTTAGTGGGACTGCCCTCGCGGTCGTCATGGAGTACAAACTTGATCCGCCCGTGGGGTACCGCGTAGTTCAAGGTCATTTTGGTATGAATATGCCAAGCCTTGATCGCCCCTGGGTGGACACAGCTAAAATAGATCTCCCCAAACTCCATAAAATGGGCGTCTGTAGAGCGGAGCATGTGCATAATTTTCCCCCGTTCGTCGGGGATTTGTCGCAGGGGGGTGATCTTAACGCCTTCGATCATTTTAGATCCTGAGTGAAGGTTTTGATTTGGGTTTGGGTTAATTCGGGGACCGACTGGCCTTGGTGCTGTTTTAAATACCACAGGGTGGTTTCTTTAACCGCCCGCTCGAATCCCCAGACTGGCTCCCAATCTAGCTTTTGGTAGGCTAAATCGCAATTGAGGTGTAGCAGCGTGGCCTCGTGAACCGCGTTGGGGTCTTGGCTAATCTCCAGTTTGCCCGAACCCCAAGCCTCCACCACCGCTTCGGCCAAACGGCCCACAGGCTGGATCGAGGAGATAGCCGGGCCAAAGTTAAAGGCGTCTGGGTAGGCCTTGGGGTTTTCATAAAGCCGGGCGGCTAGTTTAAGATATCCAAATAAAGGGTCTAAAACATGCTGCCAGGGTCTAGTGGCTTTGGGGTTTCTTAAACGTACCGGGTTCCCTTGGGCAAGAGCGCGGATGCAGTCGGGCACAATTCGGTCTTTCGCCCAGTCGCCGCCGCCAATCACGTTGCCCGCGCGGCCCGAAGCCAAACCAATTTCGGGATTTTGGTCAAAAAAGCTGCGCAAATAACTTTGAAACAAAATCTCGGCTGCCGCCTTCGAGGCTGAGTAAGGGTCATGGCCACCTAACCGGTCATTTTCCCGGTAGCCATGGTGCCATTCTTGATTTTGGTAACATTTATCGGTGGTTACAAAAACCACTGCCCCCAAGTTAGGCGAACGACGGGCGGCCTCTAATATATTTAAGGAACCACCGACGTTGGTATCAAAGGTCTCTTTGGGAGCTTCATAGCTATAGCGCACCAGGGGCTGGGCGGCTAGATGGAAGAGTATCTCCGGCTTCGCTTTCGCAAAAACCTGATTCACCCCGTTTAAGTCCCGAATGTCGCAGACTTGGTGGTCTAGGTGTTTCTCTAGGCCTGCCAAGCAGAAGTGTTCTTGGTCATTAAGAGGTGCCAGGGCCAAGCCTGTGACTTGCGCTCCAAGCTCTAATAGCCACTGACTAAGCCAGGAGCCCTTAAAGCCAGTATGGCCGGTCACCAAAACCCGTTTGCCTTTAAATATACTTAATTCTTTCATCCCTTTTCCCATGAAGAGCGGCCATTATAGGCAGATAGAATATGCTTTGCCTAGGGCCTTGTGTCTTGGGACTAGGGCTTTTTTGCACAATTTAATTCTGGCCAATTTAGAAATTATTTACTAGACTTGGCCCCTGATTAAACTATTCTACAGGCAAGCCTTGAAGGTTCTTATAGTTGACGACATAATTGAAAATCGGTTGGCTCTTTTTCATTTTCTGAAAAAGACGGCTAGTTGCGATTTGGCGGAGAATGGGGTTTTTGCCCTTTCCCAGTTTAAATCGGCACACGAAAAGGGCGAACCTTACGACCTAATCCTGCTCGACTTAATGATGCCCGAGATGGACGGGATTGAGTGTTTAGAACATATTCGCACCTCTGAGCGGGACATGGGCGCCGAGGATGAAGACCTGTCCAAAGTGGTGATTATCACCGCCCTAGATGACCGCGACCAGATTCGCCGAGCCTATAATGCGGGCTGTAACGAATATTTAGTCAAACCGGTTTTAAAGGCCAATCTTACCAAGCTGTTAAACAAGCTGTTTCCTGATATTGTGTTTCAGTAGTCTTTGGCCTCACTACCCCCTTGCCTATGAATCCGATTTTGTTTGGCGATGCCTATTGGGAATCAGAGATTCCCCTTAAGGATAAGTCACTTGCCCAATTTATTTTGGAAGACGAGGTGCCTCTGCTCCACTGCTTCCATAACCAACTCAAATTGGGTGCAACCCTGCTGCGCACCCCCACCCGCCATAGTACCTTGCCCGACTTAGCCAAACTGGGTTTAAGTGATAAAAGTGAGGCTTTGCATAATATTGCGGTTTCCTCTGGAAAACACGCCATCGCCGCCGGGGGTTTTGACGCCCTTTTGGCCGGGGTTTTGGGGCCACATTTGCTGGTTGAAGGCGAGGACAGGGAAGCGATTTGGGAGCGGGACTACGCCGAATCAGCGATTTATATGATTGATAAAGGCGCAGACTGCATGATGGTCGAAGGGATTAACGATTTTTTGATGTTCCAAGCAGCCCTTCGAGGGATCAAAAAGGTTAATCAAGTGCCGGTGCCCGTATCCGCTTTTTTTAGACTAGGGGAGGATAGGCCCAAGATGATTGAAAAACTTTATTATGTAGCCGAACTGTTGGAACTCGAAGCGATTGGCCTAGAGCTACGTTTAAGCGAGGTGGCGGCTTTAAGCCCCGATATGTTGCCAACCGACTTAGCCCTAGGGATTCAACTTCTAGGCGAGCCCCAACCTTTAGATAAAAAGGAGCGGGATCAAGCGATTGTGTCACTGCTTAAACTTAATCCAACCTTGATTTTGGCAGGAGAAGGGATGGAATCGGCCCAGTGGATTGAGCTTAAACCGCGGATTCAGGAACTAGCAGGTTAATCCCAACCCTCGGTTTTAACCAAAGTCTCTACCTGACTCCAAAACCGGGGCCAATCCCCTTGGGTTTGGTTCCACAAGGCCAAAATTCGGGGATCCTCTTCTTGATAACGTTGAAACTGCAAAAGTCGGGCGTTGTTAAAATGGGTTTTTTGCCCGGTCAGGCCTAGCCACTCGTTTTCGAGCTGAGCGAAAAGGACTTCTCTGGCCTTTGCCAACAAGGCTTCTGATTGGGGGGTTTTGTATAACGCCTCGAAACGGGGCAGGTAAGCCTCAACTAAAGTTCGCACCGCCTTCCCAAGCCGCTGTCGCTCCGCCCAAGCGGCTTTTTCAGAGGGAGTCCAGAGCCCAGCCTCAGTCATAAAGGCTATTGCCCCTTTTTGCCCCACAAAGCTGGCCAGTTGCTCATTAAAATCCCCTTGCCCTTTGATATACAGCCGCTCGTGGGCCATTTCGTGAAGCAGGGTATCGGCCAAGTCGAATAACCCCGAGCGCAACATAGGCGAGGTGACCGGGTCTTTAAACCAACCCAAGGTTGAGTAGGCCGGAGCGGCAAAAATCCAGACATCCAATCCAGCTTGTTCTAATTCATTTTGCAAGGCCTGCGCATCTAGGGGATTAAAAAAACCCTTGTAGGGTACAGACCCAATCACCGGGAACCACCATTGATAAGATTCTAAGCGATTTTTAGGGGCGGCAGTGACCACAAAGGTGACCCCTTTTTGATCGGTTTGGTAGTACCCCTCAAAGTTGTTGGTTTTTTTTAAACCTAGCCTCTGTACCCCAAAGGCTTTGATCTTGGGCACCTGTAGGAGCAAATCCCGCTCGGTTCCCACAGGCAGGTTGGCCGCCGCTTCGACCAGTGGGGTCTGGTTGAGCCGCATGTGTAATTGGCCTCGGGCTTGATCGCCCAAGTAACAGCCCCCCAACAATAAGGGCAGGCAAATTAAAAAGGCCCTTTCACCCCTCAAAAGGCACCTTAGTAAGTTCGCCGTCTTGATCTTTAAGCAATAGCTCTACCTTTTTTTCGGCAACCGCCAACTCCTTGTGGCAGGCGCGGCTTAATTTAACCCCGGCTTCAAAGGACTTGAGTGCTTGATCGAGATCGATCTCGCCCTCTTCTAAGGTCTCGACGATCTCTTCGAGTTGTTTCAGATTTTCTTCAAATTTTGTGGCCATTTATCCTCCTTTTGCGGGCTTACTTTAACCTAGGCTTACGTTTTTGACTAGCCCTGCTTACCCCCCTTTGCCCTTGCCCCCCAAAAGGGGATGCCGTATAATAGCCTTAAATTAAAAAAAAAGAGCCCATGACCCAAACACCTCGCTGGATTGATACCCACTGCCATTTGGAGATGTTAAAAGAAGATCCTCGCTTGGGTTTGGAAAAGGGACAAAACGAAGGCTTGGCCCTCGCACTGACCATTGGTACCGACGCGGCCTCTAACCGTTTGGTTACGCAGTTTACCGAAGAATTTGAGATGGTTTACGGCGCCCTTGGCACCCATCCGCATCAAGCCAAGGACTGGGACCAAGCCGAGTTGGGCTGGATGGAAGAAGCGTTTAACCAGAACTCTAAATTAGTCGCCCTAGGCGAGTGTGGGCTTGATTATCACTATGAATTTTCACCCAAAAAGGCCCAGCGCCAAGCTTTTTTGGACCAAATGGGCTTGGCTATAAAATTAAACTTACCGCTGGTGATTCACTCTCGCGAAGCCGAGGCCGACACCTTGGCCTGTTTGGCGGAGGTGGATTCACAAAGGTTACGCGGGGTTTTTCATAGTTTTACGGGCTCGCTACAAATGGCGGAGCAGATCTTGGCCATGGGGTTTTATATTGGGTTTAATGGGATCGCCACCTTCCCCAAGTCGGACCAAGTAAGAGAGGTCTTGGATATAGTGCCCCTGGAGCGTTTGCTTTTAGAAACTGACGCTCCTTATCTAAGCCCGGTGCCCCATCGAGGCAGGCCCAATCTGCCAGGGCACGTGGCCCAGGTGGGGCGGTATATCGCCAAGCACCTTGGGCTAGCGGAATTAGAACTTTCAGAGATTTGTTATCAAAATAGCCTGAATCTTTTTGACCGGATCGAAACCCAAATGGGGGCACATGCAGGTTAGGTTGCTCCTGTTTGCCGGGCTCAAAGAGTTAGTTGGTAAAGAGGTTTTAGGATTAGAGCTTAAACCGGGGGCCAGGGTCCAAGATGCCTTAGACCAATTATTGAAGGAGCATCCTGCGGCCAGCCCTTTGCGCAGTAGCCTGCGGGCGGCAATAGACCTAGAATATGCCGAGCTTGACGCGGTTTTGAGTGAGGGGGTGGAACTAGCCCTGATCCCACCGGTCGGGGGTGGCTGATGCTGGTTTTAACGGAGATGCCTTTAAGTATAGAGGAATTGCAAAAAAAGGTAATCCGCCCCGACGCCGGAGCGGTCGCTAGCTTTGTAGGGGTTACGCGTAACTATAATCTAGGGGAGCCTGTAGAAACCCTATTTTATGAGGCCTACGTCCCCATGGCTCTTAAAGAAATGAAACGCTTGGTTAAAGAGACCAAAGACCGATTTGGTGTGATAGAAATTGCTATTTATCACCGTTTGGGGAGGGTCGGAGTCGGCGAGGCTAGTTTGGCTATCGCTGTTTCCTCCGCCCATCGGCAGGCTGCCTTTGAGGCCTGCCAGTATGTTGTAGATCGGCTCAAGGAGCAGGTGCCGATCTTTAAAAAAGAGTTTTTTGGCAAAACTGGAGCCCGCTGGGTGCCAAACCGAACCACATGAGGTTGATATATGGGTAGTGCCATGTTTACGCTTAACGACGAACAACGCAAGGAATATGCATCTGGAGTATTACTCGATCAGCTCATATCCAACGAACCGCGCTTAAGTGTTGTTTTGGAGCGCGACGACCGCGATTTAGAACCTTTGCTGGTTTATATGATGAGCAAAGGTTATGTAGAGGTTGACAGCAAAAACTTCTATCAGGTGACCGTCAAAGGTGCCGAGAAAGACGCCAATCTTAAAAAACGGTACCAAGAATATCTTTCCCACTTCGACCTATACTGCGCCGTGGATACCCAATCTGGGGAGTTCGCTTTTGAAAAAATATTCGAACTCGACGACGACGAATGGGAAGACTACCTCGCAGAAGAGCGTTTCTTAGACCTCAGGATCGCGGTTGCTTGGTTTAAAGGGATCAACCCGGCAGATTTTGTGTTTTTGAGTTTTTTAAAAGAAGGTCGTTTTGACACCACCCGTTCAGGCTGGCAGTTTGACCTTTTAAGTGGGCTGATTTGGCGTGAGATTGAGGATATTGTAAACAAAGCGCTGGGCATTGAGGAACTAGGATATCGTGGAGACGATGGACAGATGGTCACTGGCGAGATGGTGATCGAGGACATTATCGCTCAAGGGGCCAAGCTCAACGCCGAACTCCACCAGCGAGAAGACCAATACCACGACGACGACCACGAAATGCCCAATGATTACTCTGACCAAACTCGTCATGTGATCTACGAAAGTTATTATGATCCTTTTTACATTAGCCCTATCTGGTTCATATTTTAGGGTAATGGGCTTTTTTACTGGTGCTTTGCTTAGGGCTAGTATAGGCTTAAAGGACAAACACAACCCTTTAGCTTGAGGTGTTCCATGATCGGCGGACTAGGCGTAGGTGAACTTTCCATCATTCTTTGTATTGTTGTAGTGCTTTTCGGCGCTGGCCGTTTGGCAGGCATCGGTGCAGGCCTGGGCAAGGGAATTCGTAATTTCAAAGACGAAATCGACACCGCAAAAGCTAAAGCGATTGAGGAAAAAAACAAAGAAGAAGAAAAAAAAGAAGCCTAATCTGGTCCTTTTTTTCCAAAAAAAGACCCGGCTTAGGCTGGGTTTTTTTTTGCCCAAAATATACAAAATTGAATAACAATTCCTAAATCGGAGCGCCTGTGGGTATCCTCAAGGTAGTCGAAACCATCGCTGCTAGCTATGACACTAAAATTAAAAACAGTATCGAAGGGGAGATTTACGAATTGGAAAATGGAATTAGGGTGGTAATATCCCCCTGCGCAGACCCCAAATATCCGAACGCCGAATACGTAACTATTACTTATCCAGATGGCGACGAGGAGGCCATGATCGTTGATTCTAAAGGGAATACTTTAAAACAAATAATTTAAGCCCTTATCAAGGCTTCTAAATAACTCCTTGTGCGCAATACCTTTAAAAAGGCTCCCCAGTTTGCGGTGAATATCAAAATTCAGAGAAGTCTTCGCTCATAGGGATGGCTTCACTAGGTTTGATTCGCTTAACCGAACTTCGGCGTTCGGTCGATTCGACTCGGGTAAGGTCTTCAGGGCGCAATTCCAAGGGTTCTGGTTTGGAATGGTTTTTGGTTTTCTGGCCCCGATTTTTACTCGAAAAATGGGACTCCCGATTTGTTGACTGGTCTCGGCGAGCGGTACTGGCGCCAATCTTCGTACCCGCTTGCCTAGCCAGATCGGCAACCAAATCGTGTAACATCTGCGCCTGGGCTGAAAGTTCTTCCGCCGCCGCCGCGGTCTCTTCGGCGTTAGCAGCGTTGGCTTGGGTCACCTGATCCATCTCGACCACAGATAGACTAACCTCTTTAATCCCATTGGCTTGCTCGCCGGTAGCGGTGGTAATTTGATTGACCTCTTTCCCGCTGGCTTCAATCCGTTTGGCTTGCTGGTCGGCGCTTTGAGCGATTTGTTTCATCAAGGTTTCCACCTCTGAAGATCGCTCTAGAATTTCGTTTAGATTTTGCTGTCCTTGCATAGCCAGTGCGTATCCGCCCTCGGCCCGTTTGGCGCTTTCTTTGATCAAGGTAGCGATTTCCTTGGCAGCCGCCTTGGAGGACTCGGCAAGCTTAGAAACCTCGTTAGCAACCACCGCAAACCCTTTGCCCTGCTCGCCAGCCCTGGCGGCCTCGATGGCGGCGTTGGTAGCCAGCATCTTAGTCTGGTGGGTGATCTCGTTAATAAGCTCAATAATATCCGTGATCTTCGAGGCGGATTCGGCGATATTGCCCATGGCCTGATTGATCCGGTTCATAGTATCCACCCCACCTTGGGCAGAGGCTTTAGCTTGATTGGCTATTGCGCTGGCATTTTTTGCATTTTTAGCCCCTTCTTGCACCAAAACCATGATTGCTTCCATTTCTTTGGCCGTGCGTTTAGAACTTTCTGCATTATCGCTGGTTTGAGCGCTCATTTGTTCAATCGCCGCCGAAGTTTCCTCTAGGCTTGCCGCCTGTTCAGTGGCGCCTTCAGACAGCTTTTGACTCGACTGGGCAATCTCGTTGGATGCAGCCGCCACCTGGCTGGCTGAGGTATCCATGCCATGGATTAATTCTTGTAGAATCCCCGCTAAGTACCGCACAAACCAAACCGCAAACACCATCGTTCCCACCAGCCCCAACCCAGCGATCAGCCACAACAATATATTTGCCCTTTGGAGCTGGACGTTAATCAATTCATTTACCTCTTTGGTCTCGGCGGCTTCTTGCTGCACAAGATTTTCGATCAAGGCCTCACCCATTAGAACCGCCGAATCGACGTTTTGGCTCATTTCTTCGGCCTGATTTTTCAAAATAAATAGCTCTGCAAAAGCCTCCTTGTAGGCCTTTAAAATGGCTGCCGATTCGGGCTTGAGTTTCGGGGCCAAGCGGTCGGCAGTGGTGTTAAATTTGCTCAAATACTGTTCGCCGCCTCTTAGTAAAAAATCCTTTTCTTCCCTTCTTAACATCAGGTGTAACACCTGCAAAGAAGCCTCTTCCTTTTGGAAAGCGGCTTCCATCCGGTGCGCCGCTTGGCGAACCCGGCCTTTTGCCCCTAGGTTTTCGTTAAGTCCCAATTTCTCGTAGAATTGCCCTGCGGTTTGCAGGTCGTCAGACATAGCAGACAAGAGAGTCAGAATTTGTGAATAGTTTTCTTTGACCTCTTTTTCGTCAGTTTGCTCGATAATCTCTTTGACTTGGTCTTGGGCCAGCTTGAGTAGGGCCACTCCTTGAGCCAGTACTTCAGGGTCTGTCGATTCCTTGTACCCATACAAGTGTAATTGCGCCTCTGCTAACTCCCCCTTTATCGTCACCACCTTTGATTGGTGCATAACCTGTGGCAGCAGCTCATTTCGCAAGCTGTTATCAATATATCTAGCCTGAAAAAGGCCAAATCCAGCAACCAAAGCCATCATCACCACGGCGAAGGCAAAACCCAGTCCTAATTTTTTGCCAATAGTGAGATTAGACAACAGGTTATTTGCGATCATCTTTTTTCGATACGAAAGGATTTATAAGTAGGCCGCGCCCCCTTGGCACCTGTCTTTACAAAGCATAACCTACACCAAAAGGTTTTGACAAATTTTTTGGACTTTTTTCAAAAACCGAATACTGGACATCGCCAATAAATTAGGGCAAAACTGTGCTAAACACCTTGATTTAGGGGCGAAAGACGATGGAACCAATTTGGCTACATGTGGACCAACTAGATTTGGCCCGCTTAGATCAAGCGGAAAAGGCCTGGGTCGCCAAGGCAGTCGCGGGGGCGTTTGTCGCCGATGGGCACGTGACCGAAGGGGAGCAACCCCACCTTGATGCTTTGCTACATCTCATTCAAGACCTGCCTGCCCTTCAAAAAGAGGTGCTCGCCATCGTTGCGTCCAATCGTCCCCCTGATCTACCGCCAATCAAAACAGACCCCCGATTAGCCCTTAAAATTTATAAAGTAATTTTGGACATCTGTGCCGCAGACTTGGAGATGCACCCCCATGAAATCGGGTATTTGATCCGCCTGACCCATCTCCTAGGTTTAGATTCGGGCACCGCCCGCAGTTTGCTTAAAACCACCATTCAAATGATTCGGATTGAGTATTTTTTAACCTTGTTACCCAAGCTTGATTTGCCCGAGCGGCGCTGGCTGGCTACGGCAGTGGTCAAATTAGTTTGGGCAGATGGTCGCGTTGAAAATCGGGAACTAGACTATTTAAGCCACGTTTATCATCTGTTGACTGAAGACGAAAAGTATTTAGCCCAGCTAAAAAGTGACCCGCAAAATCAATCTTTAGCCTCCTTAGGCCAGGTCCATTTCGAACCCATTTTGGTGGAGCGAATGGTGCTTTATTTGGTCGAGATGACTATTTCTGATGACCGCCTAGAACCCCACGGGCTGGAGGTGGCCGTTGAAGCGGCCCAAGCTTTGGGTTTAAATGAAACTCAGGTTTCAAGTTTGATCACAAAAGCCGAGCATTTTTTAGCGCTTTAGGGCGATAATAGGGCTTTGATTAGAGGCCCATAAGGGGCGGGGAGATTGGCCTCCTTTAACATAGATTGAGCCTTGGCCAAGGTTTCTGGGTCTTGGGTGTGTTCTAAACTCCTAGAGCCCTTGTGATACCCAACCCCGTCTGGGTGCTGCTCAAAACGGTTGGTTACCATCAGACAAAAACCTTGCTCTTCACGCCATTCAAGGAGCCTTTCAAAAAATAGAAATTGGAAATGTTTGAGGTTTTGCTGGTCATCCATCCATAAAAAGACAAATAGGTCTGGGCTTGAATCGCACGCAAGACTTACTTGAGAGAGACCCGCGATGACCTGTTCGTTTTTTCGGCTTTTAACTTGATAAAAGGTATAGTTCATCTTGGACTCCATGACCTAAGGCTAACAAGTCTTGTTCCTTTGGCCAAACATGTTTACCCACTTAAAAGGGATTAGTGAAACGAGGTACAAAATGCCATTAAAACTGTTGGAAGTCAAAAAACGATTTACCAAAAAAGGCGCCTTTTTTGGATTTAGTGGTCCTTTAAACCAAGAGCAGCTAGTCCGAATCGGAGCGATTTTAAGAAGGCAAATGGCCGAGGAGAAGGCTAGTAGCGGCCAAATTATGAAGGTTTATTCAATCGTGGTGGAAACCGTCCAAAACGTGATTCGTTATTCCGCCAAAACCACCCCTGATGAAGACCCACTCGGCACCCTTTGGATTGGTCGCCATGAGCAAGGCTTTTTTGTAGCTTGTGGAAACTTGGTTTCAACCCATAAGGCATCGGCCCTAAAGATCCATCTGGCCGAGCTAATGGCACTTAGCCCAGAGGAGTTAAAGACCCATTTTAAAAAAGAAAGTAAAAAACCTATTTCTAAAGATCAAGGTTCAGGTTTAGGGCTGATTGAGATTGTTCGGCTAGCGGCCAAACCACCTGAAATCGAGTTTGTACCACTGGATCAAGAATTAAGTTTTTTTAGTATTAACACGTTTATTCAATAAAAATTCCGGAGGGGGAATGGAGCGTTTTGTTGTGGAAAGGGGGACCTGTTACCCGCGCATAGACTTTGACCCAATTGGGCACCAACTTGTAATCAAGGGGGAATCCTACCCAGAAGACACAGCTACATTTTACGGCCCGGCGATGGATTGGCTAGAGTCCTATTTAGCCCAATTACCCACTAGCCAAGCGGTAAGGGTCGATCTCGAATTAACCTATTTTAACTCTTCAAGTTATAAATTATTACTGGGATTTTTTGACCGCCTTGAGTCCGCAGCGCAGCAAGGTCACCTCATTTTAGTAAACTGGCACTACGATTCTGACAATTCGGCCCAAGAGGAAAACGGGTTGGAATTTAAGGAAGATTTAAAACAGGTCCAGTTTAAACTCTGCCCCATTCCCTCGAAAACTCCTTAGTCTCGTTTACAAAACCTCGAAATAAGATTAGTGTGATAAAACCGCTTTTTTCCGCGTTTTAACCTATGCAGAATTGGGCAAAACTAATCTTTAAAGGAGCAAGATGGCAAGGGCAGCGAAGGGGGATACCGTTTTTGTACACTACCGCGGGACACTAAGCGATGGAGTCGAGTTCGACAGCAGTGCTGGCCAAGAGCCTTTAGAGTTTGTGCTAGGTGAACAGATGGTAATCGCTGGCTTTGATAACGGAATATTAGGAATGGCGGTGGGCGAAAAAAAGACCCTGACCATTGCTCCTGAAGAAGCATACGGGCTCAAAAACCCGCAACTAGTGGGCAAGGTCGAGCGCGGGCAGCTGCCCCCTGGCGCGACCCCCGAATTAGGGATGGTCTTTAACCTAAGCACCCCCCAGGGTCCCTTTGCAGTGCGGGTTGTAGATCTGGACCAGGAATCAATTACCCTAGATGGCAATCATCCCTTGGCCGATCAAACCCTGATTTTTGAGATTGAAATGGTTAAAATCCAAGGGGCTGGGCCTAAGATTCAAGTGGTTTCTAGGTAGCAAAGGGCGAGGCAAGGGCTCTTAAGGCAACTTGCCCGATGCATCGGGAGTTCGGGTTAGGTATTTATCAAACTTTAAATCGTTAATCATCGCTTTGCGAGACTCCATCGCCAAAGGCCCCCACAACGCATCGGGATAATCTTTGGCCATGGATTCGAGTTCTTCAAAGATCTGTAAAGCCTTGTCCTTCTGGTTGTACCTCACGTAAATCTGCCCTTTTTGATATTTTGCCCAAGGGGTTTTTTCCGAATTAGGCCAAATTTTAATCGCCTTTTCGTAAACCTCCATGGCTTCAGGCATCTGGTTTAACTCGTAATAGAGGTTGCCCAAGATATAAAAGGTGTCGATTACATAGTCCTGCACATCCTGGTCTTGCAAGGGATGTTCATAGGTGGCTAGACCCTTTTTAAAACTAGCAATGGCGTTATCATACTGGCCTATCGCCTGATACACATTACCCAAAGCGAACCAACATTCAGGAATAATTTCTCGTTCTAATGGGTCTTCCGAGTCCTGGTAATCGCGAATGGTTTGGTTATAAATCCTTATGGCCCGGTCCACTCGGTCAAACTTGTGTACCTTATAATAAGCGTCACCCAAAGCCTTTTTGACCATAGGGGCAAAGGAATGGGTGGGGTATTTTGTAATAAATTCGGCGTAAACCTTTTGGGCGTCGTCAGGTTGTTCTAAGGACTCTAAAATCCGACCTTTGTTAAAGGTGACCAACGAGCTTAGCGGATCTTTTTCATCTTTTAAGATCAGGTCCATGACCCCCAAAGCCTTATCAGCTAAGTTGAGCCGGTAATAGCTATCAGCAATCAAAAACAATGGAGCCCGGTCTAGGATGGGATCTACCCGAATTTGGTATTCATCGGTCTTGCCGTCTTTTGAATAGCAAGCGGATTCGGTAGGCCTTAGGTAATATTTCCGCTCATATTGTTCAAAAACTCCTAGGGCATCCAGATATTTATCCTGCTGATAATAATCGGTTATGTAATCTTCGATGCTGTCTAAGATACGGTCGTGAATGATTCGGTGTTTTACGAAAATCGAATCTGGGTATTTTTTGCAAAACTCCTCTAATTTAACCACTGCCTCGGGATAGTGATGGAACAACGCCAAGGTCAAGCCTCGGCGCAACATCGCCTCTTCAACCTGATCCGATAAAGGATGCTCGTTAATAATAAAGTCGTAGTTCTGCATCGCCTCTTTATAAGGCCCCGGTTCAGGCATCTCTGCCTTGAGGTTTGCGATTCTAAGCTTGCCAATTAAAAGTAATTCTTTGGTGTATTTTACAATCGCCTTTTCGTAGGCAGCAATCGCGTCATCTACCTTGTCTTCAGCCCTTAAAAAGTCGCCAATACGAATCGCCACCAAGTTAGAAAAGGTTTCTTTCGGATAGAGGTCGATTAGTTGCTCATAAATGGCGCGGGCGGTGTGGTAGTCTTGGTTTTCGAAATAGGCCTCGCCCATGTGGAACATCAATTCGGCATCTTGTTTCATATAGTTGCCGTTCATGGTCCAAGCCCGGTCAAAACTGGCTTTGGCTTCTTTATACTTTTTTAGTTGAAACTGAGATTCGCCAATTTTGTATAAAGCGATAGATACCTGGGGGGCGGTAGAATTTTCTTTGATAAACTTGTTAAGGGTATCCACCGCCTTTTGGTAACGGAACATGTTTAGATGGATCAACCCCTCTTTAAACTGGCTGTCTGCCGAATAGGGAGAATCTGCGTAGAAATTGAGGATGATCTCAAATTGGTTAAAGGCGTCGGCGTAATATTTTTTGTTTAAATAGGCGCGGCCCATATTGTAATAGGCTCGAGGAACGTCCTCATAACCCAGATCAGCCACCAATGCGGCGTTAATGGCAGTGCGATATTCTTGCACCACAAAATCCTCGTCTGCATCATCACCGCGACCAATCTCTGCTTGATAATAACTATCAGCACTGCGGAAGGCGGCGCGGACACCAATCTCGGACTTGGGGTCAAAGTTATAAACGTTTTTAAACAAAAGCCCGGCGGTTTTAAACCGACCAATTCGGAACTGGTGTTCTGCCTCTTCAAGCTTGCCACTTACAAAAACCGCTTTCTTTTTTTCCTCGTCGGTCATTTTGTCGGTTTCCACCTGTTCTTTAGAGGAAACCAACTTTTCTTCAGCTACTGGTCTTGCAAGATCTTCAGTGAGTTCCAGAATCACCCGGTGAGGGTTTTTCAAGGTTTGCTTGCCTAATTTGAGGACGTATTTTTTAGGCGAGATCACCATCAAAAGGTATTTGCCGCGGGATTCCAATTGAATCCCTTCGAGCATATCAGTCCCTGCTCCTGGGATAATCAGGCCATCGACCATCCTAGTGCCAATCATCCGCACTTTGAGCTTGGCGCCAGCCGTAGTATTATCGCGGATAACGTCGTACTGAACAGGTTTATCGAAGGAGAGGATCAGCTTTTCTTTACCCTTAGCCAATTCTCGGAGCATATCGGTCAACTCGACCCCATCGTAAACCTCTTTATCCTGAACAGGTTTGGTAAATTTAATACGGATCAGATTGCTACCCCGTTTTTGGGGCAAAATCTCATATTTGAGGTCGTTGCGTTTCGCCCGAATCTTGACCCAAAATTCTTCCTTATCCACCTTTTGAATCTGGATACCCGATAGCAAGGGGTCTCTAAAAACGATTAGGTCACTGATTTCACCGAGCTTGATATTGCGGAACTTAATGATCATCACCTGACTTGTGAGGTTTGCGACAACCTCATAGTTGGGCGGATCGTAGGTTTCTAGGGTAAGGAGGGTCTCGGTTTCACCGACCGGCTTGTTGGTGATGTGGTCTAGGTAGTTAACCTGCCCCATCGCCGAAAAAGCGACCAGCATGAAGGATAGGCAGAATAATAACGCTCGCAAGACCCGCATAGGAACCCACTGTAGAGGGCTAAGCCTCTGGTTTTTTCCATCAGTTCGCGATAATCAAAGCAAATTGCTTGCCTAAAGCCAAGGCCAACCCACATCTTCTTAGGTCTGGGCCTTTAATCTTTGCGAAGGTCTTCGTAAATTGAACTTTGCCGATGGATTTCGTAAAATCCTTCTAACTTAAAGGCCTCCTTTTCGTCATCGGCGAGATTTCGAATCATAATACATTCGCCCTGGAACAAGGCCCCGTCTTCAATCGAAAAATCACTCGAATACACCAAACCTTCAATCCGGCCAGGGGCGCGCAATTCGAGTCGGTCAATGGCTTTAATGTTGCCACATAAGCTCCCAGAGACAATTACCTCATCGGCCACAATATTGGCTTCGACCTCGGCGTTTTCAGTAATAATCACTTTCGAGGGCCAGCCTGATTTGCATAAAATCTCGCCATGGACCACCCCATCAATACGCAAAGCGCCAGAGAAGCTAATCCTCCCCTCAAAGCGGCTGCCCGTCCCCAAAAGGCCAGAGATCAGCGCTTCGCTATTTTCGCCGCCTTCTTCCTTGGGCTTTTTAAGGACTCGCTTGATCATATTTTTCCGTGAAAATACCTTTGTTGAGCCGGTGGGTCGAACGGGTCAATAGACTGCCTTTAAAGCTGTAAACAAACACCATCGCATGGGTATAATACTCGTCTGCCCCACCCAGGGCAAGCGAGAGCTTAACCGCCCGCGAGCTGCCCTTGGTCTTAATAAAAAAATCGACACCCGACTTAAAACTAGCGGGGAAACCTTTGTCACCTAGAGGCCCGCCCGTCACGGTTTTGTAAACAACCGGGTCTTTGTCTTCATTAACCAAAGTCACCGAAAGATAGCCACCTAAAGACTGATCGGGGGTGCTTTGATTGATTAACTTGACCTCAAGTTTAAGTTTGTCCGACTGCACCGCCGCTTTGAAGTCTCCCACCTCAACCGCAACCCCCTCGGCCATCTCCAGGTCAGGGGTCTGGCCTTCAGCCCAAAGGTTTTCCGTTGAAAGGTCCGCTTGGTTCAGCAATCGGTCTTTGAGCAAGGTTTTGCCGTTGTTTTCTGCCTGGGCAAAATATTTCGAATCAATCGCCGAAATCTGTTTGTTGAGTTCGCTTAAGCGTTCGCTAGCCAGTTCGAGTTGGCGTCCTACCCTTTTGTTTTGCGCCCGCAACACCAAATAATCGAAAGAGGCATAAAGGAAGAGCCCGGCGGCAATCAATAGCAACAGGCTCAACCCGGCCAACCGGCGCTTGCCGATGGTAAAGGAAAAGGGGCGCCCATAGTTTTTAACGATGGTAACCGTGTATATCTCTTTGTTATCCTGCTCCATCCTACCTCAACGAAAAACCGGCCAAAGCCAGTCTATTGATCAAGCGGTCCTGCAAATCTTTGGTTTCGTCTGCACTCAAGGTTCGGTTAGGAGCGCGGAACTCGACCGTAATGGACAGACTCTTATTATCCCCCAAAGCTTCTGACTCAAACACATCAAAAAACCGTACTGACCGAACCAAGGGGTCAAATTGTTCCACCTCTTTTTGCAATTCGGCAAAGTATAACTCCTTAGGGACCACCAAGGAAAGGTCCAAAAATACAGCCGGGAATTTCCAAGGTTCTGCGTATTTATAATCCTGACCTGACGCCGCTTCTAGGGCCGCCTTGATACTGAGTTCAGTAAAATAGACCTCCCCCTTCAAACCTAACTCTTTGGCGCTGGAGGGCCGCAGACTAAAGAGGCGACCCAAATGAAGGGCACCTGAATAAAGCTCCGCCGAAAGTTTAGGGTGTTGATAAGGCGCGGGCTCCATTGCGGGCTCAAAATAGACCGAAGGCACCTGCCAATGGTTTAATAAGGACACCAGATCGGCCTTTAACCGGTAAAAACCCTCGCCCAAATGCCCAGCGGGGGCAGAGCGGCACAGTAAGAGCCAGGGGGTCTCTTGGGGCTCGTCGTTTTGATAGTGATAACTAATCCCTAATTCAAACAGCTTAAACCCTTGGGCGATCTTCTGATTCTGCCGAACCCGCTCTACCATATGGGGCAACAAACTGGTGCGCATGCGGTCTTGGGTCTCGGCGACTGGATTCAGCAGAACCAACCTTGGGTCTTGAAAAAGCCCAAAGGGGGCCTCGGTTTTTTCATCGGTTAGGGGGTAGCTGTAAATCTCATGAAAACCCAATCCCGCTAACACACGCTTAGCGCGGTTCTCGAAGTGCCGCTGCTGATTAAACTGAGGCCTGACAATCGGAAACAGTGGGGGCTTAGGGGCAATCTGGTTGAGCCCATAGATACGGCCCACCTCTTCGACCAAGTCTTCAGGGATGGATACATCTTTAGTGCGCCGCCAAGTGGGCACCTCGACCTCAATCTGGTTGCCTTTAATTTGGAGGGCAAAACCCAAACGGGCCAAAGAATCGTCGATCTCTTGATTCGTCAGGGTTTGGCCTAGGCGTTTTGTGATAAAAGCATAACTGGTGAGAATGGTCACAGGCGCAACCTTAAGCCCCCAATGATCCGAGAATCCGCCTTTAATGGCTAATTGAGGACAGGTTTCTTTTAGCAGATCCACCGCCCTGGCTAGTGCCAGTTCCGTATGTTCAGGAGCCAAGGCTTTTTCAAATCGTTGGGCCGCGTCGGTCCTGTGGCCCAAGCGAGCGGCAGATTGGCGGATGGTCACCGCCTCCCAACAGGCGGCTTCTAAAAAGCAGCAGTTAGCCCCCTCTTTTACCCCTGAATTCAGGCCCCCGACTACCCCGGCAATCACACTAGGTCCCTTATCATCGGCGATGGTTAAGTCATTTTCGCTAAAGGTAACGGTCTTTTGGTAGAGGGTAGTAAGTTGCTCCCCAGCCTTACCTCGGCGGATGGTAAGTTGGTTGCCTGCAATCTGGGACCCGTCGAAGGCGTGCATCGGTTGGCCCAGGTCCAGCATCACATAGTTCGTTACATCCACCAGATTGTTAATAGGCCGAAGCCCCACCCGGTGTAAGCGGTGCTTGATTTTTTCAGAGCTAGGGACCACCTGGACCCCTTCTAAAAAGACCCCAGAATAACGGTGCACGAGTTCAGGCACCGCCAAGTTTACCTTGATCGGGCAGTCGCCCTTAAGGCCCTTGGCCCAATCAGCGCCTGGATAGGGCTTAACCGGCAATTTAAAAATCGCTCCCAACTCGCGGGCATAACCATAATGTCCCCAAAGGTCGGGCCGGTGGGTGACCGACTTGTTATCAATCTCTAACACCCAATCTTGTTGGTCTGGGTAAAGCTCACTTAAACGAGTCCCAGGTTTGGTCCCTATGGGCAGCAACATCAAGCCTTCATGGTCGCTAGAGAATCCCAATTCGTCTTCTGCGCAGAGCATCCCCATAGACTCGACGCCGCGAATCTGGGCCGGTTTAATCTCAAATCCGCCGGGCAAAACCGTGCCTAATCCAGCGAATACCACCATGGCCCCGACTTCAAAGTTGTGCGCACCGCAGACCAACTCCAAAGTCCCTTTGCCTGTCTCAATGGTTACCAGCCTTAGCTTGTCGGCGCTAGGATGGGGCTTTATAGCCGTAACCAATGCGGCTAGCACTTGGCTTAAATGGGCCCCAGTCTCCTCAACCCCTTCCACCTCGCAAACAGACAGGGTAACAACTTCGCAGAAGCGAGCCAAATCAAGGTCTTTGGGCAGGTCGATATAATCACACAGCCAATTTTTAGATATCTTCATCTCAGCCCAACCGGTAATGAGTCGCCGCCGAGAATAGGCGGGAGAAGTTAAGGTCTCCCGAATGGAGCGGCCTAATGTCGGAGATGCCGTATTTCATCATGGCTAGGCGGTCCGTACCCATGCCAAAGGCGAAGCCCGAATATTCTTCGGGATCAATCCCGCCAGCCCGGAGGACATTGGGGTGCACCATGCCGCAGCCTAATAGCTCGATCCAACCCACCCTTTTGCACACTGCGCAGCCCTCGCCACCGCAGATCAGACACGCCATCTCTAGTTCGAAGCCGGGCTCGACAAATGGGAAATAACCAGGGCGCAACCGAACCTTTACTTCCGATTCAAAAATGCCCGAAAGCATCACCTGCATAAAATGTTTCAGGTTGGCCACCGAGATGTCTTTATCGACCATCATGCCTTCAAGTTGGTGGAAACAGGCGTCATGGCTGGCGTCAACCCGCTCGCAGCGGAAGACCTTGCCTGAACCAATAATCCGAAAGGGCGGCTTGAGCTTTTCCATCGCCCGAATCTGAATGGTCGAGGTCTGGGTGCGGAGCAGCCTTCCACCTTTAAAGAAAAAGGTGTCGTGCATATCGCGGGCTGGGTGGTGGGGATCGAAGTTCAGGGCCTCAAAGTTATAGTGGTCCGTCTCTACTTGAGGGCCGTCATAAATTGTAAAACCCATGGCCTCGAATATCTCTTCGAGTTTAAGGTGCATCAAGCTCACTGGATGCAGACTGCCCGGTTCTTCTTGGTAAGGGTTTAGGCTAATATCGATCCACTGCGAACGCACGGCCAAATCAGCGATGGCGGTTTGCGCTTTTTGAGACAGGTCGCTTATGGAATTAGTGACCAACTCTTTGAGTTGGTTGACCCCTTTGCCAACCTGTGCTTTTTCTTCGTTGCCTAAATCTTTCAGGCCCACCATCAATTCGGCAAAACGTCCCTTTTTTCCTAAAAACGCAATCCGCAGTTCTTCGGCCTGTTTGCCTGCCTGATCGGCGGCCTCGTTTAAAAGCGCTTGGGCTTCGGCCAATTGGGCCAAAAACTCTGCTTGCAGTTGATCCAGTTTGGTTTGCATTTTAAATAGCTAAGTTGGGTAAAGATAAATTCAAGGCCCGCTCAAACCCCCGAGCGATACCCAACAGCCGGGCCTCGTCAAAGTGTTTGCCTAAAAGTTGTAGGCCAATGGGCAAATTGTTCGCACCGAACCCGGCAGGGACCGAGATCCCGGGGATTCCGGCCAAGTTGGCGGGGATGGTAAAGGCGTCGCTTAGGTACATTTGCAAGGGGTCATCCATTTTCTCGCCTAGTTTAAAGGCCGTCGTAGGGCTGACCGGGCTGGCAATCGCGTCCACCTGCGCAAAGGCAGCCTGATATTGGGCGCGAATGCGGTTTTGCACCTGCTGGGCTTTTAGATAATAGGCGTCATAATAGCCCGCAGATAAAGCGAAGGTGCCCAAAAGAATCCGCAGCTTTACCTCAGGACCAAAACCCTGCTCGCGTGATTCCTCATAAACCTCTTGTAGGTTATGGGTATTCTCGGCGCGTAGTCCATAACGAATCCCATCATAACGCCCCAGATTACTCGATGCCTCGCAAGGTGCAATAACGTAATAGGTAGCGATGGCGTGAGGGATGTTGGCAATAGAGAGTTCAACAATCTCGGCCCCTTCTTCGCGCAAAAGGGCGAGATTGGCCTCAAAACATTGGGCCACTTCCTTATTACATTGATTTAAATCAAGTTCCCGAATCACCCCAATCCGTTTGCCCTTAAGCCCCGTTTCCAAGTGGGCCATAAAATCAGGGACTGGCCGGTCGGCAGAGGTGGCGTCTTTAGGATCGGCACCTGCAATCTGCCCCAAGATCAAGGCCGCATCGGTCACGTCTTTGGTCAGGGGTCCGCCCTGATCCAGGCTCGACGCATAGGCCACCATTCCCCAGCGACTGACCCGCCCATAGGTGGGCTTGAGCCCGACAATCCCACAAAAGCTGGCTGGTTGGCGAATACTGCCGCCGGTATCTGTACCCAGCGCCGCCAGGGCTTGCCCGGCTGCAACGGCGCTAGCAGAACCGCCCGAACTGCCGCCAGGTACATGCGCGAGGTTCCAGGGGTTTCGGGTAGCACCAAAGGCCGAGCGTTCCGTAGAGGAGCCCATAGCGAACTCGTCCATGTTGGTTTTTCCTAATAACCCGTAACCCGCTTTGTCCAAAGCCAAAGTCGCCGTGGCATCATAGGGAGAGATATAATTTTCCAAATACTTGCTACCACAGGTCGTGTGGGTTCCCTTGATATTAAAGATATCTTTAATCGCTAAAGGCATACCCATTAAAGGCCCCACCTTTTCCCCTTTGGCGATAGCTTGGTCGGCCTCTAAAGCCTTTACTTGGGCCCGTTCAGGGGTTAACTCTAAGAAACTTTTAAGCGCGGGCTCAGTCGCGGTTAAACGAGCCTGTACAGAATCAAGAATCTCTTGGGTAGAGACCTCGCCCTTGAGGCGCATCTGGTGCAATTGGTGGATAGGGGTCTGGTACAGGGTCATCAGGCGTTAGGGTAAAGGTTTGAGGTCAAGTCTATAAACCCTTCTTTTAGCGTTAAAGACACAAAGCGGCAAGTCTAAAGGGGCCTTTAACTGGGCGACCTCAAGCCTTGGGGCCAATCAAAAACGCTTTGTGAATCTTTGGATTACGCTCAAAATCAGGAGGCAAGGTTTTCCCGCTGATCTCTTCGATGGGCATGGGCTCTAGGGCGGCTTGGTCAAGGACAAAGCTTCTAAAGTTAGTCGAAAAAATCAGGTGGCCCCCTTTTTTGAGCATCTTATAGGCCATTTGGATTAATTTAACATGGTCCTCTTGCACCTCAAACGAGGCCCGCATGGCCTTGGAGTTCGAAAAGGTAGGCGGGTCTAAAAAGATTAACCCATATTTTTTGGCCCCTTTACCCTCTTTGAGCTTGGCCACTTCGCCCTCCATCCAGGGAGTGACGTCACAATCAAAAAAGCGGTGCTTCGCGCCAGAAAATCCGTTCCGTTCCAGGTTGGTTTTGGCCCAATCGAGATAGGTTTGAGACAGGTCCACAGACAAGGTAGATTTGGCTCCACCTTGGGCTGCATATACCGTGGCCGTGCCGGTATAACAAAAAAGATTTAAAAAATCCTGGCCCTGGGCTAGCTTGCCCACCATCGCCCTAGTGATCCGGTGGTCCAAAAAGAGCCCGGTATCTAGGTAACGACCAAGGTTCACCCGGAATTTAAGCCCTCCTTCCATCACCTCGAAAAAATGGCCTTCTTCACCGGTTTTTTCATATTGTTCCTTGCCCCGTTGACGTTTTCGGAGCTTTAGGAAGATTTGATTTTTAGGCACACCTAGGTCCAGATGAAGACGGAGCAGGGCATCTTCTAAACGGGCCTGGGCTTTCTCTGCATCAATTTCTTTGGGAGCCTCATATTCAGAAACCTGTACCGAGTCCCCATAAAAGTCCACGGACAAAGCATATTCAGGTAAGTCTTTGTCGTAGGCCCGGTAACAGGTGATGTTTTCGGTTTTGAGCCAAGATTTAAGCCGCTTTTGGTTTTTTTGCACCCGGTTGCTAAAGGCGGCTGATTCGGGGCTAGGTTCCCGGTCTGCCAAGGGATGGGAGCCGGTGCGGACCACCGGGTAGTTTTTGGCTACCATCTCAAAACGCAAGAACTTGCACTCGATGGAACCGTTATAAAACTCATGGCTCCGAATCGCTTTCATGCCCAATTCTTTACCCAAGGCCGGCTCGCCCAAGAGCAAAGCCGCAGAAAAGCCAGGAGCTTCCTCCCTAAGCTTCTGCCCTAAAAGCCGGTACAGGGGGCCCAAGTCTTCTTCGGCCCCTAGCCGCTCGCCATAAGGTGGGTTCGAAAGGATCAAGCCGCCGCGCTTGGTTTGCTCGGCGGTTAATTGGAAGTTAGCTAGTTCCCGGCGTTCAAAGTGCGCCAATCCCGAAAGTCCAGCGCGGTTGAGGTTTTCGATAGCTAACGCTATAATCCTAGGGTCCTTGTCGTAGCCGACCAAGTGAAAATCCTTCTCCCGCCCTGCCTGCTCAATGTCTTCAGCTTCGATAATCAACCGTTCCCACAAAGCCTCATCATGGCCCTTCCAGCCGTAAAACCCCCAATGTGTCCGAAGTAAGCCCGGCGCGGCCCCAATAGCCATCATCAATCCCTCTATAATAAGGGTGCCCGATCCGCAACAAGGGTCAATCAGCACTCCACCTTGCGCGCAGACTTCGGGCCAGCGGGCCCTTAATAAAAGCGCCGCCGCGAGGTTTTCCTTTAAAGGTGCCGCCCCGCCCGCCTCGCGGTACCCGCGCTTAAACAGTGCGTCGCCAGAAAGATCGAGACTAAGGCTAACCTGCCCTCGATTCAAATAGAGATGAAAACGGAGGTCTGGCCGTTCACGCCCTACGCTTGGCCTGCTGCCGTGGGATTTTACAAAATAGTCGGCCAGCGCGTCTTTAGCCTTGAGCGCAGCAAAGTGGCTGTTAGTGAATCCAATCGATTGACCAAGGTCGGCGTCAAACAAAAAGGTTTGGGTGGGCTCCATCACGCTGGACCAATCAAATTCCAACAAGGCCTTGTACATCCCTTCCCCGTCTTGGGCAGGGGCTTCCAATAGGGGCATCAAAATACGCCCTGCTAACCTCGACCAAAGGCAGGCGCGGTAGGCCCCTTCTAAGTCAGATTCAAACGAAACTCCGCCTCGGCTCATTTTGGCAGCGATACCCAGGCTGATTAATTCTTCGGCTAAGAGTTCTCCTAGGCCTTTGGGGCAAGTGGCTAAAAATCGGGGCATCAGTTTCTCAAGGCTTGGGTCAGCTTTTGGACCCGTTTTCGGTTAACTCCCATATCCCAAAATCCCACCCTTGAGGCAGAACGCAGCTCTAAGGTTTGGCCGACTTGGAGTAGTTCGAGGTCGTCTTTAAAACGAAATATAGTGCTAGTAAAGACCGCCTTGAGGTAAGGCGGTTGGTCCATCAAGATTTCCCCACCAAGGGCGCTAACCGCTGTTTTAATCTGGGCCCAGTCTTGCTCGGGCCTTAGATTAATCGAGGCAACCTGCTTATCTGGGTTTGTCTCTTTAGACGAGACACAATTTGGGCTAGAAGGGCAAGGAGCAAGGTTTGGTGTGGGCATCTGGGCCAAAACAGTCAGGGCAAGGAAGGGCAAAAATAGCCAAATTCTGGGTTTCATGGGCCAAGTCTATTAAACAAGCGCCATTTCGCCTAGGCAATTCCTTAAAAATCGTAGTCTGAGTGGTGCATATACCAGCGGACCATGGCCGTGACGCCCTCTTTGGGTGAAAAGGGCGGGGTCCAATGGTAATCTTTGCGAAAGGCTTCGCCGTCAAAGCGGAACTCGTCAAAAAGCCGAGAGACCACTGCCGGGTTAATGGGCATGCGGATTCGGGTCAAAAATTGCACCAATCCCCCGAAATGTCCAATCGCTCTAAACAACGGCTCTGGGAACCAAACAACCCCATCCCCTTTAAAAAAGCATTGAAAAATCAGGCTGTAAAACTCTGAACTGGTCAGGTCATCACAATCGGTTAAGAAGTAGCGCTTAAGCCCTTTGGGTTCCTCGCTTTGTAAAACCTTAAGCAAGGCGTCCACTAAATTCCCCACGTATAACATCGAACGAGCCCCAGATGCGCCCCTCAAGGGCAGGGTGAGACCTTGGCGGGCGGCGCTTAAGAGCGAAAGCACATTTCCCTTAACCTCTGGGCCATAAACCAAAGGCAGGCGCACAATGGTGACGCGGGTTTTGGAGTTTTCCCCAAAAATCTCTTCTAACCCTTGCTCCGCCTCCCACTTGCTGACCCCGTATGGTTCACTTGGGTGGGTTGGGCTGGCTAAGTTGTAATATCCAGGCCGGTCGCCCATTACCTTGACCGAAGAGATAAAAATAAAATGCTCCACCCCTGCGTCTTTGGCCTTTTGAGCTAGATTTAAGGTAAAGTCTCGGTTGGCTTTTTGGAATTCGAGTGCCGGGTTTTGGGCGTTGTCGCGCATCTGGTGGGCTCGCGCCGCAAAGTGGACCACCGAAAAATCCGGCCCCAATTTTAGTTGGTCTAGCTCCTCATAAGGCACCAGCGTCGCGGCTAGCTCTCGGACCAATTCTGGGCGATGCTGGTGGATGCCTAGGTAAAGTTCATAAGGCTGGCCCACTAACTGGTCAATAAAGTTATGGCCCAAAAAACCGGTGGCCCCGGTAATAAATAGTTTTTTCATCCGCCTAGAACAGGGGCAATTGGGTTTCGTCTTCGGGGGCAAGGTTATGGCCCCAGTCAACCGCCAATTCAATCAGGCCGCGGTCGCGGTCTAAATAATTGACTCGTTTGTGCTTAAGTCCGTGAAGATAAAGATCACGGGATACCTCTACATCTTGCTTGCAATAATCAGCGATCATACCTAATCGTTCGGTCTGGCCCTCTAAATATTCTTGATACCATTGTAGCGCCGTCAACCCATCCGCCGACTTGGCGGCCCCCAAGGTCGGGCGGACCAAGTCGTCTAGTTTGATCCTTTTGCCAATCCGGTCTTTAATATCCACCAATAAGTCAAGATTATCCAGCGCCAAATATTCGGCCATCGCCTCCTCCCGCTCTTCTAGAGGGGCATAACCAGCCAAGACCAGATAATCAAAGCGCAAGTGGTTGTAACCAATCACCAGAGGCCCTGATTTAAGGTGCGCAATCAGGTCGATCAGGTCACCTTCAAAATAGGTATAAAACCGCTGGTCTCGGCTGTCATAAACCACCCCTACCGAAAGCTTCATATCTGCAATATGGTCCCAACCGCCCACCTCTTGGGCGCTCCGCTGGGTTTCTAAGTCGAAAACTAAAAAATCGCGCATCTTTTGACTCGTCAAAGGAAACTAATTTGAGGATTCTAACCTCCAGAGGTTAATCTGTTAATCCTTTTTTTTATGCAAACCCAGATCAAAGACATTCTCCTGCAAGCCGGGTTTCCGCTGGTCGGTTTTGTGGGCGAGGCGCAGGCCCAGTTTGGAGATTGGTATAAGAAGTGGCTAGAGCGCGGCTATCAGGCAGAAATGGCTTACATGGAGCGCAACCTAGCCATACGGGAGACCCCTTTAGTTATAGAGCCTTGGGCTAAGTCTATGGTGGTGGTGGGGGTGCCTTATAAAACCCAACCCCCAAAAGGCTGGGAGCAAAAACCGCCCATCAGTTGTTACGCTTGGGGCGAGGATTATCACCACTGGATCAAAAAAAGGTTGCGCCTAGCTTTAAGCCAGCTATCAACAGAGATTCCCGGTTTTATCGGAAGGGCCCTGGTGGACTCCGCCCCAATACCTGAAAAACTCTTGGCTCAACGAGCGGGCTTGGGCTGGATTGGGAAAAATAGTTTGTTAATCCACCCTAAATACGGCTCTTATCTCTTTTTAGCGGCGGTCGTGACCAATCTGGAATTAGAATCGAGTCAACCGCTGGCCCAAAACTGTGGGGACTGCGCCCTTTGTTTAGACGCCTGCCCTAATTCGGCGATAAAACCTAGAGGGTTTGTGGATGCCCGTCTTTGTATCAGTTATTTAACCATTGAGAAACGCGGGGAGTTTAAACCAGGCCAAGAGCGGCTATTAGCCGGCTCGCTGTTTGGTTGCGACCGCTGCCAGGAGGTCTGCCCAGTAAACATCCAAGCTCCAATCCAAACGGATTCGCCTTTTTGTTTCGATCCAAAATGGAGCCCCACCAGCCCCCAGTGGGTTCTCGATTTAGATTTAGCAACCTTTGATCAACTCAAAATCAAAAGCCCTTTAAAACGCGCCGGACTTAAAGGGCTCCAGCGAAATGCCCGCGCTGTTTTGGCTTACAAATAGCCCGTTCACCGCAAAAAGGGATCCTCTGGGACCGCTTCGTCTTTAATCAGCAGAGTTTTGTAAATATCAAAGCGCGGGTCATAAACAAAGGTGTTGTTAACCGCCGCACTCGCGCCAAACTCTTTTTCTCCGCCAAAGATATAAACCTTGTCCTCATAAACAACTGACGCATGGATGTCTAGCGGGAAGGGCATAGGGTTTTTAGGATCCCAAATACCGGCTTTGGGGTCGAAGATTTCCACCTTGGCCTCTCCCGCTCGCTCGCCGATCCCGTGCCCGCCGATCACCATAATATGATCGTTAATCACCACCGAATCCAGGTAATATCTGCCTGTGGGCATTGGCGGCCCTTCGGACCATTCGTTTTTGGTGGTATCAAAAATATCAACTAAGGTTTCCGTTCCTTTGCCGCCGATTAGGTAAATTTTTTCTCCAACCACTTCAGCCGCGTGTCGATAACGCCCCCTAGGCATAGGAGGACCTTGTGTCCAGACCTCTTCGGCTGAATCAAAGATTTCCACCTTGGTGGGTCCACCCAGCCCACCAAAGGTATATATTTTTCCTTTCACCACCACGGAAGCTAAGCTATATCTCGGCGTGGGCAGGGGAACCCCCCGGGCCCACTTGTTAATATGGGGGTTATAAACCTCGGTGTGTTCGATCCCGCCCTCCATTTGGGCATTGTGCCCACCAATGACATATATTGCACCGTTTAACACCGCCATCGTATGGTGGTTGCGAGCGTATTGCAGGGGTTCGCCCTCGCTCCATTCGTTTTTGTCCAAGTCATACAAAAAGACCCGGTTCGAAAAGGTTTTGTTCCAGCCGCCCGTCAAATAGACCTGGGATTTTATACTTGCTACCTTGTGCCCCCCGATCGCGATTGGAATCGGCGTCTTCTCGGCATAGGGGGTATCGACCAAGATTCGGTGTTCCTTGACCTGCTCTAATTCGCCGTCCGAAACGGTCAAGGTGAGGTTATATTCCCCTTTTAAATCAGGAATAAACTTTTGTTTCCGAAAGTTTTTTTGGGCTAAATTGGCTTTGGAGTTGGTTGGCGCGCCCACCAACTCCCACTCGACACTAGCAATTCCATAGGTCGGATCATCTTCGGCGGCGTCGGCGTCGGTGCTTTTAGTAGAATCCAGTTTAACAGGCTTGCCTGGGTTGCCGTATTGCACCGGCCCAGGTTCAGCTACTGGGCGGTGGTTACTAGGGTCTAAGGGGACAATTTTTTCCACAAAATCGTCTTCCGCCAAAAAGACCTTGGCGGTGTTGGTCAAGTAGCCTGATTTAGTTACCTTGACCTCGTAGTTTCCGCTTTTAAGCTTAATCCCATAATCCTCGGACTCTGGGCTAGCTTTATGAGCAACCGCATAACCTTTGGCATTGGTGATCCATTGGCTGGATTTTTTGGAGTCTATCGAAGTTACCTCGACCTGAACCCCCGAGACCGGGTATCCTCCTTCGACAGTTGAAACCACCATCGTGCCCTCGTCTATGATCTTACCCACTTTTACACTGAGCAAAGGAGTAGTGGTCATAGTCACCGCCATGATAGCATAAACCTGCATATCCCTTTTCCGGCGGATGCTTAGAGCCATTAGGGTTAAATCTCCGGTTCTTCTCTAAAGTCGGCGGTTTGGATCCCGTGGATTTTGAAGGCTTCAATGACCTTTTCCCAAACCCGCGCTTGGATTTGGCGTTTGTGTCCATAGTTGCTGATGGTGTAAACGCAGGTATAACGGGCTGACCAATGGGTGAAGTCGCTAAACCGGACCTCTGGTTTGGGGTCCTCTAAGACCTCTTTGACCGAAGACATCGATTCGCTAAGCACCTTGACCACTTTGTAATAATCAACCGACTTTTCTAAGTTGATCTCAAACAGTGTTTCTGTGTTCGGGTTGGGGCTGGTGAAGTTGTGGAAATGGGACTCTGAAATGGTGTTGTTCGGAATCCCTACAATCGCCCCTTCGCGGGTTTGAATCTTAACGGTCCGCCAACTGATCTCCACTACCTTACCTTCTTCAATCTCGCCAATTTGGACCCAGTCGCCTAAGCGCACGGTTTTTTCTAGGTTTAGTACTAAACCGGCAAAGATGTTTGAAATGTTCATCTGCACCGCCATACCGATGATCATTACAAAAATACCCGAAGTTCCCAAGATACTGGCCGCGGTCTCGCCATAAACAATGGCCATGATCGCGAAGACACAAAGGCTTAAGATAGTCGCGGCGAAAAAGATTCGCGCAAATTTAGGAATGTGCCGCCCGGTGGTGCCTTCTAATTTGCGCCAAGCAAAGGTTTCAAACGCCCGGAGGAACAAAACCGTCGGGACTATCAACCAAGCAATATCAAAGACCTCAGTAGCGACAGCCAACCGCTCCATGTCGGCAATACGAAAATAGTAATCGGTGACTAAAATCTCAAAGTTGTAAATCAAACCCAAAATAGCCAAAGCCTTGATCAACCAAGTACCCAGCCCAGGGTCAAACTCGCGGGGCCGCTCGACAATCATTTCGGTTTCGCCGTAGTCAACCGCGTAAAAAAATCCGGACTTAGGCCTTGCAGAAACGGGCACCTTGACCTTTTTGGTCTCCCCTAAGACCCGCTTTAAAACCGGCATCAACCAAAAACGCAGCACCAATCGGTGCTCAAAAAGGAGCAAAAAGGCGAAACAAATCGGCAGCAACGTGACTGCTACCCTTGTGCTAAAGGCGTTCCTGATTAAACTATGTTCCGCTTTTAAAGAAATAGCCGCAAAAAAACCGCTAAAGGGAACCTGCTTGGATTGCTCGTGGATATATTTAATGTTGCCTTGGATCGGCTTTTCGCGGGTGGTTTGACGGCACATAAACTCTTCCGCCAGCCAGCCGGTAGCCTGCTTGTACTCAACCCGCTCTGCGCGTGAAACCGGATGGTAAAACATATCTCCACCAATCACATCAGGTACAAATATCAAATTAGAACGGTCCAAATTTCGGTGAACAATACAAACCCCAATGTTATGGTGTTCAGCGGTTTTTTGATCGACAAAGTCGGTTTTAAAAGCCCCTTTAACAACATACCGACGGTAAATCTGGTTGCCATAGGTCACCTCTTCAACCGGCATCCTTAGCTTAATGGGGGCCACCGCATTGCAAAATTCAATGTCCCTAACGTCGATCCCCCGCCGGTAACGAAACCACAACTCAAATTCAGCCGTGTAGGTTCCCGCTACCTTCTCTAACTCGGAAAAACCGATAAAGGTCACCCCCGTATAAACAATGTAGGTGCTATGATAGAGGTGGTCACCGATCTGGGTGGCCAACCCGGCCTTAATTCGCTCCTCAAGTCCAATGATCCGTCTGGGATCTCCAGCCGCCTTCATCTGCAAAGGTGCGGAAATTAATTTATTGTGACGGTACTGACCGACGCTCAAGGGCTTTTCCATGTTCCCTTCTTCGTCGAAATAGTTAAGTCCCGTCACCCCCAAAAAGCTTGCGTTAAGCTGATTGAAGCTGGCAAGTTGGTCGCGAATGCGTTTTCGGCGCTCGGTGATGGGCATCATGTCGCCCTTGATCTTGGCCTGTTCGATGGCTTGGGCCAGCATCATGGCCGCGTCATAAGCATAGGCAGCTCGCCAGTCGGGGGCGATTGAATACAACTTGATATAATTCCGCTCAAAATCTTGGGCCCGCTCACTGGCTGAATCATATAACAAAGGGGCCGCCACATAAACCCCGTCTGTATAGTAACCCGGATGTTGCAGCTCTTTTGGAAGACCGCGGAACGCCTCGACAAAGGTCAGTTGGGCCATGGCGTCTGGCACTAAAATTTGCCCAAAAAATTGGTGTTCCCGCAAATGTCTAATAATCTTGGCCACTTCGGCCTGGTGTCCGGCTAAAAATACCAGTCCCTGTTCTCCTGTCCCTTTTAAACTGCCCAGAATCTCATCTAACTGGGCCTCAAACTGAGCAGGGTCAGTAGAATACTTTTTGGAAAATGACACCTCTAGCCCTACCTGACGGGCTTCTTCCAAAAAGGTGTTGGCTAAAAAGCTCCCGTAATTTTGGTCCTCATAAACCACCGAAACCTGTTCAGCGGCTAGCATAGTTTTAGTGTATTGGGCCAAGAACTTGCCTTGATAACTATCGGCAAAGATGTTGCGGAAATACCAAGGGTTGTCTTTGGTTAAGAGGTCGTTGGTAGAAGTTGGCGAAATGGCGGGCACCCCTAGGGCTTTATAGACCTCAGCCGCAGCAAGACTCGCCGCAGAAAAGTTGTGCCCAATCACTCCTAAAATATCGGGGTCCTTGGCTATCTCTTCCGCCACTAGTTTGGCTTTTGCTGGGTCGTTTTCATCGTCATAAGCGACCAAATCCAAGCGCAAGTCTGTTTCTGACTGGCGTAGGTTAAACTCGTCCGCAAAAATCTGGGCGGCCCGGAGAAAACCTTTGCCTGCCGCTTTTTCGTCTTTCATCGGGCCCACCACTGCTAGGCGGACGCTATGGCGGGCTAGCTTAGATTCAGCCAATCCTGGAACATCTTTTTTACTTAAAAGTCCCAAATAAAAGGCAGCCCCCACCGTAGCCAACGTAGCGACTAGGATTAGAGCAAGTAAAAGCAAAAACCGTTTTCGGTTCATTGGCAATGAGCGAAGGCCCAAGGTTGGGTTTTAAGATGGCCTTTGGCCTGATCAATCGGGTAACTCAAGCCCCTTGAGTTTGTTCTTGGCATAAAAGCTACGGTCTTGAAACACCTTATTGACTTGATTAAACATTCCACTAAACCGCTTTTTCCCTTGTGGGTCCATCTCTTCAAAGTGTTCATTTTTCATCACTTGGAAGAAGTTGTAATACTCCATTGCCGTATTATTGTCTTCTCGGTAAAGACCTTCGCTAAATAAAAATTGGGCCGCTGAAAGGGTAAGGGCGTCCTCTCGGGCGTTTTCCATTACCTCTTTAGCAATTAATCGGATCTCTTCTAAGGTATTATCCGCTTCACTGCCAAGCCCTTGGGCGCTTTGCAGTTGGGCTAAAACCAACAAGAGGTTGGCTTTTCTCCACTGGGTGCTTAGATCGTATTTAAACTGGTTAAAACACTCCAAGGTTTCTAAAGCCAATCGATAGCTGTCTTGCACATATTCCCAACTAGGGGAGGTGGACTCGGGTTCTGCAACCAATTGGGCGATAATCGATTTTTGCTTGGCTGAAACCCGTTTCCAAAGCAGCTTAAAGTCTTCGTTTTCTAGTGGCTCCAACGCCTTGGTATCTTCGCTAGTTTTAAAATGATGCCGACTGTTGCTCGCGAAACCACAAGTAGGGCAAAAGTTTATGGCCAATTTATGAAAATCAAGCCCCTTTTCCCCGGCAGAGATAGCGGTGCCGTAAATCGGCACCCCGAAAATATTAGACCTGGGCTTTTGGCTTTTAGGCTTGAGCTGGCGGACAGTCACGTCGGCGCAACCACAAAGCCAACAGGTTTGTTTGCGGTACATTAAACTGGAATTTTTCGAGTGGAGCAGCCATCGATCCGCACTCATAGAAAGGCTAGAGCCTACCTGATTAAACTCTACCTGCTTGGCGAGGACCGCCTTTTCTTTGCGCCAATTGATCCCAGTCTGGCACCATTCAACCCCTAAACTGATCAACTTTTCAGGTAGTTGGGTAGTTCTTATATAATTCTGAATAAAACTGGTTTCCTTAATCGAAAGCGAATCATCCGCCCCAAACATCCGTAGCACCTCAAAAAAGATCACATACAGCCCGTCCAAGGGAATGCTAGGCGGCGCGCTGAGCTTGACTTTAACGTTGTTTTTAATCTGGGTCAGCAGGCTGGCTTTAAGTTTGGGGTGTTTAAGGAAGGAAACCGCATTTTTCAGGGGCTCAAACTGTTCACCCGAAACGATCCCGTCTAGCAAAATTGCAGAAACTAAAACTTGCGCGTACCAGTATTTTTGCCGTTCGTCATAGTCCCCAACGGGCACCACGCAGGCGTCCACCTCAACGCCTGGCGGCAGAAAATTGCGCTGTTTACGCTGCCAAGTCATCCCCTGGTTAGCCCAACGGAACAATTTCGCACGGTAAGGTTTGGTGAAGTTAAGGCGAACAGCCAGACGTTCTAAATAGTCTTTTTCCGCATCCCCAAGGTCCCAGTCGCTGATAGCAAAGGTCAAAAGTTCTAGGTAAATATCGGCTAAGGCACTTTGGGGAATGTCGGCTGGGACCTCAGCCAAGCTGATTTTGCCTGATTCCAAAATAGTTACCAACTTCTTTTGGGTGGCCGTATCACTAAAGAGCTCGGTCACTCTGGAAAACTGTTCAAATTCCCTAATAGACAGGTCACCATCAGCCCAGATCAGCTGAATAGCAGCGGTCGCAAACCAAAATTTGTGTTTTTCCTCGAGTTTTTTGATCGTTTCCATATCCTGCCTTAAAGTATAGCTAGGCTTTAAAAAAACGGGCAGCTTCCTGGTGAAGTCAAGACTCTCTGATAACTACTCGCCTAGGCCATCATCTCTTATAAACATCTCCCAAGCAACCCCACTTTTACCTAAATAATGAGGCCTCTTCGTGTTTACGATATATCCGTTTTTAAGAGAAATGCGAAAGGAGTCTCGATTTTTTTGGGCTTACCTGTTAGGCTGTCGAAAGAGAAGTGTAACTAATACCAATGGGGGTCTTTTGCGTTTGACGCGTTGTTTAATTTTGCTTTTGCTAGGTCTAAGCAGCACTTTTTACACCACTGCTTGGGCGCAAGAATCCCCCTACCAATGGCCTGTTTTACAGATGGACCCTCGTTTGCCTAAGCAAAATGTAGGTGCTTACCTCGGCCTGTTCGCCGATCTATCGATGAAGTTAGATGGACCCCAAGCGGCGGCAGAAGTGTTTATGGCCCCGGCAGACTACTTTAAACAATTTTCCGAGTTTGGCACTCCAGAAAAAAACGGTTGGGCCCGGTTTAGGGTAAATAATAGCTTTAACGAATCTATCGACCAAGTCCTTTACTGGGAAGACTGGGCCTTTGAAGCTGAATTGTGGCAACTTCATGAGGGCCAATGGAAACGCAAAGAACTCAAAGATTTTCAATCCGCCGAATCCTACCCTAGCCTAGGTACTAACTTTCCTTACTTCAAATTATCACTCCCGCCGGGTAAGTCTGATTGGATGATTCGTATTAAGGGGGTCACCAATCACTTTCGCGAGGTCTCTCTATATTCCCCATTGGCGTTTGAAAAAAAGGTTAGCAGTGAGTTGGCCAGTTACGCTTTGCTTTTTGGCATTTTGGCCGTGATGGGCCTTTATAACCTCAGCCTTTATCGTTCCTTTAAAAATCCAGAGTTACTATATTTCAGCGGTTACATCTGGTCTTTTTGTAGTTTTTTAGTGGTCCGTGATCGTATCTTTGAATCTTGGTTTGGGCTGCCAATTTGGTACGGCGGAATGACCAGTTTTCTCTTATCTTCAGGCTTTTTCTTAGGCACTTTTTATTTTCAAATAAAATATAGTTGGCTCATGTTAGGGATTGGGCCTAAACGGTGGATCATCCGCTGGTCAATGTACCTGCCCTTACTCGCCTCGGTGGCTACGGTTCCAATAGGTTTTTATGACATCGAGTTTTTCTCAGAGGCCGTTAATACCCTTCCCACCCTCATCGTCTTTGGCCTCTTCTTTTATGCCCTTTATTTTGCCCTACGTCGCTCTGCGCAAGCGTTTTGGCTTTTAATCAGTTTCACTTCTGCCTTAGTCGGCGGAATTTTAGAGATGCTTAGTCTGGCCGGCCAAAGTTGGTTTTCTCATCCGTGGCAATGGGGGGTGACGCTGGAAGTATTGATTTTGTCTGGATATTTAAACCGCCGAATTCTGGCACTGCGCCAAGAAAAAGAAATCGCCCAAACGATGCGTTTGGCCGAGTCTAGGAAACATGCCGCCGAGCTTGAAGACAAAATCGCTCAAAAAACCAGAGATTTGCGCCAAGCGAACGAAACCAAAGACAAATTTTTTTCTATCGTCGCCCACGACCTTCGCGGCCCTATTGGTAGCCTTTCGGTACTTTTTAATGAGGTCATCGAACAGCCAGATCAAATCTCGCCTGATCTGCTAAAAACGATGCAGGACACCACTCGAAACACCTTTTACTTTTTAGAGGAGTTGCTCAGTTGGGCCCGGAGTCAGCAAGGAGGAATCGACCTGAACCCCAAGGTCTTCGATCTAGACCCGGCAGCCCGCGAAATCGCCAACCTTTTTGCCACCCAAGCAAGCACTAAAGGGATTGCCCTTAGCGTAAGCGGCAAGTCCGAAACCTGGGTATTGGCCGACCTGCCCATGGTCAATACGGTGCTGCGAAATTTGATAAATAATGCCCTCAAATTTACCCAGTCTGGTGGGTCGGTTGAGGTTGGCTGGAACCAGACAGGCGCTAAAGTGCGAATCGAAATCAATGATACGGGTGTCGGCCTAGATGAGCACAAAAAAAATAGCCTCTTCCGTTTAGACGTTAAAGCCACCTCCAGCATAGGAACCCATAGTGAACAAGGGACTGGGTTAGGTTTGATCTTGGCTAAAGAATTTGTCACCCAAAACGGGGGTGAAATTGGGGTAGAGTCCCAGGTTGGCAAAGGGTCCCAGTTTTGGTTTACTTTGCCGGCCAGCGCGGCACCCGATCAAAAACAACGTTTAACTGCGCTAGCCAAGTGGGCTAAACTGAAGATTCTGGTTGCCGAAGACAATGAACTACACAAAAAGACTAGCGCCAAGGTGCTGGGCGACATCGGTTGCGACGTGGTTTTTGTAAATAATGGGGTTAAAGTTTTAGAAGAGGTCAACACCAACAGTTTTGACTTGGTTTTAATGGATATCGATATGCCCGAAATGAGCGGTATCGAAGCTACTACCCATCTTCGCCAGCGTGGATTTGCTAGCCCTATTGTTGCCCTCACCGCATACAATCAACGCGAATTAGCCCGCCTCGCAGGCGAGGTTACCTTTGACGGCCTCATCAACAAACCCTTAGAGCTAGACTCTTTGCTCCAGGTTTTAGACCATTGTTTCCCAACTTTCAAAGTTTGAACTGAGGGCCCAAGTACAGGAGCCGAACCAGGGCAGAGTGAAATTTAGAAACTAGGTTGAATCAAGGGCACAAACCCGCCTTGGGGAAGCCGTAGCGAAACCCAAGCGTGCCTCCTCGTCACTCCCGCTTTTTTCTAAAGGTCGCCAACAGACCAAAACTGATCCCTACCACCAAAAGCGGCGTCCAATATAGACCCGAGCGGTAATAGGGCGAGACCTCGGCTACAGGTCTTACCTCAACCTCCCCTGCCAAAATCTTTGGAACCCAGCGCCCCAAATCCTGGCCGGGCCGCTCGACCACGCCTGACAGGCCCCCGTTAACCACCTTGACCACTGGCTTATAACTTTGGCGCGCCATCACCCGACCGGCTTGGGCCAGGACCCCTTTGCCCATAGGTGAAAATAAAAACTCTCGGCTAGAGAAGCTGTAAAACTGCACCGATGCTTCCCGGTCGCGGTACCATGCCTCTCGATATTGCTCAAAACAAATCCCTGGACCAAAAGTCACCCCTGCATAATTAAAAAACACAGGCACCCCAATGCGGTAAGGCGCAGAACGGGGGATCAAATAGGGCAAGCCCAGCGCCTCAGCCCAACTGGGTTTATATTCAGCAAAGGGGACTAAAAACTGCTTTTTATAAAGGGAAAAATCAAACGGTCCAGGGGTTAGGTAATACAGGGCGTTATAGTTAACAAACTGGTCGCCCCCCAATTCCTGGCGATCCCCGCCGACTAAAATCGCCTGCCCGGGAGCCAAGGCCGACTGCAACTGTTCTAAGTCACGGCCCATTTCAGCCCCTTTTGGTAAAGCCGATTCGGGCAGGAGGATCAATCTTGGTTCCTTGGGGAACCGGCTCAAATAGTCTTTTACTACCGCCTCGTTTGAAGGAGAATCCCCCAAAACCCCTGACCAGGGCATAACTAGCAAGACCACCGGCTCGCCTTGGGTAGGAAGTTTTGCAAACAACCCCAAGGTGTACAACCAGGCTAACAGCCCCAAGCCCAGGCCCCAAGCCCGTTGGCGGCCTTTGCTTGCCAAAATCCCCCAGGCCAGCAAAAGACTGGCCGAAATCAGCAAAAAGTCCGCAAACCGCGCTCCCACCAGCGGCAAGGCTGGCCCAAACAAACTAACCCAAGGCTCGCTACCGATGGGTCCTACCCCGACCAGCCCTAAGCCCTCGCTACGGAGCCAAACAAAGGCGTAGTAACACAGAGGAAATAAAAAAACTCGCGCCTTTGTTCCGCCAAAGCTAGTTAAAACCCACAAAAAAAGCCCCAACAGGGCGTAAGTGAAAACCAAGAGGCTTAAAAATAAAGGGTACCCCTGCCAAAGGGGCCAGTCCCCGCCCTTTAATAGGGCATAAAAAACCCAGCCGTTTTGCAGGTGACTCAAAATAAAGAGGAAACCAAGTGCCGTCCGCCAGTTCAAACTGGGAGCGGCTTTAACCCAAAAAAAACCCCAAAGGACCCCTAACCAGCCTAAACCTAATGGCAGGCCCCAAAGGCCCAAAAGGCCTCCGGCTAAAAGTGCATAGATCACGGTAGGTTGCTAGGGCGGGATATCTTTAACTTGGTAAGACTGCGATCGGTGGTGTCCTCGACGGTAATATGGACATTACCTAGCTGTATTTGTTCCCCCTTGAGCGGGATTTTGCCCAATTTGTGGCAGACATACCCACCAATCGTTTCGATCCCGTCTTTGTCAAAATCGGTGTTGTACAACTCGTTAAACTCAAACAGTTCAAAGCTGGCATCCATCAAAATATTGCCATCTTCGTCGGTGCTCCAGCCTGGGTCTTCATGGCGATTGGTGGTGTCGGGGATCTCGCCGACCAACTCTTCAATAATGTCGGTCACCGTGATCAAACCATCCACCCCGCCATATTCATCAACCACAATCGCCATGTGCATCCCCTTTTGCTGAAATTCACTAAGCAATTGGTGGATAGGCTTTGAATAGGAAACAAACAGGGGGTCGCGCATAATTTCGGATAACTTTTTATCGCGCCCTTCATCCACGTAAGCAAACAAATCAATCGCGACGCAAATACCTACAATGTTGTCTGTTTTCCCTTCTTGTACAGGTATGCGGGAGTATCCGCATTCCAAAAACACCTTGATCGCCTCGTTAACAGTGGCGTCTTTTTCTAAGGTAATCATCTGGGTGCGTGGGGTGTTTACCTCGCAAGCGGTGCTTAAAAAATAGTGCTCCAAATTGTCTAGTAAAACCGTCTCTTCCGGGTTGACGACCGAGGCTTCTTTGTTCTCGTCGGCGCTAAAGTTCGAAAAAGATTTTTTAATCAGATCCAGTAACGAATAACTACCGGGACCGTCCAATTAACCTCCTGACAGGATTGACAAATACGGGATAATTTCCCGAAAAACTTGGCCTAATCATAGCCCAAACCTTTCAAAGAAAACAAGTAAAATCACCGATTTTTCCCGGTTTCTTATCGCTTGCGACCTATAAAAGAGGGTGGTAACGTCCCCCTATGGAACAAAGGTTACGAGAGCTTTCATCTACCGCCGCCACTTGGATCGCTAAAGCCAAAGGAATTATCATCCTGGCTGGGGCGGGAATGGGGGTCGATTCTGGCTTGCCCGATTTCCGGGGAGACAAGGGTTTTTGGAAGGCGTACCCCATGTACGAGCAGTTGGGCATTGGTTTTGTCGAGGCGGCCAACCCCCAACACTTTGAGGCTGATCCCGCGTTTGGCTGGGGATTTTATGGGCACCGCTTAGGCCTTTACCGCCAAACTTCGCCCCATCAAGGGTATCAGTTGATCCTTGATTGGAGCAAACGGCTGGGCTTGCCCTATTTCGTAGTCACCAGCAATGTGGACGGGCATTTTCAAAAGGCTGGGTTTGATGAAAAACGGGTGTTAGAGGTCCACGGCTCGATCCACCATCTGCAATGTAGCCTCCCTTGTGGCTCCTATATCTGGAATAATCAACATAATATTGCGGTAGATGTAAAGCGGATGCGCGCCTTAGAGGTGCCTTTTTGTAAAACCTGCGGCAAAACCGCCCGGCCTAATATTTTAATGTTTGCCGACTGGAATTGGGTCTCTGAACGAAGTGATGCCCAACAAATCCGCTACAAAAATTTTATTTCCGAGATCGGCCATGAAAAGCTGGTGGCCCTAGAACTGGGCGCTGGGCTGGCGGTCCCTACGATTCGGATGATGACCGAGCGGCTTTCTCGCCAAGGGGTCAAGGCGGTAAGAATCAATCCTAAAGACCCAGTAATCGCTCGGCCCAACCTCTCTATTGCCCACGGCGGCAAAGAAGCTCTCGAGGCTATTGATCGGGCACTTTCCTTATGAGCCCCTACCAAATCCAACTCTTGACCTTGGCCACCCAACTCTCCAAACTGCTCAAAGTAATCGCTCATTCAGACCCTTCTGCCAGGGAGATGAAAAAACCGCTTTATGAGAAATACAAAGGCGCGGTAGATGATTTTTACCACAGTGTCCGCGAGGAAGCGACTTGGGGTGTGATCAAAGAAGCCATTGACGCGCTTCCCAAGCTTAAGCAATTCCAAGTCGAAGCCGATGCGGTACGGGTGATTTTAGATAAATTAACCAAAGACTTGGAAGAAAAATTTGTTACCAAACTCGAACTGTCCGAATTAACCCGGCCCGCTCCGGGGATAAGGCCACCCAAAAAGCCCAAACCGAAGATCAAACCCAAGCCCGCGCCCACCGACGCTGAGCTTTTGATCAAACTAGCCCAGATGGACCAACGCCAGCAAATGGCTACCGCCAGCTTGCAAAAAGCGATTGCTGCGATAAACAAGATCAGTCCCGAATTTTTCGAGAAAAAGATACTTTCAAACCTTGACCCCAAAGAATTGGAACCCAATGGCTAAAAAGAAACTAAAGATCTTGATGGTCGCTTCAGAGGCGGTGCCCTTTGTTAAAACTGGTGGTCTGGGGGACGTAGCTGGTACCTTGGCCTTGGAGTTGTCCAAGGCTGGGCATGAGGTGGTATTGGTGTTACCGCGTCACTACGCCATTGATCCAGCTCGTTGGGACCTAAAGGTCCGGCTTTCGCCCCTTTATGTACATATGGGCAATACCACCATGTTTGCTCAGGTCTTTGAAACCAAACTAGAAAAGCTAACCTGTTATTTTGTTGAATACGAAGACTATTTTGGGCGGCACCCGCTTTACGACGATGGCCTGGATGGCTACAAAGACAATGGTGCCCGTTTTGCTTTTTTCTCCAAAGCGGCCCTAGACCTAGCCCAAGCGGTAGGCTTCAAACCCGATGTGGTTCACGTAAACGACTGGCAATCAGCCTTGGTGCCCTATTTGTTAAAAACCTGGGGTTTTGAAGGCGATTTTTACAAAAAAACCGCCAGCCTACTTACGATTCACAACATCGGTTACCAAGGAATACAACCTGACTTGAGTTTGGCTCCCTTGATTGGACTTAACTGGATGCAACTGCGCCCAGAGGAGTTTGAATCCTTCGGTGGGCTCAATTTGCTAAAAGGTGGCTTTTTTTATTCTGATCATATCACCACGGTCAGCCCAACCTACGCTCTTGAAATTTTAGGAGAACCCGGCGGCAATGGGCTTTCAACCTACCTGGAGCGGCGCAAATCCGATCTATCGGGTATTATGAATGGCATCGATACCGACGAGTGGAACCCCGCACTAGACAAGCTCCTACCCGCCCGTTTCGACGCTAAAAATTTAGCCGGGAAGGCCGTCTGTAAGGCTGAATTGCAAAAAGCCTTTGGGTTGGAAATAGACCCCAAAAAGCCAGTTTTTGGGCTAGTTGGTCGCCTAGCAGACCAAAAAGGGCTCGATCTTTTGCAGGCCTGTATCCACGAATTATTGTCCTGGGATATTCAAATGGTGCTTTTAGGCACGGGTAATCCTTCCTTAGAAAGCTTCTTTGGTTGGTTGCCGGGAGCTTATCCAGGCAAGTTTGGCAGTTACATCGGCTTCAAGCCCGAACTGGCTCACTTGATCGAGGCGGGTAGTGACTTTTTTATAATGCCTAGCCGATACGAGCCTTGCGGGCTCAACCAGATGTATTCCATGACCTACGGAACCCTGCCCATTGTGCGCGGAACCGGGGGGCTTAATGACTCGGTCCAAAACTGCGAGGAAGCGACCGGGGCGGGCACGGGTTTTGTGTTTTGGGATATCAGTGCTGGGGCTCTTAAAGACACGGTCGGTTGGGCGACCTATGTTTGGTACAACAACCCCAAACATTACAAAAAAATGCAAGCCAGAGCCATGGCCCAAGATTTTAGCTGGAAAAAGGCCGTCAAAGGTTACGAAGAGGCCTATCAAAAGGCAATAGAGCGCCGCGCCGGTTGGTTTTAAACGGCGAAGGAACCTTTTTGGTATTCGCTTCGGCGCATCCTTACATTGAGGATCAGTCCGATTCCAATCATGTGGCTCAACATCGCAGACCCTCCGTAACTCATAAAAGGCAGCGGCATACCCACCACCGGCAAAAGGCCAATTACCATGCCGATGTTAATGGTGATCTGGGCGAGTAAGATGGTGGTGACCCCCAAGGTTAGGATGGTCCCTGAACGGTCCTTGGTTTTGCCAATATCCTTAAGGCACCACAGAATCAACATGATATACAAGGTCACCAATCCCGTTCCGCCTACAAAACCCCACTCCTCTGTAAATACAGAAAAAATAAAGTCTGTATGGCGGGCGGGCAAAAAATTTAGGTAGGCTTGGGTGCCTTCTAAATACCCCTTGCCCCAAATTCCTCCTGATCCTACGGCGATCTTGGACTGTATAATATGATAACCCTTGCCCAAAGGGTCCGTTTCAGGGTCAATCAAGGTTAGAATGCGGTTTCGCTGGTAGGGCTTGAGGACGTAAAACCAAGCAAAAGGCGTCGAAACCAACCCCAGTCCACTAACCACACCCATTACCTTATATCGCAGCCCTGCCAAGAAAATCACCGGGGTAGTCACCACCAATAGAACCATTGCCGTGCCCAAATCGGGCTGGCGCAAAATCAAAACAAAGGGAACCAAGGTCACCGCCAGTGGCCAAACCAACTCCTTAAAACCTAAATCACCAATCCTCCTGGAGTCCCGAAAATAGTGGGCTAAATATAGCACCAAAGTAAACTTGGCAAACTCGGAGGCCTGCAAAAACACTGGCCCAACTTTAAGCCAACGCTGAACCCTAGAGCCCGGTCCACCGGTACCATATATAAGGGTTAAAACCAAAAGTAGGGTCACCAACACATGCAACCAAAAGGAGACCTGCCCGATTAACCGGTAGTCAACCACCGTCATCCCGGCCATAACCAGGACCCCCATTATAAACCACAAAAACTGGCGCTGGAAATAGGAGGTCTCATGTCCGTAACTAACGGCAGCAGAGTAGATCGAAAAAAAACCCACAAAACAAACAGAAAACACCAAACTGATCAATACCCAATCAATAAAAGGCCAAAGGCGGCGATCAAACATGTTGGTCTCGATAGGCGCTAAGGATTCGCTCTACCACCCCGCTGGTGGAGCTGTCTGGGACAAGTTCAATGGTTTTAACCGCTCCTCCCCAAGACTCGACCTCGGCCCGGCCCACAATCTGGTCTAGTGCGTAGTCGGCCCCTTTAATCAACCGGTCGGGTTTTAGTAGTTTGATGGTTTCAAGAGGGGTGTCTTCTGCAAACCAGGTAACCCAGTCGATAAAATAAAACCCCGCCAAGATCTCCATCCGTTCGGCCAGGGGGACAATCGGGCGGCTGGGCCCCTTGAGCCTGCTAACCGATGCATCGTCATTAACCGCCACCACCAAACGGTCCCCTTGAGCGCGGGCCGCCCGCAGGTAGCGGGTGTGCCCCTTGTGCACCAAATCGAAGCAACCGTTTGTAAATACAACCTTTTCCCCTGAAGCTTGGGCGAGACCCAAGAGGGGTTGGAGTTGGTCACGTGAATTAATTTTTTTTTCGGTAAGTTGATCCATGGGGCGGATTATGAAGGGCTTTGCCCTGCTGGGTCAAGGACCGGGATTAGGGTTATGCTTGAATTAGGTAGATCGATTGCCAAAAAGTCAGGGGTATGTGCCCTAAAAAAGGGTAATAAACTAGTTCCATTAGCAATAACTTCCAGAGCAGGGCCGCGCGCCCCTCCCTTTGAGGAGGCCTTGTATCAAACCTGGAGCTCGTTTTCTGACAAGTTTACTTTCCAATTTCAAGGGTTCTGAGCCAAAAAAAATGATGTTAAACATTTATTTACAGTATGTTGAAATATTTTGACCGAATTTACACGAATATTCTTCTAGAATATTTTGGAATATCCTTGCCTTTGCGCTTAATCCTGATAACTTGAACCGCAAATAGGTCTGAGGAACCATGAAAAGTTTTCGTAAAGAGCTTTGGTTTGAGACCCCCAACCGGATGGACCTGATCAACATCACCCGCGAGGTGGAGCAGGCCCTTTTGGAATCGGGGATCAATGAGGGGTTGTGTCTGGTTAACGCCATGCACATCACCGCCAGCGTCTTTATTAACGACGACGAAGCCGGCCTCCATCAAGACTACCAAGACTGGCTCGAACAATTAGCCCCCCACGAGCCCCTTTCCCGCTACCGTCATAATAAAACCGGCGAAGACAACGGCGACGCCCACCTCAAACGCCAGATCATGGGCCGCGAGGTAGTAGTCGCCATCACCGAGGGCCACCTAGACCTAGGCCCCTGGGAACAAGTCTTCTACGGCGAATTCGACGGCAAACGCCGAAAACGGGTCTTGGTTAAAATCATTGGGGGGTGAGTTGCTGTTTGTAATAGGCATTAGTCTCAGTAAATAACGATAGAGGAACGCAATAAGGTCGTTTATTCTATTAAGATAAGAACAATATTTGTGCTTGGAGAACCCGCCATGAAGCGACTGATTTTAGTTTTTTTTATCATTGTGTTTTTTGCGGAATTGGCCAGCGCTAAAAACGAGGAGTTGTGTAAGTATGACAAAACGATTGCCTCTCGGTCCCAAGCAGAGATAGAGGCTGCAGCGATAAAATTTGCCAAGGGCACTCTTACTGAAATGTCTGGGATAGAAGTCTCCAGCCTGGAAGGCGTTGAAATCTCAGTCCCAGTACAACTCAATTCTGCCACCGAAATTTTTGTTTATACGGATGCGTTAATAAAAGAATTACAGAATATTAAATTTAAGGATGGTAAGACGTTAACCTTAGATCAACTAAAACTAATCAAACTAAAATTTCCCGATAGGTCGAATATCAATACCTGTGTAAAGCTGGATTGGCAGTTCTCCATGGTTGGGACATATAACAAGGGTGGACATTTTACGGGGATCGATACTTTCGCAAAAACCGTGGTTGCCGCGGATGCCGTACCCTATTCCACCGGCTATTTTGCGACCGGAGTTGAGGTTTTGGACAAGGAGTTTCAATACCAAACCAGTCTAAATTCTTTGTCTAACGCAACCCTGTTAAATCCTTGGGTGGACGACACCAAAGAGGATGAACTCACTTCTAAAAACAGTGATACTTACAAAAGTGCGATGGAGTTCGCCTCAAAAGATGAGGATCATTTTTTTTACAATGTTCACAAGGAAATTTACCGATCCAACGTAACGATTCAAAAGGATTCGGTTGGGGGGGTTTCCTTTATTCCCATTGCCGAAACCAAAGCCATTCAAAGTTTGTTTTTTAAAGAAACCTATTTGTTTTCTTTAGCCAAGGTTGACCAAAAAATCGGTTATCAATGGAACACTGAAATGCTTAAGCCCATTTTTGACAAAGGCCGGATTGGTCTATGGGACATGCTATATAAAAAACCCATTGTCATGGAGACTAATGGGGTGGTGAATGTCCATGGTAGTCACATCTTTTCTAATGGGGTTAACGCAAACTTCAGCGGAAAAGCCAGTGCGTTTACCTACCTCCTTCATTACGGATTTGGAATAGGAACCGTTGAAAGCCGAATCCCTTTGACTTCCGCCAATACGGACTTCCAGTCTCAATCCCTGCCAATTTGGGTGCATCAGGGGGGGGTGGAGGCAACTTATGAGAAGGGTAAGCTCGAAGCTGGATTTTCTACCGAATTCTTGTATGTGAGACTGAATAAGCGTAAAGATCAAACGTCAGAAACCATATCCTTAGACGGAATCACTAGCCTTTTTATCAAGGTCGATATCTAATCCCACCCCCACCAAGCTGAACTCCCTTCTGCCGGTGATGGTTACGGGCAGGAGGGTGCCGGGGGGAAGGTTGGTTTTTAGGGAGACGCGGAGGTTGGCGGGGGTGCTGCCTTGCATAACGCCCGGTTCTTTGGGGTGAGGGCTGTCTAAGAGGACCTCTAGGGTTTGGCCTAGGTGGCTGTCTAAGATTTCGCTCTGGATGCTTGCTTGCAGGGTGAGCACCCGTTCAAGGCGGTGTTGCTTTTCTTCTATAAGGACATCGTCTTTTACCTGCTCGGCCTTGGTGCCGGGGCGGGGTGAATATTTGAAGGCGTAGATTTGAAAAAATCGAGCCTGTTTAATCACCTCTATCGTTTCTAAAAACTCGGCCTCAGTTTCGGTTGGGTAACCTACAATCACATCGCTAGTTAATAGCAATTCTGGGATTTGGGCTCGCAGATAGGCGACTTTTTCTAAAAATTGGGCCTGGGTGTGATCCCTACGCATTTCCTTTAATATCCGGTCGCTGCCTGCCTGGAAGGGGAGGTGTAGTTGTTTGCAGATAACCGGGTGACTGGCCATTAGGTCGGTAAGTTCGGCGGTCCAGTCGTTTGGGTGGGGCGAGGTAAAACGCAGCCGCTTTAATCCGGGCAGGTCAGCGACGGCCTTGAGGAGTTGAGCAAAGCCCTGGTCCCCGACTTGGTAGCTATTGACGTTTTGCCCCAAAAGCAAGATCTCTTTGGCCCCCTTTTGGATCAAATCTTGAGCCTCGGCCAGGATGTTTTGCAGCTCCCGGCTAACCAAACTCCCCCTAGTTTTAGGGACAATACAAAAGCTGCAATGGTTGTCGCAGCCTTTGGTAATGGCGATTTTGCCTCGCCCTCCCTCGATCAAGCCGGTCTCTAACTCTTCTTCAGGGATGAAGTTTTGTACCTTTTTTTCACGGGCCATCCAACCTATATAAACCCCACGTTCCCCGGATTCAGCCCGTTTGAGCAGTTCTGGCAGGGCAAAAATTTGGTCCGTACCCAAAACCAAATTTACCGCCTTGTACCGCTTTAAGATCTGCTCCCCCTCTTGCTGGGCGACGCAGCCCGCCACCGCAATTATCATCTGGGGGCGTTGGGCTTTGATTATCGCCAGCCGCCCTACCATTGAATAAACCTTGTTTTCTGGGGCTTCTCTTACGGAACAAGTATTTAGCAACACCAGATCGGCCTCTTCGACCGCTTGTGCGATGCTATATCCTAAAGCGTTTAATAAAGCACGAAACCGCGCGGAATCGTGCTCGTTCATCTGGCAGCCAAAAGTGGCAATATGGGCCAACTTCATGGCAAAGCACTCTCCTCGGCTGCTTTGCCTAAGCGGGTTTCCAGGGCCTCAACTGCCGCCTTTAGGCTGCTATTTAACCCAAAAACACTATGCGCCATAAACCGAAACATCGGATTTTTAATATGCCCCTCTTCGGTCAGGGTGAGCAGGGTTTCCCCGCCAAGGTTTTTTAACTCATAGGTCCAGGTCCCCCCAAAGGGCAAATCATCCCCCACCAATCGGCGCACTAACCGCTGGTTCTCTACCCGCTCAACGGTTTCCATTCGCAGCACCCGCCCCGAATAGTTTTCTGCCCAAATCTCTGGGTTTTCTGACTCTAGGGTCACTGAATCAAGGCTTTTGTTCCAATCGGTTTGGGCTTTAATATCAGAAAGGGTCTTCCAAACCTCGTTAAGAGGCCGTACAAACCGCACCCGCACCTGAACGCGGTGTTCCTCATCAAACATATTGCCCCGAACAAACACAAAGGCCATCAAAAAGCCCATGGCTGCCAAGGACAAGGCGATAAACTTAAGCCAATTAATCTTCTTTTTTTTGGGGTCGTCTTTGGGAGCCTTGCCTTTTTTGGGAGTCTGAGCAGGACCTTTTGTGCTGGATTTTTTGGCCATCGTTTATTTTAGGGTAACCCCACCTTGCGGTGGGGCGTTTTTGTAGATGCGTTTAGCGCCAGCATCCTCCATCTCCGGCGCCATGTCCAGAGCCAAAGCCCATGCCCATGCCCATCCCCATACGGCCACCCGGTCCACCCTTGCTGTGGTGTTCTTCAATCAACTTGGCTAATTTGATCCGCTGCTCGGGGGTTAGGATTTTATGGAACTCTTCGAGTTTGGTTAACATAAAGTCCATATGGGTTTCATGTTTAGCCTGCATTTGAGAGCGATGTTCCATCATCTGCGCCTTGAGGGCGGTCTTGTCGAGTTGGTCCGCCTTAACAGCATTGCCCAAAGCCCCACCCATGGCCATTGGCCCAGCTTGATTAGGATGGTTGGCCTTGTGGAAGGCAACAATCTCATCTTTAATTTTGCTGGTCGCCGTGACCTGTTCGGGGGTCAGGTTTAGTTCGGATTTGAGTTTGTCTAATATGTACACGGATTGTTTTTCAGGATCCATCCGGTAATGAGAACAAGCGGCTAGGCCCAACGCCAAAAAGGCGGTCAGGGCGGCTAGGGTGAATTTGCTTTTCATAGGGCTCCTTAAAGTCTGATGGTGCAGGGACAGTGTAACACTAATTTTAAGTAAATCCCTCAACAAAGGGTAAAAAATTGTAACTAATTAGTAACCAACCCAGCTAGAAACCCAATTGGTCCGCGCTGGGAGCAAAGCCCAAGGCCAGACGCGCCTTTTGGGTAACCACCCGCCCTCTTGGGGTCCGCTGCAAAAAACCAATCTGCAATAGATAGGGCTCAACCACATCTTCTATAGTATCCGATTCCTCGCCCACCGAAGCGGCGATGGTATTGATCCCTACTGGTCCCCCGCCATAACCTTCGATGATTTGCTCAATAATCCGCCGGTCCAATCGGTCCAGCCCGTTTTCATCAACCCCTAAACGTTCTAAGGTTTCATTAACAATCTGCCCAGTAATCACCCCGCCAGAGCGGTGGTCGGCAAAGTCGCGGGCGCGCTTAAGCAAGCGATTGGCGATTCGGGGAGTGCCCCGAGAACGCCTCCCGATTTGATCAGCGGCGTCGTCATAAATTTCAGTTTCTAAGATACCTGCCGAACGAGTAATAATTTGGGAAAGCTCTTTTGGGCTATAAAACCCAAAGTGAAGCGGAATGCCGAACCGTTCACGAAGGGGGGAGGACAAAAGCCCGGTGCGGGTAGTGGCCCCGACTAAGGTGAAGGGGGGCAGGTCTAACTTTAAGGTGCGGGCGCTGGGTCCCTGGCCGATCATAATATCCAGCTTAAAATCCTCCATCGCCGAATAAAGAACTTCCTCCACCACTCGACTCATGCGGTGGATCTCATCAATAAACAGGACTTGGCCGGGCTCAAGGCTGGTTAAGATAGCGGCCAGATCACCTTGTTTTTCGATTACCGGTCCAGAGGTGGACTTGAGCGGGCGGCCCATTTCGTTGGCGATTAGGTGGGCCATGGTGGTTTTGCCTAACCCTGGGGGGCCGTGTAGCAAAACATGGTCCAGCGACTGTCCCCGGCCCTTGGCAGAGCTGATAAACACCTGGAGATTTTCTTTCATCTCCACTTGCCCAATATATTCCCTAAAAAACCGGGGCCTTAAGGAATACTGGCTTTGGTCCTCTTCGAGGGGGCTGGGCGTAGTGATTTTATCGGGGTCTTCCATGGGTAAGCGGCTAGGGTTACCCCCCCACTATGGCCCTCCGAGCCCCCTTTGGTCAATGGGCGGCTAGTTGCTTGCTTGGCGCTAGCTTTCGATTTCGCGCTACCGTTTGCCTCCAACATCGAACTCCAGGGGGCTGAGTGGTTTAAAAAATTGGGCTTGCCAAGAATGGGTTGGTTGGATAAAGTTTGGCTTAATTCAACTTTATATACATAAAAGGATCAAAAGGAGCCGGACATGCCCCAGCCTCAATACCACTTTTTTATCTGCACCAACCAGCGCCCCCCTGGTCACCCCAAAGGCTCATGTGGTTCTTTAGGCGCTGGTGAAACCTTCCAACGCCTCTTTGAACACCTGGACCAGCAAAACCTTTGGGGCAAGATGAAGGTCACCCCAACCGGTTGCATGGGCCCCTGCATGGCTGGCCCTATTATGGTTTGCTACCCTGAAGGGACTTGGTACAAAGCGGTGACTGCTAAAGACGTGGACGAGATTATTGAATCCCACGTTAAAAATGGCACCCCCGTAGAGCGGCTACGCCTCGATCCTGAAATGATCGGATAAAGCCAGATTTTTGGCAAAAAAAAAAGCCGCTCCCAACCTCTGGGAGCGGCTTTTTTTAGGTTAAGACCAGCCACTTAAGCCATAATCGTATGCCAGAGTTCCTCGTCGGCCCCATCTAAAAACTGACAACCGATCATGAACCGATCCCCTTTATCCACGCAGCGCATCACCCGAATTTCAAAATCAAGCTCTAGGATTTCGCCAGCGGCTTCGTATTTAATCTGGGCGGTGATGATCTCCATCTGATTAAACATGCGCCCCGCAAAAAAGCTTAACCCGCCAGCCGAATAGTCATTTAAGGGGTAGCTCGACTCGGCTTCACCTTCGGCGCCTAAAATAGTGATATCCCCTTTGGCTTTAAAGCGTTTGTGCGCCCGCAAGCGTTCGAAGCGTTCCTCATCGGTCTCTTCGTCTTGATCCACCACCGGGGCAGATTGGGAGAGATTTCCGCCAACCGAGGGATAGTCCCCGTCTAAAAAGGTGAGGATCACTTCGGTGTTATCGACCAGTTCCACGGGCTCTTTTAGGATAATCCTACCGTTTTCATATACCGCTTTTACCGATAACATGGGCTTCCAGGCTTGAGTTGCAAACTTTTGAAAGGTAATACTACCAAAACATCTGGACAATTACAAAGCAAAAATCAACATCCCCCCTGCCTTATGTTTAAGGCAACCAACTGCCCCCCCCAAAAAAAAGGGTTGACCGAACATTAGTCGGCTGACTAACTTGTTAGTCACTTGACTAAAGAGAGTATGGGAAGCAAACAGAAAATCTTACAAGGACTCAAACGGCTATTGTTGCTAAAAGGGCATAGAGGCTATTCTGTGCGTGCTTTAGCCAAAGAGGCGGAAGTTAATCATGGGCTGGTTCATCACTATTTTGGCTCTAAAGAGGGGGTGGTTAGAGCCCTCTTGGCCCAAATCACTGGCGAAAAGCTCCGCCAGTTAGTCGAGCGCATTGAGGCGGGCGCGCCTGAAGAGTTCGGCGAATTTTTTGTTGACCTCTGGGTTAAAGATGAGGAATTTGCCCGATTGATTTACGAGTTTGGCCAGCTAGGCCGCCAATTCCCGGCCATTGGAAAAATTATCAACGAAATAGCTGAGAAAAGACGCTACTTTTTAACCCAGGTCTTTGAACTAAGTGAAGCCCAAGCGATGCTATTTCAAGCGGTAATCTTTGGGATTCAAACCCTGCGTCAAGACCTGCCTATTGAGCAGATTCGACTAGCCGCAGAAGAGTTGTTCCGTATATTTCCCTTAGACAAAAAATTTAATGCCAAAAAACTCAAAGCCGTAATGGCGGCTACGGGGGCAGGGCAGCAGTAGGGTTGTTAATTTGACTAGAATTAGGCCAAAAAACCTCGTGTATAAAAAAACCTTTTAGGAGAATAAAGATGGGTATTCGCAAGCTGATTGATCAAAGCTTTTATCGCTGGGGTGAGCTGATCATCCGGCGAAAATGGGTGATAGCGGTTTTATTTTTGCTGTTGACCGGGTTTATGGGTTCACAATTACGCTACCTAACCATGGACACTTCTTCCGAGGGTTTTTTCCACCCTGACGACCCCTTGATCCTGTCCTACGAAGCCTTCCGCGACCAGTTTGGCCGCGATGAAATGATTGTACTGTTGATTCATTCGGAAAATATTTTTTCAAAGGAATTCTTAACCAAACTGACCCAACTTCACGAAGAGATCGAAAATACGGTTCCCTCGATCAAGGATGTCAATAGTTTGGTGAATGCGCGCAAAACTGTTGGGCAAGAGGGGGCGCTGTTGGTCGAAGACCTCTTAGCAAACCTACCCGAAACCCCAGAGGAAGTGACGGCACTTAAGACCTATGTGCTTTCGAACCCACTTTATCAAAACCTGCTGATCGATGAAAAAGGGACTTACACCCTACTCGCCATTAAAACCGAAGCCTGGTCTAGCATTGGAACCAAAAATGAAAGTACCCAAGGTTTCAACACTAGTACCGAGACCGTTCAAACCAAACGACTGCCACTGACTGAACAAGAAAACAGCGCCATTATTGCCGCAGTCGAACAAATTAAAAACAAATACCAAGGAGCTGATTTCCAAATTTCGTTCACTGGCAGCCCTGTGGTAACGGACTTTTTAAAGAAGTCCATGCAAAAGGATATGCGAAAGTTCACCTTGATGGCGCTGGCCTTGATTGCCTTGTTTTTAGGTCTGACCTTTCGCCGGTTTTCAGGAATGTTTTTACCCTTGATCACGGTTATTTTAAGTCTGGTTTACACCATCTCCCTGATGGCGCAAACAGGCACCCCGATGAAGCTGCCGACCCAGATTATGCCCAGTTTTCTTCTGGCCGTGGGTGTGGGGGCGGCGGTGCATTTGATGTCTATGTTTTACAAAGATTTCAACCGGGACAAAGGGAACAAAGAGCAAGCAATTAAAGATGCCTTAGAGCATTCAGGCCTGCCAATTTTTATGACCAGTCTAACCACGGCGGCCGGTTTGGCCAGTTTTGCTTCGGCTAAAGTGGCGCCCATTGCCGACTTAGGGATGTTTGCTGCCATAGGGGTTATGATCGCTTTTATATTAACGGTCACCATGATCCCCTGCTTCTTGGCGATAATGCCCGTGCGAAGTCTAGCCTATCACGAACAGGACGAAAAACTGCCTCTAACCGAGCGGTTTTTGATGTGGATCGGCGATTTTGCTAACTCCAAGCCTTGGTTAGTGATTGGGTTTTCGGCGGTAATCGTACTAGCTGCGTTGGTCGGCACAACCAAACTCCGTCTTGCCCATAACGTTTTAATTTGGTTTCCCGCCGATTCGCCCATCCGCCAACAGACGGTGATTATGGACGAGCATTTAAGGGGCACCGTTTCATTAGAAATGGTCATCGATACGGGCAAAGAAAACGGACTTCACGACCCCGAGGTGATGAAGGCCATGGCCCAGCTAGAAACCTTCGCCCAAAATTACCAACAACCTGGGGATTCCCAACCGATGATGGGAAAGGCCTTTGGCTTGGCAACCATGCTTAAGGAAATCAACCAAGCACTCAATGAAAACGACCCTAAGTTTTACGTGATCCCCGACGATCAAGCGATGATTGCCCAAGAATTTTTACTCTTTGAAAATTCAGGTAGCGATGATTTAGAGGACCAAGTGGACTCGGTCTTTTCAAAGGCCCGGCTAACCGCCAAGGCCCCCTGGCTCGAATCTCAGGCCTATATCCCCGCCATTACGGCCATCGAGAGCGAAGCAAACCGCCTCTTTGGGGATAAAGCCAAGATCAGCTCCACCGGGATGATCAGCTTATTTGCGGGCACGGTCGATATTATGATGCATTCGATGGTCACTAGCTACGCCATTGCCGGGATCGTTATCACCTTGATGATGATCCTGTTGATTGGTCGAATTAAGGTGGGACTGATTTCTATGATCCCTAACTTTAGTCCAATTATCCTAGTTTTAGGTTTAATGGGTTGGATGGGGATTCCTTTAGATATGTTCACCCTATTGATTGGTTCGATTGCAATCGGTCTGGCGGTGGACGACACCATTCACTTTTTCCACAACTACCGCAAGTACTACGGCGAAACCAAAAGCAGCCGCATCGCGATTGAGCAAACCTTGGCTACCGCCGGGCGGGCGATGTTGGTTTCGAGTATTGTTTTAACCTTAGGTTTTTGGGTTTTCTGCTTTGCCTCAATGAACAACCTGTTTAATTTTGGGTTGTTAACCGGGCTGGCGATGATCTTGGCCTTCTTGGCGGATGTATTGCTTTCACCTGCGTTGTTAACGGTCTTAGATCGTCATCCAGAAGAGGATTGACAAGCTAGAGCATAAACTCTACTTTCTTTGGAGTTTATGCTCTAATCCCCTGGAAGAGGGGAAACTTAAAAATCAAGGAAACCATGGTAACTCGATTTGTTAATTGGTGGGCGGAATGGGTAGTAGAGCGGCGGATGCTAGTTATCGCCGTTTCATTGGTTTTGACTGTTTTAGTGGTCTTGCCTATGAAAAATCTCTACTTCGACAACTCCAACGAAATGTGGTTTTTAGAGGGTGACCCAGCTTTAACTAACTACGATCAACTCCAATCCCACTTTGGCGATAGCGAATATTTCCTGATTGGCATCGAAGCCCGACCAGGGGAAACCGTTTTTACTAAAGACTATATCGAGGCGGTTTATCAAATTACCGATTTTTTAGAAAACCACGATTTTTTAGCAAATCTCGATTTCGATGAACGTACCAGGGCCAATAATCAGGCCAAATTTGTTCAAAGTGCAGATGCCGATTTAGGTGCCCAGTTTGGCGGGGAGGAGCCTGCCAAAAAAAGGAGCCATCCTGTCCGCGCGGTGACCAAGGTGCAGAGTTTGACCACCTACCAGATGACCAAGTCAAACGGAGACAACCTAGACGTGGTTGATCTGTTCCCCGAAGACCCCAGCGATTTTACGGGGAGTCCAGAAGAGCTTAAAAAAGCGGAAGAATTGATGAAAGGGGAAACCCTGGTCCACGACCAATTAATCAGCTCTGACTTCCGCCATGCCATGATCAGTGCCCGCGCCACTTACCTCAAAGGGACCATTGATCATCACGTCCAATTAGTTCGCCAGACCAAGGCCTTTATTGAGGAAAAGGGATTTGAAAAACAGGGTTTTAAATTTCACTTCACCGGGAACCCAGACATTTCAGAAAACTTCTTTTCGAGCAGTATGGCCGATCAAGGGCTAACCTTGCCTTTGATGTTTCTTTTGATCGTGGTGGTTCTAATCTCAAGTTTCCGAACGGTTGCCGGGCTTACTATGCCTTTGTTGGTGATTGTAGGGTCGGTGATTACCACCATGGGGATGATCGGGGCGATGGGTTGGGCGATGAACATGCTTAACGTCACCTTGCCTATTATTTTGATGGCCGTAGGAATTGGCGACTCGGTGCATATTTTGATCGAGTTTTATCACAACCGGGCGCGAGGTCTTGACTCAAAAGAGGCCTCTAAAGAGGCGGTAAAGCACCTGTTTGTGCCTTGTTTTAACACCTCCCTAACTACTGGGCTGGGATTTTTATCAATCGCTGTCTCCAAACTGCAACCTTTGCGCGAATTTGGAATTGTTGCGGCTTTTGGGGTGCTGGTGGCTTTTGTGATTAGTGTGGGGCTCTTGCCTGCGATGATGAGCTTTACTAAGTCCAAAGAAACCAAGGCCCAGCAATTAGCCGAGGGCGGCTTGGTGGCCCGTTGGACCAGCGGTATTACGGACTTTGACTTCAAACATTCCAAACTGATTGCCCTGTCTGGGTTGGTGATCGTTCTACTTTCCTTGTACTTCGCCTCCAGCGTGCGCGTGAACGCCAACTTTATCGACTACTTTAAAAAAGACGCCCCCATGCGGACCGACCTGGACTATTTCAATGAGACCTACAAGGGCGGGTTTTATTTAGAATTTATTGTGGACTCTGGGAAAGAACAGGGGCTGCTCGATCCCCAGTTTATGAAGCGGGTCTTAGAGCTTCAAAACTGGTTAGAAACCACTGAAGGCGCGGGTAAAACCAATTCGTTTTTAAATATGTTGATGAAGTTTAACCAGGCGATGCACGGCGATGACCCGGCCTGGAACATTCTTCCTGACTCTCAAGAATTGGCTGCCCAATATCTACTGTTATACTCCAACGGGGACCCTACCGAAGACCTGACGGATCAAAAGACCTTTGACGAGCGGGAAATGCGGATTAGCCTGCGCTTGGTCAACCGGCCTACCAATGAGATGAAGGCTTATGTCTCTCATATTCAGGAGGTCGTTAATACAGACTTCAAAGATTTAAACGTCACCATTACAGGCCTGCCGGTTTTGTACAACAACATGGACAGCTACATCTTAAACGGGATTGTCCGTAGCTTTCTCTTAGCCTTAATTTCGATTTTGATCTGTTTTGTGGTGCTGTTGCGCTCTTTAAAATATGGCTTGTTGGCGATTATCCCTAGCCTGTTCCCGATTGTGTTAGCCGGGGGGATTATGGGCCTAATGGGGCTTTACCTCAACTTCGCCTCCATGATTATCGCCTCGGTCACCTTCGGGATTGCGGTGGATGACACAATCCATATTATGAGCCGATATATCAAGGTCCGCGCTACTGGCGCTACCAGAAAGCAGGCGGTGCATGCCGCAGTCACCGAGACCGGAAAGGCGATTACCTTTACTACCTTAATCCTCTTTTTTGGGTTTTCTATTTTAATGCTTTCGACCTTTATCCCCAACGTCCACTTAGGCTTTTTTGCCGCCGTGATTTTAATGGTGGCCTTAATTGCCAGCCTGACCCTGCTACCAGCCGTGATATTTTTGCAAAAAGACAAGGCTGAATTATGAATGCCCTAACCCTCATCAACCTGACCTAGAAGGAACCAGATGAAAAAGTTTATTTCGCTTTTGTGTATGGTGGCTTTAGCCTTGCCCGCTATGGCCTTAACCCCCAGAGAAATTGTGGATAAGGCCGACAAACTAGACGACGGCGAGACCAGCATGGCTGAGATGACCATGACCCTGATTGACAAAAAAAATCAGACCCGGGTCCGCACGATCAAAAGCTTCCGCAAAGACTATGGGGACGACAAAAAGTCGATCAGTTTCTTTTTGAGCCCGGCAGACGTAAAAAACACCGCCAGCATGGGTTTTGATTATGAAGACGAAGCTAAGGAAGACGACAACTGGCTTTACCTGCCCGCGTTGCGCAAAGTAAAACGCATCGCCAGCTCCAATAAAAAAGATAGCTTTATGGGTACCGACTTCACCTACCATGATATGAACGGGCTCAAAGTGGGTGAGTGGGAATACCAGATGGTGAAAGATTCGGATATGATCGACGGCCAAGACTGTTGGGTGATTGGTTCTATGCCGAGAAAAGACATTGCCGAAGAGGTGATTAAAGACACCGGATATACCAAACGATTAGTTTGGATCCGCAAGGACAACTTTGTGGTAGTTCAAGGCAAGGTGTGGGTTAAAAAGGGCAACAAGATTAAGGTACTAAAGGCAAGTGATATTAAGCAGATCCAAGGCATTTGGACGGTGGGCAAATTAGAGATGAGCACCTATGCTGGGGATCAAAAGGAACATTCCACTGTTTTGTCTTTTGACAATACCGTGTATAATCAAGGCGTTGACGATAACACCTTTACCACCAGCCGCATGGAAAAGGGGTTATAAATGAAATCTGGTTTTTTAGCTTTGCTCTTAGGCCTAAGCTGGAGCGGACTGGCCCTAGCTCAAGGGGGATTCGACGAGGGTTTTGATATGAATATCGCCAGCCCCGAAGCCCCCACCGAAGCCACCTCTGCGGAACCAGAGGCAGAAGCTGATCTCCCAAAGGCCTGGGATTTTTACGGGTTTGCTAAGACCGACTTTGGCTATTCCTACGAAAAACAAGACCCTGAAAAGCCTTTGAGCAAACTTCGGGAAACTCTAAACTTAACCTTTGACTATAAGTTTTCGGACTCCTGGCGCACCCGGATTAATGGCAACGCCTTTTATGACGGGGCTTATGGGATAAACGGGACCGATCTTTATACTCAAGAGGTCCTAGATGCCTATCAGCAGGAGGTCGAACTTCGTGATACCTACCTAGAAGGGGAATTAGGTGCCGGTTTTTCGATCAAAATGGGGCGCCAAGTAATCGCCTGGGGCCAGTCTGACGCTTCCCAAATCAACGACATGGCCAACCCTAGGGACAATCGGGAGATGGGCATGGTGGATTTAGAGGATGCTCGTATCCCGGTTATCGCTAGTATGTTAAGCCTAGATCAAGGCTCTTGGCGCACGGATCTGATAGCGATTCACGAATTTCGGGCCAACAAAACCGCCCCCGTTGGCAGTGAGTTTGATCCCTTGATTGGACTTCGTACCACTGGGGTAACCGTTGGGGACGAACAAAAACCTAATTCTGGAGGGGAATGGGCCGCCAGGGCCTTGGCGCTGTTT